>NZ_ABIZ01000001.1:4426615-5058988 GCF_000172155.1 Verrucomicrobium spinosum DSM 4136 = JCM 18804 | reverse complement strand
CTATCGCAAAGAGGGGATGGAAAAGCGTGGGCTGGTGCTGGCGGATCTGCCGGCGATACCGGGGGCGAGTGTGCTGCCGGTGGAGAGTGAGGAGCCAGAAGAGACGAAGATGAAGACAACTGAAGACTGATTCCGTCCCGCATGCGGGACGGCACTCCAACATATTTTCATGAACTATCCACTTTTGTTTCAGGCTGTTTACTTTGAACCCCTGTGTGTGGAGGTCTCGGTTTTCCACTCGGTGCATGCGGTGCTGTGGCCCCGGATCGTGAATGGGAAGGATATGCAGGGGGTGGAAGCTGCGGCCGCGCCTGGGGGCAAGTCGCACAAGAGTGCCTTTACGGGGAGGCGGGCAACGAAGGCCGCGCCGAAAATTTCCTACCAGGGCTGGACGCCGGTGGTGACGGATGAGCGATTTTACTACACGCTGGAGGGCCGGGAGGATGTGGCGGTGGTGCCGATCTACGGCATTCTTGCGAAGAATGCAGGGTTCATGGAAGAGGCCTGCCAGGGATTGTCTGACATCAACGGGGCGATGACGGCCATTCAGCAGGCCATGAAGGCGAAGGAGATCAAGACTATTGTCCTGGACGTGGCGAGCCCGGGCGGGCAGGTGACGGGCATCCGTGAAATCGCGGCGGCCGTGCGGGAGGCGACGCAGGTTCGTGGAAAGACAGTGTACACCTTCAGCGATGAGCGGATTGCCAGCGCTGCCTATTGGATCGGGAGCCAGGCGGATGAAATCTATGTGACGCCGTCCAGCACCGTGGGGAGCATTGGCACGTACCTGGCCTGGCTAGATCCATCCATGAAGATGGCCATGGAGGGGCTTCGTTTGGAGTACTTTGGAGCGGGCACCCACAAGGGGATGGGATTGCCGGGGAAACCGCTGACGGAGGCGGACCGGAAGCTGCTCCAGGGGAAGGTGGAGGAGATTAACGGGTGGTTCAAAGATGGGGTGTCTGCGGCGCGGCCAAAGGTGGCGGATAGCACCATGCAGGGGCAGACCTTTAGCGGCGAGGAAGCGGTGAAGCTGAAGCTGGCGGATGGGCTCGTGGGGAGCTGGGAGGAGTTTATTGAGTTGCTCTAGGAAACCACTTATTGGCGCTAACGGAACACTGATATGGCCTCTGACGTGGCGGCGCTATTTTGCCGTGCGGATAGCATCTATAAAACCATGCATGGTGTGGATGCATGGGATATTGATCGGGATGCGCGAAAGTGGAAGGGTGGCTGTCCGATAGTGGCGCATCCTCCGTGCCGCCTGTGGGGTCAGCTGGCGAAACTTGCAACGCGGGCGAGACTGGATGAAAAGCAGCTCGCAGTGTGGTCCGTGGAACAGATCCGAAAATGGGGAGGTGTTCTGGAGCACCCAAAGGCGTCTCGCCTCTGGCCTCACCTGAATCTACCAGCACCATTCACCTGGGAAATGGATGAATGGGGGGGGTGGAGCATGGAGGTGGCGCAGTTTTGGTGGGGGCATCGATGTGAGAAGATGACCAGGCTGTACATAGTGGGCTGTCCGATCAACGGTTATCCTCCGGTGCCAAAGCGTGAGGGTGTGCCTACGCATGTGATCACGCAGAGTCTCCGGAAGGGTCAGAGTGGCTGGAGACCTCGGGTGCCAGGATGGGAGAGGGAGGCGACTCCGCCGGCGTTTGCGGCGTGGTTGGTGGAACTGGCGAGACGGTGCAGGAAACAATCTGACGCACTGACCACTGCCTACTGACGCACTGGGTGCGGAGCGGTGGGAGTTGGTGGTTTTGACAGGTGGCGGCGGGGGTATGAGATCCTCTGCTTTGATTCGTGTGGTGGCGCTGGTGATTCTGGCGCTGATGTTGGTTCCCTTGGCGATGGCTGCGGGGTTGGTGCCGGGGCCTGAGTTCCTTGGGTTTGGTCCCGGTCTGGCTGCTCATGATGTGGGCGCGGGGATCGCTGCGGCGTCCTTGGGGCTGTGGATTCGTCCGGTGCTGTTGGAGCAGGCGGAAGATCCGGGGCAGGGTGGCGAAGGTGGTGCCGGTGGTGGCCAGGCGAAGGAGCCGGAGAAGAAGATGACGATTGGCCAGCGGTTCACGGCGGCGGCGGCGATGGTCACGAAAGGGGATCAGGCGGTGGCGGATCTGAATGCCAAGATTGCCGATCTGGAGGGCCAGGTGGCGGCAAAGGAAGCGCTGGCTACCACGCTCCAGGGCCAGCTGGATCAGGCGAATGCCAGGATTGTAGCGCTGGAGGCGGATGCGAAGGAAGCGGAGGCCGCCCTGGGCAAGATTGAAGCGGAGGCCACGAAGCTGAAGGGTGAGGCGAAGACGGTGGACCAGAAGACGAAGGAGCAGATGCGTGCCCTGGGTTTCCCTGCCGCTCAACTGCCGGCGGCGCAGTCGGGTGATGACCTGGCGAAGAGTGGGGATGTGCCCTCGAACCGTGAGGATCTGGAGAAGGCAATGGAGAAACTCCCGACTGCGCAGGAGCGCCAGAAGCTGCTGGTGGAGTACCGCAAGGTGCACGGCGGCAACTGAGGGTGATTGACACCTAGAACTTCCCAACTGGCAGAAGCCAAACTTGAACGTCCCCGCATATGTCCAATACGATTGATTCCGCCCTGCAACTCTCTGAGGTGCTAGACAGCTCCATGCGTGCGCTCAAGCGTACGCTTCTGCCGCTTCTGTCCTTCTCCACGGTGTTTCGCAATGTGCACCTGAAGGGCAATGACAAGATGGCGATCCCGTTCTATCCGCTCACGGCGACCGGGACCAGCCAGAGCCGTGCCGCGAATGGTTCCTACAAGGCGTTGGTGACCAATACCGTCACCGATTCCCGTGAGATGACGACCTGGTACAACAAGGTGCAGGCGCTAAGCTTCACGGGGGCTGAGCGTGCGCGTCAGCCTGCCTTCAATCCTGAGATGCACGGTCGTCTGAAGGGGGAGGCGCTGGCCTATGATGTGCTGGCCCACATCTTCGGCGTGGTGGGTGCTGCGAACTATCCCGGGACGACCATCACGCCTGTAACGGCGGGTAACTTCGATGAAAGCGAAGTGGCGGACATGATGCAGCTCTGCGCTGATGATCATTGGCCGGAGATGGGGAGGAGCCTCATTCTTGGAACCAGCTACGGTGCCAACCTGCTGAAGCAGGGGCAGATCATTGACGCCAGCAAGCGGGGCGACGGTGGAGCCTCGTTCCGGTCGGGGCGGGTGGGTGACGTCTTGGGGTTCGATACCCATGTATCCGCGGGCCTGGTGCCAAACAACACGACGGCCATCGCCTGCACGATTGAGGCGGATGATGACATCGTGACGGCGGCGCTGCATGGGTTCGCTGATGGGGACCGGGTCATCTTTCCGACTCTGACGGGAGGTACAGGCCTGACGGCTGCAACGGTGGCCTACTTCGTCCGCGATGCGACGACGAACGCCTTCAAGGTGGCGGCGACTCCGGGCGGTGCGGCGATCAACGTCACGGTGGATGCTTCCGCCGGCACGGTGCGCAAGTATGAAGACGTGCGCGGTATCGCGGTGCTCCCCTCTGCGATCCTGGTGGGCTTTTCCCCCGTGCCGCCCACTGATGGCGTGCGTAAGAAGCTGGTGGACTATCAGGAGCTGAGTGATGAGAACGGCCTGACGATCCAGTACCGCAGGATTGCCTACGATGACACGGACGAGGAAGTCCAGGCGATGGAGGTGCATTATTCCTTCGAGGTGGGCGATGCTGCGCAGCTCAAAATCATTCGCAGTCCGCTGGCGTAAGCGGGAGTGGGTTAGGAGTTAAGAGTTAGGTGTTAGGAAAGAACGCGAATTGATCAACTGCCTATGAAACTGGCCCTGCTGCTGTGCCTGAATGAATCCAGACGTGAGGGGGTGGACCTGGCGGGTCCCATGCCCTATGATCAGGCGGTGAGGCTCCATAAGAGCGTCATTGGCCTGGGTGGCGGGGAGATCCTGCCGGGGCTGCCTCACTTCGCACTCTGGGACAGTGGCGGGGGCCAGAAGGTGCACAAGATGAAGGCTGGGGTGCCGGCGAAGCTTCCTCCGGAGCTGAAGAAAGCGGCCGGGCCTGCGGCGAAGTTGAAGGTGGCGCAGGCTGAACTGGCGGAGGCTCGTGAGCTGCTGGAGATGGCGGAGGTTGAGCGTGATGCCGTGATCTCGGAGCGTGATGCAGCCGTGAAGCTTGCTGAAGAGCTGAAGGTGCGCCTGGAGACTGCCCTGGCTGAGCGCTTGGTGCAATCTGCGCCGGGTGCTGGGGGTGAATCGGGTGCGAGTGCTCCGGTGCCGCCTGTTGTTCCTCCCACCTCGCTTGGTCCTGCTCCTGCGCCTACTTCAACGGCTCCGTCTGAGCCTCCTAAGACGGGGTGATTAATTTCCCAGTACGTTCCGACTGGGTTGCTGCCCTTGCCAGGCAAAGCCAAAGCGCGCCGTCATGAGTGATCATGGCGGCGCGTCTTGTTTGACAGGGGCGGAGGGGAGTTAGTGAAAGTGATTGTGTGAATGTTGTCTTGAGAAGTTCGGTGATGAAAAGGAAGGACCCGTGAGTGTGTAGGGCATGCTCACGGGTCTTTTGTTTTTGGACTTTGACAGGTGCGCCCGGGCATGAGTCTCAAAGGTATTGCTCAAGCGGTGGCGGCGGCGCGGAATCGGCACCAGGATGCACGGGAGGAAACATACCCGGGGACGGCGTGGATTGGTGGCAACCCCTACGTGTGCACGGTGACGCAGGGGGCGCGTCAGCAGGTGCAGAATGAGGATGGGAACTGGGTGTGGCAGAATATCCTCTATGTGGCGATCCGGAAAAGTCTGCTGCTCAATCCGCCGGCGGTGCGGTCCCTGGTGACGGTGGATGGGACGGTGTATCGTCTGATCCGGACTGCGGGGCTGCGCACGGTGAATGTGGCGTGGGAGCTGGTGTGTGGGCGGTTTGGGGATTGAGGAAAAGGGAACCGCTAACGGACACTAACGGAACGCTAATAACTGATCCCGGATATGAAGATCCAATTTACGGTGATTAATCACCATCCAGATACAATTTATAACCGCCTAGTGTCGCGGTTGGGCCGGGTGCCCACATCGCAAGAGCTTAGGGCGGAGGTGGCGAGGATTATAGCGGGCCGGGGACCGTTGACACCCGGTGGGGTGCATGAGCGATGAGCCGCGTTTGCTGGTGACGGATCTGGAGACCACGGGGCTGGATGGCCGGGCCTGTGGGATCGTGGAGATCGGGGCGGTGTGGATGTTGGGGGCGGGTGAGTTTGTGATGAAGTGTCGGCCACATGCTGATGCGGTGATTGAGGCGCGGGCCATGGAGGTGAATGGCTGTGACTGGCATCTGGACCCTACCGTGGCGGCGGAAGTGGAGGCGCTGGAGCAGTTTGTGGAATGGGTGGGCGCGGGTCCGGTGATCCTCTGCGGACAGAATCCGCGGCATGATCTGTGGTTCCTCCAGGAGGGGGCGAAGCGGCACGGGTTGGAGCTGCCGTTTGTGCATCGCACCCTGGATCTGCATACTCTGGCCGTCGCGTATGCGCTGGCCTGTGGTCGGAGGGTGCCGGCGAAAGGCTACTACACGGATGAGATCTATGAGCTGCTGGGGATGGAGCCGGAGCCGAAACCGCACCGGGCGCTGGTGGGGGCGCAGAAGGAAGCGGAGGCATTCCGAATGCTCCTGGGGCTGCCGGAAGCGCTGGAGCCGGTGCCGTATGAGCTGCTGTCTGCGGCGGTGGCTCCTTTTATGGATATCCAGCTTTAATCTGCTATGGCGACGACCTCGGAAGTTGAGAAGGGGCTGAAGGTGTTCCTGGATACGGCGCTGGCCGGGACGATGGTCCTGGAGGCGGCCACGGTTGTCCCGGTGCCGGATACGGTGGCCTGGGTGCAGGTGAAGTGCGCCAGGGTGCCGCGCATCGCCGGGCCGGAGAGCACGGGTGGGCTGTATGATGCGGAGGTGGAGATCTCCGCGTGTACTCCGGTGGTCGCGGGGGTGACGGAGACAAACCACCGGGAGCTACTGGGTGCCATACGGGGCGTGGTGGTGGATGAGAACGTGGATGAGATCTCTGCGGCGATGGTGACGGCGGCCGGGGCGAATGTGCAGGGGTGGTATTTCATCGAGCCCGTGGATGCTCATGGGAGTGGGATGTTCAAGACGACGCTGCGGTACACGTTCGCGCTGGAGATGGCGTAGTCGCTGCGCTCCAGACAGAAGACGGGAAGACGAAAGACAGAAGACCTGAAACTGATTCCGCCTAAAGGCGGTACTCCAACAATGATATGAAACGCTTTGAGATGATGGAGCTGCGGGCGGCGGTGGCGTACTCGGTGGCGGGCGGCCAGGCGTTGCATTTGCACACGTTGAACATGGGGCACCCGTTGTTTCGCCGGTATCCTGTGATTGCCCACCTGCTGGATCAGGACATGGCCAGGTTGCAAGGTACGGCGCTGAAGCTGGGGGTGAAGGTGATCAAGGTGGAGAAGATCGGCACGCCTGAGCAGCACGTGGATCTCTGTGGTGCACCGTTTGACCGGGCGAAGACCATGTGCAACGCGCCGGAGCTTGAGCTGGGGGTTTGACACCTGCGGGCGGGTATGTCGTCCCACATTGGAGTCACAGATGATCCCGTGCTGATCGCGGCCCCTATTGGGGGGTTCGCGCACGAAAGCAAAAAGTCCATGCCTGTGGAGGTGGTGGAGGAAAAGAACAACCTGGGCGTGACGGTCTATGCGGATCAGAGAGGACACATCAAGGGTGAGGTCACGGTGAAGGGCGTGGGTGAAGCGGCCTTTGCCACGGTGACGGCCGGGACGATCACGGTGGGAACCGTGAAGGTGATCAAGGCGAAGAAGACGAAGGAACTGGGTAAAAGGGCTATGTTTGAGTACACGGGCAGGATCTTACAGAACGGGGTCTATACGGAGCCTGAAGAGCCCTGATTGAGTTAGGGGTTAGACGTTAGGAGTTAAGAGTTAGGAAACTACACATCGTTTTTTTAATATGCCTGCTGCCTTGAATCCGCTGGCCATCACTGAGGTGGAGTACACGCTCTGCCTGAAGGTGGAGATTGAGAAGTCTCTGACGGAGGATGAGCCGCTGCTGAACATTGACGATGAAATCGAGGAGGGGGATGCGCGGGACCCGAAATTTGATATCAGCCTGGAAGGCAAGGGGGATCTCCCTGACGGTCTGCTGGCTGGTGAGGAAGAGCTGGCCGTGGTGGGTGTAACGGGTGGCAAGACCATCGTGCTCAACACGGATGAGACGGAGCATCACGATACGCGCAACGAGTGGGCGGTGTCGGCCAAGAACTGGCCGGCGGCGGCCTGATGAACCTGGCAAGGTGACATGGAAAAGGGACAAGGAATCACATTCATCAAGGGCACGGGGAGTCCGATCCAGAGCCCTACGCTGGGGCAGGTATCGGTGGCCCTGGCGAGCGGCATTGCTTTCTCCAGTGACAAGTGTCTGCTGGACACGGTGGAGGATAGGGACGGCGTGCTGCATCGTGAGCATGTATGGACTTTCGATGCGGATTCCACCGCGACCTTCCGCCCCAATTTTCCGGCGGAGACCATCACCCTGGCGGAGCTGGTGAAACGCTTTGACGATGTGGAATGGTGCCGGGCGAATCCGGATCATCCCATCTCGTACATGCGGGCACTGTGGGGCACGCGGGCGGGCCTCGTGAAGCGCGTGAAGGAGCGCAAGCCGCTGGAGAAGATCACGGAGAGTGATGGGGAGCATACCTCTATCGTGCTGATTCCTCAGGATGCCACGGATGAGGAGCGGGCGGAGATGCTGAGAGAATTTGAACAGGCGCGCCAGTAATCGGTGCCCTGCCTGGCAACACAAAAAGGAAACAACAACATGGACACTACGACGGGGGCGGCACGTGAGACCGCGCTTGAAAAGGCCTTTGCTGAAGGCGGAATGAACGTGGGGGGCTTGACTCTGCGCCCCTTTTCCCTGGGCACGCTGAGCTTCTGCCGGCAGATGAAGCTGACGGCATTTACTGGGGCTCTGGATGATGCCCCGGAAGGAGAGGTGCCGAACAATGTGGAGGTTGAGCCGGGGTTGTTGCCTGGATCGGTGGGCAGGAAGATTCTACCGAAGCCTGTGGAGGCCTGGTCGATGGAATTTCAGCTGACGGCGTTTGCCTGGCTCCAGAGCGCGCCTCTCCCTGAAGTGAAGGCGGCGGTGCGCGAGGGGCGATGGGAGCAGGAGGTGGAGGATTTCTCCTTTGGATTGAGCATGGAGGAGCTTCCCCTCTTGCTGGCTGAGGTGGAGCGGATCGCCAAACTGGCGGAAGCGGCTGCGGTGCAGGTGAAGCCTAAGCCGGGCACTGGGGAGAAAGGCGCGCCAAAAAACTAATAGAGCCAGGGGCCACGGCGTGGATGGTGTGGACCCTGGCAGGAGGACGAATCGATGCGGAGGCGGAGGAATCCATCACCTGGTACATCCCGCTGCCGAGAGTGCTCCAGTACTACCACTGTGCCCTGCGGGCCAACATGGCCTGGACGGTGCCGACCGGGCAACCAGTGAGGAAGGTGGCGGAGCGCCTGCGAGAGCGGGTGCGGCTGGAGCTGCCTCCGGATCTGGATGACACGGACGAGTGAAGCATGGCCTTCCGCATGAACGTAAGCAAGGACGTGGCCGCCATCCGCAAGATGGCGGCCGAATTGCGTCGGGAGGCTGGAACCCTGGCTCAACGGGAGGCTCCGCGCATCCTGAAGGCGGTGCAAGATGTCACGCCTCCGGCGAATGGGAGCGTGAAGCTCTCGGCGGGGATTGCGCGGGGGCGTGCCCGGGTGCGCAGTGATGTGTACAGGGTAGCGGTGCCGCGTGCGAACGGCGAGCAGGCTGGCAGTCTGGAGTCCCTGATGAGGGAGCATCGCGTAAAAGGCCGGGTGCCGGCACGGCTGAACCCCCGGCATGAGGTGCCCTGGCCGGAGATTCAGCAGTACATCTCCACCCGCGAGGCGCGGGTGGGGGCGCTGGCTCGTGCCTGGGAGGTGGAGGTGGCGGTGGATGGGCGCGGCACGGTGACGATTCGGGTATGGAATACCACCCCCTATGCCACGGCGGTGGAGGGGTTGGAGGTGAGGGTGGACAAGCTGATGGAGAAACGGCTCCGCCGCATGGAGCGGGCGCTGATGGGCATCATGCTGCGGGCCGGGAAGGCGGCCGGGTTGAAGGTGAGCTGAAATAACTTTTGAGGTGATCTTATGATGGAATCCGCGCTGACGATGAACATGGACCAGTTCGAGCGACTGGCTGAACGGGTCGTGATCATCATGCAGCGGATGGCAGCGCAGGCAGAGGAGGCGGGCAACCGCGTGAATACGAATCTGTGGCGCGGTTCGGCTCCGGCAGCGCAGGCGGCGAGCAACAACATCACCCAGAGCATGGGCCGGGTGCAGGCCTCTGCGGCGACGGCGGGGGCGGCGGTGGGCCAGGCGGGAGCCAGGGCGGGTGCGGCTGCTGCTGGGTATGGGAGGTTGGCAGGGGCGGCGGGTGCGGCTGGCGGGGCACAGTTGAGCTTTGCCCAAAAGACGGGCATCCTCTTTGCCCGGCTGGGACAGTTTGGAAATAACGCGGCCGGGATCGTGAACGGGGTGAAGGCCATCGCGGAAGTGTGGCGGCGCTTCCGTGGCCAGGCTGCGCCCGTGCAGCAGGTGGCGGCTGCGGTGCAGCAGACGGGAGCAGCGGCAAACGCGGCCGCGCCTCCGCAACGGAACCTGGCAGAGCGGCTGCTGAAGATCATCAAGGTATCCAGCGCGGCGGGCCTGGCCATCTTTGGCCTGGTGAAGGCCTACAGGGACCTGGGGGCGGTGTCGCAGACGGCGGCTGCGCCCAAAATGCCGGATGTGGGCAAGAGCATGCGTGATAGCATTGGCAGCTCCGGTCCCAGCATCCTGGCGGTGGTGGCGGCCTTGGTGGCGGCGATTGGGGCAAGCTTCGCGGCGCTGAAGGTGGGGGAGATCATCAAGGATTCGGTGGTGGCGGCCGTGGATGCGGAGCAGCTCCAGGTGAGCATGGAGGTGATGCTGGGCGGGGTGGAGGAAGCAACCAAGATGATTGCGGATCTCCGCAAGCGCTCGGACATCTCCCCGTATACGGCCACGGACTACACGAAAGCGGGCCGGAGTCTGCTGGCCTTTGGCGAGGAAGCGGACAAGGTGGGGAACACGCTGGACCGGATCGGGGATATCACGGCGGGGATCGGTGGGAAGTCCCAGCAGTTCGGGGAAATTGCGGAGATCTACGGGAAGGCTCGCGTGCAGGGGCAGCTCTTTGCGGAGGACATCAACCAGCTCACTGGCCGGGGTATTCCGGTGATCCAGGAATTTGCGAAGCAGCTGGGGGTGACGCCGGCGGCGGTGAAGAAGCTGGCCAGTGAGGGCAAGGTGACCTTTGCCATGCTGGAGCAGGCGTTTGTGGACCTGACCAGCAACGGGGGCAAGTTCGAGGGCCTGGCGCTGAAGCTGGGTAAGACCACGGGTGGCCTGTGGAGCACGATGTTGGGCGAGATTGAGAGCGTGCAGCTGGCCCTGGGTAAACCGATCAATGACCAGATCCGCCCCATGCTGAGCGCGGTGGTGGCCCGGATGGGTGACGTGCGGGAAGCGGCCGGGAAACTGGGGTCGGCCATCGGGGACAGTCTCAAGATGGCGATCACGGCGGTGAAGGAGCTGGGCACGGGTGGGGCGCTGTCGGTGATGGGGGATGGCCTGAAGCTGGCCTTCATGGAGTCTGTGAATGTGCTCTATGCGGGGCTGCAAGGCTCCCTGGCGGTCTTTGGGGCGGGGGTGGGTGCAGCTGCGATGGTCTTCGTGACGATCTTTGGCGAGATTGGCAAGCCTGAATTTTGGGCGGGTCTGGGGAATGTGCTGCTGGGGATCGGTGCGCAGTTCTCTGCGATGCTGATTGAGGCGGTGGCGAGCATGGCGGCGGGGGTGCGCAGTATTCCCGGGCTGGGGCTGACAGTGGGGAATCTGCCAGAGCAGCTACGGGCCACGGCGCAGGGTATGCGGATAGCGGCCGGCGGGGCGATGTCCTCCGCCGGGCAGCAGCTGGACCCGGTGATCAAGGAAGGGATGAAGCAGTTTGATAATTTCCTAAAAGCCATGCCGGGGGCGTTCAAAGAGGCCTTTGGGAAGGCCAGTGAGGTCTTCGACACCAAAGAGGAGCGGGGGCGGATGCAGCAGGTGCTGGATGGCATCCAGAAGCGCCTGGCGGCAGATGCGGCTAAAGCTGCGGAGGTGGCCAAGAGTGTGCAGGCGGCTGCTCCGGAGATCCCGAAAGTGAAAGAGAACGCCATCGCCACGCCGGGGATGTTTGCCAGTGCGGTGAATCTCCTGATGGGGCGGTCCCCTGGGGAGCTGATGGTGGAGGAAGCGAAGCGGCAGACGGCGCTGCTCCAGAAGATCGAGCAGAACACCAGCAAGCCGGTGCAGCGGCCGAATGTCACCCAATCGAAGCCGGTGGATATGACGCCGCGCTTTGCGTGAGACTCCAGACTGCCAGACACCAGACATCAGACCTGAATAGATAGGAAATAACAGATCATGGCTGTACTTGAACAACGTGGGCTCACTACCAGCCGGGACCGGACGGGCGGGATCAGCCTTGTGAAAAAGTGGATCGTGGACACCCTGGAGGAGACTCTGACGGTAGGGGATCGGACCATGCTGGGGATGCCAGAAGATTCCCGCACCTCCCACCAGCTGGAGGGGGGGAAAGGTCGGCACGTGGTGCTGATCACATACAAGGGGGTGGAGGTGGAGACCTCGCCCGACAATGAGCGCTGGAGCGGAGAGCTGAAGTTTCGGGAAGATCCCATCGAAACGCACCCCTTCCTGGATGAGTTGTTGGCGCGGTATGAGGGCACGATTGAGGAGGGCCGGGTTGTGTGGCCGCAGTTTCTTTCCGGGAGCGGGAAGGCGTCCGGCGGTGGGCTCTCTGGCGCTGCGAAAACGAAGCAGGCAGTGAATCCCATGTTTGGCGCGAAGACGTGGCCGATCCTGATTGGCCAGGTGAGCCGTACCTATGTGCGCAAGTCCTTCCCTCCAGATCTGCTGGACAAGCCGGGGACGGTGCTGGAGCGGCTGCCGGGCAATTCCGGAATCCAGACGCCGGACGGTTATGTGTGGCTGACCCAGCTTCCCAAATTTGACCAGCAGGGGCCGGAGGGTTGGACGCTGGGGGAGAATTATGACCTGGTGCCGCGGGACGGCTATCTGGCCATCCTGTACGGGCTGATTAAACGGAGGTGATGAGTTATGGGAATGAACCTGAATGACCTGCTGGTGAAGCCGGGTGACCCGGTGCAGCCCTTTGTGGACCGCCTGGTGCGGGAGCTGCCGGATCTGCTGCGGCCGTACACTACGAGCGGGCGAGTGCGATTCGTGAGCAGTCCGCAGGGCACTTGCGTGATCGTGGATGAGGAGCCTGCGGTGTTCACGCCACGGTTCAAGGTATCGGCCATGCAGGGTGAAGTGACGGTGAAGATGGGGTTTGTGAATGATTCGCATGTGCCCACGATCAAAGGGGTGCCCCTGGATGGGGTGATGCCGGACAAGAAGGTGGTGCCGGTGCCGCGCTTGAGCATCAGCAAGGACAAGCCGAACGCGGATCTGAAGAGCTGGGTGCACCTGGCGGTGCGCGTGGGTGCAGATGGGAAGGCTGCGGAGACAGTGGAGGACTGGGCCACGATCACGCATGCGGCCACGCTGGCGTCTCCGGAGGAGCTGGTGGGGTGGCAACCGCTGGCGGTGCTGACGTGGAGCGCTGATGGCAAGAGCGTGCGGCGGGTGGACCAGATCACGATGCACAACCTGAAGCATGCCTATGCGGCGGCCGTGCCGGCAAAGGGGCAGCCGGGGCGGCATTTCTTTTGGAGTGTCTAGCTTCAGGAGGAACCGCTAATTGACGCTGATGGAACGCTAATGAGCTTCGGGCTTCTTCTTTTCTACTGGCTTTACTCGTTTAGCCAGGATGGTCAGCCAGTGGGGCTGCTGCCATTCGGGTGGCTCACGGCGGCCGTCGAGCCAGTCATAGGCTGTTGCCCTGGGGCATCCGAGAGCGGTGATGATCTGAGAGGCGGTGTACTGAGTGAGTTGGTCTTTGAAGGGCATGGTCCAACATAGCACATGAATATTTGTCGGCAATGCCGAAAATAGTTGTTGCAAAAAGTCGGCAATGCCGACATAATGACAACGTGAGCACGACGAACAAATTCACGAAAGTTAGCGAGTGGGTGAACGCAGGGGCGATGTCCACCGGGCTTCTCCTTCTGGAGGGGCAAACGGGCGAGAGCGCAAAGGCGGTTGAATTTCCTGCAACTCGCTTCAACTCCTATGGGAATCCCTATCGCGGCAAGTGCTGGATGCCTAAAAGCCAGCTGAAGAAGGTCACGAACGATTTCTATCAGGACACCATCGGTGCGATCATGTGGCTGGCTCCAGCCTGGCTGGTGAGCGCAAAGAAGAATGAAGGGTATGACCTGGCTGACGGAACCGAGTAGAGGGAGAGTCCGGGGCGCGACGGGAGACGCGCAATTGACGCTGATGGAACGCTAATGAAATCCAACTTCGATGATCTGGAGCGTTTCCGGCTGGGCATGCTGGAGCTGGTGGGAATTGTGGTCGTGCTGCTGATTGCGGCGGTGTACCACGAGTCTGTGTTGGGGCGGCTCAAGATCCGGGAGAAGGGGCACACGCGGGAGCTGAGGCATCAGAATGAGATGCGGGAAGCGTTCTATTGGGAGGATATGCGGGAGGACTGGCAGACGTGGAAACGGATTGAGGCGCTGGAGGCCAGGCTGAAGGAGCTGGAGATGGCTGAGCCTCGGATGGAGGACAGTGGGCTGCTGCCGGCGGTGAGTGATGTGAAGAAGCCATGAGCCTGCCGGTACAGTCGGCGGAGGCCTGGAATGGGATGATTGCGGCGCTGCGGCGGTCGCTGGTGGTATCCGTGACGGAAGTGGAGGGCACGGGCTGGAGGCATCCCTGGAATGTGCGGCCGCAGTGGGACCCGCTGCGGAAGGCGTGGGTGTCCACGGTGTGGCCGGGGTTCGTGGGCGGGCTGGATGCCTCGGTGGAGGCGCTGGTGAGTGATGTGAGCCTGGAGACGCGGGAGCGGCTGAAGCGGGGAAAGGCGCTGCCGGCAAAGCAGGATGCCACGGTGGAGGCCTGGCTGACGGAAAAGCCGCTGGTGCGCCTGGCGGGCTGGCGGGCGATTGGTCCGGATGCCGCGGCCACCAGTGCGACCTCGAACCCGGACGGGAGTATTAGCCTGACGTATGAGGAGGTGCCGGATTTCTTCCGCAACCTGGGGGTGGGTGAGCCGCCGGCGATTCAGTTCACCGCAGGGATTCTCACGGAGCAGACCAGTATGGACCCGGAGAGCGGCAAGCGCCGCCTGCTGCGGGCGCTGGACGTGGTGCTGAAGCAGGACCGGGTGGGCACGGCCACGCAATGGACCACGGGCGCGGGCCTGGACGGGAGCTTTGCGCAGTTCGATGTGATTACCACGCGGGCGCTGGATTTCCGCGTGCGCTCGTACATCGATCTGGAATCCCAGTGGACTCCGCCGGCGGTGGCGTCGCTCCAGGACCGCCTGGCGGGCAATTGGACGGATGATACGACTGACGAGCGGCTGATTGCCACGGTGTACCTGGTCTCACCGGAAGGGATGGGGCCGGGGCAGGAGCCGGATGGCTCCTGGGGTGCCTATGTGAAGCATCGGCTGTTCTGGAATTTGACCCATGCCACGAACTACCTCCGCCCGCCGGGGCAGAGTGAAAATCTGGTCCTGCAGACCGGTCTGGCCGGCGGGGTGGGCGATGCGCTGAACCAGTTTATCCTGGCGCAGGTGAATGACGCGAACTCTGCGGCGGCGCAGTTCCTTGGCCGGGAGGGCTTGGCGGGGCGGTTCTGGACGGTATGAGAAAAAGGAACCACTAACGGACACTAACGGAACGCTAATGTAATTTCACTGAACTGAGTATGGCTGAGTCTGATGGGCATGGGCTGGACAAGGGGGCGCGGCTGGAGGCTGAGCGGGCGGCGACGGAGAAGGAAGCGGTGGAGCCGCTTGATCCGGAGTGGCCGTATCGAGCGGAGGGGTTTGATCCGGTGTTTTTTGGGTTGTGAGTAATTGACACCCGGGGGCGGGAAGCCGTCCTATGCAAGCACTCCTTTATGCCGACCTGACGAACAAGAGACTGTCTGAAACGCTGGGTGGGGCGGCGTTCACGTTCCCGAAGCTGGTGCAGGGGGATACGCTGGTGCTGGCCCTGCGCCTGGCGCAGCGGGTGGGCGGGGCGACGGCGGAGGTGACGCGGGTGTGCCAGCAGCTGAAAGCGACGCTGGGTGGCCAGGATGAGCGTCCGGTGTCGGGGTCCTGGCGGCTGCACATCGGGGAGGATGCTCCGGTGGTAAACGTGAATGTGACGGGTGCGCTGCCATGGAATGCGACGGCGGAGCAGGTGCGGGCGGCTATTGCGCAGCTGACTACCCTGGTGCCCACCTATGGGGCCTGCACGGTGGAGCAGGTGGATGGTTCCTATCTGATCCGCTGGGCGTCGCACAACGCCATTGTGCCCCTGGTGGTGCATAGCAATCAACTCTGGCCGGTATCCTTCGTGCGGGTGCGGGAGACGCAACTGGGCGGGATCTGGGTGCATGAGGTGCGCCTGGTGCGGGCTCCGCTGGCGGGAGTCTCCACCTTTGCCGAAGTGGTGCCGGGGGCTCCGGAAATCACGGCGCTGACGGATGGCGGGGTGAATGGCACGGTGGAATGGGGCGAGGTGCAGAAGCTGGTGGTGCCGCCGGCATTTCGCGGGGTGTACTGCATCAAGCGCGGCTTCAGCAAGACGGCGAACCTGTCGATGGAAGACGGGCCGGATGAGATCGCGGAGGCGCTGGAGCCTCTGGCTGATGAGGATGGTGAGTGGGTGGTGACGAATCCCACGCCGAACGCGGCCCACATTGAGTTCGCCGGCAGCATGGTGGGCGTGGATCAACCCTTGCTGGAAGTCGAGGTTTTCGACGCGCCGCCGGGAGATTTGAAATTCCGCCTGGCGCTGGGGACGGCTGAAATGGATGCCTTCCTGCGCCGCAGTGCGACGGGGGAGGAAACGTTGCCCTTTGAGATCGAGCTGCTCCTGGAGGATGAGAATGATGAGGAGCTGCTGGACCGGATCACCTTCCGGATGGATCTCACCGTGCAGCGGGAGACGACGTGGGATGAGTTGTCCCAGCCGGCGGGTATCGACTGGCTGAGGCCTCCGCAACCACGGAGCTATGTCCCCTTCACCCCGGACCAGGTGGCGGTGGGCATCCTGCACTGGGGCACCACGCTGGGGGACGGGGTGGCGACGGTCTTCGTACTGGACCACAATCTGGGTAGTGAGAGCGTGGTGGTGATGGTGAGAGAAAACACCTCGCCAGGCGCGGTGCTGCGTGGCGCGGACTACAAGGTGGATGTCACGAATCCCAATAGCCTGACGGTGACGGTGCTGGGAGACTACGCGGACCCGGTGCCGACGGTGGGCGCGCTGGCGGTGACGGTTATGGCCATGGGTCAGGCGAGCGCCTTCAATGCGCATACCCACACGGTGGGGCAGATTGTAGGGCTTCAGACCATTCTGGATGATCTGGGGGCCAGGCTGCAAGCGCTGGAGGACCTGATACCCACGGGTGCGGTGGTGGCTGATCCAGTGGCGGCGCAGGGGGTAATCTCCTCATGGGACCTGCCGAAAATCGGGGAGGTGTATCCGGTGCGGTCCCTGAATCTGCCGGTGCCGGCCACGGGCCTGGCGGGGTTCAATCAAGCGCTCTTGCCACGGGTGGGGGGGCTGCTGGCGGCGGTGCATGATGCCGTGGTGGAGAGCCTGACGGTGCCGCTGGTGGCGATCTCTGACAGTCTGAAAGGCAAGGTCTTCAAAAATGAGTCCGCCGGCACGGTGTTGCTCCCTGGCGGGATGGGGCGCAAGTCGGTGCAGCTGCGCCCTGGTGAGCATGCGACCTGTGACGGGCGCATGTGGTATCGCGTGGAGCGGATCGGATCGGAAACGAGCTGGTACCCCACGGACTATGCGAGGGAGTTGTTCCGGATCTCGGTCAACGAAAAGCAGCTCCGCCTGAAGAAGAAGCTGGAGGTGCTGCTGGGCCTGGAGCTGGCGGTGCTGAAGAGCAACACCAATGCCCGGTGGGCCGTGCGGATCGAGTGGGCAGCGATCACGGAGGACGCGACTCCCACGGGTGCGGCGATCACGGTGACGGCGGATGCAGGAGCCAACACGCTGACGGCGGCCGCTCACGGACTGGCGGAAGGAACGCCCGTGAAAGTGGCCAGCAGTGGCACGGTGCCGGGAGGTCTGACGGCGGGCACGGTGTACTACGTGAAGAATACGGACACCAACACGCTCCAGCTCTCTGCGGCTCTGGGCGGTGCGGTGCTGGACCTGACCAGTGCTGGGACGGGTACCATCACGGTGACGGCGCAGCCGGGGCGCAACCTGAAGGAAGTGGTATGGAACCCGGTGCCACTCCTGGAGCAGGTGCTGGAGGTCACGCCAGTGCCCTCTGTGCACACGGTGGGGTGCCGGATCACGCGGGCGCTGGTGTCAGCGGTGGATACGATCACGGCCGCCCGCATCCTGTACGGATCTGAGGAGGGGAGTGCGCCGGCCCCGACCAGCGCAAACTTCATGCTGCGGGGGCGTTTGGTGCGCTTCGACACGGAAAACAACGAAAGTGATCCGCGTGGGTTCGTGGCCATCCTGGGGCTGGATCGCAAGGTGGGCGTGGAGGAGTCCGACAACGAAAGCGAGCCTGGGAAAGCGGTGATCAAGTCCGCGTAAGTAGGAAATAACCATAACATCATGGCTGCACCCGTCATCGATACCACCACCTCCATCCTGGCCTACCGCCGGGGGGAGTTTTTTATCTATCAGCCAGCGGCGACCAACACGCCGACAAGCTGGGCGGCCGTGGGCCTGCCGGCGGGGCTGGCGATCAACGGCACCACGGGCCGGATCAGTGGAGCGGCCACGGAAGCGGGAGTGTATGTGGTGACTCTGACGGCCACGAATGGCGACGGCACGAGCGCGCCGCTTTTCCTCGCGGTGGGAATCGAGACCAGCGAGTACAACGCGGATGCCTTCGTGGAAGTGGATGTGAACCTGCTCACCGGGGCGGTGAGTTTGCCTGGCGGAAACTTCAGTGCCACGGCGGTGCTCTTTGGCAAAAAGGGGGACTGGCTGATGCTCTCCGTAGGATTCAGGAAGGGTAACGTGCTCCAGGATCTGGAGATCTCCGCGCTGAGCTACGCGCTGAAGGAATATGATCCGGAGCAGCTCCTGGTGCAGAGTGACGGGGACTTTGAAAAAGTGGGGTCCTATGAGTCAACGCGATACCGCATCCTGGTGCATCTGGACCCTGACGCGCTCGCTGGTGTGCTGAGCAACTACGAAGGGGACAAGGCGACGAACTTCGCTGGTGTGTCTGAGCTGCGGTGGGGCGTGCTGCACACTCTGCCGGGTGATGAAGATCCCACGGTGCTGGAGAGATCCAGCCAGAACTTCACAACGGAAATCTTCCGCGATCAAACCCCTGACCTGACAGAAGACTGATGGCCCTGGTGACGATGAGATTCCCCGTGGCCAGGCGCTATGCCCTGGCGGGCTATGCGATCCGTAGAGCGAGCTGGAACAACGCGGAGGGCGGGCATGAGCTGGCCTGGGTGACCTATCGTTTCGGCCTGTACCACTACACCACGGCCACGGCGACGCGGGTGGTGCATGCTGCGGATGTGGTCGCTGATGACCTGCGGGCTAGTGACTGGACGCTGCAAGGGGTGGATGAGGAGCCGGTGACGGTACCGCCTGTGGATGAGCTACCGGGGCCTGGTGGGAGCACGGGGGGAAGTGGAGGAGGCTCTGGAGGCGGTGGCGGATCTGGCGGTGGTGGTGGGAGTGGGCCGGGTGACTACCCCTCAGATCCTGATTCCCCGCTGCCGGGGGGCTTCGACAACCCGAACGGGGGCAGTGGGAGTGAAGGGGGCGGCGGTGAAGAGCCTGCCCCTCGCCGGAAACGGGCGGAGCCGACTGAGACGGACATGACGCTGACGGTGACCAGGACCACGAGCGGGTGCATTCCCCTGGTGGGTGGACTCCCCAGCCAGGCTCCGGTGGAGGATGAGTTTTCCTTTAACCTGGAGCTGTCTGGCACCACGGATGCGCCGGCGGGGCTGTGGTTCTACTCTGTGCACCATGGGACGCCGAAGGGGCCGAAGATTGCTCAATCTGGCACGATCAGCCCTGGCGACGGGGTGGATGGCACCTTTGCCATCACGGCACCGCGTGGCCAGGGGCCTTTCCGCGTGTGGGCCAAGGCGTACCGATCCGGCACGGGATACAGTGCGAGTGCGAATGACCAGGCGGAGATGCGGGATGATGACTGCCCGGTGCCTGGTCATCTGTACGACGGGGCGGGCTCGCTGACGGGCGGGACTGGGGAAATAAACATCCTTCTCGGCTACCTCTACGACGGACCTGGGCCGTTCACATGGGCGGAGATAGGAGTGTTCGAAGTGGAATCCCCTGAGGAAGGCCTGGCGGCGCTGGCGTCAGAGCTGGGGGTGTCTGTGGGCGATGTATCTGTCTCCCCTGGATCTGCCCCTGGGACCTATGAGGTTCAGGTGGCTGGAGATCCTGTCATATCTGACATGGCGTGGGTGATCTATTCGGACGGAGCGCCGGGTGAAGGTGGCACGCATGCGGGCAGTGGGACGATGTATGCGGTGGACTGGGTGGAGGGGTGATCCAGGAGGGATTGACACCTGATGGCGTTGATGCGCGCCATTAACCTAAGTTATGACCTAAACAACGGCAGCCTGCGGGCTGATTCCCTGGACAACCTGTTTCACCGGGAGGGCCTGGAGCTGCGGTTGCGCTGCTTCCGTGGAGATACGCCGGAGCTGCTGCTCCCCGGCTCGCTGCTGGTGGCCACGCTGAAAGCGGACCTGGATGGGGATGCGGGGGCTGTGCTCGCGGAGTGGGTGCTCCCGGAGGACTACAGGGGCTATTACAGTGGCTTGCTGGTGCTGAGCAGTGATGTGTTGGACGCGCTCTTTGAGGAGGACTCGGATCTGAACAAGACGCTGTACTTCCAGATCAGTCACCGTCCGACTGCGGAGGATCACCCGACCTTCTCGCAGATCTTGGACTGGATCGTGAAGAGACCGGTGGTGCAGCCGGATGATGCCCCGCCTCTGGTGTTGGCTCCTGATCCCTGGGAGGATTTGGATGCACGGTACGGGTCCCTGGAGAGCAGGACGGCCGTGGTGGATGTGCACGGTGACGATGAGACGGGGCAGGTGGGTAATGCGTCGCGTCCCTTCCTGACCATGCAGGCGGCCATGGAGGCGATCATGGTGGCGACTCCCGCGGTGCCCTCGGATTTCTTCACGCTGCGGGTGAATGGCCTGGCAGCGTATGAAAGTGAGGTGGTGGTGGATGAGGTGGATTATCGGTCCATCTTCCTGGAGCTGAAGCCGGGTTATGATGCCTCCACCGGCAAGCTGAATCTGACGATCAACTACGTCACCTCAGAGTTCGGGGCGCATACCATGACGCTGGCCCTGCGCGGTGACATGGGGCGGATTACGGCGAAGGGAATTGCCCTGACGGTGATCGGCTGCGGTGTGGCCAGGGTGACGGACATCATCGATATCTCAGATCCGAGTGATGAGCTGTTCAACGTAAATGCCTCGCTGACGTTGAACGGCACGCTGAGGGTGTCAGGAAACCTGTCTGCCAATGGTGCCTCCGGGCAACCGGGAAAGAGTATTACGCTGAACGATGAGGTGCAGGTGCGCAGTGCCAATATCAGCCCGTTTGGCAGTGGCAATGGTACCCTGACGGTCAATGGCCTGGCCACTCTGGGCGATCAGAATAGCAATCTGGGAGTGGCTCCCAACTATGATTCCTCTCTGCTGCGGAAGTCTGTGCAGACTTACGTCCGTACGGCCGCAACATCTACGCTCAACGCGACGCCGCAACAAATGGGAGGGTATGTGGAGCTGCCTCTGCCTGGGATCTGGCTGCTGTCTGGCCAAGCCACCGTCCAGCTGGCCGGCGCGACGTTCTCCACCTCCCGGACCATCACGCTCAAGTTCCACCGCTTGAACAACACGGAGGCGGATGTGGGGACCGCGCTGGCATTCCCCACGCAGGTGACCTCCGCGCAGACGCGCAGCCTGGGATCGTGCGCGTTGCCGGCATCGGTGTATGAGACGCCGCGCTCCGGAGACCGAATTGCCATGTACGGTGATGTGTCGGTGGCGCCCTCTGTCGGCAATCTGGAGGTGGTGCAGCTGAGCATCCTGGCGCACCGGATTGGGTGAGGAAGTTGACACGACGGCGGGCGCATGAAGGTGCTCGCCGTCGTTGTGGTGGTCGTCCTGCTGGTCCTCCTCTGGTGGGACAGGCTGTGTGTGGCGATCCTGGGCAACCTCATACAGTTCATCTGTGACTCTGGATTTACCCCATGACCCTGGAAAACGCGCTCCTCACTGCTCTCACGGCTGTCACATCAGGCCTCGTTTATGTCTGCCGCCTCATGTGGGTGAAGCAGGAGCAGTGTGAGAAGGACCGCTACGAACTCCGGGAGGAAGTGGAGGAAGTGAAGTCGCTGCACGGGATCGCGACAGGTACGCTCAACGCGGTGAAGCGCTGCCCGGTGCCGGGCTGCATGTTCCGCGATCCTCCAACTGAAAAGATGCCCCGCCAATGATCGTCCGCGCCTTCATCCTCTTTGCCTTTGGCCTGATGGTCTGGCTGGCCCTGGTGGCTAAGCAGGCGCTACGGGACTCCATTAATCCAGCCCGCGCGAAGTGCCAGTATGATCCCGCGCAAGACTGCACGTGCGCGGGAGTGCGTGGAGAGCATGTGTACGCGTGCGAGTGCTGCGCGGCATCACCCTGCCGGCCGCAAGCGGACCTGAAGCTTGACAAGATCCTGAAGGCGGAGCGGGAGAAGGGGAAAGAGGATCACGCTAAGAGGAAACAACACAAAGCGGAAAATGAAGAGCACCCTTAAGACAATCTGGATCGGGGTCTGCATTGGGGCCGGCCTGGCACTGGCGAGCTGCCAGAACCTGGACGGCTACAAGCGGACCTATAGCCTGAACTACGTCACCCCGCAGGGGCAGCCGGTGGGCGTGGGTGTGACGTTGGACCCTGTAAAAAGGAGTGGGAAATAACCTATGAAACCACTCTCTAAAATCTTCGGCGGTTGGTTGCTCGGCATTGTGATTGCCTTCCTCATCTTCTGCCTTGGTGGGGCGGTGTGGGATGCATGGGCCGCACCAGATGTGGCGAATCCCATGGTTGGCCACGCGCCTGGAGGCATCACCTATGGCGGCTTTGCGTTGCTCTGCTGGCTGATCCCGTGTTTCGGGCCGCTCTGCCTAGTGGCAGTGTTTGCGCTGTTTCTCATGGCCGTCATTGCTGGGGACGCTTTGCTTCGTCGGAGATGAACTGGCTCCTCGTCATTGCCATCGGCTGCATCCTCCTCGCCCTAGCATGGCTGTACACGATCCACGACATCCAAGACCGGTGAGCTCACCGACTCAGCCGATCTTGATTCCGGTACGGATACCTGGTGAGGGATCGTGGTACCGACTGATCCGCCCGTGGCGGTATGTCTGGGATCTCCCGGACGGTACCCGGCAGTGCCTGGTGGTGCCGCGTGGATTCTGCCTGGACGGTGCAAGCGTGCCGCGCCTGCTGTGGACGCTGACGGGGATCACCCCGGACGGCCTGCACCGTGCGGCGGCCGTGGCGCATGACTATCTATATAGGCATGCCGGGAAATTGCCGGCGGGCGTGCACCGGGTGCTGTCTCCAGGCGTTGGGTGGGAGACTGCTGGCTGGAAAGATGCCGCCCACGTGTGGACCCGGGAGGAAGCGGACCGGCTCTTTGCCCGGCTGCTGCGGGAGTGCGGGGTGGGGAAACGTCGCCGGCGAATCATGTACCTGGGGGTGAGGCTGGGCGGGTGGATGAGCTGGAAGGGTTGACACTGGGGCTGGCTTGTATGAGTCAGCAAATCTACGACCTTGCCCTGCGCTACCTCGGTGTCGCGGAAACCCCCGGACAACAGTCCAACCCGCTGATTGCGGAGATGTTCAAGACAGCCCCTTCGTGGCTGGACCAGGATGATAGTAAGACGGCCTGGTGCGGGATCTTCCGTGGGTACCTGGGGCTCTGGTGTGGCACCGGGGTGCCGAAGGAGCACTATCGTGCGCGCAAGTGGCTGGAGTGGGGCCAGGAGGTAAAGCTCAAGGACGCCAAGCGCGGAGACACTGTCGTGACATCCCGGGACGGCGGCCACCATGTGGCCCTGTTTGACCGGCTCGAAGGCGGCCGGGTGTACCTGCTGGGCGGGAACCAGGGGAACCGGGTGAGCATTGCGCCATTCCCACCCTCCGTCATCCAAGGCGTCAGGCGGGAGGCGTGATGGGTTGCAAAACTAAACGCATCGGGCTATGTGTGGCGCTCATGGCCGCACCGGAAGGCAACAAGTTCGCAGCTAAGTCCCCAGAGGAATCTCATGGGGACTCTTTCTCTCTGCGCGCTCCCAGTGGCATGAAGGGGAAAGCCGTGGCCTGCGCCCGCAAGCGCGGAATAAAGCTCGCGGCCTGGCTTGTGGAGGCGATACAGGAAAAGATTGCCAGAGAGACGGCTGAGAAGAAAGACTGAAGTTTTGTATTGCAAAACTTCACTGGGTAGTTATTCTACTCACATCAGCAAGTGATTACTGATCCGCCCCGGCGGCCCCGGGATGAACTCCATAGGAGATTGCAAGATGCAGACTATTGCTCAACTGAAAGATCGTGCCGTTGAACTGCAACGGAAAGCCCCGGCCGCTGCGGAAACCAAGGATGCGCAGCGCGCCTATCAGGCGGCGCTGAATGAGGTGGCGATGGAGAAGAGGGCGGAAGAGTGCCGCGAGCGGCAAGCGCGGGAGAAGCGTGAACGTGCGGAATTGCGGGCGAGAATCCTCGCTCCGGTGGTGGTGCCCGCTGGGAAAAAGCTGGTGACCCTCACGGCAAAGCAAGCGGAGTGGGCGGGGATGGCTCCGTCCGTCGCGGGCGGTTGGGTGGCGGTGGGCCTGATGATGATGGGCTCCGGTTACGTAGCGCTGGTGCCTGAGCGCTGGACGGATGGGGAGCCTATCGATGTCGGCACGGTGCAAAGAGTGTGGTCTGAACGTTGCTACTGGCCTGAGGAGTTGGCGGATGCGGTGGGTAAAATCGAAGGGATGGGGGTGGGCAAGTGAACCGCTCCCGCGACAGATGGGCGGCCCGCGTACGGCGGGCCTGGATTGAGCGGGCCTGTCATGCCCGGGGGAGTATCCAGAGAAGGGACGTGATGGCGGCCTTTGACGTGTCGGAGGCGCAAGCATCTGCTGATATCCAGGCGCTGCTTGAGGAGCATCCCGGGTGCCTGAGGTATGACCTGAGGGGGAAGTGCTACCGCTGGGAGCAAGGGGTGACTCCGCGGTTGGAGATCCCGTCACCGATCATCGCCCTTGCGCTTGGGAAGGAGGGTGAGGCGTGATTGACGGGGCTGAGTTGCGCCGGCTGAAGACGGTGGGGGACCTGGTGCCCCACTTCATCGAGTCGAGGGTGGCGAAGAATCTTCGGCCTGCCACCATGACGAATTGGCATGTGTGGGCCAGGTGGATGCAGCGGGAGTGGCGGGATAAGCTGGTGCGGCGGGTGACGGACGGGCAAATCGTGGCATTGGCCGCCAAGAAGAGCCGGAACCACGCGCTACTGACGCAAGCATTCTTCCGCTGGCTGAGGGAGGTGAAGGTGCTCAAGCTAACTTTCCACGTGGGCAAGGTGCCGTCGGCGGCTCTGACGGATGAGCGGTCCATCAGCTACTGGACTCCAGATGAGGCGGTGCGATTCCTCGCGGCCGTGCGGGAGGAATACCGCGCAGGATGCGTCCTTGGCCTGTATGCGGGACTGCGGCCGTATGAGATGTGTCGGATCGAGTGGAGGGATGTGCAGGTCTCAGAGAGGCGGATACGCATTTCTGCCAGGGTCTCCAAGATCCGCCGGGCGCGCATGATTGAGGGGATTCCCGCCATCATCTGGACGCTGCTCAAGCCTCTGGCTAAAGCGGAGGGGCGGGTGATGCCGGGATCTGACGACGTCATTGCCGTGTACCGCTACGTGCATGAGCGGGCGCGGGCGGGAAAGGCGGCGGGGGTGCAGCTGCATCACGACATCTTCCGGCATACGTTTGCCACCTACTACGCCGCCTGGACGGGGCATGCGGCCATGTGCAGCCGGATTCTAGGGCACTACAAAATCAGGACGCTGGCGGCACACTATGATGGCGTGGCTACGAAGGCTGAGGCGAAGGAGTACTTTCGGGCTTCGTATCGGGCGCGGCGGGCTGCGGGGTAGTCTCCCAGATGTCGTTAATCTGGTCGTCCTGGGGGAGGAGATGGCCATAGGTGCGCTGTACGACCACCACGCCGTCCCCCAGCCACTGGGCTACCTTGTACACGCTGGTGCCCTTTGAGACGTGGAGGGACGCGAAGGTGCGCCGGAGATCGTGGAAATTCGCGGACAGTCCCGCCCTCTCCAGCAGCCGCTCATAGATTCGGCCGAAGTTGTAGCGGTAGGGGCTCTTCCCGTGGGTGCGCTCCGGGGACAGCATGAAGGGCTCCTGCATGGTGTAGTTCTTCCGGAGCCATTCCCGGAACTCCTTGGTGAGCGGGATTGTGCGGTTGTCCTTGTCCTTGGGGACAAATGTGGGGGTGGCCTGGACGTGGAGCAGGCCGGCGTCCAGGTCAAACCAGGAGGGGCGGGCCTCAATGACCTCCTTCCTCCGGAGTCCGGCGTGAAGGGCGCAGTACAGGGCAAAGGTCAGATCCCGATCCCCTGTGGCGGCCGTGATGAGCTTGCGGGCCTCCTCCGGTCGCAGGAATTGCTTTCGTCCTTTCGTGGGCTTCTTCGGGGGCTTGACCTGGCTGGCGGGATTGGAATTGATCTTAAACCCCTGCTGGAGCCAGCTGAACCAGGACTGGGCCACGGAGAGGTAGTTGATGGCCGTCTCTGGGTTCTGCTTCTTCAAGGCGTCCACCCATGCGCTGACCTGCCGGGGGGTGATCTGCCGGGGTGTGGTGGCCTGGGTGAACTTCACCAGGTGGTTGATGGCGGCTTTTCGGAATTTGAGGGTGCTCTCTGTCAGCTCCCGTTCCCGGTGCATGACCGCCAGGTATCGGTCGCGCTCTGCGGGGCACTCCTGCATCTGGGCGCGCATCTGGGTGCTGGCGCGCTGTTGGACCTCGCGGGCCTTGACGATGGCCACGGCCTCGTCTTGGGTCTCCAAGGACTGTCGGTGCTGGGCTGCGCCTGGGGCTGGGGTGAACCGTAGCCACCAGACCTTGCCGCGCTGATAAAGGCCTTCCATTGAGGGGGTTGTGTGCTAAACGGAGTGTGCTAAACCGGGGTGGAATAGCAGTAATAGCACGACCAAAAAGGGAATTCTTCAAGCGGAAAAATTATAAGGTGTTGAGTATGAGGACTGAAAAAAATGTATGTATTTCGTCACAACAAAATCCTCACATAATCGTTTTACTCAAAACGTTGCCTTTACTGGAGGCATAATCACACCCCTGATCTGGTATGAAACGATACACGCTTGGCATTTGTGGCGGCGTCAGCGTAGAAAATCCGACGGAGCGGGATATTCGAGAGGCTGTGTTTGCGCTCGATTCCCGGGAAGGGGATGCTTTCCTGATTCTTGATCAGTTGGAGGACGGTACTTTCTTGCAGGCCAGTGGGGATCGTGACGTTGGGTTTGAACTGGCGCACCAAGATTCCAGTGCCCAGCAATTCCGGGCAAAACGTGATTTCAGCGCTGGCGAGATTGTCCGGAAGTTCACCTCCTTTTCCCAGGGGAATCCGGACTGGAAAAACGGAATGGAGTGGGAGTTTTTAGGGAAGGCTGAGATGGCCTAGGCCGCGGTGCCTGCGGCGGAGGCCCGGGGCGGATGGTACTGGTTCATGTGGGCGGCGGTGGCCTGAAAACTTGAATTTAGTTCCGGGGCCGGGAGCCTTGCGCGGACCTGTTTTCTGTCCTATCTCAAAGGGACATGTCTGCTTCTTTCGTCCATCTACATCTGCACACGGAATACTCGATGCTCGATGGGGCGGTGAGGATTCCTGACCTGATGAAGAAGGCCAAATCGCTGGGGATGCCGGCGGTGGCCATGACGGATCACGGCAACCTCTTTGGAGCCATTGAGTTCTACCAGGAGGCCAATAAGGCGGGGATCAAGCCGATCATTGGGTGTGAGATCTACCTCGCTCCCGGATCGATGTGGGAGAAGAAGGATGTGACAGGGCGGAAGCGCAGTTCGCACCTCACCCTCCTGGCGGCCAACAATGAGGGCTATGCCAACCTCGTGAAGCTGGTGACGCTGGCCCACCTGGACGGCATGTACCACAAGCCGAGGGTGGACAAGGAGGCGCTGAAAAAGCACTCCGAGGGCCTGATCTGTCTGAGCGGCTGCATCAGCGGTGAGATCAACGAGTTCATCCTCACCGACCGCGAGGATGAGGCCCGCAAGACGGTGCAGGAATTCATCGACATCTTCGGGAAGGACAACTTTTACCTCGAACTACACAATCACGGCATGGCCCAGCAGCAGCGCTGCATGCTGAAGCTGCGGGAGTTTTCCAGAGAGTTCGGCTTGAAGATGGTCGCAGCCAACGACGTCCACTTCCTGAACAAGGAGGACCATGAGGCTCATGATGTCATGATCTGCATAGGAACCGCGGCCAACGTGCACGATGAAAAGCGGCTGCACTACTCCCCGGAGGTTTACTTCAAGACGGCCGAGCAGATGCGAGAGCTGTTTGAGGACTTTGAGGAGGCCTGCGATACCACGCTGGAGATTGCGGAGAAGTGCAACATCAAGCTGAAGCTGGATGCCTCCAGCATTGAGAAGTATCCCCAATTCCCGCCGCCGGAGGGGCAGACCCGGGAAGGTTACTTCCGGCAGTTGTGCGAGGATGGCATGATCTTCCGCTATGGGAAGGAGCGTGCCATGAATGATGCCATGCTGAGGGAGCGTCTGGACTACGAGCTGGGCATCATCAACAAGATGAACTTCACGTCCTACTTCCTGATCGTGTGGGACTTCATCAAGTGGGCGCGTGACCACGGCATCCCTGTGGGGCCAGGCCGTGGATCGGCGGCCGGTTCTCTGGTGGCCTACTCGCTCGGGATCACCGACCTGTGCCCCATCCGCTTCGGGTTGATCTTTGAGCGTTTCCTGAACCCGGAACGTGTGTCGCCTCCTGACGTTGACATCGACTTTTGCCAGACCCGGCGCCCGGAGGTGATCGAGTATGTGCGGCAGCACTACGGCGAGCGTTCTGTGAGTCACATCATCACCTTCGGCACCATGGGTGCTAAGAGCGTGGTGCGTGACGTGGGGCGTGTGCTGGGCTGGAGCTATGGGGATGCCGACCGGCTCTCCAAGATGATCCCAACGGAGTTGAACATCGATCTGGAGTCTGCCGTTGAGAAAAACCCCGAGCTCAAGGCGGCGCTGGAGAACGAGAGCAGCACCCAGCAGCTCTGGCAGTATGCCACCTTCCTGGAGGGCATGACCCGCAACGCCGGCATTCACGCGGCGGGCATCGTTATCGGTGACCAGCCTCTGGACAACTTCATTCCGCTGACGCGGGGCAGTGAAGGGGAAGTGGTGGCCCAGTTTGCCATGGGCCCGCTCACGGACGTCGGCATGTTGAAGATGGACTTCCTGGGGCTGAAGACGCTCACGGTCATCAAGGATGCCGTGGACTTTGTCCGGTTGAGATTTCCTGACTTCAACCTGGATGCGGTGCCGCTGGATGACAAGACGACCTATGAGATGCTGAGGAAGGGCGAGACGATCGCAGTGTTCCAGATGGAATCTGGTGGCATGGCTCTCACCTGCCGGCAGCTGGAGCCGGACAAGATCGAGGAAATCATCGCTCTGCTGGCCCTCTATCGTCCAGGCCCGATGGACCTTATCCCGGACTTCATCAAGCGTAAAAAGGGCGAGCAGCGCGTGGAGTATCTCCACCCGCTGCTGGAGGACGTTTCCAAGGAAACCTACGGCATTCTGATCTACCAGGAACAGGTGCAGAAGGCGGCCAACCTGCTGGCGGGCTACTCACTCGGGGCGGCTGACTTGCTCCGCCGAGCCATGGGGAAGAAGAAGCCGGAAGAAATGGAGAAGCAGCGCACGATCTTCGTGAAGGGCTGCGGTGAGACCAACCAGATCCCCGCGAAGAAGGCGAACGATATCTTCGACTTGCTGGAGAAGTTCGCCGGCTACGGCTTCAACAAGTCGCACTCGGCCGCCTACGGCATTGTGACGTACCGGACGGCCTACCTGAAGGCGAACTATCCGGTAGAGTTCATGGCGGCTGTGCTCTCCTATGAAGTCAACAGCACTGACAAGCTGGCGGGCTTCGTCTCCGAGTGTCAGCGCATGGGCATCACCATCCTGCCACCAGATGTGAACAAGAGCTCGCTCAAGTTTGCGCCGGAGTGCATCGAGGGCAGTGACGTGCCCAATGCCATCCGCTACGGCCTTGCTGCAGTGAAGAACGTGGGGGAGGCCGCCATGGCCGCCGCCATTGCCGAGCGCACGAAGAACGGACCCTTCACCAGCCTGGAGGACTTTTGTGCGCGGGTGGACTCGCGGATGATCAACAAGCGCCTCATGGAGCCGCTCATCAAGGTGGGCGGGTTCGACTGGACCGGGCAGGATCGTGCTGGCATGTGCTTCGTGCTGGATGAAGTGCTCTCTAATGCCTCAAGCCGGCAGAAGGAGAGGAAGGCGGGCATGGTCAGCCTGTTTGACGATGACACGATGGGGGCGACGAAGAACACTCTTGCCAAGTCTGCTGGCCCGCCGCCATGGAAGAAGGAGGAGCTGATGGCCTTCGAGAAGGAGTTGCTTGGCTTCTTCGTCTCCGGTCATCCGCTGGACAACTACCGCCACATTTACGAGAGCAAGTACATCACCCGCATCGCGGATGTGCAGGAGGTGAAGGAGGAGCGGGTCAGTCTCCGCGTTGCCGGCCTGATCCAGCGTCTGGAGGTGAAGTACACCAAGAAGGACAACCGCGCCTTCGCCACCTTCGCCCTGGAAGATTTCTCGGGGACGGTTGAAGTTATTTCCTGGAGCGAAGGTTACGAGAAGTTCAAGGATCTGCTGGTGGAAGGCGGGGTCATCGGCATGAAGGGGCGCTGCGAGAAGGATTCCCGCTCGGAGACCATCCGCATGACGGTGCAGGAGGTAAAGCCGCTGAAGCCGGTCAAACCAGAGAAGCCCAATGGCAAACCCAAGCCCCTGGCCCTGTACATGGATGTGCTCAAGCACGGTCCCAAGGACCTCGATGCCATTCACAAGATCCTGACGGATCACCCTGGGGAAACCCCGGTCCAGCTTCGCATCATGACCGCCTCCGGTGAGGAGGCCGTGCTCCGCGTGGGCCGCTCCTTGAATGTGGAGGTGAATGCTCAGCTGCAGCAGGCGTTGCAGCCGTGGGTGAGGTAAGGGGAGGGGAGGGGGGGCGCGGCGGGCGAGAGGCGGGCATCGCTACCGATAGTGCGGAATGGTGCAAAACCGCCCCGCCTGCCGGAGGTGCCCTCCCCGCTCTTGGCCAATGGCGGGGCTATGGGTGGCCTGGGAGCCCGCTATGCTTCGCCACACTGCGGGCTGTCCATCATCCGCTGCTAGGGCCCCGACTTGTAGGCAGGCTTCGACTCAAAGGAGCTCACGTTCAGGGTGCCGCTGCCCCCATTGACATTGATGCTGCCGTGGCTGGCACCTACCCCGTTAACCCGGAAGAGACGCTTGGCCTCATCTGCGTACACGTTGGCATTGCCGGAGGTGATATCGACATTCACGCCTTCGGACACGCGGACGGTGCGGCCCGCGATGTGAACTTCATTGCCGTTGAGGGTTGTATTGCTGACGAAGTCGATGCCCCCATTGGCGCCCTCTGCGTACAGCTTAAGTGCATTGGTTCCTGAGAGGGAGCTGTTGCCGATGGTGATCCACCCATTGGGGCTCATGGTCCTTGCTCTTAGGATATTGGACGCGGTGACGTTGGAATTGAAGATTCTGATCTGGCCATTCACCTCGTCAGCAGCAAGTGCCTCAATGTCAATGATGGGACCTTTTATTTCGGCTCTGCATGATGCGGGCAGTCCTTCGTTTTCATCGCCGATGTTAATGTTCCCGCCTTGGGAAAGGAGTTTGACGACAGCGTCTTCATTGGCGCAGATGAGCTTGAGGGTGCTGGTGTCGGCCACATTGATCGACCCCTTGGCCCGCAAATCGATGCCTTGGGTGGCCTTGACTCGTGCGCCGTTGGAAATGTTGATGTCACGTCCGGCCGCAGCGTCGATGAAGTTTCCGCTGAGCCGATAGGTGATGTTGATGTCCTGGCCAGCGCTCACCAGCACGTCTCCCTCGGTACTCACGCGCCCGTAGAGGTTGACGTCGGAAGCGAGGCCCCTGGCGACGAAGGCCATGTCCTGATTCCCCCCTTTGACGTCGAAACCTTCATTGACTGTGATGCTGCCATCTTGGGAGTAAAAGCCCACTTTCTCGACGTCATAGTTGTAGCTCAGGTCAAAGGCGTTGTCGTCTTCGGACCAGTAAGGGGGCTCCGTTCCTGGTGCGTACTGGGCAGCAAAGAGGATATCCTTCTGGGCGGAAAAGATGACATTGCGGATGGGATCCTCCAACGCGGGGCCATCGACAAAGGTGTAGATGGGGAAGTCAAACTCCGGCGTGCCGTTTACCACCAAGTTCTCGAACTTGAACACCGCCCAGAGTTCGCTTTCCTTGGTGGGCGCTTCGTCAGTTGTGTTGGTGAGGAACTTTTTGAAGTTGAGGTTCTCCACCGGTTCTAGTTTGCCGAAGGTGAAGAGCGGGAACAGGGTGAAGTCCCGGTTGGAGGTGCGGTCCGACTTGGCATTGTAAACCTGCCCGGCAAAGCGGATTTCCTCGCCTTGGCTGTTATGCACTGTCACGTGGGGATTGGTCTCCACCAAGGAGTTGTCCCCCAGGTAGCTGGCTCCGACGATGAGGGGCACCTCACCCGTGTAATCAGGAGGAATGATGCCGCCGTTGTTCCCATTGTTGCCTGTGGGGCCACCATTGCCCTGAGGTGAGTTTCCGCCGGGGGCGGCGTCCTTGATTGCAATGGTATTGATGACATTCAACGCCGTGTTGTTGGACAACTCCACCAAGGTGCCCCGGCCAGGCAGCACGAAGTTAGTGGCGACGAGGTCCCCCTTCTTGAGCTCCTTTTGCTGGAACTCGAGGGCTTTCACCACCTCCATGAAGTTCGGCATCGACTCATCATCGCCATTGATGAGCTTCGAGGTCTTGAGCAGGAGGGAGAGATCCACATCCACTGGGGTCGGCAGCTGATTGCTGTCGGTTTTCATGATGATCATCTGACCAGCAGTGATGTGGGTGAATTTGCCGGGCTCCTTGTTGAAGTACAGATCCACCACCCCTTCGATGACGATAAGCTTTACGAAGCCCCCGGGGAGGTATTCGAACAATACGGTAGTGCCGGTGACGGCAGCGGTCACGGCAGCAGTGCGGACTTTGGCACCACCCATCTGCTTCGGCACCTGGAGCAGCATGACCCCTTGGTCGAGATCCAGCGTCCGCTTGTCCCCGCGGATGGTGAACCGGGAATTGGCACCCAGACGGGTTAGGGAGTTGTCTGGAAATTTGAGTTCCGCACGGGAGGCTGCACCTGTGGCTACGGAGGTGACGGAGGAGATTTCATCTCCGACAACAGCTTCACGCGGGGCCGCGTTCTCCTTGAGTACCTTGACCTCATTGTGCAGCCGGGTGACTTCCGCCTTGGTGTAGCTGGCGGCGGATAGACCTGCGGGAAACAGGAGTGCGCTGCCCAGTAGTGCCAGGGGCAGGGTGCGGGTGATGGTATTCATGGCGGTGTGAGGGGCGGGAGGAAGGCTGGGTTGCCGGTCAGAACTTGACCTTGAGGGAAACTGACGGGCCTGCAAGCTGGGCCTCGTATTCAAAGACGTCCAGATTGCTGCGGTTGAGCCCAAAATTGTAGCTGGCCGTGAGCTCTACGAAGTCACAGGGTTGCCAGGTGAGACCGGCACCCCAGTTGTGATACCAGTCCTCGCGCCCCTGGAGGTTGTAGTAGTCAAAGTAGGACAGCCGGTACGACAGGGAGAATGCCAGCTCCCGGGTGATCTTCAGGTTGTAGCCGACTGAGGTGCTGTACTCGTGACGGGCAAGGATGTCAGGCTCCGTATCCAGTGCCAGTGCAGCAGTGGCGTTGACGTAGAGGCTGTTGAGCCGGTTGATCAAAAAGGTCTTTTGCAGGCCGACGCGCAGCGTGTGGGCCTGGTAAATGGGGTCATCATCGATGCCCTGGGTGATGCGCTGATAGCCATAGTGGACATGAAAGATGGAATTCATCACCTCAGGAAGCAGGACGAGGAACCCCGCTGACACCTGGCCATCCTCATAGTCGAGGGCATCCAGTTCATCATAGCGGTAGATGCGCTGTCCCAAGTACACATCACCGTAGTAGCGGCCACGCAGGCGCTGCTGCCAGGCCAGGTTCACCCCACCCGTGAGAAACCAGTCCTCGATCTCGCCTTGACTGACGTTGGCCGCGTTGTCCGTCCAGTATGCAGCGGTGTCAAACCAGGCACGGAACGGCTGGACTTTTTCGTTCCGCTTGAGGATGAGTTGCTGGCCCAGGTCGTCATCGCCCGGGGTGGCGGGGGCGTAGTCGTTCTCTTCCTCCAGGCCAGTGGAGGCCGCGCTTTCTGCCGCGCTCAGTTCTCGTTGGTTCGAGGGGGAGGTGGGGACGACGGCCGAGGCTCTGGCAGGATCGATGATCGTTTGGGCTTGCAAACTTGCGGTGCCGATGTGGCCGAGTGCAATGGCGGAGATCCAAAGTGCCCTGGGAGAGGGGGAGTGGGTCATGTTTGAGGAGGTGATGAAAAGAAATTCTGGCTAAATGAAAATTGGGACTCGCGCAAAGTGTGCCAGTATGACAAGACTAGGAAAATCTTTTGGCGTTGTCCAGCATGGAATGGAACGCTTTCTGCGAGTTTCCACCCCAGTTGCTCCACCTCCGCCTGTGCCTGAAGAACGTCCCCAGAGCAGTCATACTTTCACCTCGGTAACCTCGAGCCAGTGGTTGGTCTTGTCGCTCATGCTCGGTGTGGCGGGAGTTCTGGCGGCGGCCTACAGTATTTCCTGGAGTCGAGTTGCGTTGGATGCACGCGACCGGTTCGTTCTGGATCACTATCAGATCAAGGGGCGAAAAACTCTCGTTCGTGAGGACATTGTCATACTGGGGATCGATGACGCCAGCATCAAGCTGGACTCTTTATGGCCAGAAGACCTCGAAGTGTCGCAAACTTTGCAACACATGAAACAGCGGTACCCCTATCCGAGGCGGGTTTGGGCAAACCTGGCAGATCGTCTTTTTGGGGCGGGCGCGAAGATGGTATTCCTGGACCTCGCCTTCATCGGAAAGGACTCCAATCCGGAGGATGATCAACTTTTGCGTGAGGCCGTGGAGAAATACTCCGGCAGGCTCGTCTTGGGGGCCAAATATGACTTGATCAAGGGCCTGACAACCCAGTTGCGGCTGAGTGCTCCGGTGGACGAGGTTATCGGTCCTGACGGGATGGCAAAGCATCAGGTCGGTTGCTTGAACTTCTTCACCTTCGGCGATGACGTCGTGCGCACGCTCTATCCCACCATCACGTCAGATGTGGCCGAGCGTCTCCTCTTGGGGGAAGCGGGCTTGCCGGATCCGACGGAGCGGCCACTTCCGCACGTCACAAGGGTATTGGCAGAAGGCGTGCGGCCGGGCAGTACTGACGGGGTTCCCAATCCGGTGGCCTTCCGGTTCACCGGCGAAGATGCCTACCAGGCGATGTCCCTGCATGAAGTGTTCGTTGATTCATTCTGGAAGGACAATTTCTCAGGGGGGGCGGTCTTCAACAACAAGGTGGTGATGGTGGGGGGGGTCGCGTCCCAGTTGCAGGACTTCCAGCGTACGCCCTTCGGGGACATGCCTGGGGTGAATTTGCATGCGCACGTCCTGACGGCGCTGCTCGCTGGAGAGTTTCTCAGACCTGGCCCCTGGTGGTGGGTGTTGGCATCCTTGGGCGCAGGCGTCGTGGGGGCTTGGGGGCTGATCGTGGGGGTCCGGCAGCCTTTTATCATCCTGACGGGGCTGATCGCAGCCACCGTGGGTATGTATTACGGAGGTGCGTGGGCATTCGACCACCTGAGTACAGAAGTCTCGCCGATACCGTTTGGCCTGGCGCTCAATCTCTGTGGCCTTACCGGGTTAGCCACCGACTATTACCTGAAGATGCGTGAGACTCGTAAACTATCGCGCTTCCTTGCCAGGTACACTTCGCCCGAACTTGTACAGGAGATGATGAGAGACCGGGACGGCATTTACACCACCCTCAAAGGGCAAAAGAAGGTGGTGGCAGTGTTGTTTTCAGATGTGCGCGGGTTTACTTCGATGTCTGAGTCGATGGAAGCTGCAGACATGGTCAGGCAGCTCAACGAGTACCTGAATCAAATGGTGGCGGCGGTGATGCAGAATCGCGGGATCGTGGACAAATTCATCGGTGATGCCGTGATGGCGCTCTGGGGCACGGTCCGCTCGGACGGGGACGAAGCCAATGCGGTGAATGCAGTGCGTGCCGCGCTGACGATGCGGGCGTCTCTTGCAAAGCTGAACAACGAATGGAAGGAACGCGGGATTGCGTCCTTCCAGATCGGAATTGGGATTCACCAGGCTGAAGTCGTGGCGGGCAACATCGGATGTGACTCCCCGCATGAAAAAATGGACCTTACCGTCATTGGTGACGGGGTCAATCTGGCCTCACGTCTGGAGGGGGTGACCAAGGAGTACGGAGTGGATCTGGTGGTCAGCGAGGCGGTGCGCTCGAAGCTGGGAGACGCATTTCTGCTCCGGTCTGCCGATCTCGTGCAGGTTAAAGGGAAAAAGGTTCCGACAGCGGTTTTCGCCGTGCTGGGTGAGAATGGAACGCAACGTCCGCCGGGGCTGGAGACGTTTGAGGACGGTGTCAAAGCGTACCGTGACGGCCGCTTCACCGAGGCATTGGGGCGCTTCAACCAGGCTGCAGACGAGGGGTTGGGGGACACCCTCACTCATGTGTATCAAGAACGCTGCGAACACCTGATCAAGAACCCGCCGGAGAACTGGACCGGCGTGTACGAGATGACTAAGAAATAGTCATCCCAGACTCCGCCATCGCCACCACCTCACCAGAAATGATTTTTGGCGGCTGGGAGATCAGGGCGGCCACATTCTTCATCACCCAGGTGGCGGCAAGATGGTTCGAGGCAATTGCGCTCTGCTCGTCCTCGAAGAGGCTCACGGCACTGATGTCTCCGTCCCCCTCATCCACCGCGTAGTAGGCGATGAACTTCGGGGCCTGGCTGATCGTGGGAAGAAACTCCTCATTGATCAGATCGATCAATTTCTGGGTTGATCCCGGGTGGATGCTATAGCGGCGGATGGTCACATGCATGGTTGTTCCCCCTTATTGTTTTTTGTAACGGACGGCCGTTTCCATGAGCCTAAGAAGGGATGCGGAAACGTGTCAATACTCTTTTCTTTCGATTGGAATCTTTAATCTGCGTTGATAAAAACGAGGGGTTAGGGGCACTGTTTCAGCCGGGGTTCTCCTGATCGAAGAAAACTCCAACTTTTTCAGGGCTTCAGTACGGCAGAGGCGCTTCCGCAGTGGGGAGGTGTGTTGCAGTTGTTGCGAGTGTTGCAAAATTTTGGGTTAACTTTGTGGGGGGGCGGGTGGAAGAGATCGGCAATTGGCGGCGGAAATGTGTCGCCTTTCCCACTGAACGTCCCAGCCACTCCGGGAACCAGCCTGGAAGCGAGATCCCGCCTCATTCTCCTCTACAGCGTCAATAACCGATTAAAATGGGAACAGTGTTCCAGGGAAGTTGAGATGCCGGAGGCGACGTCGCTGGCATCCGCTCCGGGATGCAATACGGAATCTGATGTTCCGGAGGTATCAGTCGCTACGCTCCTTCAACCATACGGCTAATGGCTTTGATGCCTCCGGCATCGGGCAAACCGGGCTGGGACACCATCAGATCGTCAAAGTCGACAAGCCAACTTCCCGATGAGGTAGGGAGGAGCTCAGGTGAGTGGCGGATTCTCAATCGGCCGGGTGTTGCCCTCCCAGAGGGCTCAACTCCCGGATTAGGAAACTACGCCGCCCGTTGAGCCTCGGTTTGGGACTTCGGGAGGCGAAATGGCAACGGGTCGCCGCCTCGATCGCCTCAAACCGTCTTCAAGCGGGTAAAGTGGGTCCCAAGAAGGGTGATTTCCACCCGAACTGAGGCTGTTCCCAGCATTTGGATCTTCCTTACGATCAGGCAACTGGCCCAAATTTTGCAATCGAATGGGGAGTTTGATCGAGAAAATGCCTACGTAGAGGCTGAGGCGATCGGAAACTCCGCAAAAATCTTCAAAAAAAGAGCCTCAACTTGTTGACGGAAAGAGGATGTGGGGTAGTATCAACACCCGCACCGAAAACGAGCGGCTGAGACAAAAAGAGCGACGCGGGCAACTGCGGCATTCTTCGAGAATCAGAATACGATCTTTGGCAGCATTAATCAGACTAAACGGCCCGCAAGGGTTGGGGTTTAGTTTGAACCAAGAAAAAGCTAAGTTGTGTACTACGCGTGTGTGAGAAACAGCGCGTGGTTGTCATAACAAACAACCAGTCAATTTAGTTCAATGCTTTGCATTGGACCGTTCATTCAGAGATGGATGGACAAATGTTCGGAGAGTTTGATTCTGGCTCAGAACGAACGCTGGCGGCGTGGATAAGACATGCAAGTCGAACGGGATAATCTTGTAGCAATACCGGGTTGTTCAGTGGCGAACGGGTGCGTAACACGTGGATTACATACCGGAAAGCGAGGAATAGCCCAGGGAAACTTGGATTAATACCTCATGTGGTCGCAAGACTAAAGGCGGGGCAACCTGTCGCTTTCTGATTGGTCCGCGGCCTATCAGCTAGTTGGCGGGGTAACGGCCCACCAAGGCGACGACGGGTAGCTGGTCTGAGAGGATGACCAGCCACACTGGAACTGAGACACGGTCCAGACACCTACGGGTGGCAGCAGTCGAGAATCATTCACAATGGGGGCAACCCTGATGGTGCGACGCCGCGTGGAGGATAAGGTCTTCGGATTGTAAACTCCTGTCATGCGAGAGCAAGATTTGAGCGGGTAACTCCGCTGGATTTGATAGTATCGCAAGAGGAAGAGACGGCTAACTCTGTGCCAGCAGCCGCGGTAATACAGAGGTCTCAAGCGTTGTTCGGAATCACTGGGCGTAAAGGGTGCGTAGGTGGCGTGGAAAGTCAGATGTGAAATCCGGGGGCTCAACCTCCGAATAGCATCCGATACTCCCATGCTAGAGAACTGGAGGGGGATCTGGAATTCTCGGTGTAGCAGTGAAATGCGTAGATATCGAGAGGAACACTAGTGGCGAAGGCGAGATCCTGGACAGTATCTGACACTGATGCACGAAGGTCAGGGGAGCAAACGGGATTAGATACCCCGGTAGTCCTGACAGTAAACGGTGCACGTTTGGTGTGGGAGGATTCGACCCCTTCTGTGCCGGAGCTAACGCGTTAAACGTGCCGCCTGGGAAGTACGGTCGCAAGATTAAAACTCAAAGAAATTGACGGGGACCCGCACAAGCGGTGGAGTATGTGGCTTAATTCGATGCAACGCGAAGAACCTTACCTGGGCTTGACATGCACTGTGTCGTCGGTGAAAGCCGGCTAGCGTAGCAATACGCGCTTTGCACAGGTGCTGCATGGCTGTCGTCAGCTCGTGTCGTGAGATGTTGGGTTAAGTCCCGCAACGAGCGCAACCCCTGTGATTTGTTGCCACCGGAGCAATCCGAGCACTCGAATCAGACTGCCCAGATCAACTGGGAGGAAGGTGGGGATGACGTCAAGTCAGTATGGCCCTTACGCCCAGGGCTGCACACGTACTACAATGCCCAGCACAATGTGAACCGAAACCGCGAGGTGGAGGAAATCCTCAAAACTGGGCTCAGTTCAGATTGCAGGCTGCAACTCGCCTGCATGAAGTTGGAATCGCTAGTAATGGTACATCAGCTACGGTACCGTGAATACGTTCCCGGGTCTTGTACACACCGCCCGTCACATCATGGAAGCTGGTTTCGCCCGAAGTGCCCGCGCCGACCGCAAGGAGGCAAGGCCCTAAGGCAAGACTGGTGACTGGGATGAAGTCGTAACAAGGTAGCCGTAGGGGAACCTGCGGCTGGATCACCTCCTTTCTATGGAGTATTCCAGGAGCCCTCACGGCTTACTGGATAGGTCGAGACCAGAGTGCCCGGTTCGCCGGAACACCTGGTCTGCTAAAAGGCTCAAATATTTGCGTGAGTTACCTCACGTGTAGTGCACGACTTAGCTTTTGCTTGGGACAATACACACGCATCACCAAAGGGGGTATAGCTCAGCTGGTAGAGCGCCAGCTTTGCAAGCTGGATGTCTGGGGTTCGAGTCCCCATGCCTCCACCATGTGACTTGCTGAGTGCTTTTAAAGCAGGGGACCGGTGAAAACCGGGCCTGTAGCTCAGTTGGTTAGAGCACCGCCTTGATAAGGCGGGGGTCAATGGTTCGAGTCCATTCAGGCCCACCATCTGGTGACCAATGGGTGTGTAGAATTGATTAATGCCACTGGACCGGAGAGGTTCTTTGAAAACTGGACAAGACAGATTAAGAGCGAAAAAGAGATAAATTTTTATTTGAAGCTGGCGCAAGCCAGCGGCTACAGGCATCAAGTATTTTAGAGCACATAGTGAATGCCTTGGCACCAGCAGGCGATGAAGGACGTGCTAAGCTGCGATAAGCTTCGGATAGCGGCAAAGACGCTTTGACCCGGAGATTTCCGAATGGGATAACCTGCAGCGGTTCATACCGCTGCGTGCAGCCCTCAATACATAGGGGCTGCGACGCCATACCAGGGGAAGTGAAACATCTCAGTACCCTGAGGAAAAGAAAACGAATGTGATTCCGTCAGTAGTGGCGAACGAAAGCGGAACAGCCCAAACCGGAGGCTTTGCCTCCGGGGTTGTAGGAGCCCGACGTGGCATTGGATCGAGTTAGGTGAAGCTTCAGGAAAGTTGCGCCAGAGAGGGTGAAAGGCCCGTAACCGAAAACTTTGATCCAGCCTAGGGAATTCCTGAGTAATGCGACACACGTGAAACTTCGCATGAATCGGCGCCGACCACGGCGTAAGGCTAAATACTAGCTGGTGACCGACAGTGAACAAGTACCGCGAGGGAAAGGTGAAAAGCACCGCTGTGAGCGGAGTGAAACAGTACCTGAAACCATGTGCTTACAAGGTGTCAGAGCCGGCTTGTCCGGTGATGGCGTGCCTTTTGCTTAATGAGTCTGCGAGTTGGTTTTTGTGGCGAGCCTAAGTCCTTCTGGGACGCAGGCGCAGCGAAAGCGAGTCCGAACAGGGCGAGTATAGTCACAGGAGCCAAACCCGAAGCGGTGGTGATCTACCCATGGCCAGGCTGAAGCGTTGGTAATACGACGTGGAAGGCCGAACCGGTGAACCTTGAGAAGTTCTCGGATGAGTTGTGGGTAGGAGTGAAAGGCTAATCAAACCCCGTAATAGCTGGTTCTCCTCGAAATGTATTTAGGTGCAGCGTCATATGCTGACCCGGGGGGGTAGAGCACTGAATGAGCTAGGGGGCACACCCGCCTACCAAACTCAATCAAACTCCGAATACCCCGGGGTGAAGTATGGCAGTAAGACAGTGGGGGATAAGCTTCATTGTCGAAAGGGAAACAACCCAGCCCAGCAGCTAAGGTGCCCAAATACCGCTCAGTGGAAAGGAAGTGAGATTTCTTTGACAGTGAGGATGTTGGCTTAGAAGCAGCCACCATTTAAACAGTGCGTAATAGCTGACTCATCGAGAGATCTCGCGCCGAAAATGATTGGCGATAAGCGGTATACCGAAGCTCTGGATGCCCCGGATTTTGGTCCGGGGTTTGGTAGAGGAGCGTTCTCAACGCATCGAAGCTGGATGGCGACTGAAAGTGGAGTGTTGAGAAGTGAGGATGCAGACATAAGTAACGACAAGGGTGGTGAAATCCCACCCCGCCGTAAATCCAAGGTTTCCTGGGCAACGATTTTCGTCCCAGGGTTAGTCGGGACCTAAGCCGATGCCGTCTGGCGCAGGCGATGGAAAGCAGGTTAATATTCCTGCACCGGCTCTGGTTAAGTCATGTTAGACCACGGAGAAGGAGGAAACAGACCTTATTGACTTGGCAGGAAGGGCTTCGGCCTGACCGCGTTTCCAAATGATCCGTCTAGAAAAGCTTCATGATGTTCCCAGGGCCGCCCGTACTAGAAACCGACTCAGGTGGATGGGTAGAATATACCAAGGCGCAAGAGTGAAACCTCGTTAAGGAACTCTGCAATCTAGTCCCGTAACTTCGGAAGAAGGGATGCCCACCTCGGTGGGTCGCAGTGAAAGGGGTCAACCGACTGTTTATCAAAAACACAGCATTGTGCGAAGACGAAAGTCTATGTATACGATGTGACACGTGACCAATGCGGAAAGATTAAGGCAAGATGTTAGTCCCGCGAAAGCGGGGCGAAGCTTTGAACCCAAGTCCCCGTGAATGTCGGCCGTAACTATAACGGTCCTAAGGTAGCGAAATTCCTTGTCGGGTAAGTTCCGACCTGCACGAATCGTGTAACGAGTTGACCGCTGTCTCAACGAGGGGCTCAGTGAATTTGTAGTGGCGGTGAAGATGCCGCCTACCCGCGGAAGGACGGAAAGACCCTATGCACCTTAACTGTAAGCTGTCACTGATTCGCTGATTTCAATGCTCAGAGTAAGTGGGAGGCTGTGAAGCGGAACTTTCGGGTCCCGCAGAGCCAAAAGTGAGACACCACCCTTTGGTATTGGCGAGTCTAATTGTAACCCCATAAAGGGCATGAGACCATGGCAGCCGGTCAGTTTTACTGGGGCGGTATCCTCCCAAAGAGTAACGGAGGAGCGCGAAGGTGTGCTCAGCGCGGTTTGCAATCGCGTGTTGAGTGTATTGGCATAAGCACGCCTAACTGTGAGACCTACAAGTCGAGCAGATACGAAAGTAGGCCAAAGTGATCCGGCGGTTTAATGTGGAATTGCCGTCGCTTAACGGACAAAAGGTACGCTAGGGATAACAGGCTGATTTCATCCAAGAGTTCATATCGACGATGAAGTTTGGCACCTCGATGTCGGCTCGTCGCATCCTGGGGCTGGAGAAGGTCCCAAGGGTCCGGCTGTTCGCCGGTTAAAGCGGCACGCGAGCTGGGTTCAGAACGTCGCGAGACAGTTCGGTCCTCTATCCTCCGTGGGCGTTGGAGAATTGAGGGGTTTACTTCCTAGTACGAGAGGACCGGAAGTAACGTACCTCTGGTGTTCCAGTTGTCACGTCAGTGGCACAGCTGGGCAGCTATGTACGGAAAGGATAAGCGCTGAAAGCATCTAAGCGCCAAGCCTCTCCCAAGATGAGTTCTCCCTGAAGGATCGTGGAAGACTACCACGTTGATAGGGTGTGGGTGCAAGTCGAGTAATCGATTCAGCTCAACACTACTAATCATCCGATCGTCTTGATGTTTGATTCTTTTTCAACCACTCTTAATTTGTCCTTGTTCAGTTTTCAGGGAACCCTGCTCCGGCAGGGCCGCCAGCCCAACCTATAACTGCAACCGCTGAAGCGCTGAAGTCTTCAGACAGGCTGTTTCACCTGGAGCTTGAAGCTCTCAACCGAAACAGAAGTCTGGTGACCACAGCGAGGTGGCCCCACCCGTTCCCATCCCGAACACGGAAGTGAAACACCTCAGCGTCGATGATAGTATGGCGACAGGCCATGTGAAAGTAGATCGTTGCCAGAGTTAATCCCCGCCTTCTGCGACCCAGAGGGCGGGGACTTTTTTTGTCTGTGTACTGCGACCCGCGAAGCGGGAGAGGACGCAGACATCAGACTGCCAGACGCCAGACATCAGACCTGAGGTCAGGGGTGGGGCGAGAGCGCTGGAGTGGGTGACATCGGAGGCTGTTTGATCCTCAAGCTACTACCGGACCCACAACATCTGGATGCGAAGCATCTTTGGGAGTGCGTGCGGGAACCGCCGCTTTGGCGGCTCTGGTGAGTTCCTCGTACCAGAGAATGGGAGCAGGGGAGCAGCGTGCCCGTAACGGCTCCCGCTTGGCCGCATCATCAGCAGGCTGCCCATGACCCTCGTTGTCCCTGTCATCCGCCGGCGAAAGCGGTGTCGAGCCACCAGCACTCCAAGACGCTGCCGCGAGGTTGGGATGGCCGATGCCGCTGTTGGAGTCGTCTGATGGGAGATGATCACCAGGGCCGCAAAAGCGGCGGTTCCCGCACGCCCTCCACAGCGACTTCGTCGCCAGGTATTGGGGGTGTTGTGCAGTTTGGAGATCTGGGCGGATGCCTTGTACAAGGTGGAAGAGCCGTCCCGGCTCTTGGGGACATTGGCGGACGCGGGAACAAGCACCGGGACGGTTGTTCAAGCCTTTGCGGCGGACAAGCTCTTCAGGCTGCCTCAGCAAACAAGAGGTCTGGGATGTGCCTTCTGCCTGCCAGCTTCCAATGCCGATGCAGTTGCCGACGTGAGGAGGATCGACCCACCTCGCGCATTGGGGGCTACCAAGAAACCAACTCCTGCTCAGTCCGTCAGTTAATCCCCAATCCCCGAAGGGGATTTGTAGCACAGCCCAGTGGTTGGACGAGTCCCGCAAGGCGGGACGAGTCAACGTTGGGTCCCCCCGCAGAGGACGATCAGGTGGGAAGGCCGATAGCATCTGCTTTCTTCCCATCGCCATCAAAACACCCACGTCAGTCGGACCTGATGTCATGCGCTGACTGACGTTCGCGGCAAGATGCCGCAAACAGCACGCAGGATGCGTGCGCTCCCCGAGCTTCCTGGGCACAGGCCATCTGAAGCCTGTCAGTCTATGCTTCACCACCCCAGGTTCCTTGGCTGGCACAAATTTCACGGTCTTTGGTGATGTGGCTGGGAAAGGGGCAAGGGTCCAAGGTGTCCGCTCGGCCGGTTGGGGGCGGAGCACTGGGTGGTTGGTGTTCGAAGGCGAGAATCATGCCGCAGACGCTTCAGTTAGTGCCTCCTTACGTCGACAACTACACCGCTGTTTTGGGGTGGTTGAAAAGTGGGGGGCGTCGCGACAGATGAATGTCCGGGCAGGCTGGAATGCGTGGCCAAGATGCTGGACATTCAATGTCGAAAGCCGTGGGAGCTTTCAAAAGAACCCAAGGCTTCCAGCACCTGGATGCGAAGCATCTTTGGGAATGCGCGCGAGAATCGCCGCTTTGGTGGCGCTTGTGAGTTCCTCGTACCGTGAGGTGAGAGCAGGGGAGTGGGGGCGCGTACTGCTCACGGTTGACCGCATCATCACCAGGCCACCCACTACGCTCGTTGTCCGCGTAACCTGCTGGCGAAAGCGGTGTCGAGCCACCGACCTTCAAGACGCTGGCGCGAAACTGAGCGGGCCAGTGCCGCTGCTGCCAGTCATCTGTTGGGAGATGATTACGAGGGGCGCGAAAGCGGCGCTTCACGCCGCACTCCACAGCGACTTCGTCTCCAGACGTTGGGGGTGTTGTGATGTTGGGAAATCTGAGTGGCTTTCGAAATGGCAGGCTCTTCAGAGAAGCAAACCACCCTACGAGTGCATGCAGGAGCCGCCGCTTTGGTAGTGCTTGTGAGTGCCTCGCACCCTGGAGTGGGAGCAAGGGAGAGGGGGCATGCACCACGAGCAGTGCTACCGCTTGGTCGGCAGGCCACCTCTCAGCCTCATTGTGCCCTGCCTCACTATTTTGTCGCAGCGTTCGTCACCACGGTGGGCTGTAGAATCAGGATGTACATCGATGGCTTGGATGGGTCGGCGGATTTCGGTTTTGGCATGGCCGGGGTGAACACAGCGCTTGAGTCCACAGGGGTCGGAGCGCGGCGCTGGGGTCTGATGCCACCGATCACCACATACTCTCCATCACGAGCGGAGAAACTTGTGGTGAGTTTCAGAGTTTCAAAGATCGGCTGCTGAATCTTGTTCTCGGAGATCAGCAATTCCTTCTCCTTGCCGTTTTGATCTTTGACCTGGGCCTTGATCGGGTTGCCGTAATTCATGAACCCAAGGAAGTCAGTAATCTCCCAATAGAGTTCGATGCGGTGGACGTTGCCGGGCTGAACGACAGGGTCAAATTCCATCCTCAGTCCCACGGGGCGCATTTCAAATGCGGTGGGCGTGGTGGGGAAGATGGGCAGGTTGCCGAGACCTGGGATGGGCTTGCCGTCCTTGGTGGTGGGTGGTTGCGCCAGTTGCGGCGGGTCGAACTCGGTGGGATAAATGAACTCCCTCACCATGTCCACATGCGTGCGCTGGCCTGAACGCGTCGCTACCGAGGGGGCGGCCGTGAGGCTTTGGACACTCTTGTCGGACTGGACGTGTGTCAGCAACTTCTGCCCCTGCTCCTTGCTCAGAATGCCCTGAACCTGCAGTCCATCTTTGGACGGTTCTTGCAGACCGTAGTCGCTCCAGGGCAGCCAGCCTTGCTCAACCTCGAGGATGAAGCTGCGAATCAACACCTGTTGGTCCGAGTCGCGCTGGGCGAAGTAAGTGGCGATCGCGTTGTGCGTTGGTTCGTCCGCCGTCACGATCAACGTGCGGATGTCTGGCATGATGACTTGCGGAGGATGATCCGCGCGGTGGGAAACGTGTCCGTGGTTGATCAAGTGGAGACGAGCTGCGGTGGCATACCTCTCCAAAGTTTTCGCATGAACCGTCGTGGTAGGGACAGGGGAGGGTGGGCTCGCGAAGGGATCGACGCCCGCGGTATTGTCTCTCGAAGCACCAATGAGCAACAACCTCCGCAACTCTTCCGACAGACGATAAATGCGGGTCTCGTCGGGCTTCCTGGCAGGACTTGCATCCACGCCATCGTCTGTGCTGCCGGCGAGGCCTGCGGCTGGAACGGGTGGTTCCACCGTCTCCACGCGATTCTCTTGCTTGCACGCGGTGAAGCTGCCCAGTGCCAAAACCAGGAGGGCGCATGCAGGGGCCTGCCATTTCAAAAGTGCCCGGCGGTACGGTGCGCGATCACGCTGGTGCTCCATCAGGGCTTCCACCCGACGTCGCAGTGCGGACGAGCGCGCCATGGCGAGTGCCAGGCGGAAAGGGGAGGTCAACCCAAATCGGCCGGGCGTATGGCAGCGAGACACCACTTGCACAAGATTCCGGGCATAGGCAGCCCTCCCCGAAATCGATGCCGTGGCCAGATCATCGCTGGCATGCTCAGCGCTTCGGGCGAGTTCTTTCAACAACCACCATGCCAGGGGATGGAACCAGCAGGCCAGAAGGCAAACCCGTGCGCAAGTGAGCCATAGGAAATCGCGCCTGGCCACATGGCCGAGTTCATGGCGAAGCACAGTGCGAAGAGCGTAGGCGGGCCATCCGTCCGCTTCCGGAGGCAGGGTGATGACGTGCTGGAAGACACCCCAAGTCATCGGGATCTCGCCGGGGCGGCCGCGCAGCAGTTTTACCTGGAAGCCAGGTGCCCATGCCCAGTGAGCGAGTTGCCGATCCAGGGCAGCCTGCAGATGGCTGCTCGCCTGATGACTCATACGGGCCACTCCCGCGAGTTGCAACAATCCTAGCATGAGCCAGGCAGCACCTGCCAACAGGCCGGTCGCCCAGATCGCCACTAAGTAGTGCGTGGTGTCCCATTCTTGGGCGGGTCCACTGTCTCCTGCTCCACCCGAGGGGGGGCTTGTCGGGGTAAAAGAGCCAGGCTCGGCTTGGGGTTCCTCCGGAGAGGGGGCCGAGGCCAGTTTCCATGAACCTGATGCGCCGGGCAATTTCGTGGCACCTTCTGCTTCAGTCGTCAGAATCGTCCAACTCACGCCCTGATTCTGAAGTGCCATCGATGTAGGGATCAGAAGGGGCACCAGCAAGGCGGTAGCCAACAGCAGCGCATGCCGGTTTGAGGCTGACCATCGTTGACCGAATGTCCCAAGCGCCAATCCGCTCGCGAGAAAGAGCAGAGTGACCTGCACGGTGAAGGTCACAAGCAGCGGGCTCAGGGCGGCCAAGTCGGAATGGTTCAGGAGCATCAGATTCATGATTTTGACTTGGGTGAAGGAGGAGTCTGTGTGCTGAGGGAAGAGGCCGTACGAGTGTGCTCTTTCCGCTTCGACTCGATGAATTCTGAGATTGAGCGAAGCTCTTCCTCGCTGTAGCTCGCGCCAGGATCTGAGAGGTGAGCGGCCAGAGCCTTGCCCAAGGAGCCCGAGAAGAAAGTGTGGATGGCTCTGCTGAGAGCGGACCGCCCCGCTTCCTGGCGGGCGATCGTGGGCCGATAGGTGAATTCGCGTCCTTGTTTGCCGTGCTGCAGATGGCCTTTGTCCTCCAAAATGGTCAACAGCGACCGCAAGGCCGACCGGGTGGGCGGATCGCTCATTTCGGAGAGCAGGTCAGATACGGTGACACTGCCGCGGGCGAACACGATGTCCATGATCTCCCGCTCTCGTTTGCTTAAGGCTGGTAATTCTGCCATGGGCGGAATTTTCAGCCTTTTTCATGTCGGTTGTCAAAACAAAAGCGGAATTTTCAGCTTTTGGCGACGATGACTCGGTTTGCGTCTGGCAAAACGGAGACCGTCTTGAGTTGACGCAGGAATGCAGCTATGGGCGAAAATGCTTTCGATCCTGCCCGCGTTCCTGAGAACTCTGATGTTTGCCGCACTCCTCTTTCCGCTGGCGGGATGCGAATCACGAGGGCCGGGCGACCAGAGTGCTTATGAGGCGCTCAAGTCTGGCGGGGCCGAGGTGGCATCTGCATTGGAGACCTTTCATGCTGAAAATCAGAAGTGGCCCAAGGCACTCGCAGAGTTATGCGGACCTGGCCTCCTGCGGGACACCAAAGCCCTGCTATACCCCAAGGTGGAAGTGCTGGGACGTCAGCAAGATTATTTGAAACCAGAGGCCAAAGTGGATTGGGCAGAGTGGATCTACCATGTGCCCCCTGAAGCTTCTCACGACACCCCGCTGCTGGTGGCACCTTATGCGTTCAAGGAGGCCAACGGGCAAATGTTTGAGAAACCGCAGCGCTTTGTCATCAAGGTGGGCACGCCACCCCAGATGGTGAATGATGAAGACGTGCCTGCGTTGATGGAGTTGTTGGCTCCTCGATAGCGTTGCCGTGTTAGTCCGTTAAAGCTTCCCGTTTCATCGAGAAGTCAGTGCCGTTCCAGTCGAGGACGTACACGTATCGCGGTGGGCCGAGCTTTTCGGCCAGTTGATCTTCACCGACCTCCGCGCCTTGAATGCGGATGGAGGTGCCTTTCTGCGGGAGGATCCACCACCACTTCAGTCCAGCGGCCTCGGCTTCTTCACCGATTTCCTTCGTGGTCTTGAAGAAGTTTTCCGCATGCAGAGCAGGGATGTGCTGGGTGCTTACGTCCTCCAGCTTCCTGGGAGCTTCCGGAGCCCAACGATAGAACTTGATCAGGTCGGTCGCATGACTGGCCACGGACCAGCCATCGATGACGACAGCAATGAGGCAGGCTCCGTCCTTCTGCTTTTTCTCGCGCCAGTAAGTCATGTGTACATTCATGCCCTCTCCGTCTCCCGTCGAGGTGAAGTAGAGGTAGCCGTTCTTCGTATCCACAAGGATCTCACGGACATGTGTTTCCTCCTTGGCTTTGGTCACCGCTGTGGCATCGCCGCTGAGCAGGGCTTTTCTCCGCGCCGGGGTGAGTTCGCCGTGAATCTCGCTCCAGGGCTTGAGGGCCTCGTCCGGCAGGAGGGGGAAGAAATCCGCCACGGTCTGTCCAAGTGACGTCGCTGGCATACCCGCGCATGTCAGGAGAACCAGAGTGATGGCAAGGAGTGACAAGAAAGGGAATCGATGAGCCATCCCGAGGTTTTCGCCATATTTTCGCAGTTCGCAAGAGCCTGGCGGGAAATTCTGGGGCTGGTGACGACTCAACCCGTCACAAAGAAGGCGGGCAGCTTGCGCCGCCCGCCTCCACTGAACTTAACAACTACGACGTGTATTCAAACGTCCAGAGCTCGTCAGAACTCTCAAACGATCTTGTAGGTGCCCGGCTGTGGGGCGAGGTAGTTGCCGTTCGGGCCGGGCAGGGTGGGGGGCTGGCTGTCCCAGGTCGGATTCTCTGGCATGGTGCGGTGGTTGGTCGCCAGTGCTTCCTCCCATTTCTGTTCCTTGCCGGTGTAGGTGGCGTAGCGACCGAGTACGGCGGTGAAGCTGCTCGTTGCGCCGTAGTAGGCGTTGTTAAGCGGTTTGTTGCCGCGAATCGCCGCATGCAGCTCATCGTGCTCAACCTGGTAGGGGTTGGCATCGTTTTTGCCCCGGTAGCGCCAGATGGTGTTGCCTTTGTAGTCAACGATGGAGCCCGGGCGCAGAATGCCCTTGGTTCCATGAAACTCCTCGGTCACACTGTTGGCGCAGCCGGTGATCTGGCGGCACTGGCTGTTCACCACGATCCCATTGGGGTAGCGGAACTCCACGGCGTGGTGGTCGTAGATTTCGGACTGGTGGTCAGGCTTGCGCACGGCGCGTCCCCCCATGCCGGAGGCGCTGATGGGGAGGGCATCCAGGAACCAGTTTGCCACGTCCAGATTGTGCACATGCTGTTCGCAGATGTGGTCGCCGCACAGCCAGTTGAAGTGGTACCAGTTGTGCACCTGGAACTGCATCTCCGTCATGTCCTTCATGCGGTCGCGGTACCAGATGGCGCCACCGTTCCAGTACACATTGGCGGAGATCACATCTCCGATGGCACCGTCACGCAGCTGCTTCAGGGTCTCGTGATACACCGTCTGGTAGTGACGTTGAAGACCGACCACCACCTTGAGATTCTTTTCATCGGCCTGCTTGGCCATCTCCAGCACTTTTTTGGCACCGTACGCATCCACGCAAACTGGCTTTTCCATGAAGACGTGTTTACCCGCTTTCACGGCTGCTTCGAAGTGGAAAGGGCGGAACCCAGGAGGGGTGGCCAGAATGACGAGGTCACAATGTTCCAGGACCTTTTGATAGGCATCCAGACCGGAGAACTGGCGCTCCACCGGCACGTCCACTTTGTCATTGTGCTTGTTCATCAGCCCGCTCAGGGAGCGCTGGAGACGGTCGTCAAAGGCGTCGCCAATGGCGGTGAGCTTTACGTTAGATCCGCCCACGCTGAGGGTCTGGTCCGCAGCGCCGGAGCCGCGCCCACCAGCGCCCACCAGGCCGACACGGATCAGTTTGTCGTCCGTAGCCTGCGCACGGAGGATGTTGAAATTGGAAAGGAGACCGGCGGCACCAACGAGACCCGTGCGGGCCATCATACTGCGGCGGGAGAGAGCGTGAGGATTGGGAGGTAGCATCTTGGAAAAACGACTGTGAGGGGCGGAATCTTAAAAATTCACAATCCAATCTTCAAGTTTTCGGTTGGGGGCGGAGATTTGCTTTTTTGAAATTTGAGGTTTCACCGTGCACTCTTCCTATTCTCGCCGATAGTGCCCCTCTTATGCCTTTTCGCGCCCTCGGCCTTCACGAAAATATCCTCAAAGCCATTCAGGAGGCCGGTTACTCTGAGCCAACCCCGATTCAAGCTGCCGCCATCCCGCAGGTGGTGGCGGGTCACGACATGATTGGCATCGCCCAGACCGGTACGGGCAAGACGGCAGCGTTCACGTTGCCCATGCTGCACCTTCTGGCACAGCTTCATGGTCAGGGTCCTCTCAGGGGTATCAAGGCCCTCATTCTGGCTCCCACGCGCGAACTGGTGGCCCAGATTCACGATAACGTGCGTGCCTACGCCAAACATCTGCCTTTGAAAGTGGCGATGATTTTTGGTGGGGTGGGGGAGAGGCCGCAGATCGAGGCGCTCCGTGCCGGGACGGATCTCGTCATCGCCACGCCAGGCCGCCTGATTGATCTCATGGGCCAGCGCCACGGCAATTTCAACTCCCTCGAATTCCTCGTGCTGGATGAGGCGGACCGGATGCTCGACATGGGCTTCCTGCCTTCCATTAAACGCATCGTGAAGGCCCTTCCGAAGAAGCGGCAGACGCTGCTGTTTTCCGCCACCTTGTCCAAAGAGATCGAGGCGCTCACGCATGAGTTCCTGAATCATCCGAAGACCGTGCAGATCGGCAAACGATCCAACCCGGCAGAGAGCGTGACCCAGTTTGTGTACGAGGTGCCAAAGCACCTCAAGCCGGCGTTGTTGGTGCACTTGCTCAAGGATCCAGCATTTAACATGGTGCTTGTCTTCAGCCGCATGAAGCATGGGGCGGACCGCATCGCCCGCCACCTTGACCGGTACGGTATCAAGACAGTCACCCTGCATTCCAATCGTACGCAAAACCAACGTCTGCGTGCGCTGGCGGATTTCAAATCAGGTGCGGCCCGAGTGTTGGTGGCCACGGACATCGCTGCCCGAGGCATTGATGTGGACGGTATTTCCCATGTGGTGAATTATGACTTCCCCATGCATGCGGAAGACTACGTCCACCGCATCGGCCGCACGGGTCGCGCGCATGCCGTGGGTGACGCGATCAGCTTCATCTCGCCAGAGGATCATGGACCCCTGAAGAGTCTTGAGCGTTTCATTGGCCGTGGCATTGTGCGGAAGCGCGCAGAGGGGTTTGACTACAACGAAGCACCTTCCGCTGCATCACCCGACATGGATCGCCGTAGCGATGGTGGTGGCCAGCGTGGTCGCGGTGGCGAAGGTCGTGGCCCCCGTCAAGGTGGTGGGGGGCAGAGAAGCGGTGGTGGTGGCGGCAGCGCGGGCGGCCAAGGTCGTGGCCGTGGGCAAGGTCAGGGGCAGCGCGATGCCCAGGGGCAGCGCGAAGGTCAGGCGCGACGTGGTGGGCGGTGAGGGAGAGAGGTGGGAATCCACGGATGGATCAACATGATGGCGTGTCGGTAGTGCGCCATCATGGTTGAGTGAGGTTAGATGGATGGGGGGCTGAGCCGAGAATGGCGGCCCGATGGGCCTGGGAATAGGGCGTTGTAAAGTTGCGCCCTGAAAGCGGCGCGAGAATCTTCTGTCGGCCCCAGGGTTGAGCTTCAGAGACATTCATCTGAATTTTCGATGCGCACCATCCGAAAATGCGATTGGAGCAGACTGTTAAAAAACGGCAGTATGCGTTGTGGGACAACTGACTCAGCTGATCGCTCATCAGTGAAGTGCCCCAAAAAAACACAACCCTTTCTCACCATGGAATTTTACCATCTCCGCACCTTTCTCACCGTTGCTGATGAAGGTCATCTCACCCGGGCGGCAGAAAAGCTCATGACCAGTCAGCCGGCGGTGAGTGCACAGTTGCGGGCACTGGAGGATGAGGTGGGTATGAAGCTCTTCGAGCGTACTTCCAAGGGGATGGTGCTGACGTCGGCTGGACGGTCCCTGCGTGAGCAGGCGGAGCGCATTGTAGAGGCGGCCAAGGACTTCAAATGCCAGGCAGATGCCCTCCGGGACACGATCTCCGGCGAGCTGGTGTTGGGACTCAACAATCGACCTGAAATCTTGCGCCTCATGGAGATTTTGGGAGATCTCACCGCGAATCACTCCGAGCTGCGCTACGAGCTTCTGTGCGGCAGCAGTGGCGTGATCCTGCAGGGCTTGGATGAAGGCAGCATCTCCATTGGGTTCTTTGAAGGCGAGTGCAACCATCCCAAGATCATCTGGCACCAGTTGGATACCATTGAACTCTGCCTGGCGGCTCCCGTGGCCTGGGCGGAGGAGCTGGCGCAACCTGACTGGAAAAAGCTGGAGGCCAAGCCGTGGATCTTCGTATCACGGATGTGCTCTTACTTCCTGGCGATCCAGAGCATTTGCCGTGAGCAGGGGCTGAGTGTCACGCCCCGGTTTCGGGTCAATGAAGAGCTGACGGTGCTCAATCTCGTGGCGGACGGACTGGGGCTCACGCTCACGTCCCGTAGTCAGGTGGAGGCCCCGGGTTTCAAAGACCGCATTGTGGCCCTGCCTCATTTCCGGGCGGCGGTGCCGCTCTGCATCGGGTACCCTTCTTCCAAAGCCGACGATCCGGCCGTGATGGCAGTGCGGGATACGGTGCTCAAAGTTTGGGGGAAGCCGCGCAAGGCCCCCTTGCCACCAATTGCTGAGGCTCCCTCTGGGGCCAATGCCCGGCGACAGACTGCCAGTCGGCCTCGTCATCAACAATCCAACCGGAGGCGTTCTTAATCGCACTCGCCATAATCTTGACCAGGACAGACATACTGGCCAGGAAGGTGAAACCGGAGTCCCCACCCCGGATGCCTGCCCGGCCTCCGGTTGCTCCGATGCCTTCTTGCACGGGCCTCTCGCAAGGGGAGCTGCGTACGTGGGGGCTCCTGGCCGGGCAGACGCTGATACTTGTCGGCTGGAAGGGGCGCGCCTGGGTCACCATGGAAGGGGACCGGGTTGACCATGTCCTCGAACCCGGGAGGTCTTTCGACTTTGTCGGCCCGGGTCTCCTGGTGTTGCAGGCACTGGAGGCCGGAGTGGTCTTTGAATGGAACGACGGCGCTTAAGGCGTGGGGTTGGGGAAACTACCGCGCCCGCTCCGCTCACGGCTGCTTCACCACCCGGCCCGCCACCACCTGCCGCTTTCCGCGATCGATCGCGAAGAGAAGCCCTTGACCGGGATGCTGCCAGGCAAAGGCCTGACCGGGGAAGGTGGTGGGAAGGGTTCCTGTCCAGATGAGTTCGGATCCCGCCTCGGGAAATGCGATCTGGTACAACTCCCGGGCGTCGTGCCCGGTGATGAAGAGCTGTCCCTCGGGGCCGAAACCGCCGCCGGAACTGCTGTTTCCGCGGAACTTCGCCACAAGCGCAGCCGGGAACACCCAGCCTTCCAGCCGCCGCCACTGGTCGTCAAACTTGATTACCTCGGTGAAGGACGGGTCTTTGCCAGGTTCAGCCCCGGCCTTGGCGTACTGGGCAAAGCAGGCGTACCAGAAGCCGTCCTTGAAATCCACCCAAGTCAGTGAGCCGACAAAGTGGCCAAAGCTATGGCTGCCCACATGTTTGAGGGTGGCGGAGTCCCAGATCTCCACAGAGCTGACCGTGGGCTCAGAGGGGTAGTTCGAATGCGCGCAATAGAGTTTCCCCTCCCGCACGATGCCCGCATTCAGATGGGTGAGCGGTCCGCCTTTGGGGCCCTCCCAGAGGGCGACGCGCTCGCCATTGTCCAGTCGGTACTTCCCGATCTCCCGGTTGTCGATGACGTAACAATGGGCCGCATCCACCGCGACCCCCTGCCTGGCCTCGGCAGCGGGGGATCGGTGTATTTCCTCAAACTTCCAGGAGGTGGCAGGGGGTTCCTGCACCTGTTCCCGCCCCTCTGCCAGTGCTTGGCCGCACCATGCTGTGGCACCAACCAGCAGGAGGGGGAGAGACCATCGGGTGAGTGCGGATGATCGGAGCATGGTGCTGGGGGGCGGCTGACGGGCCGGAGAGCGAAATCGGACTACTTGCGATCCTCTTTGGAGTAGGCCTCCCATGCGGACTCAATGCTGGCGGATTTGGCATCACCTTTGTGGAAGATCAGGCGGTGACGGAGCTTGAGGTGCTCGTCCTTTTTCAGTTCTACCGTGCCGTCTGCCTGGGTTTTGTCGAGGCTCTGGATGCCAAATGGGTTCGCGGTAAACAGACCGTAGTCGCGCACGTGCCAGGGGGTGGGATAACGGAAGCTGGAGGGGTGGTTGAGCATTGCCACGCCCAGCGTTTCCCCTTCGACAGGTCCGGAGTAGTCGCACCATTTCGCACGCTTCGCCCACGCGTCGGTGTCTTTGACGCCTTCACTATTGATGATGGTGCCGCCCGGGGTGCCCAGGCCGTTCTTCACCGCCATGCTGGTGGGCACGCGGATGCTGAAGCCTGAGTCCTTCTTGTCTCCCAGTTTCACCGGTCCTTCGGAGGCGATGAAATCAATGTCAAAGTCGATCACCCGCGTATCGGCCGTGGCGCTGAAGGTGATGGTGTGTTGCTCTTCCATGAGTTTCCTGCCGTTCACATCCAGGATGTCGCTTACCGCGGTCACCACGGCGGATTTGTCGCCGCCTTTGATTTCCTTGTACTCGCGGTGTTTGATCGCGCCCAGCGCCGCGAGGCGGGCCTTGGCTTTTTCTGCCTGCTTGGGGTTTTTGAGCTGTTCTTCAAAGGTGGCTTTTTCGGCCCAGGTGTCGAACCCCGCCGTGTCCTCGAGGCCGAAGCAGATGCCGCGATGGTGGGGGTGGTCATGCTGTTCGCCGTCCACTGTTTTCATCGGATAGGAACGGGTCATCTGTTTTCCGGTAGGGCCGAAGACCGGGGCGAGGTAGGGTTTGTTTCCCTGATCCACCACATACTCGGCAAAGGGCTTGCCTTCGTGTTGGATGACCAGGCCGCCGGACCCGGTCTTTTGAATCGTGAATGCGGCATCCGCCGCAGACAGCCCCCCTGCCAGCGACAGTGAGATGGCGAGTGAAAGAGAGAGGGCGGTGGGCAAGGGGAGGAACCTGGGGCGCATGCTCACTCTACGTGGAAAACGCCCTGAGTTTGCAGCCGGGACGAAGATGTCGCGCCAAACTCCGTGAGAGAAGCTTCACAAAGGTTGGAACCCGTCACAAAACGACCACGGCTGCATGTGGCGGCCGTGGTCGTTAAAGGGAAGGGGGGCAGGATCTCTGTGCGGTCTCTACTCTCCGCGGCCGCCGCGGGGCACTACCACGCTGCGCGTCTGGGGGCGGGCCAAGATGCCGCCTTTGGCGGGCATCTTGGAGGCGATCTCCTCCTTGGCGCGTTGGATGTCCTTCCAGAGCTCGCGAGCTTCTGGGGAGTTCTCCGGCAGGGCCGCGAGGCGGGCATACCGGTGGTCCAGATCTTCCTTGTAGCTGTGCAGAGTGGAGAGCCGGTTCTCGAGTTCGGCAATCTCCTGGCGCATTTCCTCCTGGACGTTCTCGAGCTGGGCGCGGTGCTGGGCGGCATGGCGCTCGGCATCCTGGTTGATGACTCGCATCTCCTCGAACCGCTGGCGTTCCGCCTGTTGGGCTGATTGGAGGTCTTGAAGGGCCTGTTTGAGCGGCCCCTCCTGTTTGCGCAGGGAGTCGAGCCTCTCCTGAGAAGTTTGCTCGATGGCCTGGGTCTGTTTCAAGCGGGCCTGGGCATCCACCGTCTCCTGCTCAAGTTTGCGCAGGCGGGCGACCATCTCACTGGATTGCTGTTCAGATTGTTTGATCCGGGCAAGCATCTCAGCGTGCTTCACCTCGGCCCCTTCCAGGCGGCGGGTGTGCTGCACCATCTCCTCATGCTTGGCCGTGATTTCATGGAGCTGCTTGTTGGCGGAGGCCAGGGCGTCGCGTGAGGCCTGGAGCTGTTTGTCCAGCGCCTGTCCTTCGGCGCGCTGGCGCTGCTTGGCGGCCTCTGACTGCTGCATGAGCGTCTGGAGGGCCTTCTGCTGGGCGGTAAGGGCGGCATCGGTGCCCTTCTCGTCCTGGCGAAGCATTTCCATCCGCTTCTCAAGGGTGTTGTACTCAGCCTTGCGTTCCTCGAACTTGGAGTTCAACGCTTGGAGCGCAGCGTAGGCTTCCTCGGCTTGTTTGAGCTGCTGGCGGGCCAGGGAGAGTCTTTCCTCAGTCCCGGAGAGGGTCACGATCCGCTGCTCCAGATCCTTGCGGCGGAGTTCGGCATTCGTGTACTTCGTCTCTGAAGTCTTGATCTGGTCCTCGCGAGCCTGTACGAGCACCTGTAGCTCTGCGGCGCGGGCCTTGGCCGTGGCGGCCTCATGGGTGAGGCTCTGCACCTGGGCATCCAGCTGCTGGCGCTGCACATTGAGGGATTCGATTTCACTGACGCGGGAGTCACGGGTGGCATTGAGCCGTTGCACCTCCACCTGGGCGTCGGTCTGCTGGGCGGCAAGTGCCTGCAGGGCCAGCTTGAGATTCTGCTGGAGGGATTCTGACTGCTCCAGGGACTTGCTCACCATGGCGAGGTTGTTCTCGCGCTGGCGCACCATGTTCACACACTCCTGGTTTCGCTTGTCCAGATCGGCAAGGCTGGCCTGGCGTGCCTTGATCTCAGCTTCCAGATTGACGTTGTTATGATCGAGAGACTTGCCCTCCTGGCGGAGCTTCTCGTTGTGCGTGCGGGTATCGTTAAGAGACTGGATCGCAGAGGCCACCTCTTGCTCGCGCAGGGTGATGCTGGTCTGGAGCTCACGTTGTTGTTTCTCCAATCCCACGATGGTGTGCTCCATCTCCTGACGCTTCGTCTCCAGGGTGCCGATTTGAGAATCCAGGTCGGCCAGATGGTTCTGGGCATTCGTCAGGGAGTCAGAGGTGCCAGCCAGCGCCGCCTCCTGCTCACGCAGGTGTTGCACGTTGGCCTCAGCTTCTTTGACCTTGGCCTCGACGAGTTTGTGAGCGGTGGTGGAGCGGTGGAGGGCCTCTTCCTGCTCCTTCAGTACGGCTTCACTTTCCACACGCTGGCGGTCCAGATTGGCAATGGTCTGATCCAGACGTTGTTGCTCCACCGTCTGGTTGGTGATGGTGGCAGTGAGTTCCTGGACCTCGGCGGTGAGGTCGGCCACCCGCGCTTCCATCGCACTGTGGTCCTCCCGACGGGCCGACAGGGAGTTGATCGCCAGATCGTGTTCAGAGCGCAGGGTGATCAGTGCCTGTTGGAGGCGCTCATCTTCATCCCGGTTGCGGGCCACGCTCTTCTCGGCATCCAGCTTCAGGGCCTCTGTCTGGTGAAGCTCTTCACTGGCCCGGGTGATATCAGCCTGGAGACGGGTGATCTGCAGTTCCGCTTCGATCCGGCTGTTCTCCAGGGCTTCCATCTCCTGCTCCAGGAGTTCGCGCCGCGTTTGCAGCTTGGTCACATCACCTCGCAACTCTTCGCGTGTCGATTCCGCTTCCTTGTTCTCGGCAACGACCCGGGCCAGTTGCTGCTTTTGGTCCATCAGCCGCTCCAACTCCGCCCGGGCCTGCTGGATTTCGGTTTGTGCGGTGTGATTCTGCTGCTCAAAGCCCACCAGCGTCTGCTGGAGGGACTGGCGCTGGGCCTCGAATGACGTGATGGCCATGGTCAGCGTGGAGAGCTGATCCTGAGCGTGATTGATGGAATCGTTCGTGGTGAGCAGCAGGTGCTGCCGCTCATCGAAATCCGCCACGGCAGTCTGTAGTTCTCCAAGCTGCTCCTGCGCGGCGAGGATGGCCGCCCGGGTGTCGGACAACTGCTGGTCGCTCCGCGAAATCTGGGCCTGGGTGGCAGACTGTTTCTGCTCCAGTTCCTCAATATTGGACTGGAGGGCGGCGCGTTGATTCTCCCAGCCGGTGATGTCCTTGCGGACAGCCTCGAGACGCCCCTGGCTTTCCAAGAGGCTCTGGTTGGTCTGGGCGAGGAGCCTTTGTTTCTCCTCCAGGTCCGCCACATCTGCCGCAAGTTGGATTTTGCGGGCTTCGCCGTCCTGGAAGAAGGCGTGCAGACCGGTGATCTGCATCTCGCGCTCCTTCACACTCGTAAGAAGCTCGGAGTGTTTGAGCTCGAACCCTCCTACGGCTTGCTCCAGGGTCGTCAGCTTGGCCTGCCAGCCGGTCACTTCGCTGTGGGCCGTTTCCAGATCGCTCTGGGCTTTTTGAAGGGCCTCGGTCACTTCCTGCAGCTCTTGCTGCTTGGATTCGAGCGACTGGCTGGTGCTCTGTAATTCCTGCAACCGCAGTTCCACATTCTGCAGATCGCTCTGCGTGCGGGTCAGGCGCTGCTCGTTCTCCTGAATATCCTGCACGAGGGTGGATTGCTTGGCCTCGGCCTCGCTGATGGTCGCATGCAGGGTCTGACGCAGGGCTTCGCCCTCGGCAGTCTCGGAGCGGACGCTTTCGAGGCTGCTCTGGGCAGCCTGGAGTGCCTGGGTGATCTCGATCAGCTTCTGCTGCTCGGCTTCTACGCTCAAAGTCGTGTTTTGCAGCTCTTGCAGACGCTGCTCGACGGTTTCCAATTCCGTTTGGGCGCGGCTAAAAGCGCTTTCCTTCTCATTGATCTGCTGCTGGAGCGTCTGGTGGTGACTTTCCACCTGGCTCACGCTTTCCTGCAATGCCTGGCGTTGAGTTTCCCACCCAGCAAGTTCAGCCCTCACAATCTCAAGCTCGGCTTGCGCTTCCGTCAGTTCCTCCCGGGATTTTTTGAGGGCGCTTTCCTGCTCGGACTGGGTGCTGAGGGCGAGGGTCAGTTCCGCAAGGCGGCTTTCCGCCTGCTGGATTTCGTTCTGCGTGGTGCTCAGGCTCTCAGACGCCTGGCGGGCTTTTTGTTCAAGCTCAGCGACTGTGGCCTGGCGGGCCTCCAGGTCCGCGAGCACTTGTTGGGCTTCATTCTTGCGCCCTTCCGCTGTGGTGATCTCTGCCAGCAGCCCCTCGAGCCGGGACTGTCCTTCGCGGATGGCGATCTGTGTCTCAGACAGTGCCTGCTGTTGTTGTTCCTGGGTTTGGATGGCGTCTTTCAGCTGCTGGAGACGCTTCTCCGCGTCGGCGATGCCAGCATCTTTGGCCTCGCGTTGTTGCTCCAGACCATTGATCTCCAACTGAAGCCGTTGCTGCTGGGCCCGCTGCTCATTGAGGGCGGCCTCCAGCTTTTGCGCTGTGGCGGCATGACCGTCATGCAGTTCCCGTGTGGCCTGGTCCTGCAGTTCGCGCATTTGCACCTGCAGGGTATTGAGCTTGGCCGCAGCTTCACCGCATTGGCGATCAAGTTGTTCCAGTTGCCCCATCTTCTGCTGCTCTTGAGCTTCGAGCGACTTCAGGCGCTGGATCACGTGTTCCTGCTTGGAATGAATTTCCAGGTGGAAGGGCTCCTGTGCGGCGACTTTTGGCGTGGGTTTGAGAGCAGAGCCAACTGGAACCCCCCCGGCGGTTTCCTTCCCCGGTGGAAGCGTGATGTGGGACTTCTGAGCAGATGAAGGGCTGCCCTGAGGCATGAAAAAACGACCGCGCAACAGGCCAAAGGCGAGATCATCCCCGTGGTGCAGCATCTGGGATTGTATCCTCTGGCCGTTGACGTAGGTGCCAGCGTCAGATCTCAAGTCGCGGAGCACATAACTGCCCTGATGTGAGGGCTCCAGCACCGCGTGTTTCGCGGAAATGGTGGCATCGTCAACGACTACGTCGTTGTCTTCCGAGCTGCCCAACGTGATTAGGCCCTCCAACGGGACATTAATTTCACGTTCATCTTCAAGGACAAATACGAGGGTGGCCATGGCGGAATCGGTGGAACTGCGGCAGACGTGACTCTATCCGGTGAATTATGCTAGATTTGCAAATTATTTCACGAGAAGGAGAGAAGTGAGAGTGGAAGGTGCGCGGAGAGCTTGCGAAGCAGCTGTGGGAGCTCAGCTGGGTCAAGAGATGCTAACAGGACCCAGGATCATGGCGGGAAGATCGCCAAAAGTCCAGCACTAGGAATCGACATGTTGGGTTTATTGAGACAATAGATCCACCTTAGAGCTTATAGCCACAGCTCACCGCAGCCTCCCCTTGGGGGAGGACGTCGACAATTCGGTGATGTCGAGAAACTTTCGCGAACTCGAATGCCAGATCTTAGGCGAGTTTCATAAATGATTCTCGCAAGGGGATGACTTTTTTGTCCAGTTGGTGGGTCGCATGAATGTGGCGCACCGTTCCACTGCGGGCTCGCATGAGAATGGAGTGCGTCTCGGCCCGATGGCCAATCAGCTTCACACCGGGCAGGAGCGAGCTGTCGCTGATGCCTGTGGCGCAGAATAGGGCGCTTTCGCCCAAGACCAGGTCATCCACGAAGAAGACTTTTGTCAGTTCCTCGCGAGTCACGAGTGCGGCCACCTCGGAATGGTGCTCCTGATTGTGAAACCACATCCGGAGCTGCATGTCGCCTTCCAGGCACTTCAGCGCCGCTGCGGCCAGCACGCCTTCCGGGGTGCCGCCCATGCCAATATAGAGATCCACTCCTGATTCGGGGAGGGACGGGGCGACCGCCGCCGTGATGTCGCCATCAGAGATCATGCGCATCGCGGCACCCGCCTCGCGGATCTCGCGGAAGATCTCACCGTGCCTGGGCCGGTCCATCGTCACTACGACCAGATCGCTGATGCGCTTCCCCAGCACCTCGGCCACAAAGCTGAGCACCTCTTTAAGAGGCATGTCCAGGAAACTGCGGGTGCCCTGTTCAGCCAGGGCCTTCTTTACGGCCGGACCGTAGGCGATCTTGTGGCAGTAGAAGCTGGGGAGGCTCTTCATCACATTGGGCGCTCCATCCGGCACCTGGGCGGCGGCCATGACCGAGATGCTGTTGGGAAGGCCTTTGGCGATGTTGGTGGTGCCATCGATCGGGTCCAGGGCGATGTTGAAACGTGGGCTGCCATTGCGCCAGGTGCCGAGTTGTTCCCCCACGAAAATCCCCGGAGCATTGTCCTTGATGCCCTCGCCAATCACGACCTCGCCACGGATGTCCAGAATATCGAAGACACCCGCGATGGCGGCGCAGGCAGCGGCATCGGCCTTCTCCTTCTCCCCACGCCCCAGCCAGTGAATGGCTTGGAGGGCCGCGTTTTCCGTGGCTCGTACGAACTCAAACTCCAGGATGCGTTCCAGGTCCTGTGAACTGCGAAGAGGCGGAAGGTCGGTGGGCTGCATGGGCTGAAATGGGAAGCTGGCACTGATTAAAGCATAGATGTGCAGCGGCGCAGATGACCAATCTCAGCTTTCTTGTCACGCAGAAGCGGGAGGTGCGGTGTCGATCCCGGGGCGCTAGAAAGACACTCCGGGGGCGGTCCGCTCCCTGCTGGGAGAGGGGGGCGCACCTCCAGCGATGATGAGACCTGCTGTAGTTACCGTGAACCGAGACTCGCTCTCAGTCGTTGTTGCGCACCACGCCGGCCCCTTCGTCAACTTTGAGACCGTTGGCCACGATGTTGTCGCGGACCCGGTTTTCACGACCGCCCTCCACCCGGAGGGAGAGGGTGCCTTTTCTGGCCTCTCCTTCCCGATCATCACGAATGACGCAGCCCGAGACCAGCGTGCGGGTGCAGTCCTTCAACCAGAGTCCAATATTGTCGCAGTCGAAGATGCTGCAGTCTGTGACGGTGAAGCGGTCACACTTCTCCAGGCGTACGGCGGCTGGCTTTTGCCAGACTCCCTTCACCAGCAATCCGTTCAGCTTGCAGTCGGCTGAGTTGCGGAAGGTCAGGCCATTCAGGTCTTTGGACCAGTTGCCATTCACCACGTAGCGGGGGTTCCGGTCGAAGTCGTTGGGCCCCACCACTACACACTGGCTGTTTTCCACCAGGAGATCGTGCTCAAATCCTTCCCAAAAGGTGTTGCCCGTGATGTTTACTCCGCGGGCGTTGTCCAGATGGATGTTCACCATCACATCACTGAAGACATTGCCCGTGATGGTGATGTGCCCCTCCTGGGTGGAGGTGCTGTTTTTGAGACTGGTGACGCCCTTGCCCAGCACCCGGATGTTGGCGCTGCCCGGTGACTTGCTGTTGTGCTGGATGGTGCAGCCGGTGATGGCCACCTCGTCTGTGCTGCCTTCGGAGGAGTCGATCAAGATGTTGGCGGTGGGAGTGGTGTCCGCGGTCATGTTGCTCTCGATATCGCAGGTGCCGATATGGACGTTGCGCACCTCGCCACCTTTGAAGACGATGCCACCCTGGGCGTTGTAGCTGATGTGGCTGCCCACGATATTGGATTGGTGCAGGTTCACGTGGTCATAGAAGATTCCGCACCCCGTGTTGTGGTAGATGTGGCAGTTGGCGATCAGGACATTGCGGTTGCGCGTGGTGAGCCGGATGCCATGGCGCACGCGGTGGATGTTCGTCTCGCTGACGGTGAGTTGCATCACACCTGTCGCCTGAATGCCATCGGCCTCAGCGTGGGTGCCCGTGATGCCGACCCCTCGCACCATGGGCATGCGCTGGTTTTGCCAGACATTTTCCTGGAAGCTTTTGGGATCTGCGGAGCCCGTCAAGTGAGTGCCGACAAAGTGGAGTGCTGGCCCGCCCGCCGTCATGACCAGACTGCCAGTGCCATCGCTGACGAGCGAGGTGAATCCGGTCTTGTCCAGATCCACCGTGATGGTCTTGGTAAGTAGGTAATTGCCCTTGGGCAGCACGATCGAGCCCAGCCCGCTGTCCACGGCCCTCTGAATGGCAGCCGTGTCGTCGGCCTTGCCATCACCCACCGCTCCGAAATCACGCACGGATTTGCCACCCTCCGCGTGGATGAGGGGAGCGACCGCAAGCAGGATCAGACTGGTGATCAAGAGACAAAAAGAGGGGGCGGTGTAAGGCATCTTCATGGGTCGGGTGATGGGAAGCCTGTACCTACGGGGAATGCAGAGGAGTGTTGCATGCGATAGGGGACGGTACTGGTATTTTTGTCATCACTCGATGAGTCGCCATCTCAAGTTCGGCTCTTGTCAGGCGGTGGAGGAACAGCTTATGCTCGCGGGCATGAAGACGCTTTTGGCGGGTGGTTTAGCGGTAGCATTGCTCTTGTGCATGGGCATGGTTCCGAGCCATGCATTGGAGGTTGAGACGGACTTTGACGGAGCGTCGGTGAGAGTGCTGGGCCTGGATGCCGGTACTCAGGAAGTCAGGTTTATGCCGGGCGGGCAGGCGGAACGCGGCTGGCCCTGCTGGTGGTACTTCCGGGTTGCCGGCGTGAAGCCGGACCAGCCGCTGACGTTGAAGTTGTCGGGAAGTGATGCTGTGGTGGCCAAAGGGGCGGGCGGGCCTTTGACGAAGCCCCTCTCAGCAGCATGGGCCATGCCTTTGCGAGCGGCCTGGTCGCCCGATGGCAAGACTTGGCGGCAAACACAATCTGGCAAGAAGGGAGCAGAGGGGCAGATGGAGTATCAACTTCCGCCTGGCAGTGCCTCTGCCAGCGGACGGGTACTGGTGGCGTGGGGGCCGCCTTACTCCCCGGCCAAGGCAGAGGAGTGGGTGCGACAGACCGGCTCAGAACATCGGATGGCAGAGGAGATGGAACTCTGTCGCTCCCGGGAAGGGCGGCGGGTGCCCATGCTGAGGATCAGTGAAGGGGACCGGGTGCCGGAGCGGCGCTTCGGCGTGTGGGTACACGCCCGCCAGCATGCGTGGGAGTCCGGATCCAGCTGGGTTTGCCAGGGGTTCGTGGAGTGGGTCATGAGTGCGGATGTGGGCGCTGCCTGGCTCCGGCAGAATGCGGAGATCTATGTGGTGCCGGTGATGGATGTGGACAACGCCGCCACGGGCAATGGGGGCAAGGATGCGCTCCCGCAGGATCACAACCGCGACTGGAGTGAGAAGCCCAACTGGAATGAGGTGGCCGCCGCCCAGAAGATTCTCAAGGGCCTGGCGGCCGAGGGAAGGCTGGATGTGTTCCTCGATTTACATAACCCGGCTCCGGGGGATCTGAAGGCCTTCTTCTACGCTCCTGCCCTGGAGTTGCTTCAACCGGAGGCGAAGGCCTTCAAGGCGGATTTCCTGAAACTCGCCAGGACGGAGATCGAGCCAGTGATGCCCATGCTGGCAGAGCCCAAGATCACGGCTTCCTCATACCATCCTTTGTGGCGGCAGATCAGCGGCAACTGGGTGCAGGCCAACGGTAATGCGAAGACTGTGGCCCTGTGTCTGGAGACTCCCTGGAATACGGCCAGCAGCACCACGGAGGGGTATCGGGACGTAGGGGCAGCTCTGGCGAAGGCGCTCGGATCCCATCTCCAGGAGCGAAGTCCGTGATCAGTACTTGTCCAGCTCCTGAGCGCGGAACAGTTCCTCCTTGGTCATCTCGTGCGGCGTGTGGCGATGCTGATAGGTGATGCCCAGAACGAAGACGGCCACGTCCGTGACCAGAAAGAACATGGCAATGATCAGGGCATAGCGCTTGATGACCTCGTCCAGCCGCTTGTTGCGATTCACGGAAATTTCCTCTGCGCGGCTGAACCGCGACTGATAGAGGCGGCGCCACCCCCGAGGATCGCGGGCGATGCTGAAGGTCCAGAGGAACAACCCCGTGAATACAATGCACGCAAGCTGATAGGCGAGGGGGAAATTCTCCACCTCGCCACCCGGGACTACTGCCAGCACCGCCTCATTTAACATTTCCAATTTTCAATCGAGCAGAAAGAAAGTTCCAGCATGAACTTTCGCTCAGCGAGATGAAAATTGGTCTTCCTCTGGGCTGCCACCCAGAGTCACGGACACTTGGGCGTCATTGGCCGCGAGGTGAGTGAGGCAGTGATAGACGTCCTCCACATCGGCCTGGAGCGGGGCGGCGATAGCAGGGGCGGTGCCGCTGCCTGCCTTGACAAGCTGTTCACGCACCTGGGAGAGCAGGGTGAGGAACACCCCAGCCGCCTTTTTGCCCGCCTCCACTCCTGGCTGGTGGTAGGCATTGATGTTTACCAGGCTGGCATAGAAGGAGACCGCACGGTCATAGAGGGCGATGATGGCACCCACGGTGAAGGGGGTGACCTCTGGAATGCTGATGGTCACGGACTCGCGTCCGTTCTCAAACAAGGCCTTGCGCGTGCCACGAAGGAAGCCCTGCAGGAAGTCACTGCAGCGGGTGCCCGGTTCTACTTCGACCTGAGCTGCGTCGGAGCCCTTGCGCACTTCGATGAAGGTGGCGAAGAAGTTGTTCACGCCATCGCGAAGCTGCTGCACATACGCGTGCTGGTCGGTGGATCCCTTGTTGCCGTACACCGCAATGCCCTGGTTGACCTTGTTGCCATCCAGATCCAGTTCCTTGCCCAGCGACTCCATGACGAGTTGCTGGAGGTACTTGCTCAGCAGGACCAGACGGTCCTTGTAGGGAAGGATGACCATGTCCTTCGTGCCCTTGCCGCCGCCAGCGTGGTGCCACATCAGAGCCAGCAGCATGGAGACGTTCTGTGCCACGGGGAGGGAGCGGGTCTTCTCGTCCATGGCAGCAGCGCCAGCCAGGAGGGAGTCGATGTCCACACCCTGCAAGGCCATGGGCACCAGGCCCACCGTGTGCATCACGGAGGTGCGACCGCCTACCCAGTCCGTCATGGGAAAGATCTTCAGCCAGTTGTTCTGCGTGGCGTAGGCTTCCAGCTTGCTGCTGATGTTGTTGGCCGCCGTGCCGGTGACGGCGACCGCATGCTTGGAGAAATTCAACCCGGCGCGCTCATAGGCGGCCCGCGCTTCGAGCATGCCGTTGCGGGTTTCGGGCGTGCCACCGGACTTGGAGATCACCACGGTGAGCGTTTCGGCAAGACCTTCTCCGATCTCGCTGAACACGCGCTGAATGCCTTCCGGGTCGGTATTGTCAAAGAACCAGGTCTGCAGCGGGGCGGTCCAGGAATCCACAAGGGCGTCACGCATGAACTGCGGGCCCAGAGCGGAGCCGCCGATGCCGATCACGAGCAGCTTTGTGAACTTTCCGCCTTTTTCTGTGGTGATCTCGCCAGCGTGTATCTTGGCGGCGAAGGCCTTGCTCTCGGCGATGTCGTCCTCGATGCCTTTTTGCAACTCCGGAGTGGGGGCGAGTTTGGCATTGCGGAGCCAGTAGTGCCCCACCATGCGACCTTCGTCGGGATTGACGATTTCGCCCGCCTCGAGCTTCTTCATGTCGGCCACAGCCCTCTCCGTCAGAGGGGCCATCTTGGTGAAGAAGTCATCGCCGAAATTCATCCGGCTGATGTCGAGCGTGATGCCCAGGTCAGAATAGCGGACGAAGTTGGATTGAAAACGCTGCCAGAGACTCATTGGGGCCGATGTAAGCAGGATTGCAACCGGGTGCAAGGGCGAATGGAAGCACTGCTTGACCCCGGAGGGCATCTGGTGAGAATTGGGGAATGAAAGCACTCTTCTTTGCGCTTCTGCTCACCACCCTTACCGCCATGTCTGCCTTTGCTGATGCCCCCTACCGCCACGTTGTCTTGTTCAAGTTCAAAGACACTGCTTCCAAAGAGCAAATCAAGGCGGTGGAAGAGGCATTCCGCGAGCTGCCGAAGCAGGTGAACACCATCACCGACTTTGAATGGGGCACCAACGTAAGCCCGGAAGGGAAAGACGAAGGCTTCACCCACTGTTTCTTCGTGACGTTCAAGGACAAAGCTGGCTTGGAGGTGTATCTGCCCCACCCGGCGCACAAGGAGTTTGGCAGCAAACTCAAGGGCCTCATCGACAAGGTGTTGGTGGTGGATTTTGTCGCGCAGAAGTAGCTTGAATCTCCGGCGGTATCGTCGCCGTCAGGTTTGAGTATTTGGAGGCGGGTCCGGAAGGCCCGCCTTCTTTGTGATTTGGTGTGCAGGTGGAGGAACTGGAGCTGGCGGCAGGGAGTCAAGAAAGACTCCTTCATTGACGCGATGAAATGATTTCATGCGGACGGGGCAGAGTGTCTGGCAGGGCCTCAGCCGCGAAGATGTCTCATGGATGCCAGGTCGAGACCTGAGCTTTGCGTTGCCGCAGGCGTGCCTCGTTCGGGGGTGATGTCTTGACGAAGGATCTGGACCAGGCGGATGAGGTCCTCCTCGGTAATGTCCACAAAAGAGTCGAGCGTCCGGAGGGCCTGCACGATCTGCTCGTGGCTGGGAGCCGGTGTCGCGATGGCAGTGTCGTCCCGCAACAGGGTCGTGGGGGCCGGAACGGTCACGGCGGGGCGGTTGAAGAGAGCAGGGTAGCGCCTCCAGGCGAACAGCGCGTTAAACAGGATGGCAATCGTGACCATGGTGACGGCATTGGCCAGGACGGGAAAGATGACAAACTTGTAGCCCAGCGCCTGCACGGCCGGACCGCCCAGTACGGCCGTCAGGGCGGTGGCACCGCCGGGAGGATGGATGCACTTGAAGACGTGCATGGCCAGGATGGCCAATGCCACCGCCGCTGCCGCTGCCGCATAGTGATTGGGGATCGCCCGGGCGCACAGCACACCGAAGAAGGCAGAGAATCCATGCCCGGCAATCACGGGCCACGGTTGGGAAAGGGATCCATGCGGCACGGCAAAGAGAAGCACAGCGCTTGCCCCCATGGAGGCAATGACCGCCGCGGCACCTGAAAGATGGAGCGTGGACTCCGTGATGACGAGCAGGAGGATAATGGAAATAAACCCACCTGCCGCCGAGACAGCTTTCTCCCGCGGGCTGACAGGGTTGAGCTCGACACCTAGGAATGCTCTGAATGATGACATGGGGACTTGAGGGGACAACGAGGGGAGGATGACGGGTTCTCGTGAACCCGGGTTTGCCGGTGGCCGTGCTTGCGGCTCAGGCGGCGGGTGAGGGCGTCCTGGAGGATGGTACTTGCTTCCAGCAGGTGCTGCGGAGAAGCCCCCACTCGAATACCTGCTCCCCCTGGAGCTGAAAGCCAGCCTGCCGTAGCAGCGGATCGGGACAGGTCAGGCGACGGGCGGGAAGCCTTGTCACTGTGCGGAAGAACCAGTACATCAATCCCAGAATGAGCTGGCTGCGAATCTTCTGCCAGCCGGCGGGTGCCTCCTGAAAGTCCGCCACCAGCCAATGCCCGGCCGGGGGGGCAGAGGAGGCGATGGTTGGAATGAGGTGCTGAAGCTGCTCCGGGCGGAAGCAGTCCAGAAAAAAATGGGTGACGATCAGATCGTAGGTCTTTCTCGGTGGTTGCCACGCCAGGGCATCCGCGTGAATGAAGGTGACCCGGTCTGCCGTCAACCGATGGCGTCGCAGCGCCTTCATCGCCTGCTCAATCATGCCGGTGCTGGCATCCAGATACGTGACATGAGTATTAGGAAACTTCTTCAGGCACTCCACCAGGAACCGGCCATGACCTTCGCCCAGCATCAGGACATGCTGGGGGGTAGGCACCTCCTCCAGGAAGGCGCAGCGGCAACGGTGGAGCTTGCGGCCCGCCAGGAGGAGTTCCATCCAGCGGTAAACCGGGGCGAGAATGTCAAAACTCATGGCTGGGGAGTCCAGAGCCGCCGCGGGAGCCATCGGTGACGGTGCCACCACAGACCGGCGACGAGCGCGCCAGCACTATAGGCCAGCACGTCCCGCCAGTCACTCCCGCTGTGGGGCATGAACCGGGGGCCGATGTATTCGCAGAAGACGGACCAGAGCAGGAGATGGAAGATGATTTCCCCGCTGGTGGGCATGGCTTGTGGGGCCCCCAGTCCCAGCACCCTGTGCAGCCACAGCACCGGCGGCAGCGCGCAGGGGATCACCCACAGGTCATTGAATTGATAATAGATGAACTCCACGCCCACCTGGGGTTTGATGAGCCAACGGTTCAAGGCATAGGCAGTGCATCCCACCAGAAAGAGGGGATCCAGCAGGTAGCGGAAGCGTGGAGTGTCGCGAGCCTTCACAGGAGTGCCAGCATGGTCCACCCGGCGGCGGCGGCGATGGCAGTCTTCAGGATCATAACTTTGAGGACGAGCATGGGTTTGGAGGTGTGGGTTGGGGGGGGTGAGGTGGGTGTCTGGGTATTGATTCCCTGAGGCAGATAGCCGGAGTTCAACGGATGGACCGGAGGTGCTCCTCGTCATGAAGACGCTGACGTGCAGAGAGTATGGCGCTACGCCCCAGATAGCCGATCAGGTGATCCGGGCGTTCGCGTTCCACCACGGGCATGCGCCCGATGTTCTGGGCCAGCATGCGATTCAAGGCGTCGGCCAGAGGCTCGTCTGGGTAGGTGACAGTGAGAGGGCTTGATCCCGCCTCCTCCACCGTGAGGGTCTCGTTCTCTGCCGCATCTGGCAGAGCCCGGATGATGTCTCCGCGGGTGACGATGCCCTTGAGCCGCTGCTCTGGATCGAGCACCAGGGTGGCCTGATGCCCGGCCAAGATGGGATCGCCTGCCGCAATCCGTCTGGCGAGCTCCTGGAGTTTCATCGTGCTGGGGACGGTCGGCACCTGGGTATCCATGACATCCTGCACGCGGGCCAGTTCAAAGGGGTCGATGCTGTACTCGCAAGTGATGTGCTGACCGCGGCGGGCGAGCTTTTCTGTGAGAATGGAGCGGCGCAGCCACAGGGCGGTGACGGCGAAGGAAGCGATGCTGCCTGCCAGAAGGGCGGGCATGACGTTGAAGTCATGGGTAAGCTCCACCGCGAAAACCATCGCGGTGAGGGGGGCGCGCATGGTGCCGCCAATCATGGCCGCGAGGCCGACCAGCGCCCAGAGGGGAACATCCCCCGCAGGGATCCAGTGCCCCAGAAACGCGCCCATGGCGCTGCCCAGGATGAGCAGAGGGGCGAGGACCCCGCCGGAGGTGCCGGAACCCAGGGCGACCGCCCAGACGAGGGCCTTGAGCACCGCCAGACTGAGGAGCACGTGCCCGGCCAGCTCTCCGCGCAGGGTGTGGTGGATGGTCTCGTAGCCCACACCGAGCACGCGAGGTTCGATGAGTCCACCCATGCCCACAAACACGGCCCCCATGGCAGGCCACCACATCCAGTGAAGGGGCACCTTTTTGAAGGCATCCTCCGCAGCATACACGAGTGTCGTTACGATGCCGGAACCCAGCCCCACCAAAACTCCCAAAGCCCCGGCGTAGCCCATCTCCTCTCCGGAGAGTCCCACGTGGGGCAACACGGGAAACACCGGACCGGCCCCCAGGAAGATTGGGCGCAGGCACGCGGCCACGAGCGCAGCGACGGCCACCGGGATGAGACTGCGCGGTTTCCACTCAAACAGGAGCAGCTCCACGGCAAGCAGGACGGCCGCCACGGGAGTGCCAAAGATGGCGGTCATGCCGGCGGCAGCACCTGACACCAGCAGCGTCTTCCGCTCCGCAGCGCTCAGATGGAACTGTTGCGCTAGGATGGAGCCTAGAGCTCCTCCGGTCATGATAATCGGACCTTCTGCTCCAAAGGGCCCACCGGTGCCGATGGAGATGGCGGCAGACACTGGCTTGAGCACCGCCACTTTGGGATGGATGCGGCTCCGACCATGCAGAATCGCTTCCAGAGCCTCCGGGATGCCGTGGCCCCGGATCTTGTCCGAGCCATAGCGAGCCATGAACCCGATGATCAGGGCTCCTGCCACCGGCACGGCGACGACCCAGTAACCCCACACGTGTCCCAATGGCGAGGCCTCGGCTGAGGACCACGTGAGATGAAAGCAGAGGTTGGTGATCGTGTTGATCAGCCAGACGAGAATGGCCGCCGCCACGGTGCTCAAGCCGGCCGCCAGCACTGCCAGGGCGCAGAGCACCAGCACCCGGTGAGAAATGCGGTAGTCCGAAAGATGAGCCCCTGTTTGCGGCAGGCGATGCACGGTTGCGGGGGAGAAAGGGCGGGCGGACGGCATAAGGAGTGTTACATATATCGTAGTGCGATATATGTCAACAACCACTGGCGAGAGTGCGATCAGCGGTGCATGCTGCTGCCCCATGGCGGCGTCCAAACTCACCAAACGCGAATATGAAACGCTGGCGGCTTTCAGGTTCTCCCTGAGGCAGTTCCTGCGCTTTAGCGAAGAGGCGGCCAAGTCTGAGGGAACGACTCCTCAGCAGTACCTGGCGCTCTTGGCGATCAAGGGCTATCCCGGGCGGGAGTGGGCGACCGTGGGAGAGTTGGCCGAGCGTTTGCAGGTGCAGCACCATAGCGCAGTGGGGCTGGTGGACCGTCTCGCGGGTGAAGGCATGGTGAGCCGGGAGCCCTCTGAGGATGACCGGCGGCAGGTGCTCATCCGCCTCACGGAGGGAGGGGAGGAGCTGCTGGGCAAGCTTGCGTCTGTCCATCGCGAGCAACTCCGGCGCATTGGGCCGGAGTTGCGCAGGATCCTCGGGTTGCTGAGTGACGAGTGATGCGGGCGGTGTCCAGAGGTTCGAGGAGTCCGGACCCTGGTGCAGGCTACTTCTTTGATGCTTCCAAAAGCTGAATCGCATCGAGGATCACAAACCCCTCTGTCTGCGTGTTGGAAATCGTGATGGTGGTTTCCTGGGTCCCGTCGCCTGTCAGGTCCACCTGACCGACGCTGCGAAAGGCACCGCCTGGATCGAGTGGTTGCGTTTCATCCACGGTCAGCCGCGTTTCTGCCCCGCCAGATTTGATGATCACCGGCACCTTGGTGGCGCGGGTGGCATGTGGGGAGTAGGCCATGCGCACATCGTAGCGCCCTGTCTTCGACAGTTTCACCCGGAAGACCGCGGTGGACTGGCCGTCACCACGGCGATTGTCGTGTAGATACCCCCGCCCGACGTGGGGCTTGAAGCTGCTGGAGCGGTCCCAGGTGCCGGTCAGTTCCGCCTGGGAGTCATCCAGCACCACGCCTGGCAGCGTGGCCGGGTCGATGCTCACGGGGACCATCGGAGCGGGTGGCAGGGGGGGCAGGATGGGAAGATCAAGGGCCTGACCCTGGGCCAGCAGGCGCTCGCGAAGCTGCGCATACGGCAAATCTTGGGCCGGGGACTGGCTCCGGGCGACCAGGGCGGCCGCCACCCCGGCGCTATGGCCGATCGTCATCCAGGTGGGCTCCACGCGGATCGAGGAAATCGCCACATGGGTGCAGGACAGGGCCACGGGCACGAGCAGGTTCGTGCACTCCGCCTTCTGCGGCAGGATGCTGCGGTAGGGGATGTGGAAGGCGGGACCATGACGACGGCCTTCCAGACGCACCGGAAAGATGGTGCCTTCATTGATGACTCCTCCATCCGGCAGGGCGACACGCTGGCAGTCATGGGAATCGATGGGAAACGAGGAGACGGCGATGGCGTCGTCCTTGGCCGGCTTCTCCTGAATGTCGGCCTGCGTGAGGCAGTACATCCCCTTCATGCGGCGACCTTCTCGAACGTAGAGCTGGGGTGACCAGTGGCCATAGTCGGCAAACTCATCTTTGCAAAGACCCAGCTCTGCAAGCTGGCGGCGATGTGCCTCCGGCACCGCAGGATCAGTGGTGAGGAACTTGTACAGCTCCAGGGTGTATTGCTTGTGAGCCTCCCAGATCTTCTCGCGCTCGGCGGGGCTGGCTTCGCTCCAGCCGTTGCAGGCACCCACGAGGCCCATGGAGAACTGTTTGCCAATGCCGTTGTTGGCATCGAACTTCTCACCAGGCAGGGGATACAGGTCCCAGAGGAGGGGTGCATTCATCGTGGCCTGGAAGTAGCGGCGTACGACCTCGAACCGTGCGGGATCGTAGTTGACCGGTTCAGGAAACGGCACCCGGTTGGCGGGGTTCCCGGTGAGGCAGAGGCGGAAGCTGTACACCATCACATTCTTGTCCCCCTCATCTTCAGGGCCGGCATCGGTGGTGGTGACGAGCGGCAGGGGCTTGCCCTGGTCATTGAGGCCGGAGATGGGCATCTTGGCCTTCGGGTACTGTTTGCCGGCGAGGCTTTCGCCATAGGCCTTGCGCCCCTCGCGGCCGATGGTCCAGGCCACGCCTGCGGCTGCCATGAGGTCGCCCTCATAGGTGGCGTCGATGTAGGTCTTGCCCTTGAACGTGCCGTCGGAGGTGGTGAGCTCACGGATGGCGGCCCCGTTTTTGTGCACCTTCTGAAGCTGTCGTTTGGTCAGCACCTGCACCCCGGCTTCCTTCAGCATCTGATGAGTGACCCGGGCGGCGACGCTGGGCTCATAGGTCCATACGGAATGGTCCTTCACCATCACATCATACTTGAGGGTGGTGCCGCGGTCTTTGTAGTCCTTCTCCACCCGGAGGTGCCATTCTTCAAAGAGACCCTTCAGCGTGCTGCGCACGGTCTGGTTGGAGTCACTGAAGCTGAGTCCTCCGGTATTCACGCCGCCGACATGGGCCGTGGGTTCCAGGAGGATCACCTTGGCACCTTCCCGGGCGGCCCCGATGGCAGCGCAGAACCCGCCGGGTGTGGCCCCGTACACGATGACGTCCGCCTCCATGGTGGGGGCTGCCTGTAGGGTGGGGAACACCGTCCCAGGGACGGCGACTGCGAGGAAAAGAAGCGGCAGGAGTTTCATGATGCGGCGTGAGTGCAGGAATAAAGGCAATGCGCACCGCTTTTGGACACCCGGCTCCGGAAGAATTATCCGTCTGTGCGCAGGGCAGCCAGGGGATCTTCCACCTTCCTCGGCAGCAGTTCATTCACCCGTTCGCGATCGGATGGGGTGAGCTTCTTGACCGAGGTCCCATAGACCGACAGGAGGACGAACTCACCGGTACGGTCGGAATAGAGCCAGCGATCGCACTCCGGACTGGTGCCCACGAGGTCCACCTTGTGGGTCCAAGGGCGGCTTAGTCCGTTGGGATCGAGGGAAGGAGTGGCCCGGGAGAAGCAACCCAGCAACTCGCGCACTTTTTCCGGATCGCTCACCGAGCCGCACTTTTCGGAATTGGTGTTGAGCACACGGAACTCCGTGACTCCTTCCGCCTGCCAAGCTTTTTTTGAGGCGCAACCGGCCAGCAAAGCCAGGCTGGCGAAGACTGGAAACAAGCGAGCGAGCATGGGGCTCAAATCTGGTCGGGAACGCATCGGGCCATGCTAACATTCCCGTCAAGGCAACCCGAGCGCTTGATCCTGTGGCTTGAGTTTTTTCAGGGCCTCGCGCGCCTTGGAGTCCCCGTTGGAGGCGGCTTTCTGGTACCAGGCGATGGCTTGGCTCATATCAGGCGCTACGCCCAGGCCGAATCGGTAGGCATCACCCAGTTGCCGTTGGGCTTCGGTGTCGCCCTGGCTGGCTGCCACGCGGTACCAAGCGGTGGACTGGGAGCGCTCGGACTCCTCGTAGGCGGCACTGTACCGGAGGTTGTCCCCTAGCTTGCGCTGCGCCACCGGGTCGTTATTTTCCGTGGCCCGTTGGTAGAGCCCTTCAAACTGCGCGGGCAGACGTGTGGGGCGCGGAGGTAGCGATGCTGAAAATGAGCGGCTGTCACCTGATGCGGGGGCACCTGATCCGAAAAAAGGGCGTCGCAGACGACTCGTGAGGCCTGCCTGGGTGAAGCTCCAAAAGATCATCAGTGCGATGACGCCGCCGATGCCGATCATCCAGGGCATGGTGAGACGAAAGGGCTGGACCTGCGCAGGGGCAGGCCGGACGGCCGTCGGCGGAGGCATGGGCGTGAAGCTGGAGGCCGTGCCGCTGGGGGTACGAGGGGTCAACACACCTGATCCCCCAGAGTTTGTGCGGTTCTGGCCAACCGGGGTGAAAGCAGGGCTGGCGGCCACGACAGGAGCAGGAGGCAGACGCAGGCGGGGACCAAGAATGCGGGGTGGGATCTGCTCCACCTTGGGTTCCGCAAGAACGGGGGCGGTCGGGAGGGTCAACCTCCGGGCAGTTGCCAGGGGGGACTTTTCCTCTCCCGGCGGGCGGAGCAGGAACTGGTAGGCTTCATTGATGCGGATCGTCTGATTCATGGCTTCCGCCAGTGCTGCCTCGTCGTCTGCGAAATGACTGGGGTGCCAGAAAGTCAGGGCGTGGTGATAAGCCGTCTCCAATTGCTCCCGTGTGAACGGGGGAGCGAGGTCAAGTGCTGCGTGGGCCTCACCCGGCGACATGGGTGCAGTATGAATGGAAACGGACAAAAAACAATGCTGGCCTCTCGCTGTCTGCCCAAGGGGAGGTCTGCAGGCTAGGAGGCCAGGGTCACTCCCGGGTCCTCATAGGTGGCCCGGGGTACGACGACCACCGGACAGCTGGCATGATGGAGGAGCCCGGCGGTAACGCTGCCGACGAACAGATTGTAGAGCGCGCCATGCCCATGGGAGCCCATGATGATCAAATCCGGGGCCAGTTTATCCACTTGATGCCGCACGACTTCGAGCACCGGCCCGGTGTCCTCCAGGATGTCCGCTTCCAGGCCCGCACTTTCCAGTTGTTTCCTCAACAGGTCCAGGCCGGCTCGACAAGCCTCCGCCTCCGTCTCAGTGCCCGGAGGCGGGGCGAAATCAACCACCAATGGATCGGGCGGGATGACGTGCAGAAGGGTGACCCGGCTGTCGAACGCCAGGGCGAGTAACTCCGCCTGCTTCATGACGGACTTCGTCAGATCAGAAAAATCCACGAGAGCGAGGATGGAGTGAATCTGTGTCGTGCCCGGGATAAGGCGGTCATCGGTGGCGGGATTCAGATGGGTGCGTGCCGCCGGGACCACGGTGACGGGACAGCGTGCATGGTGAAGCACTCCATGGGTGACGTTTCCCAGCAGCACATCATGAATCGCGGCGTGACGGTGGGTCCCCATTACAATCATCCGGGCGCGTCGTTCCTCTGCGGCAACCAAAATCTGCTCCGCGGGAGGTCCCTGCATTTGGAGCGTGCCTACGTTGCTGTTGAGCCCGGTGATGCGTTCCCGCCACAGTTCCAGCTGTCGTCGGTCCGCCTCTGGATCCACCTCGACGGCAATCGGGGTGGAAGCCGGAACTGGTTCGTACCCAACGTAAGGAGGCTCCGGTGGGCTGACGTGAAGAAGCAAGGGGCTCTCGAGGGTCGCTTTGGCCATCTGGGTGGCCACTCCGATCACGCGAGAGGTGACATCAGAAAAGTCCAACGGTACGTCAAGGAGAGACCCTGCGCCTTTCCGACCTCAAGCCCGCGAGAGGTGACATCAGAAAAGTCCAACGGTACGAGCATGACACTCATGGCGGCCTCCTTGGCAGGTTGGTTTTCCATACTACCAAATCGGACGCCGGAGGTCCATCACGCTTAGCGGGTGTAAACCGGGTCTCCGCTTGTGACTGCCAGATTCCGGTCAAAGCAGGTTCCGGCCACGAGCTGCTCCACTTTCTCAGGCATTTTTTCCAGTGAAGGGGAGGTGGACTTCGTGTACACCACCTTCCCGGCCGCGTCCTTCACGAGGATGACCCACCCTTCGTAAGCATATCCGAACTTCGCGCCGGTTTTGTCAAACTTGGTGACGATCTCTTTGCAGGTGTGTTCGCAGCTTTTCAAAGGGGTCAGTGGCAGGTCCACCTTCTCCTGAAGGAAGACAATGCGGACGTCCCGATCCGCAGCGCTCTGTCCGAGGGCGGATACGACGGCGGTGTGGCCCTCGTAGCTCTGGCGGGTGTCCACGTTGGTGAACTTGAGCCGAAGGGTGATTTTTTGAGTCTTGTCATCCCAATCGCCCCCGCGGATCGGGGCAGGTTTGGAGGCGACCACTTCAATCTTTACCCCGCGATCAAAGGGAAGGGCGGAGCTCTGGGCTTGGATGGAGAGGGGGATCCATCCAAGCGCCAAGGCAAAAAGGGCTCTGACAACCTGGCTGGTTCGCTTTCTGAGGGGCGAGGTGAATTGGATATCTAGTAATTGTCTCATGTTGTATAGGGCTTTCGACTATATTCCCATGAGGCATGTCGTTGTCAAAAAATGTTGGATGGAGCTTGTGAAATTTTTGCAAGGTGTTGGTGAATCGAAGCCGCGTACAATCAGAGAATTCCCAGGAGATTGCTCCAGGGGCATACAGTGGCTACCGGGTCGTGGGAGGCCCGTGCATGATGGAGGCGAGGGGAGTGTTTTCCCCATCCCAAGCGCATTCAGTGGAGCTCTCTCAGGCTCCGGTCAGGTCATTGACCGTGGTGGAGGAACTGTTATTCTTGACTGAAGCCACTCCATTGTCGCGAGCCCCCGTGGAGCTGTACATTTCGCTCTTGCCGATGATCTGGCCATTCTTGGCCTTCAGCACAAAGAACGGCTCCCCGGCAACTGACGTCTTGAGTTCAAAGTTGGCGTCGTCAACTCCGTGAGTGCGGACAGAGGCAATGCCATCCTGGGCACCCTGTTTGCTGGCGTAGCTTTGGCCGGTGAGGATCACCTGACCGTTCCCAGCCTTGAGATTGAAGGTGAACTTGCCGGACTTGTCCTTTTTCAGGTCGTAGCTCATAGGGATGAGGAGGGTGAAGCTCAATGCCGAGTCACTGTGATGAGCATCTCAAAAACGGTTCCTCGGAGCAATGGAAAAATGCAGGGGGGAGTAGGTCCGTGCTGATCGGCTCAGGCAACGGAGGGGAAGCGCGTGAAATGCGGTGGGCGTGCTGGGCACGGCGGAGGGGCGCGGGGGATTGTACGAGCGATCCCGTGGCGACCTGAGCTGATGGAGACCATCGGACTACGCCGGGCGCGGTCCTCGGGAGTAGTCCGGTCGTCCCAACTACTGCACAAAGCTGAACTCGCGGCCGTTGATGAGTGACCAGATGATGTTCCCGTAGGCGGCTTCACCTTCGGCGGCGAATGCTTTTCGGGCGATGTCCTTCTCCCGGAAGTTGGGATGCCGGTTCAGAATGCTGAGGAATACGACCTCCACCTTGTCGGGCGGGTTTTTCACCTTCTCCATGTTGCGGGCAATCAGGGAGTCCTTGCTGGTCAGCATTTTCTGGGCGGCACCGTTCATCATCATGAGCACCTGCGGGGAACTGCCGTCCTTGGACCCGCCGTCGATGGTGAACCGCTCGGACTGACCAAACTCTCGCAGGAAGTGCCCGGGAGGAGCGGGCTGTTCCAGCTCAGAAGCTCGCATGAGCTTCATGTTGCCGAACACGATCACCTTGGTGGGATCCATGTTCTTGCTGCCTGCGTCGGTGAGGGTGGCACCCATACGGGCCTCGTTGCGGGCTCCCAGGGAGTTCATCACGCTCACCTTTTGGAGCAGCGTCTGGGCATTTACCGTCGCCAGGTTCACATCCATCGAGCGACCGTAAAGGTCAGCATCCGGATTCTTCACGCTATCGGGATTGCCGAGAAGCAGCGTCATGTAGGAGTCCCACGCCTGTTCCGCGGTCATGCGCCGCAATACGGGGCCTTGAAAGAAGTAAGGTGCGCCCATGGGCAGTTCGACCGTCGTTGCCTCACGTTGATAAGTGCGGGTATTGAAAACGATGCGCTGGAACTCCTTGAGGTTGAACTTCAGCCGGACCATCTCGGCAGCCAGGTGTCTGATCAGCTCTGGATTGTAAGCTTCATCGGGGTTGTCCACGTGCAACACAGAGGGTGTCAGCGCCTTTCCAAAGGCCCGGCTCCAGAGGCGATTGGCCATGGTCATGGCAAAGCGGGGATTGGAAGGGTGCGTGGCCCAACGGGCAAAGACTTCGCGCGACTTGGCACCCTTGTTGGCCGAGATCGTGGAGGCCAGCAGATAGGCAGGATTTTTGGCGTCTTCCGCACTCCACATGATGAGTTTGGGCGAGACCTTTTCTCCTGGGCTGCCGTCTTTGTATTTGTAGTCTCCGGGCAGGGTTAGGCGGTTTTCGGTTCGATCCACCACGGCAAACTTGTTGGCATTGATCACATCACCCAGCAGGCCGCGATACTGCTCGCCATCCACCCCCTTGCTTTTCATCAGCGCCATGGCCTCTTTGAGGAGGCGTTCTCCAGGATCTCCGCCTGGGAAGTCGCCGGCACCCATCTCGGTGGCGGTATTGCCGAAGAAGGCGGCCATTTCATAGAACTGGCGCTGAGTCCAGTCGGCAAACGGGTGGTCGTGGCACTGCGCGCACGCCACGTCGGTGCCGAGAAACAACTGCAGGGTGTAGGAGAGGTTGTCCAGCGGCATGCCGGCATCACGCAGCATGTATCCCGCCGCTCCGTTGCTCCACATCTTCCCGGTGGCGGTGAGCATCTGGTACGCCATCTGGTCCCAGGGGGCGTTTTCCCTCAGGTTCTGCTTTACCCACTGGCTGTAGGCCGTGCCGCGGACGAGGTTGCGCTCAAAGTCGTCTTTGATCCGCAGCATCTCGGCAAAGTAGTTATACATGTGGCTGACGTAACCCTCGGAGTCGAGGAGCTTGTTGATCAGCTTGGCGCGCTTGTCAGCGTCACCGCTGCGGGTGAAGGTAACTGTCTCTTCGTAGCTGGGAATCCGCCCCACAATGTCCAGATAAGCACGGCGGACGAACTGCTCGTCGGAGGCGGCTGGGTTGCCTGTGATGGGGGGCAGGACGGCCTTGGGCTCTCCATCAGCAGATTTCCCAGAGGCTGGCTGGCTGCGTTTCAGGTTCTCTCTCTGCCAGCCCATCTCCACAAGCTGGTCTATGCGTGCGGAAGCCTGGGCCACCGTGGCAGAGTCGGCCAGGGCGGGGAGTTGACCCATCAAGGTGGCCGAAGGTTTCAACGACTTCGCCAGTTCTTGATCTTCCAGGGAAAGCCGGTCCAGGGGGAGGTTGAAGATCACGCCTGCCGCCGTCTGGATGTACACCGCGCCGTTTTCCAGTTTGATGAAGGTGGCTTCCACTTTCCGGCCCTGATTGTCCGTCCAGACCCGCGGCGCATTGTCCGCTGCAAGGAGGGTGGCCGACGTCAGAACACAACACGCGAGAGAAACGAGGCGGAACGTCTTCATGACGGTAATAAATCGAAAACGATGGGGGGCCGGGACTTGCGGAAGGCAAGGGGGTCAATTCTAAAACTCCCTGGCTCCTCTGGAATTAGAGGGAATATCTGGCCTGGCTGCAAGGTGGAAGTCCACCAAGAGGCAGATCCTGCCCAGCCGGTACTGCGGTGCCTGACGCAGTTTTGGTTCATGTAATTACCCGCCCGTGACCGGTTGTTTTGGTAAGCGAAGCGGTTGGCAGGGTGACGTTTTCCAGAGGCTGCTTTCGCGTTGTCAGACTATCAATTTTTCCGGTAGGGGGCTCGCCTCTAAAAGGTTGGCATTCAGGGGATTGGGTGGGAAGGGTCGCTTGGACAATCGAAGGGGTGTTTTGTTCAAAGTATGAGCAAATTTTTATCATCTGGCATCAGTAAACACCCTGACTGTTCCTAGGATTGTCCAGACCCGACTGATGGGGGACAATGAGTTGGCCTAACCACACGGTGGCCCTTGTAGCCAGTACTCACGCCTATGATGAAATCCAGCCTCCTCACTTTGGCCGCGCTTTGCGCGGGTTCCCCCGCCTGCATTGGCACGACAAACACGACAGCCTCGCCGACACAGCGGGTTCAGCGCATCCACAATGTGAGAACCACCGCTTACACCCACACCGAGAGCGACCACATCGTGCACGGCACCAAAACTGCCGCGGGCGGAAACCTGAAATACGGGAGTGTTCGCAGCGCCGCTGCGGACTGGTCAGTGTATCCCGTGGGCACAAAGTTCCAAATTGAGGGCGACCCTTGCGTCTATGAGGTAGATGATTACGGCTCCGCGCTTGTGGGCACGGGGACGATTGACATCTACAAGCCTTCCAAGGCTGCCATGGATCAGTGGGGGGTACGTAAAGTAAACATCAAAGTGATTGAGTGGGGCTCTTTCCTGAAGAGCCTCGCTATCATGAAGCCACGCGCTACGAAGGCGTCCCACATCCGGAAAATGATTCAGAAGATCGAGGGCGGACCGCCCAACGTCTGAGGACCGTGGCCCCGGTAATGTGAAAGGACCCCGGGGCGTGACTGGGCGGGGCGGCCATCCGGTCGTCCCGCCACGTTACGGTTTTTAGCGCTGAGCTTGTGCCCGGCGCTACTGTTCGCCGTCCACCTTGAGCATGGGGGCGGTCAATGCCTCATACGTGGCGCGATCCACAATGAAGGTGTCCGGTTCGTCGTTCATGCGGCCGTGATAGAGGGTGGGCTTTTGACCGGGAACTGAGGCCGCAGGGGCAAAGGTGAGCAGGACCGGGCGGGGTTCGCCCCCCGGCTTTTCCAAATCCGTCAGCAAAAGCTGAACGGTCAGCGTGGGGTTCTTCAAGGCCTCGATGGCGGCGGTGCGGTTGGTGCTCCACTCCACGGCGTCAAAGTTGACGAGCCGGTTCAGGAGCTGATTTGCGGCAGCGGAGTTGATCCTGGCGGTGATGTCTTGTCCCGCCAGTGTGCCGCTCCAACTGGCATTGAGCGATGCGTAGTTGAGCGTGAGAGCCGGCGAGGTGCCCTCCGCCACCACCACCCGCTGTACGGCAAACATGTTGGCACTGAGTACCCGGCCGCTGCGCCATTTCAGCGTTTCAGGCGGGGAGATGCTCAGCATGAACGGGCTCACCTGAACGATGGTGGGCTCACCCCGGTACTTGGCGCTGATCACTCCTTGTTCGCCCTGTCCGAACTGAAGCACGCGGGAGCTCTCCTTGGTGATCCATTCGATTTCCAGGAAAGGCTGATCGAGGCCGTAGGGCCCTAGATTGGCGGTGACGTTGTCTGTCACAAATGCGCGCACCTGGGTGCCATTCAGACCGTCCAGCAGCGCCTGAATGCGCTCCTGATTTCCGGGTTCCTGTTTGCCGAAACGCTTGAGACTCCAGGCTCCCGATTCCCGATTCAGCACCACCTCAGGTTGGGCCAGGCTGCGCAGTCGCACGCCGATGACGCCTTCCACGGGAATCCGGGCGAGCTGTTGATCCCGCAGATGGTTGGGCTGAAGCCGCCAGAAGTCGGTTAGTTTGGGGGGAGCCAGGAAACGGCCGGGGCGGTTGGTGACCTCTGCGGGTACTTCTTGGCCGGCATCCACGGGATGAAGGGTGAGCACCACTGGGCCGGGTTGACCGTCAGCTTCCAAAGTGACTTTCATGAGGGGCAGGGCCGGATTGGCCGTCTTCGCCTCACCATCCGACGCGGTATTCAGCTTGACGTCCATATTGAGGACTGCGGCGAGGATCGCGTTCACGCGTTCATCGCTGGCGGCTGTCTGTATCGGCTTGATCAGTTGCCAGGGTTTGCCTTTCTCGCGGGTGAACTCGATGGCCCCCGTACCTGCACTCAGCACGAACCGATGGATGGTGTCAGGCTGCAAGCGGACAAGCTTGATGTCGCGCCAATCCTCTGCGTTTTTGGACAGCAGGGCGGGGAGCGTTGACTTGGTGACATGGAGCAGTTCGTCACCCTTCTTGTCTGGTTTCTCGCCAGGCTGGGCGGCATAGAACGACTCTTCGTAGGGTGCCTTCCCGCCAAACCGACAGCGGGCGAGTTCCTTGCCTCCTTCCCCCAATACGGACACCTCAAGAGCTGCGGGATTGCCGAGGCCGGTGCGCTTGTAGTCTTCCTTGCTCATGTCCTTGCGGGAAACGGTCTCCCGCCATTCGAGGCCGTTGAGCGAATTCAGAAGCTGGGCCACCCATTCTGGATTGGCGCGATCCTGATAAGGGGCCTGTGCCTGCCAACTGTCTCCCTTGCGCTGTAGCTTCAGCGTTCCATCCTTCGTGGTGATGGAGATGTCCACCGCGTCTGCCGGAGCAAAGGCAAAGGGACGGTTCACACGGGCCAGCCGTTCCGTGGTGGAGGGGAGATGGCGCTCGTACCCGGCGATGTAGGCGATCAGCCCCCCCACGAGGAGCAGCAGAACGAGGGTGGTGGAAAGCTTCATATCAGGCAGGTCAGGTCACGCCCGGCGGAAGGTCCAGACTAGGAAGCCCATGCCGAGCACAGCACCGGGCATGAGGATGGCCGTCACCCAGAAGATCTGCTGGCGCTGGTCCTGCTTGAGTTCGAGCCGGAACATCTGCTTTCGTTTCGGGGTAATGCCCATGAACCGCTCGCGATTCAGCATCCAGTTGAGGCCGGAGGAAATAAAGTCCTGGTGGGAGGCGAGGCGCGTGGCGGGATCAAGGAGGAGGGCGTTGCCGATCACCACCATGCGGGCGCTGTCCACACGCAGACGTTCATCGCCCACGGCGCCGCGCTCCACACTGGCAGCCAGATGCACGGGGGGGCGGGTGTCTTCACGGTCCACCACAGGAAGCTGCTGGGTGTATTCGGTCTCACCCCAGAAGCGCTCGGCCGCGTCAATCAAAGGTTGCACCTGGATCTGGCGGCTGGTCAGTTCGGCGGACTCGGTTTTCAGATCCAGCGACTGTGTCTGCCCGCTGAAGCTGGAGGAGACCTCGGTGAAGGGCTTGCTGATGGGAGAATCCTGCAGGAAGACCGTTTGTACGGAGAACTGCACCTTGGGGCCGGTACTGGTGCTTTCCGCGTAGAGCACACGGTCCTGGCGCGGGGTCACCCCCTGCTTGGTCAGGAAGCTGCGAAGGCGGGGAGTCTCACCATTAGGATCCAGCAGCACGAGCAGGGCGGCACGCTTGGTCTGCCAGTAGGCATCCAGCACCTGCGTTTCACGCTCACTCAGATCGTAGCGTGCGCCCACCAGAATCACGCCACTGGCATCCTCGGGGACCGACTCCACGTCGGTGAGGTTCAGCGGCATGACCTCAAAGTTCTGCTGCTTCCCCAGATCCGCGAGGGCGATGTAGGCAAGCTCCGTGCCGCCGGGACTGACGGCACCTTTGCCTGCGATGAAGTAGAAGCGCCGGACCCGGCCCTCAATGAGGCCCATGATGGCGGAGGTGATGGCATCCTCCCCCCGGAGGTCCACGCTCGGGTTGTCGCGGTCTCCGTTCAGACCCCGGATGATGATTTCATTCTCCGTGATGAAGCGGATGCGGTCATTGGCTCGCACCAGCACGCCATTCCCGGTGAGGGCGATGCCATAGGAAAGCTTCAGTTTTTCCGCATCTTCCAGATCCCGGGCGGGGTCGATCTCGTCCACGCGCACCCGGGACTTTTTGACCTGCCGGTACTCCTCAGCGAGAGCCCGCATGTCCTGCATGATCACGGAGTCACGATTGAAGATCAGCGTGATCTCCACATCTTTGGAGAGCTTCCTGATGTAGCCGACCGTGGTGTCGCTCAGAGTGTAGTCTCTGCTGGGGCTCAGGTCCTTCCGGACGTAGTGGCGATAGCTCAAGTAGTTCGCCGTGGCAAACAGGGCAATCACCAGCAAGGTCTGGAAGGCCACATTGAGGCCGATTCCCAACCGATGAAGGGGACGGGCGGCGGGCGGTTGGGGCGGGGTGGTGCCAGAGGGATTGGCGGGCGGGGTGTCCGACATGAAACGTGAGGAAAGGCTGAAAGAAAGAAACGCGGCCGGTCGCAGTGGGCCGGGAGAGGTGGACGGGTGGATCACACCCGCCAGCGGCGGAATTCCAGCACCTGATGGGTGCCGACGATGAAGATGAATGCCAGGCTGACGTAGTAGGCAATGGGCCGGGAATCGAGCAGGCCGTAGGTGAAGACGCGGATGTGCTCGACGGTGGCAATGTAGTGAACCAGCTCCACAAACTGCTCCGGAATACGGCGGCCCAGGTACAGGACAAATACCCCGAGCAGGTAGTGCATGAGACTGATGGTGAAGGAGAGCACCGCCGCCACGATCTGGTTCGAGGTAAGGGCGGAGGCAAAACACCCTGCCGCCAGGTTGAAGAGTCCCATCACGAAGATAAGCAGGTAGATCCCGTAGAGACTGCCGTGCGGGATCTCTGTGGCCCCGGCGGTCATGCTCTCAAAGATGAAGAAATTGGCCAGGCTGGGTACCCAGATCAGGCAGTAGAGAACCACGGAGGCAAGGTACTTGGACCACACGACCTGCCACGTGCGCACCGGGGCTGTGAACAGCGTTTCAAAGGTCCCCAGCTTCCGCTCTTCTGCAAAGAGGCGCATGGTCAGGAGAGGAAAGATGAAGAAGTAGGAGAGCCAGAACCACTGGGAGTGGAACGTCCAGCTCACCAGGCTGCCCTGCTGCGGGCCGCGCTCAAGGATGGCCACGGCGGCGCGAAAGGAGAAGCCGTTGATGATCATCACCAGAGCTATGACGACATAGGCGACAGGGGAGTAGAAAAAGCTGCGGAGTTCCCGGGTCAGCAGGATGAAGAAGGTGCGCATCGGAGAAAGCGGAGGAGGGGCGAGGAGGCGGGAGGGAGCTCAGATCAGACGTGGGTCAGCTCAACAAAGACGTCTTCCAGGCTGGGTAGCTCACGTCTGAGTTCCCGGATCTGCCATCGGTTCTTGAGCGCGAGGTCAAAGATCGCCTCCCGGATGTCGGTGCGGGCTTCGATGCGGAGGGTGAAGTGGCTCCAGTTGCCCTCCTGTCTCTCTGCGGTGATTTTGCGCACGCCTGTCACCTTGCCAAGGTGCTCCTCGTAGCCTGTGCCGCCGGAAACTTCCAAATGCAGGTCACTGGCTGCACGCAGTTTGCGCACCAGATTCTGAGGGGTGTCATCGGCGCGAAGTTTGCCCTGATGAAGAAGGAGGACGCGGTCGCAGGTCTGTTCCACCTGGCTGAGGATGTGGGTGGAGAGGAGAATGGTCTGGCGGCCTTTGAAGGCCAGCAACAACTCGCGAACGTGGCGGATCTGGTTGGGGTCGAGACCGTTGGTGGGCTCGTCCAGAATGAGGAGAGGGGGCTTGCCCACGAGGGCATCGGCAAGCGCCACCCGCTGGCGGAAACCTTTGGAGAGATTGGCGATGATCTTGCGCCGAACCTCCGTCAGGGCACAGGCATCCATCACCTCGCCCACCCGTTTGCGCAGGAGACTTCCTCCCAGGCCTTTGATCGCTCCGCGGAACTGCAGGTATTCTTTGACCCGCATGTCCATGTAGAGGGGGGCATTCTCCGGCATGTAGCCCAGGCTGCGCCGGGCGTCGATCGACTGGTGGAAGACATCAAAACCGTTTACTCTCGCCGTCCCAGACGTGGGGGAGAGGAACCCGGTCAAAATACGCATGGTGGTGCTTTTGCCTGCCCCGTTGGGGCCGAGAAAGCCGACCACCTCGCCGGGTTCCACCTTGAAGGAAAGACCATCCACGGCGGTCTTGCCCACATAGGTCTTGGTGAGGTTTTGGACATCAATCATCAGGAACCTCAACGAAAGCGCAGGTTGGCAAAAGAGACAAGCTTTTGCCTTCAAGGAAGGTTCACCCTCGGGTGGATGGGGCGAAATAACGGTGGGCCCCGGGGCCTTTCCAGTCCCACTCTCAGAAAAGCAGGCACTTAATTGCGGATATTTGAAGTTTCCGTACGGGGCAGCGTACGCGTATCTCCTTCATATGGGGTGCCTGTTCGCAACCCCGCGAAACATTTGCAATTCAAGTCATATTTCTGCTTTCCCGCAGAGGGTCCCGATACATAGTGTCAGCCCCTGCATTCTTGCCATGAACGCCACTCTCCCCTACCGGGCAAACGTTGACCTGCTCGAAGAGAAATATCTCGCTTGGAAAAACAACAGTCACGATGTCGAGCCCGCCTGGGCCTCCTTCTTCGAAGGTTTCGAACTGGGCATGGCGCAAAAAGTGGGAGCAGGAGGGGATGCTGCAAAAGATGCCACTGGTCAGCAACTTTCTGAAAAGGCGCTGGCTTTCCGCACGAAGGTCACCAATGCCATCCTCGACTTCCGTCGCGTGGGGCATACGGCCGCCTGGGTCAACCCGCTGAGCAAGACTGCTCCAGATCAGCCTCTGCTGAGCCTGGCGAGCCTCGGCTTCACGGAAGATGAGCTCGACGAGGAGATCAGCACCCAGTTCTTTGCCAACGGTCGTCGCGTGAAACTGCGCGAGATGCTGGAGACTCTCCGCCGCATCTACTGCGACCGGATCGGATTCGAGTTCATGCACATACACAATCGCGAAGTGCGTGCGTGGTTGCGGGACCGGATTGAGCGCCGTGTGGAGCTGCCGGCCCCGACGGCGGCAGACCAAGAAGAGTTGCTCCGCTGGCTGTTGCAGCCGGAGACTTTTGAGCGTTTCCTGCACAAGCGGTATGTCGGCCAGAAGCGCTTTTCAATCGAAGGTGGCGAGGGCTTGATGGTGGCACTGGAATCTATTTTTGAGGATCTGCCTGGCTATGGTGGTGAGGAGATCGTCATGGGCATGGCCCACCGTGGCCGCCTGAGCGTGCTGGCGAACTACCTTAAGAAGCCCCTCAAGACCCTCTTCTATGAGTTCTCCGAAAACTACGTGCCCAACATGGTGGCAGGTGACGGGGATGTGAAATACCACCTTGGCTTCCAGACGAAGCGCCGCACGAAGTCCGGCAACGAGGTCATGATCGATCTGGCGGCGAATCCGAGCCACCTTGAGGCGGTGGATCCCGTCGTGGAAGGCAAGGCCCGTGCCCGCCAGCGTCACTTGGAAGACACGGTGAACCGCAAAAAGGTGCTCCCGGTCCTCATTCACGGTGACGCCGCTTTCGCTGGGCAGGGGATTGTGGCGGAGGTGCTCAACCTCTCCCAGCTTCCAGGCTATCGCACGGGCGGGACCATTCACCTCGTTACAAATAACCAGATCGGTTTCACCACGCTGCCGGCAGATGCGCGTTCGTCAGACTATTGTACGGATATCGCGAAGGTGATCGAAGCTCCGGTGATCCACGTGAACGGGGACTCCCCAGTGGATGTGGCTTTTGCCGCCCGTCTGGCCCTTGAGTTCCGTCAGACTTTCTCCCGTGATGTGGTACTGGATATTGTGTGCTACCGCCGCCACGGTCACAACGAGACCGACGAGCCCAGCTTCACCACCCCGCATCTGGCCCGTTCGATTGCCGAGCATCCCACTCCCGCCACCCTCTACGGGCAGCGTCTTGCCGAGGAAGGCGTGCTCAAAGCAGAGCGCGTGGACGAGCTTCGCAAGGAGCTGGAAGCAGCTTTGGAAGCAGGTTTCTCCGAATTGGCGGATGACGAGAAGAAAAAAGGGCACAACCCCTTTGAAGGAAGCACTGCCCAGCCACAGCCACGTTATACCCATGATCCGGTGGTGACCGGCCTGCCTGCGGATGGTCTGCGTACCTTGGGCCTCAAGCTGGTGGAACCCCCGCCAGACTTCCGTCTGCACCCCACCATTGAAAAGCGCTTCCTGGCCGCCCGCAAAAAGGCGCTGGAATCGGGTGCTGGTTTTGACTGGGCCCATGCTGAAGCTCTGGCCTTTGGGTCCTTGCTTGCGGATGGCACAGGGGTGCGTCTGAGTGGGCAGGACTGTCGGCGTGGCACCTTCAGCCAGCGCCACTGTGTGCTGTATGACAACTCCACCCGGGAGCGCTACATCCCGCTGCAGAACATTCAGCCCGAGCAGGGACGCTTCTGCGTTTACAACTCTCTCCTTTCAGAGGCCGCCGTGCTTGGCTTCGATTACGGTTACTCCTTGCTGGCTCCCAACGTGCTCATTTGCTGGGAAGCCCAGTTTGGTGACTTCGTAAACGGTGCGCAGGTCATCATCGACCAGTTTATTGCCAGCGCGGAGAGCAAGTGGGGCCAGCCCAGCAGCATTGTCATGCTGCTTCCGCACGGCTTCGAAGGGCAGGGGCCAGAGCACAGCAGTGGCCGCCTGGAGCGTTTCCTGCAACTTTGCGCTGGCTGCAACATGCAGGTGGCCAACCTCACGACCCCGGCCCAGTACTTCCACATCCTCCGTCGCCAGATGAAGCGGCCTTTCCGCAAGCCGCTCGTCCTGATGACCCCCAAGAGCCTTCTGCGCCATCCGCAGGCGGTTTCCAAGCTGGAGGACCTTGGCGACGGCACGCATTTCCATGACGTGCTGGATGATGACACGCTGACCACAGACCCGAACCGCATCACCCGTCTCATCTTCTGCTCGGGCAAGGTGTACTATGATCTGCTTGAGTTCCGCAAGGAAAACGAGATCAAGAATGCGGCGATTATCCGTGTTGAGCAGCTCTACCCACTGAATGTGGGATTGATCGAGAAGATCGCCGCCCGCTATCCCCGTGCCCAGAAGAAGTGGATCTGGTGCCAGGAAGAGCCCGAAAACATGGGGGCCTGGACATTCATCCGCCATCGTCTGGAAGATATGACCAATCACGTGCTGCGCTATGCCGGACGTGAACGTGCCTCCAGTCCTGCCGCCGGCTCCAAGGCGATCCATACCCACGAACAGGAGCGCCTGGTGGAAGATGCGTTCAGTGTCTAGTCTCAACCTCTCGATAATCTCTCCCAGCAACCAGTCAGTCAGCCCAGCACCATGCCCACAGAAATCAAGATACCGACCCTCGGGGAATCCATTGCCAGCGGCCTGCTCTCGAAGTGGCACAAAAAGGATGGCGACGCCGTCAAGGCGGGGGAAATACTGATCACGCTGGAAACCGACAAGGTGGCCCAGGAGATCGCGGCGGATGTGGATGGCATTTTGCGCATCACCGCCCAGGAGGGGGACGATGTCCCGGTAGGGGCCGTGGTGGGTTCGATCGAAGAAGGCGCTGCTGCGGCGGTTCCCGCACCCAAGGCGGAAGCACCGACGGCCGCTCCCGCTCCCGCCCCTGCTGAAGCTCCGGCTCCCGCTGCTGCCCCAGAGGCTGCCAAGCCCGCTGCTGCCCCAGCACCCGCTGCTGTGGAAGCTCCCCAGTTGAAGCTGGTGCCCAAGCCGGAGGCTGCTCCGGCCCCCGCTCCTGTGGTGAAGCGTGAGCCAGAAGGCCGAGTGACCCGCAAGCGGATGACCCCGCTGCGCAAGCGCATCGCAGAGCAACTCGTTTCAGCTCAGAAAACGGCAGCGATCCTGACCACCTTCAACGAGTGCGACATGAGCGCCCTGATGAATCTGCGCAAGCAGTTGCAGGACGACTTCGTGAAGAAGCACGGCGTCAAGCTGGGTTTCATGTCCTTCTTCGTGAAGGCCGTGGTGGATGCTCTCAAGGCAGTGCCCCAGATCAACGTGCGGGTGGACGGTGATGAGATCATCACCAACAACTTCTATGACATTGGTGTTGCCATCGGCACCGAGCGCGGCCTCATCGTCCCCATTCTCCGTGATGCGGACAAGAAGAGCTTCGCCGACATCGAGCGAGACATTCTGGACTACGCGGCCAAGGCCAAGCAGGGCAAGATTCAGATCGACGACCTCACAGGCGGCGTTTTCACCGTCAGCAACGGCGGCGTCTATGGTTCACTCTTGAGCACTCCAATCCTGAATCCTCCCCAAAGCGGCATTCTGGGTATGCACACCATCCAGCAACGGCCGATGGCCGTGGACGGTCAGGTGGTCATCCGCCCAATGATGTACCTCGCCCTGAGCTATGACCACCGCGTAGTGGACGGCAAGGAGGCGGTGACCTTCCTCATCCGCATCAAGGAGTGCATTGAGAATCCCGCCCGCCTCCTCGTGGGGGCGTAAGTGCGTTGTGCATAGCAGGGCTGGAAGCACCTGCGCCAACTTTCAATGGGCGACTCCGAGAGGGGTCGCCTTTTTGTTGATGGTGTCTGGGAGAGGGTGATGGGGGCGGCCCGGCCCGCTGCGCGGGAGACACCAGACTTTAAGACACCAGACATCAGACTTGATACTGGCGCAAAATTGAACGGGCTCCCTGTGGCTTACCTTATAGGACGTGCGACTGAGTGGGGTTGAAAACCTCGCTCCTTTACCCACGAACAAGTTGCGAGGTGACTCGGCTCCAGAATAAAGGAGGCGGGGTCTCCGGCCCCGCGGTCTGTAGAGTGGGCGGAGCGGGAAGGGGATCATGGGACGATTGGAGGGTGAGCGGGGCTGAGACAACCGGACTACGCCCGTAGCGACCTCACATGGTCAGAACTCAAGTCTTGAGTCTTTTGTCTTCCAGTCTGGTGTCTCCCGCTCAGCGGGTCGGGGTGTCCGGTTGTCGAGCAGGAGAAAGGGGCTCTTATTGGTTCAGGGGGGGCACTTCCAAGCAGTTAAAGTTGCATGCGCCGTCATTTGCTCTTGAGTGCTCTGGAACTGCAGAGCCCGATTGACGATGACGAAAAACTTCGCCCACCCCCTCTCGACCTCGCTTCTCCTGCTGACCGCGTGTTCCGCCTCGCTGCTGGGCCAGGTGACCAGTCAGCCGGGCATGGTGGTGCCGCCGCCGTCCAAGCTGATTGAGCCCGGATTGGAAAACGCGGTCAAGTGGACTTGGCGGGTGGTGCCTCCGGCGGATGATAAGTGGGGGCGTCTCATGGCAGAGATTCGGGCAGCATCCGCCCCCGCTGTCGGGGCAATGGGCTCGGGCACCCCTGGCGTTCCCGGAGGGGCGGCACCCGCCATGACTCCACCCCGCCCGCAGGAGTACACTGTGGAGAAAGGGGACGCGATTGCGAAGATTGCCCGCAAGTTCAGCATGTCATCTGATCAACTGAAGACGGCCAATGGCCTGACTTCAGACGTGATTCGGATTGGCCAGACCCTGAAGATTCCCACGCTGGAGGAACTGAAGGCCATGGTGCCGCCCCCGCCGCCCAAGCCAGCGGAGGGCTCGGCTGGGGCGAAAAAAGGTGGCAATACGGCGGCTCCAAAGCCAATGCCAGTGTATGGACTGCAGGCCCAGCAGGAGTATGTGAATGTCCTGCTCCAGGTTTACATGGACCGGGAGGGGTTTTCCTGTGGATACATCGACGGCAAGTCCGGCCCTGTGTTTCAGAAACTGGTGGAGCTCTATCTGACCTCTCACGAGGGGCTGACGGATCAGACATCGCTCGTGGAGCGGGCTCGCTCGGTGCTGGGCGACCCCTTCACCACGTATCATCTGCGCCCGGATGATCTCCGTTTCATCATGGCTGGCCCCTCGGGTGCGGGCACAACGGCCACTGCCCCCCATCGCCCCGCAGCGGCTGGGAAATCTGGGGCAAAGGGGTCGGCGGAGCCTGATCTCACCTATCGGGACCTCGTTGGGCCCCCGTTGTTGCTGTACCGGAGCGCGTGGGAACTGGTGGCGGAGAGGTTCCATTGCGATGAGAGCTTCCTCCGGCGGATAAACACCAAGATCAAAGGTGCGCCAGTGGTGGGGACCAGTTTCAAGGTGCCTAATGTCTTTCCGTTTGAAATCGAGCATGCCATGGAGGGCAGCTTGCAGCCGCTTGCTGACGCGTCGGAGCCAGTTACGGCCTCCATCATCGCACTCACACGCTTGCAGATCTACAAAGCGGGTCGGCTTGTGGCGGTAATGCCGGTTGCATCGGCGCGTCCAGGCCTCCGCGGCCGCAACTTCTGGACGGTGCTGGATGCCATTCCGGCCCCCCGTCTGGCCACTTTGCAGGAAGATCGGGACCCGCCTAAAGCGCCGGCATCGCCTGTGATTTCGATCGGGGCCTCCTCCATCCCCACTCCAGAAGCCGTACCGCCGAAGGCGAAGCTGGAAGAGGAGCAGTTTCTGGGGTCCGGCCCCAATAACCCAGTAGGGGTGGTCTGGATCAATCTAGCCCGGGGCAAAGGTGCAGAGCCCCTGCCGTTTGGGCTGCATGGCACGAGCATTCCCGCAAAGATGAATTCCCAGGAAGGGTTGGGCGGGTTCCGTCTCACCAACTGGGACATCGTCCGGGCGGTCAGGCTTATGCCGGCAGGCACCCAGCTTGAGTGGAAGGAAAATTGAGGCGAGCCGATTGGTCTGGGCGAGATCTGCCTTTCTGGGATCGGGCAGGGGGAGTCATCTAGTTTCTGTTGCCCCGGCGGCACCAACTCAGGGCGAGGCGGCCCAGCCAGTGGCTCCGCAGTTTTTTTACCAGATTGAGGTCGTCCCCTGAACGGGCGATTTTTGCCTCCAACCTCGCAATCTCGGCCGCCAGCTTGTCCTTCTCCCTGCCAACCGACTCCACCTGCTTCTGCTGCATGCGGTTGGTGACATGAAGAGTCTCCACATCGCGTACGGCCACGGCGAGCTGCCGCAGGTACACGAGCGCGGCTTTGCGTTCCGCATCTGCCAGCGTCAGAAGTTCGCGATCATGGTGGATCGGGCGTTGCTGCCAGGACTGGGCCACCTTCTCATGAAGGGCTGACAGAAGGTCGATGGCCTGCCCCATGGAGCATCGAGTGCGAGTCATTTCTGTGGCCGCTTTTGCCGCTTCAGGGTCGTAAGCAGCAAGACAACTCTGCAAGATGGAGGCGTCAAAGCCCGGATCGGCACGCTTGGGTGAAAAGTTCTGATGCTGCAGGGTCAGGAAATTGTTGGCACGGGCCCAGCCGACACAGCTTTGGTAATTGGCGATCACCACGGCACATCCACTCGCCATCGCCTCCAGGGCGGACCGGCCTGAGCCCAGGACGATATCGTAGCGTGGGAGCGCCAGCTCGGGCGTGCGCCGATCTGTCTCTGTCCAGTCGGCCGTGGTTTCCAGCCGGATCTGATGTTGCTCAAAAGCGGGGCGAAGTTTCGCCGCCACGCCCGGCTCACCCAGGCCGCCGCCGAACAGGAGGGCTCGTTCTGGTCTGGCAGAGGGAGTACGGGTGCCCTGAAACCTATGGGTGTCCACCCAGTTGGGGACGGTGGTGATCTGATCCTCTTCCAACCCAAGGTTAATCCGCGTGCAGTCAGCCAGGTCCTGGCACATGGCGATGTAGTGCAGGATGCGCGGGTGGACAGGCGGGCGTTCCACCCAGGGCACCCCGCCGTGGATGTGATAGACTGCGGGTGTGCCTGGAAAAGCCAGCAGGGCGGTCATGGCATCCAGATGGTGCTGGGCGTGGATGAGATCCGGCTTGAATGGGCAAGCATCTGGCTGGGTCAGGACAGGGATGCTGGAGGCGCTCAGCAGCTCGGCCACCTCACCCAAGCTGGAACTGTAAGCTGCCACCTCGTGCCCGCGCAATTGCAGCCCCCGGGCTATTTCATAAACCACCAGTTCCGTGCCGGCACGGGCCGCGAGGGAATGGTTGGTGATGAGAATGCGCATGTGGACTCCGGTCAGTGGGCGAGCGCTTCGACAACGTGATCCAGGAGAGGCTGGACCTTTGGGTGGGCGATGGCCAGGACGACGTCACCAGGCACCAAATGAGGGCGGACAGACTGGGGCCAGGACTCGACGGTGCCGACGCGATGCGTCAGGGTGGCGCGTGCCGAAAGCATGGCTTGCACCGTATCTGAAAAGCCGGGATTGACCGGGGCACACAGGACCGGCTTAAAGACGTCCGCCAGCAGTACCAGGTCGAACTGGCTCATGACCGCGGAAAGTTCCGAGTCCTTACCCGGCAGGCCGTTGACTATGAAAGGCTGGTAGAGCAGCACCAGACGGCGGTCAGGAAATCGAAGGCGAAAATTCTCCTGCACCAAGAGGAGGCTTTCCGGCAGATAGGCAAGATCACGATAGAGATCGATGCCCCGGTGGGACCCGACCAGATCCTGACGCCCTTGCACGCCCTGAAAGGCGGAAAGATGGGCCGCGGAGTGCGCCAGGGGCACACCGTGGTGTTCCGCGGCAACGGCTGCCATCGCGGCATTCAATGCATTGTGGCGCCCGGTGACCGGCAAGAAAAATTTGGTGTTGCCCAAGGTGAACTGGATGCCGTCCTCCTCCTGGTTCCAATCATGGATTCGGATGTCTGCGCTTTCCTCGAATCCCACCCGCTGGCGCATGCAGGGGGCCATCTCTGCCACCTGACGGGAGAGGGGGCCATTGTCGCCTGTTAGCAGCAGACCGTTGGCAGGCAGCTGGCACATGAGCGTACGGAAGTGGTTCAGTGATGACCCATCTCCCTGGTGGTACTCGGGATGGTCTGGGTACACATTGGTGAGGAGGACGGTGGAAGGCCGGTAGTAGGCGAACTTGGGGCTATGATCCCAGAAGAGTGTCTCGTAGTCATCCCCCTCAATCACATTCAGTCCTCTTCCTGGGAAGCGCCCTGGCGGCATCTGGTTCTTGGGCACGCCGCCGATAAAATAGCCTGGGGAGAGCCCTTCCTGCTCCAGGATCCAGGCCAGCATGGTGGTGGTTGTGGTTTTCCCTTTGGTCCCGGCGACGACGACATTCTTCTGGCCGTGAAGGAAGTGTTCCAGGATGAACTGGGGCAATGAATAGTAAGGGATCTGGGCAGCAAGCACCGCCTCCACCTCCGGGTTGCCCCGGGAATATTGCCGGCTGATCACCACCTTGGACGCGCCGATCACGTGGTCAGGATGAAATTCCAGACGGTGGGGCACCCCTTCTGCTTGCAACAGGGCCACTGGCTCGCCGTAGGCGAGGGGTTCATCCGAGCCGGTGACGGGAACGCCCGCGCGATGAAGCGCGACAGCAAGGCTTGACATGCCTTTGCCGCAAATGCCCACAAAATGCACGGGTCCTGCGGCCGAGCAGGATGGGGGAGTTCCCAAATCGATGGTCGAGATCGGGCCGCTGATCATAATTCAGTGTGTCAGGCCGCTGATGCTTCGACAATAAGCATTTTCATCGACAGGAGTGAGGACATGGAGAGGGGGGGCGCCAGGTGGCAGGCAGGGGGGCAAATCTGACGAAGGGGGCGCATGGTAGTTCGTCTGAATCGCGTCTCAGCGGTTGCTGGTTGGCAGGATGTTCCAGCAAATACAGCCGACAGACGATTCAGCTTACGCCCACGCAGGGAGTTGTACCCGCCGGTGCTCTGCCATGCCACGGCATGGAGCAGGCACACGGGTGGTTTCCCCTGTTTGGTTGGCGGCGGGCCGATCCAATAGGCGCGTGAGTTAGTTCCTGGCGCGCCGCCCGCACCAGCTGAGCGCGATGCGACCCAGCCAGTGGCGGCGCAACTGATTCACCAACTGGACATCGTTACCCGTGCGGGAGAGTTTCTTTTCCAGGTGTCCGATTTCATTCGCGAGCTTTTCCTTTGCCCTGGCATAGGACTCGATCTGCTTTTGGTTCCTGCGGTTGGTGACGTGGAGCGCTTCCACATCTCGAACTGCCACAGCGAGCTGTCGGAGATAGTTCAATGCGGCTTTGCGATCCTCCTCTGCGCGCTCCAGCTCCCAGTCACGTGCCGCCTTCTGGCGCTGCGTCCAGCTTCGGACGGTGGTTTCGTACAGTTCCAGCAAACGATCAACGGCACGAATGAGTTCGCATTGCTCCCGGGTCATCAAGGTGACCTTGCGGGCCGACTCTGCATCGTAGGCCGATAGGAAGGTCTGGATGGTGGAGGCATCAAACCCGGGATCTGGACGCTTGGGCGCGAAGTTCTGCCGTTTTAGCATCGCAAAGTTGTCGGGGCGGACCCAACCGGTGCTGCTTTCATGATTGGCGATGATCACGGCGCAGCCGCTGGCCATGGCTTCCAAGGCGGATCGACCAGATGCCAGCGCGATATCGTAGCGGGGGAGGGCGAGTTCAGGCGTTCGCCGGTCGGTTTCGGTCCAGTCCGCTGTGCTATCAAGTCGGATCCCGAGGGGCTCAAAGGCAGGTCGCAGCTTCGCCACCATCGCGGGGTCTCCGAGTCCGCCGCCAAACAACACGGCGCGTTCGGGTTTGGCCGGAGGTTGGTGATTGCCGCGGAAGCGGTTGAGGTCCACCCAGTTGGGGAGGGCGGTTACCTGGTCGCGTTGCAGTCCTAGATTGATCCTCGTGACATCGGCCAGATCCTCACACATGGCGATGTAGTGCAGTATGCGGGGGTGCACCGGTGGCCGTTCCACCCAGGGCACACCGCCATGCGTGTGATAGACAGCGGGAGTGTTCGGAAAGGCTAACAAGGCCGTCATGGCATCGAGATGATGCTGGCCGTGGATGATATTTGGCTGGAAGGGGCAAGCCTCCGGCTGGTTCACCACTGGAATACTGGAGCCTACCATCAACTCGGCCACCTCGCCCAGGGTGGAGCTGTAGGCGGCCACCTCGTGACCACGGCGGCGCAGTTCCCGGCCTATTTCATAAACCACCAGTTCAGTGCCCGCACGGGCGGAGAGTGAATTGTTCGTGATGAGAACGCGCATGAAGAAACGTGGGTCAAAAAAAGTCGGAAGGACTGAGTGAGAGGGGGACGTGTGAAGGGTTGGAGTAAAAGTGGTTCACACTTTGACAGCTCACCACCTGCAATGCCATTTGATGTCGTGGTTATCCACCCAAAACGTGTAACAGAAAAAAGCAATTTGCAGGGTTTGCCGGTGAATATACCCCTTTTAGGTGATGCAGATGCGTGCAAAGCGCGGTGATGAACTGGTAGTTTCATCTACTATCAATACTTGAAATGAGTAGAGTCCGGGTATGCTGTCCGGTAAAGCCTTGCCCGATTCATAACTGGCGGTGGCAGATGTGAAGGAAATAACGCTGCTGGAAAAGTCTGACACTGCGGCATTGCAAGCCATGACCGTAAGGGGCATCCACCACCGGCCAGGCCCAGACATGGGCTGGGTGGAGGAGGTGTCGGGTGCAGGGCGTTGCTCCTTCAAACGATCTCATCGGGAAGGCCTGCCTGAAGATCGCGGGCGGGGTGTTGCCGGCAGAAGGAACTGCCCCCCCCCCGGTGGGGGTGGGGAAGGGATACGGGTTGCGCCTTCACCTTGAGTCTGGATCGAGGCAGGCTACGGTGGCACCGCTTCTCCCCAAAATATCCTGATGATCCGCAATTTTCTCCTCGACTGGTCCGGCACCCTTGCAGACGATCTGGGAGGGGTGCTGGCTGCGACCAATGGCATTCTGGAGCACTATGGAAAAGCCACGCTGGATCGAGAGGGCTTCCGCGCTCTTTTTCGGCTTCCCTATACAGAGTTTTACCGCGAAGTGCTTCCCGAAGTGGACTTGGAGGAGGCCAAAGCGCTGTATCTGCGTCATTTCCCAGACGGAGACGAAGTGGTGCCGCTCCTGCCGCACGCCAGGGCGTTCCTGGAATATGCTGCCGCCACCGGGCGGCGGATGGTACTGCTGAGCAGCGCGCCCCAAGAACATTTTGAGGCGCAGGCGCAGGCCAATGGGGTGCGGGACTTCTTCGAGGCCGCCTATTGCGGAGTGGTGGACAAACGCGAGGCCATTCACGAGATCCTGAAGCGGCAGGCCATGCTGCCAGAGGAGACAGCTTTCATCGGGGACATGCGGCACGATGTGGAGGCGGCGCATGCCGCGGGCGTGTTGTCCATCGCCACAGCAACGGGGTATGAGTCGCCGACGGTGCTGATGCAAGCGCATCCGGAAATCCTCGTACGAGATCTGGCGCGTCTGCCCCAACTGCTTGGGGGCTGGCATGTCCAGGCGACCACTACGACGGGGCATGGGGCAGTGCATCCCTTGGCTACCGTGGGGGCGTTGATTCTGGACCAGCAGGGGAGGGTGCTCCTGCTCAGGACCCATAAGTGGAGCCACAGGTGGGGCATCCCCGGGGGCAAGATCAAGCGTGGGGAGACCTGTGAAGCAGCCTTGCGCCGTGAGATTCTGGAGGAAACCGCACTGGAGTTGCAGGCAGACATTCAGTTTGTGATGGTGCAGGACTGCGTGGAGCCGCCAGAATTCGAGCGGAGCGCCCACTTCCTGCTGCTCAACTATCTGGCAGTCTGCTCCTCGACAGAACCGGAAGTGCATTTGAACGACGAGGCGGAAGCGTTCCAGTGGCTCCAATGGGAGGAAGCCATGAAGGCAGACCTGAATATTCCCACCCGCATCTTGATGGAAGAGATCCGACGCCGCGATGGCTTTGGACTGGTATAGCGTTGAAGTTCAATCATGATCATGATTCACCCGGATGAAATTCAAATAGTGGGCCTGGACCTGCCTGTCCGCATTGGCGTGCCGACGGAGGAGCGGGAGCATTGGCAGGTGCTCTCTGCCGACATCACCCTGGAACTGGCGAGGGGGTTCGACACCATGACGGACGAGCTGTCCTGCACCCTGGACTACTCCGTGGCGGCCAACCAAGCGCGGGATCTCGCGGCGGGGCGTCCCAGGTTGCTTCTGGAGACTTTGGCGGCGGAACTGGTCGGCTTCTTTTTGGAGGATGACCGGGTCGATTGTGTCGAAGTGACGCTCCGCAAGCGTATCCTTCCTGGAACGAATCATGTCGCGGTGAGAATGCGACGCTCAAAGCGGGTGGCATAGCCGTTGAACAAGAAAAACTTGCGCGCGAGCTCGCCCGCATGTTTGTCTAGCCCTACGCCATGCTCCCACATGGTCTGCATCATGTCCGAACGGCCCCTCAACCCCGATCCCGACCAGGAACTTGTCGAACGCTCCCAAAACGGGGATACACGCGCTTTCGATGACCTGGTCAGGAAATACACGCCCAAGCTGTACGGATTGGTTTACAACATGACCTCCAACCGGGAGGACACGGCGGATCTCCTGCAGGACATCTTTGCCAAGGCCTACCGGTCGCTAAAGCGCTTTCAGGGGAAGAGCACGTTCTACACGTGGATCTACTCGATCAGTGTCAATATGACACTCAACTTTCTCAAGAAGCGGGGGCGCTACACCAAGCTGAGCCTGGATGACGTGGACAATGGAATCCAAAATGATCCTGACTTTATCAAGCTCACGTCCGGGGGGAATCCCCTGAAGGATGTAAACATCCACGAACTTCAAAAACGTTTGAACGAGGCCATGATGAAGCTGTCCGAAGACCATCGCACAGTGGTCACGTTATACGACATCCAGGGCTTGCAACATGCCGACATTAGCAAGATCCTGGGGGTGAGTGAAGGAACTGTGCGTTCCAGACTTTTTTATGCCCATCGACAGCTTCAGAATTATCTTGAGGAATTCCGCAAGTAAACCGATAGCAATCGTGGAGAGCACCACCCCATAAGACGCATCCAAGAGGAACTCTATGAGCGACTTCGAAGACATCCAAAACTTGATCCGCTTAAAGCGGCATGAGCAACCCTCTCCCGATTTTGTGGACGATTTTGTTCACTCGTTTCAACAACGCCAAAGGGCGGAACTCCTGAACAACTCTGCGCGGGGGTTGCTCTGGGAGCGTGTGACCACCTACTTTGACGGTCTGTTGGCTCCCAAGTGGGCCATGGCTGGAGCGGCGGCAGTCGCAATGCTGGGGACGGCTATTGTGCTCCGTCCTGCAAACCAGGGGGGCAGCGCCTTTGCCAGCAACGGTGGTGCCCAAGTGCCTGCGGGTACCTACATTGCCCCGATCTCGGACGAGGAAGTGCGCCAGTACCTCCTTTCCCGCCACTACCAGGGTGGATTCGGCGATGAACGTGAGCGCCGTCTCGTGGCCCACGATCAGATGGCCGTGAGCCCCGTCGGGTTCAAGCTGGACGTGGAGTACTAGTTGTCTCCCCTTTAAGGCATAGTCTATTCTTGAAACCCGGACCGAAGTCCGGGTTTTCTTGTATTTTTGGGAATGGGGAGAGTGTCGGGGAGGCGCTTTTGCGCTCGCTGTGATGATGGCCAACCAACTTCGCGCCAGCGTCTTGGTGCTGGTGGCTCGACACCCCTTTCGCCAGCATTCGATGGAGACAGCGAGCGTGATGCGTGGTCTGCTGATCGGCCGCATGGGGGGGATGCCACCCGCTCCATGCCCTGCTCCCATTTTTTCGGTACGAGGAGCGCACAAGCGCCGTCCAAGCGGCGATTCTCGCCGCACTCCCCAGATGCTTCGCATCCATGTGGAGGTCGTTCTTGGGGATGAGGTCATTCAACAGGCCTCCGATGTCGGAGGCCTGTCGGTTTTCAGATGTCTCTGCGTCGGCAACACCTGGCGGCGCAGCCGCTTTGGGACTGCGGTGAGCATCACCGCTTTCATCACGGAGCCCGCCGCCCAAACTTCCGCTCCAGTTCGGCAAAGGAGATCTGGATCAGCGTGGGGCGTCCGTGGGGGCAGCAATAGGGCATCTCACAGGTGAACAGGTCCTGGAGGAGTTTCCGCAGCTCGGGTTCGCGTAAATCATCATTGGCTTTCACCGCGTGGCGGCACACGGTGGTGGCGATCATGTCCTCACCCAACCGGAGGGAGGAGGTGCGGCTGCTGGCGCTGGCCAGCTCCTCCATGATGTCCCGCAAGAGAGCGAGCGGGTCATCCGTGCGGATGAAGGCAGGCATGGCGTCCACCTTGAAGGCGTTGGCACCAAAGGGTTCCGCCTCTACTCCCAGCTTGTGCAGCGTGGGCAGGCTGCGGGACATCATGTCAAAATCGCGCGGCGATACCTCCAATGTCAGGGGCAGCAGGAGACGCTGGCTCGGCACGCCCTGCTGCTCCATGGCGTTGCGCATCTGCTCAAAGAGAACGCGTTCATGTGCGGCATGCTGGTCCATGAGCACGAGCCCCTCGCTGCTTTCCATGAGCACATAGAGTTTGTGTAGCACGCCGAGGATGCGGAAGGAGTCGGCGGACACCTCAGATGGGGCTCCGGGTGGGGGCGGGGCAGGGGAAGGTGTTTGCGACGCCGGGTATTCCGGCGATGGGATTTCTGCGGGCTCCGTGCTGGAGGAGTGAACTGGGGCGTCGGATGGGGCGGGGGCAGTGGTAGCGAAAGGCTGCGGGCGCGATCCGAAGTCCTGCGTCCGTGGGGCTGGCGCGGGACTGTGCCCGGGAGGTGAAGGTGTCCGTTGGGGGAGCTCTGCCCAGTCGCGACGAAGCGATCTTTGTTCGCTTTCTGGGATCAACGGGGGCATTTGTTCCAGCACCTGCTGCCGGGTGGGCTGGGCGGCGCGTTGGGCACCGATGGGCATGTGTCCGGTGGAAATCTCTGCGGAGCCTGCGAGGGCGCGGGAAACGGCTTGAACCACCGCCTCGCGGACGCCGTGACCATCATGAAAACGCACCTCTTTCTTGGCGGGATGGACGTTGATGTCAAAGGCCTCGGGGGCCATGGTGAGAAACAAGAACGTGATGGGGTGCTGCCCCTTCATCAGACTGGTGTGATAGCCCTCGCGCAGACCAAAGTTGACCGTGGCACTGTCCACGGGCCGCCCATTCAGGAAGGTGAGCTGCATCTGCCGGTTGGGCCGGCTCACGCCTGGGCCGCTGATGAAGCCGCTCACGGTGACACCGTTGAGTGTGAAGGATTGAACCTCAATGAGCCGGCGGGCTGTTTCCCGTCCGCTCAGACCCTCAATGCGGTGACGCAGATCTTGGGTGGCGGGCAGATGGAAAAGCACGTCGCCATCGCGTACCAGCGTAAAGGCAACGTGGGCGTTGGCGATGGCGTGAAGCCGGAACTGCTGTTCCACATGCGAGAACTCCGTCTGCTCAGAGCGCAGGAATTTACGTCGGGCTGGAATGTTAAAAAAGAGCGAGCGGGCCTCAACGACGGTGCCGGGAGCGCCGCCATAGTCTTTCACGCTCACCATCTTGCCGCCCTGGATTTCCACCTCCGTGCCGGAGAGAGCCTCCGGCTGCCGGCTTGCCAGGCGGAAGCGTGAGACGCTGGCAATGCTGGGCATGGCCTCCCCGCGGAAGCCAAAGGTGCGGATGGCGGCGAGATCTTCTTTCGTGCGGATTTTGCTCGTGGCATGGCGCTCCAGACAGAGCAGCGCGTCCTCGCGATCCATGCCGTGTCCGTTGTCCGTCACGCGAATCAATGCGGTTCCACCGCGCTGCACATGCACCTCTACATGGGAGGCTCCGGCATCAAGACTGTTCTCCACCAGTTCGCGCACGACGGCGGCAGGCCTTTCCACGACTTCTCCTGCTGCTACCTGGCTTGCAAGGGCGTCAGAAAGGATGCGAATTTTGCTCATTGGAATCTTGCCAGAAATGAAAAGCCTGCTACGTAACTTTTATCAGCGTCCGCCGCGCTCATCCATCAGAGTGGCTAAAGCCACCGTTACTCACGATGAGTCTGTTTTATGGCGCGCCGACGCTTGCCCTTGGTCATGATTGCCGTCACTGATAACGCCGTCAAACATCTGCGTGAGCTTTTGGAAAGCCAGAATGCTGCCGCCGGTGTGGGCCTCCGTCTGATGGTGAAAAAAGGGGGCTGCGCGGGCTGGGAATATGCGATGAAGCTGGACTCGCCCGGTGCCGCCGACCGTGTTTTTGGCCCGGAAGGGGTGTCTGTTTTTGTGGATCCAGAGAGCCTCGAATACCTCGATGGCTCCCAACTGGACTACAGCGAGGGTCTGAGCGATGCCGGTTTCAAAGTTGAGAATCCAAATGCTGCAAGGAGTTGCGGATGTGGATCTTCTTTCGAACCAAAAAACAATTAAGGCGTCGAAAGTGATCGAGAAATCCCTACAAACGCCTTTCTCATTGGTGATAGAGCTGGTAAGATACACCGATGGTACAGATTTCTTAACAATTTTTGCCTGACTCCAATTTCATGAATGCTCAATTTCTCAGTGGTTCTGACTACCGTGCCCGTGGGGGAGGTGGCAGCTACAACGCCAAGAAGGGCAAGGACAGTGGTCTGTTTTGGTGGACCATCCTGATCACTCTGCTCCTGGGCCTGGCCACCTTCTGCTGGTTTTTCAGCATCATGGTTTTCAAGTACCCGGAGAAACCTTTCAACTATCGGCTTCTCACCAAGCTGGAAAAACTCGATCCGATCAAGAAGTTTGACCCCCTCCTCATCCCCAAGGGCAATTTTCTCGCCCCCCGGGATTTGTTGAAGAAGTATTACGACTACAACCCGGAGCAACTCCAGGTGGTCAACGATCTGCTCAAGCGCTCTTACATCTTGAACTACTCCGAGGAGAGCCCGGTGTATGTGAAGGGCAACTACATTGTAGTGAGTGCCCGTGCCCTAGCCGCGGGGGACTTTGTGGATCAGGGCTGGATTGTGCGCCTCCGCTCGACCGAACTGGAAGATGTGGAAGTGGAGTTTCTGTTCCCTGGTGCGGGCATTGATGCCGCTCCCTATCATGAAGGGGATAGCATCGCCTTGGACAACAAGACCACCTTCGGCAGTGTCATCCACGTGGAACGCAACTACGCGACTGATGGCATTTGCGCCACCGTGGTTCCGATCGCCTACGGTGAGTTCGCAGTGGGCGATCAGCAGAAGGTGGAACTGCTGCCTCCTGGGATGCTGAATGTGGCCGCAGCGTTGCCGATCACCTCGTTTGACGAGAGCAAGGCGAGTGTCTCCACCAAGGTGGCAGCGCAGTCTGGGTTGAAGTAACGCTTGCCGGACAGATCAACTTTTTGCAAGGGCGGAACCCGGAGGTTCCGCCCTTCGCTTTTATGGCTAATCGCGGAAGGGGTTCAATCAGGCTCAACTCACCTTCCGGGCTGCGGCACCAATGATGACTCCTGCACCGAAGGCGATGAGAATGGACGTGAGGGGGTGGGAGTAAAACTGGGCTTCAGCCTGCTGGCAGAGCCAGCCTGTGACATTATGGCTGGCAGTGGGTGGCTGGGGCGGCACCGATTGGTGCGGCGGTCCGCCTTCGCTGATCATGGTTTGGGCCGCTTCTTCGTCTGTCAGGGCCACCAGAGGCGCTGGTTCATGGCTGGGATTCATACACAGGGACATCGAACTTCCGATCCCGTCCGCGTGTATGGCTTCCTTCCTGGGGTAGGGCGTCGGCGACGCAGCGCCACACTGGCCAGCGCGATTTCGTCGAAACGGGTCATCAATGTGGAAGTGTCTGACGCGGTGACAGTGATGGTGGTGCATCGAGGGTCAACGACAGGCCCATGACCGTGGACGAAGAGCGGGTGACGGTGATGTACGCCGTGTGAATGGCATCGTCGTTGATGCCGAAGCCGGTGCTGGAGGCCGCTTTGTTGCTCCGGTCCGTGCCGCCCGGGATGAGTAGTCTCGCCATGTTTTGTGCTATTCAATGAGTAGAACAGCCAAAAATGTGATAGTATGGATAATTTAATAATCACAATAATTGTAATTTGAATTGAACTTCGAAAAGTGGTTGGATGTTGGGCGAACCTGAATGTCTGAATGGTCATGAATGAATCAGCCATCAAGGCATCAGCATGCCTGATGTTATGAGTGCACCCGCAACCCCAGCGTATGAGCGGAATCTTCCGGCGGAGTTGTACAAGGTGCGTCCCCATATCTGGGTGGGAGACATGCTCTTGGACTGGGCCACCATCGTGGCCACGTTCTTCGCCTATGCATGGGTTGATTCCATTTTCTTCGCCCCTGTCGCTGCCTTGATGATCGGTGCCCGTATCCAAGCGCTCGGACTCCTGGTGCATGACGCCACCCACCGCGTGGCGTTCAAAACAAAGTGGCTCAATGAATTCCTGGGCGAGACTCTGGTGGCATGGCCGCTCTTCATCGTCATTGAGAAGGGCTATCGGACGTGGCATTTTGAGCATCACCGCCATTTGGGCACTGACCATGATCCGGAGCTGGACTCCTACCGATCTGATTCGCCATACGACAAGCCCGTGACCTGGCGTCGGGTGTGGCGTTATTTCGTGACGGATCTTCTGGGACTGGGGCTCTACGATCTCTTCAAGTTCCTCAAGGCCATCTTCCCATACAAGCAACCGTGGCGGATTCTCGGGCCGTTGGGCATGTATGCGGCATTCTTTGCGCTCACTTTTTGGCTGGATGCACTGTGGGTCTTTTATCTCTGGATCTGGTCCATTGTCGCAGGCTTCTGGGCGGTCTTCCGCATCCGGACCTGGACGGAACATGTGGGGATCGAGCCCCGGGGCAAGGAGACCTCCCACCGCTTCTCGCCAGGCTGGGATACTCATTCCCCCGGTTGGCTGGGCAAGTTCCTCTTCTTTCCCCACAACACATTCTGCCACTATGAGCATCACAAGTTCCCGCAGGTGCCCTATTACAACCTGCCCGCCCTAAGGAAGGTGGAGGAATCCCGGCCGGTGACTCCACTCGGGGATCTGTTTCCGGCGACGTAGGGAGATTGCGCGTTTGGATGGTGGACAGCCCTGAGATCCGGCCGCATAGCCATTCCTGAACCAGCGAAGCATCTCAACCAGGGCGGAGCCCGTCTCAACCAGCCTGCCCCCTCGGGGCGCGTCTCAACGGCGAAGCCCCTCAACTGCCCGAACTCTCCTTATTACCAGTTGTCAGGGGCGCACCTAGGGCGGAGTATCCCGCCCTTTTTTCATTTTCAGAGTCATGAGCAGCGAGCGCCGCAAGCAGTATCCCTTCGACGAGTTTGAACCCCAATGGCAGGCCCACTGGGATGCCAACAAGTCTTTCCGCACCCTCGGGCCGGGAGACGAGGGTTTTGATGCCAGCAAGCCGAAGTACTTCGTGCTCGACATGTTCCCGTATCCCAGCGGTCAGGGCCTGCATGTGGGCCACCCTGAGGGTTACACCGCTACTGACATTGTGGCACGGTACAAGCGTATGACGGGCCACAACGTCCTGCACCCGATGGGCTGGGACGCCTTTGGTCTGCCGGCGGAGCAGTATGCGATCAAAACCGGCCAGCACCCGCGGACTACCACGGAGAAGAATGTGGAGAACTTCCGCAATCAGCTCAAGCGCCTGGGCTTTGCCTACGACTGGGATCGGGAAGTGAACACCACGGATCCAGGTTATTTCAAATGGACGCAGTGGATCTTCACGCAGCTTTACAATTCCTATTTCGACCCGGCTACCAAGATGGCCCGGCCCGTGCAGGAACTGGAGGCGCAAGGATTGTCCCGGGATGAAATCGACGCCCGTCGTCTGGCCTTTGTCTCCGAGGCTCCGGTCAATTGGTGCCCGGAGCTGGGCACGGTGCTGGCCAATGAAGAGGTTATCGATGGCAAGAGCGAGGTCGGTGGCTTCCCCGTGGAGCGTCGGCCTATGCGGCAGTGGATGCTGCGCATCACTTCCTTTGCTCAACGTCTGATGGATGAACTCGACGGCCTGGACTGGCCGGAGAGCATCAAGCTGCTGCAGCGCAACTGGATCGGCCGCAGTGAAGGGGCTGAGGTGGCCTTCCAGATTGAGAATCCGGAATCCGTCGGCGTCTCGCATGCGGTGACGGTGTTCACCACCCGCCCTGACACGCTGTTCGGAGCCACCTACATGGTCCTGTCTCCTGAGCATCCGCTGGTGTCGGAACTGACCACTGCGGCCCAGAAAGACGCGGTGGAGCAGTACCGCAAGGCGGTGGCCAGCAAGAGCGATCTGGAACGCACGGAACTGGCGAAAGACAAGACGGGCGTGGACACTGGAGCCTTTGCGGTGAATCCGGTGAACGGAGCAAAGATTCCGGTCTGGATCGCGGACTACGTGCTCATGAGCTATGGCACGGGAGCCATCATGGCCGTGCCTGCGCATGATGAGCGGGACTTTGAGTTTGCGACCAAGTTCAGCCTGCCGGTGGTGCAGGTGGTGGAGCCGCCTGCCGGCACGGAGTGGCGCGGCTATACCGATGACGGGGTGGCGGTGAACTCTGGCTTCCTGAACGGGCTGACCACACCTGAGGCGAAGCAGAAGATTTCTGCCTGGCTGGAGGAGAAAGGGCTGGGCAAGGCCAAGGTGAACTTCAAGCTGCGGGACTGGCTCTTCAGCCGTCAGCGTTATTGGGGTGAACCCTTCCCGGTGATTTGGGAGGATGGTCGTCATCGTGTGGTCCCGGAAGGGGACCTGCCGGTGCTGCCGCCTGATCTGGATGACTTCAAGCCCACTGGCACGCCCGAACCCCCGCTGAGCAAAGCGGTGGACTGGGTGCGCTACAGTGAGACGGCGACGCGTGAGCTGAACACGATGCCCCAGTGGGCGGGCTCGTGCTGGTACTACCTGCGCTACTGCGACCCCAAGAACAGCGGCCGTTTCATTTCGAAAGAAGCCGATGCCTATTGGATGGGCTCCTCCGGCAAGCCCGGTGGTGTGGATCTGTATGTGGGCGGCACGGAGCACGCCGTGCTGCACCTGTTGTACGCCCGCTTCTGGCACAAAGTGCTTTATGATCTGGGTCATGTCGTGACTCCTGAACCCTTCCAGAAGCTGGTGAACCAGGGGCTCATCCTGGGCGAAGACAGCCAGAAGATGTCGAAGAGCCGCGGCAACGTGGTGAACCCGGATGATGTGATCGTCGAGTACGGGGCAGACTCTCTGCGCCTGTACGAGATGTTCATGGGTCCGCTGGAGCAGGTGAAGCCCTGGAGCATGAAAGGCGTGGAAGGCGTGTACCGCTTCCTGGCCCGCGTGTGGCGTCTGGTGCTGGAAAGCAACCAGGAAGGGGAGTGGACGCTGTCTCCTCAGCTCCACGATGTGCCGGTGGACAAGAAGCTCAACAAAGTGATCCACGAGACCATCAAGAAGGTGGGCGAGGACATCGAGCGTCTGGGCTTCAACACCGCGATCAGCCAGATGATGGTGCTGACGAATGCCTTCACGGCGGCAGAAGTCCGGCCGGTGGCCGGGGTGGCGACACTGTTGCAGGTGCTGAATCCCTTTGCTCCGCATGTGACGGAAGAATTGCAGGCGCGTCTGGCAACCGCGTTCCCTTCTGCGAAGAAGAGCGGTTTGCTGTCTGAGCAGACGTGGCCGACCTTTGATCCCGCCGCGCTGGTGGAGGACGAAGTGGAAGTCATCATCCAGGTGAATGGCAAACTGCGCGATCGCCTGACGGTGGCGCGTGAGATCAGCAAGGAAGCCCTGGAAGCCCAAGCCATGGCCAGCCCCAAGGTGGCTGAGTTCACGGCAGGTCTGACGGTGCGGAAAGTCATCGTCGTTCCCGGGAAACTGGTGAACGTGGTGGCGAACTGAGGCAGGGAGTGAAATCCGCCGCACCTGTCTCTGAGGGGTGCGGTGGGAGTATTGGGCGTGGTTTGGGTCCGTTGCCTCTCGGCGTCCCTGACCGCGTTTTTACAAACGCAGCCACGAGCTGCTTCTGGGGGGGCGGGTGGGGCTGAAGCTGTGAGCTTCTTCCTGCTTGCTGCCTTGCCACTCTGTGGGATTCGCTCTATGGCTGGGTGACCAGTTGCAGCACCTTAAGTGAGCCCTCGCCCCGTCTATGCGCATTGCCATTGTCCACTATGCAGCTTCGCCGGTCATTGGCGGGGTGGAAAGGGTGATCGAGCAGCAGGCGAAGGTGCTCAGTGATCACGGGCATAAGGTGATCGTGATCTGTGGCAATGAGGGCGCTGCGGTCGCCACGGCGGAGATGCGAATTTTGCCCGGCCTGAAGGCGAATGTAGCCTTGGACGAGGTGAAGGGGGATCAACTGTTCAAAGACTTGGCAGGGGCCTTAACGGAGGCGGACGTTGTGCTCGTTCACAATATGCTCACGATGCCGTTCAACTGGGCGGCTTCTTCAGCATTGGCGGGTTTGAGTCGCGACCTGCCCGAGGTCCGCTTTGTGAACTGGATACATGACGTGGATGTTTTGCGGGAGGCCTTCACCGCGCTGGATGCACGGGTGGTCCATGTGGCGGTATCGGAAGTGCGCCGACAGTATTTTTCTGAGCGTCTTGGAGTGCCGGTTCCGGAGTGTCGCCTCATACCCAATGGGGTGGAGGTGACAGAGGCGCTCGGGCTGACACCCAGTGTGGCGCGGTTCGTGCAACGCACGGAGGTGCTGGACCGGGAACTTGTGCTCGTGCATCCCACGCGTGTCCTGGCAAGGAAGAATATCGAGATGGGGCTGGCCATCACGGCGGCCCTGCGGGATGCCGGGTGCGATGTGGCTTACGTTGTGACGGGTGCACCTGACCCACACCGTAAGGAGTCGGCGGCCTATGCAGATCAAATCGCGGAGACCCTTTCCCAGTTTGGGTTGGAAGATCGGGTGCACTTCCTCTCCCGTGATTTTTCCGTGACGAATGCGGACGTGGCCAGCCTGTACCGGCTCGCAGACGCGCTCATCTTCCCCAGTCGCAGCGAGGGGTTCGGTCTTCCTTTGGTGGAGGCTGCCCTGCATCGGTTGCCGGTGTTCTGCTCAGACATCCCGCCGCACCGGGAGGTGGCGGGGGATTTTGCAGTGTTTTTTGATCTGGCATCACCTCCAGCAGAAGTGGCGCGGTTGGTGCTTAAAAGTGTGAGGTCCGATCATTGTAGTACGGTCAGGAAGACCGTCATGCGGCGATTCGGGTGGAAGCACATCTTCAAGGAATACCTTGAGCCTCTGATCAAGGAACGCTAAGTAGTAAAACATGGCCCTGACGTACCCACTCGACGAGCAAGCCCGGAAAATTCTAGACGCCACTCACACCGATCCCTTCAGCTATTTGGGACCCCACGTCTCCGCTGATGGAAAAGTCACGGTCCGCTCCCTCCAACCCCAGGCCCATACTCTGAGCGTGGTGCTCAATGCCACCGGAGAGACTTTTGTTGGAGATCTGCTGCATCCCAATGGACTGTTCGAGGTGGCCCTGCCTTCGAAATGCTGGGGGCAGCCGTATGAACTGGTCTGGCATACCCAGGATGGGAAGGTGCACCGCCAGTCGGATCCCTATTCCTTTGGCCTCTGCCTGGGGGAGCAGGACATGCACTATTTCCGCGAGGGCAAGCACTGGCATCTGTATGAGGTGCTGGGGGCGCATCGCAGGACGTTCAACGGGATCGAAGGGGTTCTCTTTGCCGTGTGGGCCCCGAATGCGAAGCGGGTCAGCGTGGTGGGGGATTTCAACGGCTGGGATGGTCGGGTGAACCCCATGCGCTGCCGGGTGGAGTCTGGCATCTGGGAGCTGTTCATCCCCGGGCTGGCCAGTCTGGTGCACTACAAGTTTGAGCTCATTGGGGAGAATGGGGCCCTCTTCATCAAGAGTGATCCCTTTGCCTTCTTCTCCCAGCATGGGCCGCAGACCGCCTCGCTCACGTGGGACTTCCACCACTATCGGTGGAGCGATGACGCCTGGATGAGCCAGCGCAAGGACCGCAGCCTCTACCGCACGGCCATGAGCATCTACGAGGTGCACCTCGGCTCCTGGCGCAGGCGGGAAGGGGGGCGGATGCTCACGTATCGCGAACTGGCCGATGAGCTGATCCCGTATGTGAAGGATCTGGGATTCACGCACATCGAGCTCATGCCAGTGAGCGAGTTCCCCTTTGACGGATCTTGGGGCTATCAGGTGGGAGGGTACTTCGCGCCGACGAGTCGCCATGGGAATCCGGATGAGTTCCGGGAGTTTGTGGATCGCTGTCACCAGGCTGGCCTGGGGGTGATCGTGGACTGGGTGCCGGCGCACTTCCCCAAGGATGCCCACGGTCTGGCGCGCTTCGACGGTACGGCGCTCTATGAGCATGCCGACCCCCGCCAGGGCGAGCACATGGACTGGGGCACTCTGATCTTCAATTTTGGTCGCAATGAGGTGAGGAATTTCCTCATCGCCAATGCCCTCTTCTGGCTGGAGATGTACCACATTGACGGCATCCGCGTGGATGCGGTGGCCTCCATGATCTACCTGGACTACTCCCGCGAGGCGGGCCAGTGGGTGCCCAACCGCTACGGCGGACGCGAGAACTTGGAAGCCATCGAGTTCATGCGGGAGCTGAACTATCAGTGCTACTCCCGCTTCCCGGGCATCGCCATGATCGCTGAGGAGAGCACGGCCTGGAGCGGGGTGTCCCGGCCGGTGAGCACGGGTGGTCTGGGTTTTGGCTTTAAATGGAACATGGGGTGGATGAACGACACCCTGCGCTACATGGAAAAGGAGCCGGTGCACCGCAAGCACCACCATGGGGAGGCCACCTTCTCCATGCTCTATGCCTATGATGAGAATTTCATCCTCGTGCTCAGCCACGATGAAGTGGTGCATGGCAAGAAGTCCCTCCTGGACAAGATGCCGGGGGATCGCTGGCAGAAGTTTGCCAACCTGCGGATGTTCTATGCCTGGATGTGGATGCACCCCGGGAAGAAGCTCCTGTTCATGGGCTGCGAGATCGGCCAATGGAGGGAGTGGAACTACCAGCAGTCTCTGGACTGGGAGGTGCTCTATGGTGAGGAACACCGCGGGCTACAGTCTATGGTGCGGGATCTGAACCACCTGTACACCCGTGAGAAGGCGTTGCACAGCCGCGATCATGAGGCCGGAGGCTTCTGGTGGTTGGAGCCCAACGACTATGAGAACAGCCTCTTCGCCTTTGGCCGCAAGGACCCGGAGGGGCGTACTTGCTATGTGCTCGTGAACGCCACCCCGGTGCCGCGTCCGGGCTACCGGATGGGGGTGGAGGAAGCTGGCTTCTACAAGGAGTTGCTCAACTCGGATGCCGTCAGCTATGGTGGCTCTGGGGTGGGGAATGCCGGCGGAATGCAGGCGCAGCCCACCCCGTGGCAGGGCCAGCCATGGTCGGTGGAGGTCACGGTCCCGCCTTTGGCCACGGTGGTGTTGCAAAGGGCCTAGTCGCAGACGTTTACCGTACCGGGGCACTCGCCTTGGCTCCTCCTTGCTCTGGAGGGGGCTGGCGGTGTCCCGGAAATGAGGTACATTCTTGCTATTGAGGAGTGATTGCCCCATCCTCAGAGAAAATTATCAAAGGAAAGCTGCCATGAGTTTGCCGCAGATTGCAGGTCTTGAGTTGCAGGATTTGATTGGAAAGGGGAGTTGCGGAGCGGTTTACCGGGCAGTCACGGCGGACAACCGGACTACCGCCGCGGTCAAAGTCTTCAGCAGCATGGCGATCAATCGCAAGCTGCTGGGCATTGCCATGCGGGGCCTCCAGCAGATGCCGGAGCATCCGGGATTGCTCCCGGTCACAGCGTTCGATTTTGACAGCAGCCCCTACTTCGTGGCCACGCCGCTGGTGGGTTTTACCACCGAGGATGGCAAGGGCCGCCGTACATGGGAGACGCCCACGCTGGAAAGCTGCTGTGGCAATGTGGGGCCGGAAGAAGCCTGGCGTTACATCTATGAGGTGTGCGACGCCATGGCATGGCTGCACAAGCACAACCTGGTGCATTGCAATCTGAAGCCCCGGAATGTGCTGTTGGAGGATGACCCCGCCAGCGCCACAAAGATCACTGACGTCGTGCAGGGCTGGATAGGGGGCGTGCATCATTTTGAAGCGACAGACCACTTTATGTATGTGCCGCCGGAGCAGGCGGAGCATCCTGATGCCCTGGCCACTCAGGGGACGGCTTGGGACGTCTATGCTTTCGGCGTAGTCGCCTATCGGCTGCTCACAGGGCGATTCCCTCGTGCGGAGGAAGAGTACGAACGCCAGCGCAAGCGTCACACGGGTGACCGCGGGGGTGTGTCAGCCACTTTTGACAATCCGGCTATCATGGCGGCCGTGCGTCGGCAGCCCGAGATTGGCTGGCCCACGAAGACCCGCACGAAGTGGGATGAGCGCCGACGGCAGGTCGTCGAGCGCTGCCTGGCGCTGGATCCACGACATCGCTGGCCTGATCTACGGGAAGTCATGCGAGAGTTCGAGCGACTGGAGGCGGACTACCTGCTGGAAGATGCCCGGGGCAAGATCGATGTGGAGCGTCGTCGCCAGATCCGGCGGTTGGTGCTGCTCCGGTCCACGTCCATCATTCTCGCCGCTGCATTCCTGGTCGCTGCGGTCTATGGCACCATTTATGGATTTGCTACGACGCGTCGGGCGAAGAAGGCGGAAACTGCCAACGTCCAGAAGGATGCCCTGTTTGAGGTGACCGTGACGGATCTTCAGTCCCAGGTGGGCAATCTGGCCCGTGAGGTGGCGGCTGCCAAGGCGGCCAGAATCAAGTCCGAGGCCTCTCTAGAGATGTCTCATTCTGCGGTGGATCAGTTCCTCACGCTGCTCCTGCAGACGCCGACAGGTCTGGGCCTGCAGGCTGAGATCTCCGCCAAGCAGGTCAATGATGCGCTGTCTTTCTACGAACGGGAGCGCGATCGCATCAAGGAGGATCCCGAGCGGTTGCCTGAGCGGGCTCGCAACTACTTCAACACGGCGCAGTTGCTTCTTCGCAAGAATCAACGACCAGAGGCGGCGAACTGGATGGAGGAGGCGCAGATGGCTCTGGCGACCCTGCTGAAAAACGAGCCGGATCACAAAGACAAGGCGCGGCTGGAGACGATGCTGGGGCGCACCTGCCGGTGGCTCGGCTTGCTCAAGGCGGAGGCGGGGCACCGCAGTGATGCCCTCGTGCTCTACCAGCAGGCGGTGACTTTTCTGACGCCCGCAGTGGAGGCGAATCCGAAGGATCGCAACACGCGTTTCGAGTGCGCCTCGGCCTGGTATGAACTGGGCAAGCGGGCCCGCCGCGATGGCGAGGGGGCGGTGGCGGAGCATGCATTGGGAAAAGTGCCGACCGTGCTGAATCCCAAGCTCGTAGGCGAGGAACTCTCGGCAGATGAGCAGTTTCTGCTTTCACGCAGCCAGATCGAGCGGGCGCTCTCTCTGCGGGATGAGGGCAGGCTCGATGATGCAATGCGTTCCCTCTTCGACTCCATGGAGGTGATGGTGAAGCTGGTGGAGCGCTCCAAGCCCAACAACCAGGAGCAGGCGCTGACGCTGGCGGAATCGTACATCGAGTTCGGGGAAATAGTCGCTGGGAAGCTCGGTAACACGGATGCCAAGGATGCCCAGTCAGAGGCTCAGGCGATCTTGATAGAGCTGGTCCGCGTGCACCCGCAGTGGGCGGACGCCCGCTTTCTTCTGGCTCGCAACTATGGGGACCTTGCTGCGCTGGAGCGTGACATGGGCAATGCTGCTGAAGCTCGCCGCAAACAGGACATGGCGGTGAAGACCATGGAAGACCTCAGCAAGGACAATCCCGACAACACGCGCTTCCTCACCGAGCTGGCCCGCCAGCAGGGCATGAGTGCCCAGTTGATGTGTGATCTGGGCAAACCCAAGGATGCCATTCCAGTGGCCAATCAGGCGATTGACCGGCTCTCTGGCCTGCTCAAGGAAGGGGGGGCTCATCTGGATGAAATGGATCGCAAGAGCTGTGGCGTGTTGCTGGCTCAGCTGTATGGCATCCTGGGGCACAGCGGTGAAGTGGCCAAAGACTCCAAGCTGGCCAAGGTGTATTTCACCAAGGCGTCTGAGCAATGGTCGGCCGTCCAGACCCGACACGGCACGGATGAAACGATCGAGGCTGGACTTTCCTGGAGCAAGGAGAGACTGGGGAAGATCAAGTGAGTTGAGGCGCTGCGCTGGTTGAGCGATGGGAATCTCGTGGCTGCGTTCGTGAGAACGCGGAGAGGGTGTCCAACGCACGAATCACGTTACTTGCCCTCAAGACGCTGCATGCCATGGCGCACCCCTCCGCACTCTGACGAGTGCAGCCACTAATTTCCTAGGTGCTCCCGCCAAAGGTGACTCGTGGCTGCGTTCGTGAGAACGAGGAGAGGGTGCCCAACGCACGAATCACGTGGCTTGCCCTTGAGACGTTGCATGCCATGGCTCACCCCTCCGCACTCTGACGAGTGCAGCCACTAATTTCCTAGGTGCTCCCGCCAAAGGTGACTCGTGGCTGCGTTCGTGAGAACGCGGAGAGGGTGCCCAACGCACGAAACACGTGACTTGCCCTTGAGACGCTGCATGCCATGGCGCACCCCTCCGCACTCTGACGAGTGCAGCCACTAATTTCCTAGGTGCTCCCGCCAAAGGTGACTCGTGGCTGCGTTCGTGAGAACGCGGAGAGAGTGCCCAACGCACGAAACACGTGACTTGCCCTTGAGACGCTGCATGCCATGGCGCACCCCTCCGCACTCTGACGAGTGCAGCCACTAATTTCCTAGGTGCTCCCGCCAAAGGTGACTCGTGGCTGCGTTCGTGAGAACGCGGAGAGGGTGCCCAACGCACGAAGCACGTGACTTGCCCTCAAGACGCTGCATGCCATGGCTCACCCCTCCGCACTCTGACGAGTGCAGCCACTTGCTGCCTCTGTGCTCCCGCCACAGGGCACTCGTGGCTGCGTTCGTGAGAACGCGGAGAGGGCGCCCAACGCACGAAACACGTGACTTGCCCTCAAGACGCTGCATGCCATGGCGCGCCCCTCCGCACTTTGACGAGTGCAGCTACTTGCTGCCTCTGTGCTCCCGCCACAGGGCACTCGTGGCTGCGTTCGTGAGAACGCGGAGAGGGTGCCCAACGCACGAATCACGTGGCTTGCCCTTGAGACGTTGCATGCCATGGCGCACCCCTCCGCACTCTGACGAGTGCAGCCTCTAATTTCCTAGGTGCTCCCGCCAAAGGGTGCTCGTGGCTGCGTTCGTGAGAACGCGGAGAGGGTGCTCAACGCACGAAGCACGTGACTTGCCCTTGAGACGCTGCATGCCATGGCGCGCCTTCAGCACTCTGACGAATCTAGCTACGAGCCTCCTTGCGAGCTGCTGGGTACGCTCAAGGATGATACTTGACGAGTGTGTGGTCTTCTCCATCAAGCTCTTCGTTGATTATTTCCTCGATGATGGGCCAATCTCCTCCAGCGAGTCCTGCTCCGATGAGGGGATAGCCGATGCGCCAACCGTGGTAGCTGTTTTTGATCGCCCTCATTATCGAGCGGATCGCGTTGTAGTCAGCCTTGACCCCCGTGCCACGCCAATGAAACTGGGTGTAGGCGTTGACGATGGTGAGCTTGGTGCCGTCACGGTTCACGGAGGCCTGAGATATCGTTCCCAGCTTTTCACGATCACCTTTCTTGGTTTGACAATCGGCTTCGTAAGCCTCTGGAAAGAGGGATTTGATCGATTTGGCAATGCCGGCCCCCATGGTGCAATGGCAGTTGCAGCCGTGGACGATGACGTCGAATTCTCCCGCCAGGGCGAGTTTCAACAGATCACCTTGTATCTTCTTCATGCTTCGATGTGAGTTTGCAAAGGCCAGCTACCCCTCCAGCGCTCCCAAGCCACCCTGTAGGATCCATTCCTTTACCGTGGGCAGTTGATCCACCGGCGGTGCCACGGGCGTGCCGAAGGGGGCTTGGTTCACGGAGTCGATCGCAATAAAGCCCTCTCTGATGTTCAGCGTTGCCAGCCCGTCGGGAAGCTGGTGGTAGAGGTCTGGGTGGGCGGCGAGGGTGGCTGCGCTGACGCCTATTCCATCCGGGTACATGGAGAGTCCGCGGAAATAGTGGTGACCGTTGCGCTCTACATGGGGGATGCCCAGCAGGGCCTGCATGGCGAGGTCCTGGGTGAGGGGTATGGGGCCGACATTGGCGAGATCTTCGCCGGAAAGGATGAAATCGCGCTCCGGGTGCGCTGCCCGAAAGGCGTGGAGGGTTGCGGCATTGGCCAGGCCTTTGAGAATGCCTTTGCAGTTCTTGTGACTGCCGCCGGAGTACCCGAGTTCCAGCGCCGTCTGGAGAGCGCCGGATTCACCGTCGCTCTCGTCAATGATGAGTCGAGGTGCCTCAGGCCAGTTGCGGAAGGCATCGAAAAGTTCTGGATTCAACGCAGAGTCGCGATGCAGAGGTTGCTCGATCCATAGCACATGCGGCATGAAATCCTTCAGACCGGGGTCGCTGTTTAGTGCCTCGAACCACTCGCGAAATGCGGTCAGATCCTGGAAGTTCTCGTTGCCGTCCAGGGTGGCGGAAAAGTCGGGAGACGCGTGTTGGCGGATGACCGATGCCACAGAGGTCAGGCGGTGGCGGTCAGCCTCCAGATTGCCACTGAGCTTGATCTTGAAATAACGCAAGCCATAAGCCCGGATGCAGTCGTCCAGGGTGTGGGGCAGACCATCGTTCACTTCTTCGCCGGACGGGATGTCAGCAGCGGTGAGGGGATCTGCGAGGCCGATGGTGTGGCGCAGGGCGAGCTGACTGGCAGGAGGATCGGCCAGGAAGGGCGGCACCGCATCGTCTGCGAGGGAAGGATGCAGTTCGCTCCAGCGGATGCCGAGGGCTGGGCCGCGCAACACTGCATGCAGTGGCTCCTGCCAGGCCTGGCAGAGGGCGTCCAGCAGCGCCCGCTCCATCAGGCTGATGCCGAGATTCCAAAGCAGAGGCGGATGATCGTGCCGGGAGGCCCAGAGTTTCTGCTCCGCGGCCAGTTGCCGGACCAGCGGGTACCAGGTGACGGGCTCCCGGCCGTGGAGGGTGGCGAGACGGACGGCGTTCTGGATGACCGCCAGCATGCCGGCCACTTCCAGCTCATTGGGAGTGCCGGGGTCTTTTGTGAACCACTTGGGCGGCAGTCCCTCGCTCGTCCGTCCGATGACGGATTGACCGTTGACCTCCAGTTCCACCGTTACGAACAGATGCGGCAGGGCGACCAGGGAGGCGATGCCGTACCGGAAGGGAAATCGGGTGCGCATGGGCAACACGCGCAGATCGATGCGATTGACTCGAAACGGGCAGGGGGCGGAAGTCATGAAGGGGCCGCAGTATGGCTGAAAATGGCGCTGTGTGCGGGAAAAACCAAAGTTCCTGGCGAATCGGATTGGGAACGTCGTATCATGGGTGAGCGACTTCTTCACGCACGCTCATCCCGCCATGCCTGAAACTCCGCCTGCCTTCCCTCCTGGTCGCGACACTCGCCACGATGCCACCATTGAGAAAGTGGTGCGCAGCGAGGGCGAGATCGAAAAGAAGATGGCCGGTAAAAAGGCCCTCCATGCTCTGCTGGAGCATGGCCGTCTGCTGCTACAAATGGTGAAGGACTATTTCTCTGGCCGCTACCGCGAGGTGCCCTACTGGGCCATTGGCGCGGCTGCTCTGGCGCTCTTCTATGTACTGACGCCGGTGGACGTGATCCCGGATTTCTTTGTTGGGATAGGGTATCTGGATGACGCCACGGTGCTGGCTTTCTGCCTGAAGCTCATCGAGACGGAACTGGACAAGTACCGGGAGTGGCGCAAGACGCACGAGGTGGATGTGAAGGTGACCAAGGGTTGACGAAGGTCTTCGCGCTGAGGGCAAAATCACGAAAGCTGGCGCAGAATTGAGACGTACATGTGTTTGTCGTGATTACGGTCGCGACGTGGTATGCTTTCAGGTGGGGTGAGTCCGCACCTGCAGGCTGCTGGCGGTACGCTTTCTGCTGCTTGCAGGAGGTGTGCCTACAGCGGCGGCAGCCACGTAGTTTCGCCCTCATAATGAAAGGTTTCCGTCGCCATCCCCGCTCTATTGCCCGTGCCGGTCTCGTGATCCTGCTCTCAGGAAGCTGTGCCGCTGTCGCCTCTGCCCAACAGCCGAGAGGCAAGGAGGAGTATGACAAGAAGGTGCTCCCGATGCTGACGGAGTATTGCTACGACTGCCACGGCGATGGCATGGACAAGGGCAACTTCGCCCTGGACAATAACACGGACTACGCCGCCATCCTGGGTGACCGGAAACTCTGGGACAGCGTGCGTGAGCATGTGACGACCCATGTGATGCCTCCGGAAAACAAGCCGATGCCGACCAACGAGGTGCGGGATCAGCTGATCAGCTGGATTGATGATCAAGTCTTCTGGGTGGATCCTGCCAAGCCCGACCCCGGCCACGTGACTCTGCGCCGCCTGAACCGCGTGGAGTACAACAACACGGTCCGCGACGTCTTTGGCGTGGATTCCCGCCCCGCCAGTTCCTTCCCTCCTGATGATACAGGATATGGGTATGACAACATCGGCGATGTGCTGAGCCTTTCGCCCTTGTTGATGGAGAAGTACATGAAGGCTGCCCGCAAGGTGGCGGACGAGGCCGTCTGGCTGAAGCCACCCGGGGTGTACAAAGAAGAGCGCTCAGGCGATGGCTTGAAGGTGACCGAAGGGCAGGGCGGCGAGCTGAACGGCGCTGTGGCTCTTTTCACCAATGGCAAGATTACCACCCGGGTAAACGTGAAGGAGGATGGCGTGTATCGCCTCATTCTCAATGTCTCTGCGACACAGAGCGGGCCGGAGAAGGCGAAGTTTGCGGTGAAGGTGGATGGCAACGACGTCCGCGAGGGCGAAGTGACGGCGGAGTATCACGCCGACAAGCCGGACGAGAACTGGCAGCGCGTCAGCCTGGATGTGCCGGTGAAGAAAGGGGACTGCAAGATCACGGTCGCGTTCCTCAATGACTTTGGCGATCCCAATGCTGCTGAAGCTCATCGGCGGGATCGGAATCTGCTGGTGCAGAATGTGTTGCTCCAGGGGCCGATCAAGTTCCGTGGCCAGTGGCAGTCCAAGTTCGTGAACTGGCTGGTGGATGGCAAGGGGCTGGCCGCGCCGCAGATGGTGCTTGAGGCAAATGCCTTCGAATCCAGCCTGCCGGTGAATGACTTCTACGATGATGGGTTGATGATGGTCACCTCCGGAAGCATGGAGCGCGAGGTCAACATCCCGTTCGAGGGCGAGTACCGCATCATGGTGGTGGCCAGTGCGGATCAGGTGGGGGGAGAGGGTGCCAAGTTTACAGTGCGTCTGGGTGATAAGGATCTGGCCACCAAGGAAGTCACGGCCAAGACCGGCGTGCAGCAGACGATCAGCTTCAAGACACCGCTGACACCTGGGCTTCGTCCGTTGCGTGTGAGCTTTATCAATGACTCCTACAGCAAGGAGACGGGCGACCGCAATCTCACGGTGCACCGGGTGATCGTGGAGGGGCCGCTGAACACCCAGCCCCTCAATCTGCTCAGTGACGAGGAGATCCCCAAATGGACCGCCAAGATGGGACTGAAGATCTTCCGTCGTCCGCTGGATCCGGTGGATCTCGAGAAGCTGGTGGGCCTGGCCAAAATGGCCTCCAAAGACGGGGCGGATCTGGAGGAGACCCTGAGTGTGGTCACAGAGGCCATGCTCTGCTCGCCCAAGTTCCTGTTCCGCGGCGGTGCCGAGCCGGAAGGCAAGGTGGAGAACGAGGCCGTGCTGGTGGATGAGTTCACGCTGGCCGCGCGCCTGTCTTATTTCCTCTGGTCCAGCGCGCCGGACGATGAGTTGCTGCGCCTCGCCTCAGCGGGTGAGTTGCGGAAGAATCTGCGCGCCCAAGTGACTCGCATGATCGGTGACTGGAAGGGCTGGGCCATGGCGGAGAACTTCGCCGGACAGTGGCTGCGTCTGCGGGATGTGGAGCTCGTGGCACCCAATCGCCGCCTGTTCCCTGAGTTCGAGGGTCGTCTGGCCTATGACATGAAGACGGAGTCGCTCATGTTCTTCGACCACATCTACCGGGGCAATCGGAGCGTCCTGGAGTTTCTGGACAGCGACTACTCGTTCATGAACGAGAGCCTCGCCAAGTTCTACGGGATCAAGGAGGACGTGAAGGGCAAGCAGTTCCGCAAGGTGTCCCTGGAAGGCACCCCTCGAGGTGGCATCCTCACCCAGGCGGGTGTGCTCACGCTGACCTCGCACCCGAACCGCACCTCTCCGGTGAAGCGCGGTCAGTTTATCTTGGAGAATATCCTAGGTACCCCACCGCCTCCGGCCCCGCAGAACGTGCCGGCGTTTGGTGAAGACCGTGGTGCCAAGGTGACAGGCACCCTGCGTCAGCGCTTCGAAGCGCACCGCTCCAACCCGGCCTGCGCGAGCTGCCATGCTTTCCTAGATCCCATGGGCTTCGCCCTGGAGAACTACGATGCCATCGGCCGCTGGCGCGATACAGACAACAAGCAGCCGATCGATGCCACGGGCAAACTGCTCACCGGCCAGGGATTCAACGGCGCGGCGGAATTGCGCAAGGTGCTGGTGGCGAACAAGAAGAACGACTTCACCCGCTGCCTCGTGGAGAACCTCTTGATTTACTCCCTCGGTCGCGGTCTGGATTACCCAGACAAGTACTTCGTGAAGCAACTCACCAAGCAGGCTGAGGAGCGCGGCTACAAGTTCCAGGACATCGTGGTGGCCGTGGTGGAAAGCGTGCCGTTTCAGAAGATGCGGGCGGGTGAGGCGGGAAAACGGTAAATCAGTGGAACATGCGGAGTGCTCGCCGGGTGCCGAAATCGGAGGATGGCGCAGAGAGGCTTCTGCGTCTGGCCACCCGCTGCGGTGGCTGGATGATGTGTTCGCGAGCCGAAGGTGCGTGCAAAGTCCCGCATGGCGTCACCCGTGGCGTTTTCCCAAGCAAAGGGGGACGGTCCGCCTCGGGGCGGTATTTGCGGGCTAATTTCAGCTCGTGGTACTACATGCTGATCCCAAAATTCTTGACCAAGGTTTTGCGATGCGCCCAGCCGCCAAAGCGATTCGGAAGATTGGCAGCGCACATCAAACATTACAACTATGAAAAGAAACATCATCAAAACCGCCAGTTGCATCGCGACGGTTTTCACTATCGCTGGATGCGCGCACACCTCAAATACAGTCGGGATTAGACAGACGATACCCAAGACCAACCTGGACCACGAGCCTCCCCGGCTGGTCAGCGCCTTCTTTGGGCTCGATGATGCGTTGCCCAAGATGGCTGCCCAGTTCTCCGCCGAGGCTCCCGGCAAGGACGGTATGCCGGTCACGTTCTCACGACGGGTGATGGATGGCCCCAGCGTCAACCCCAAGGCCTTCACCGTCAAAACTCGGTCCGGGGCGCTACGTCAGCCGATCTACGCCACGACCGCGCCGGCGTCCGCCCTGGGCAAGGGCCACACCGTGCTCCTCATCGGAGACCTTGGCAGCGCCCAGACTGATCCTCCAGTTTCCGTCGAGGTGACCGGCGACCTGCCGCTCGAATACGGAGCCAACGGGAAAGGCCTCTCGGTGCCAGTGATCCCGTTGGCCGACGGGCCGACGCTGGTGCAAGCTCTGGGATTCAAGGCGGGAGACTTTCCCTGCGATCCCCCCGCCGGTGCACGTCAGGTCGTGGTTGCGATCTGGGCGGGCGGCGTAAAACCGAAACGAGGAGCCAATGACACGGCACACCTCAGAGGTTATCGGGTCGCCACAAGCCAGGGCGAGGTCCGACCTTTCGCGCTCGGCGGTCTCCACGATAACGACAACTACGTTTTCCTCTTTCTCGCTACCGATGCTCCAGCCGAGCGAGTGACCTTCGCCCCGGACATCGTGGTCGACCCTCGCGGTGATGTGAATCCTGAGACCTCCGTGGCTGTCTCTCAATCTCGGTAGATGGGTGACAAATTCCGTCCTGGTAGCGCTAGGGCTTGGCCGCCTAACCAGGGCGCTCCAGCGAACCGCCGCCCCGCTGGGCAGCCGCGCTTGCGTTTCCGGCGGCGGTCGCTGAGCTTGATTGGTCGCCCAACTTCGCAGCACTACACTACCCCTAATCCACGAATATGAGCTGGGCCACTCCATACATCGCAAAGCTACTGGCTGGTGAGGTGGCGCAGTTCCGGCCTCGGGGTAACTCAATGACGGGGCGGATTGAGTCCGGTCAGCTCTGCACCGTCGAGCCGATGGAGCCTGAGCGCCTTGAGGTAGGGGACATCGTGCTGTGCAAGGTCAACGGACGCCAGTATCTTCACATCATCAAGGCCCGGAAGGGAGACCAGTTTCAGATCGGAAACAACTGCGGCCTCATCAATGGCTGGATCACTGCTAAGGGTATCTACGGACGCTGCACACGAGTTGAGGATTGAGTTTTCGAGCGACCCGGCATACACCGAATCGAGATGAACCAAGCATCTCAACCAACGAGGGCGTACAAAGCCCTGGTGCCAACCGCCAGGGCTGCTCTGTTGGCCATGCTCCCTGTAACTTTAACCCGCCATCCCGTCTCCACGCTCGCCCCGCCCCGGAGGTTGGCGCAGCTTAGACGTCCGGCCAACTAATCCCCAATGTTTCATAACACCGCGAACCCGAACCCCTCAAGGGCCGCCCTGAGGGCAGGAATGTCGGGCAGCGTCAGCGTCCACTTGCCCTGAGGGCGGGTCAAGCGGCCGACCTGGTGCAACACCGTGCGGCGCAGCGTCCCAAGTTCGGCAAACACCCAGCGCGCCGTGCGCTTGACCCCCAACTCCCTCTGGGGCGGGGGTTGCACCGTTTGCAACACCCGACCCAGGTTATGCGCCAGCAGCCACATCGGGTTGGCGTGCAATCGACGGCGCGGCACGTAGCCGAGTTGCACCTGGCTTTTGAGCCTCTCCAAACACCTTTTCCTGGCTGCCCCCAGCGTGTGATGGGTCAGGATGATCTTGAGGTCCACGCCGTTCCACAGGACGGAACAAGTCCAGATGTAGAGGCTCTCTATCCTGCTTTTCCACCTCCTGGCTCGCCAACACAAAGCGTCGCCGATGCCCCCAGCACTTGGGCTTCCGACGCAGCTCAAAATTGTGGCTGCCCTCGCGCCCCGGGGGCTGCCACTAGCTCTTGCGGGAGCAGAAGATCTCTTTGAGCTGGGTGAAACGCTCAAAGGGGACGCTGACAGTGTGGTACACCTGCAAACGTGTCGAGCTCCTCGGTGAGCTCTTCGCTGAAGATCGCGCTGTCCATGCGCTATCTGTCCCCTAGCCCGCATTTCTCATACGCGAGAAGCTTGAGCCGGGTGCAGCGGCGCATTAGTCTTTGATTACCAAGGCAAAAACCAAGGCATGCACCAGACTCAAGCAGCGACACAGTGTACACAGGCCAAGTTGGAGTTTCAAGCGCTGGGTGGCAGGCGTGTGGAGGCGGATTTCTCAGGAGGTTACCTCTCCAGTGAAGGGGGCAGCCTCCTGTTGCGCCAGATCGACCAGAAGCTGGGCCTGTGTGAGAAGCTGGCGGGTTGTTTCACTGACCGACGCGACCAGCGCTTCGTCGAACACGATCTGGCGGGCATGCTGCGTCAGCGTATTTTTGGTCTGGCCCTGGGCTACGAAGACCTCAATGACCACGACTGTCTGCGCCGAGATCCCCTCCTGGCTGCCGCTTGCGGGCGGGCCGATGTCTTGGGGCAGGAGCGGCATCATGCGCAGGATGCAGGCTGCCCCCTGGCGGGCAAGAGCACCCTCAACCGCATGGAGCTGGGTGCCCAGGAACACGCGCTCACCAAAAAGATCCACGCTGATGCCGACAGGATCCAAGACCTGCTTTTGCAGATGGCGGTGGCGGCCATCCCACGCAAAAGCGGGGTCATTGTCCTGGACTTTGATGCCACCGACGACCTGCTTCACGGCCACCAGGAAGGCCGCTTCTATCACGGTTACTACAAAGGCTACTGTTACCTGCCCCTTTATTGCTTTTGTGGGGATGTGCCTCTGTGGTCACAGTTGCGCACCGCCGACGGGGATGCGGCAGGCGGCACCCTGGAGGCCCTCCAGAAGATCGTGAAGGCCATCCGCGGCCGGTTTGGCAGGCAGGTGGTCATCATTGTGCGTGCCGACAGCGGGTTCTGCCGCGATGAGCTCATGAGCTGGATCGAGACCCAGCCGCAGCTGTACTATGTTTTTGGACTGGCCCGCAACGTCCGCTTGCAGGAGATGCTCGCCCCCACCTTCTGGCGGACGGCCGCGAAGCTCGATGCCGAGGCGGTGCGCCTTGCAAAAGCTGCCGGAGCCAAGGCTCCGCCCGAACTGGAAGGAACCGCACGGGAGTTTGAGGAGTTGAGCTACAGCACGCTCAAGACCTGGAGCCGGGAACGGCGTGTCATCGGCAAGGCCGAAATAACCCAGGGCAAGACCAACCCCCGTTTCATTGTCACCAACATCAGTTCCAGGGAGCCATGGGCGCAGGGGGAGGAGCAGTTTGCCACGGGCAGCGGGTTGTATGAACGCTTCTATTGCGCCCGGGGCAACATGGAGAACCGCATCAAGGAACAGCAGCTGGACCTGTTTGCCGACCGCACTTCAACTGCCTGGAAGAGCAGCAACCAGTTGCGTCTGTGGTTTTCGACTTTTGCCTATTTGCTGTTGAGCCAGATGCGTGCGGTGGCCTTGCACGGCACGCCTCTGGCTACAGCCACGGTGGGCACGATCCGGCTGAAGTTGCTCAAAATCGCGGCCCTGATCACCGTGAGCGTGAGGCGCATTTATGTGCAGCTGCCAAGTGCCTGCACTCTCAAAGAAGTCTATGGTCTGGCCCAGCGAAGACTGGCTGGATGCAGCCCCTGAGACCGGGGCCTTTTCACTCAAAGGGACATCTGCAGCCCATGCAGAGGGATGCTTATGCCTTCGCACCCTGGGCAAAGAGCATCCAGGCCTCTTGAACACGCCCTGAGAGCCTTCAGTTCCCTGGCCCGACCCATTCCGCCCACCAAGTCTCCCCCCCACAGAAGGCGCACACCCCAAAACCCGCTGATCTTGGGTTGTCAAGTCAGGGGGTATGAGAAATGCGGGCTAGTTGCAGCCGCACAGCCCGGACACATTCGCGCACGAAGTTTACCGCTCCGTTGGAGTCTTGGATGTTGCCGCCGCGATGATGCGCATCCAGCACCTGTCCGGTTTGGGCCACATGACAGAACAGCGGGTGTTAGCTGCGAGCCCCCTTCTTCTGCTTGTTGAAGCTAACCGCTGTGCCCTGGGCATGGCGTGAGGTGGACAGGACGCTGCCATCGAAATCCAGCGTCAATGTGCGCATGCCTTGCTGGGCGAGACGATCAAGGACCGGCTGAAGGTTGAGCTGACGCAGGTCCTCAACGCTGGTTTCATCGGTGCTGGCCAGCAAGCGGCTCAGCGTGGGCACACTGGGGATTCGGAGCAGGCCCAGACATTGGCGCACCAGGGGATCGTGAGCGTAGAAGTCGCGCTCACGCAAATGCCGGCACCCCAGCAGCAGATGAACCAGCCGGCAGCGAATCATCACGCCATGCGTGTAGCCCCCTGCCTTGGGAAGGTGGGCGAAGCAGCGGTTGATCCTGGACCACAGATCGAGCCGCTCGAAGAGCTTCATGAAAATGACCAGGCCGCCAAAAGCGGTGAGATGCTCGGCCGGAGCAAATTTGAGACTTGGAATGTCCTTGCGGCAGGTGTAAATGGAGCGGCTGTAAACTTTCACTAATGGTGGTCTTTTTATTTGGGTTTTTGCGACGTGTGGTAACAACGCTTTATCCCGGGAAAAAGGGCGCCGCCAGTGCTTCAGTTCAGCTTTTGAGTGCGGACTTTATGAAACTGGGGAGTAAACCAACCTCGAAGCTAATGTCCGACCCGAACAAATCTCTACGACACCAATGAACACAAAACTCGTTATCTTATGCCTTGTGATGATTTCCACTTTGAGAGCTTTCTCTCAAGAGCCGAAGTGGGAATACCGCGTTACCCAATTGGCTACGCTGGGGAGCGTTTTGAACGAAGATCAGCTCAAGACCTGGGCAAAGACACACCGACCGAAAGTGTATGAGGCTGTCGAGTCCCGTTCGAAGGGCAATGGGGACACCAAGAAAGTATCATCGGAATCGATACTTGATGCAGTTGATGCCGCTGGCGATGTGGAGTCACTGCTTGTTGAATACTACCTGAACAGCATGGCGGAACAGGGCTGGGAGCTCTCGCAGGCCACCGACAAGATGCTTTATCTCCGGAGGCATCCGCAGCCAGGGAAATGAACCTACTCCGCACAGCAGAGGGCGAACAAAAGGGATGCAGGCAACGGCTCGGAGGCTATCTGTCGTGTCATCGACGTCTTGCGCTCGCTGTCGCTTAATCCTCAGTTCGCCCAATTTCGAGAGCTATTCGAGATGCCATCAGACCCAAAGTCAGTTCCGGGAGCGTTCCAGTATGGCGGTTACTGGTTTCTGACGGATTGCTCACTGGAGGAGGTCCCACGAGCGGCATCTTGCCCACCTTTGGATTTTATCGAGATCGCTCGTTCTGATTCTCGCCTTCCCAACCTGTCAGGGGCACCTGTGGCATCATGGCTGCTTGCCAGAGTTTGTTCCATGACGCGTGGCCGGATGCCCAGGGCTTACGCATCTAGTTTTTACAAAGCACGTGGAAATTAGTTAAGATGTGTGAATGAAGTGGGGCATGTCTTCCGCCTCTGCATCTCCTGACAGCAACCTTCGTGAAGTTTTTCAGAGCATTGATGACTGGAGGGTGCAGCGTACCCAGCGACATGATCTGGCCGACATCCTGGTGATTGCCACCTGCGCCATGCTGTGCGGTCAGGGGCATTACACCCATATGGAAGCCTTCGGCAATCTGAAGCGCACTTGGTTGGAGAGCTTTCTTGCCCTGCCCAACGGCATTCCCAGTCACGACACGTTCCGTAAAGTCTTCAGCCTGCTTGATCCCAAGCGCTTCATGGAAGCCTTCAGTCTCTGGACCCAAGGTGTATTGCGCCAACTCTCCAGCGAGGGGCTTGAGAGCGGTCTCAAAGGGGTGATCGCCATTGATGGAAAGGCACTGCGCGGGGCCGTCGACAAAGGGCAGGCACCTGCGGTCATCGTGGGGGCTTGGGCCAGTGAATTGAGCCTGTGCCTTGGACAGGTCAAGGTTGCTGACAAGAGCAATGAGATTGGCGCGATGCCGGAGTTGTTGGAAATGCTGGCGTTGAAAGGCTGCATCGTGACCATCGACGCCATGGGCTGCCAGAGGGAGGTGGCCAGGAAAATCATCCAGCAAAAGGGGGACTACATCCTGGCCCTCAAAAGCAACCAGGAAAGCCTCCATCAACAGGTCAGCCACTATTTGGACACGGGGGAGGACCTGGCCAGGGCAGAAGGCAACTTTCATCAAGAGGAAAGCGATGGGCACGGCCGGCATGAAGTGCGTCGCTGTTGGGTGAGTGAGGAAGTGGAATGCTGGCTGCAGGGGGCAGAAAAGTGGGCGGGACTGCGCAGCGTGGCTGCGGTGGAATGCGAGCGCACCGTGGCGGGTCAGACCACGGTGCAAAGGCGTTACTTCATCAGCAGTTTGAAAGCCGATGCCGCGCTCATTGCAGCCTCAGTACGCGCTCACTGGGGGATTGAAAACTCGCTGCACTGGGTTCTAGATGTGACCTTTGGCGAAGATGAGAGCCGGTCTAGAAGCGGTTACAGTGCGGAGAATCTGGCCACCCTTCGACGCCTGACTCATGCAATGATCAAGCGAGAGAACCCAAACTCCAAAAAATCGGTCAACCAACGCAGATTCGAAGCCGGACTCAGTACAGACTATCTCCAAACCTTGCTTGGAGTAAATTTAGATGCGTAAGCCCTGTTTGGACGACTGATGTCAGCGAAGTGCGAAGCAAAGTAGTCAGAGTCCCGCATGCGGGACTGTTCAGTCGCGTGGCCCCGCGTTGGGAAGGCAGGCTAAAGCCTGCCACTACATTTTGCTGAGCCACGCTGCTTGTGCAAATAACGGCTACTTCTTGCTCTCGATGTACTCCTGCACTTTCACGGGGACATCTGTGCAGATGGCATCGACGCCCAGGCCGAGGCCGAGGAAATAGTCATTGAGGTCACGGCCGGGCCAGCCGGTGACGATGAAACCTTGTTTTTGCGCTTCTTTCACGGCGAGACGGGTGGTGCCTTCCATCTTGGCTGCGATTCGCTTGGAGCCGATGGCTTTGGCGGATTCCATCAGTTCAGGGGTGAGGGGGCCGCCTTTGATCAACATGATGTCGGCCTTGGGATCGATCTTCTTCAGAGCGATGAGGGGGCGCTGATCGAAGGAGGTGAAGACGTAGCTGGAGCCTGCTGGGACGTGAGCGGTGACCTTGCGATAGACCTTGGCCGCATAGTCATCGATGACCGCATCTGGATACAGCGTCTTGTTGCTGGTCTTCATCTCAAATTCCACGTACATGCCCGGCTTGTCCTTGAGATAGTCGAGGAGCGTGTCCAGAAAGAGCAGGGGTTCGTTCTGCTTTTTGGAAGTGATCTTGGCAGCGGCGTCGGCGTTCAACTGCTCGACTGGGCCGGTGCCGTTGTGGGTGCGGTCCAGGGAGTCATCGTGCAGAATCACGAGTGCGCCGTCCTTGGTCATGCGGACGTCCAGCTCAAAGCCGCGCAGGCCTTTTTCGTAGCTGCTTTTGAAGGCAAAGAGGGTGTTTTCCTCAAACTCGTGCGCGCCGCCACGGTGGGCGAAATGGAAGGGCTTCTTCTCCTGGGCAATAGCGTTGGAATGCAGGCCGAAAGCCATGCAGGCACCGGCGATGAGGACAGCGTGATAAGATAACTTCATAATGAAGGAAACGCTGCCAACCGAGATTTCCTTATCGAGTTGGCTTTCATTTGCAGGCGGGAATGCCTGCCAAGGAACCTCGGGGTATGACTTGGATGTGTTGATGGCGGTGGGGGAGGAAGCAGATGCTATCGGCCTTCCCACCTGATCATCCTCTGCGGATGTACCCAGGGTTGACTCGTCCCGCTTTGCGGGACTCGTCCAACCGCTGGGCTGTGTTACAGATCCCATACTGGGATCAACTTCGGCCTGAGGCGGGCGCCTCAAGGTGGTTCCTTGGCTGCCACCCCAATCGCACGCGGTTGCTTTGTTCTCCTCAGGAGGGCAGAAGGCTCGGCCTCATCAAGCGAGCCCATGACGAGCATCCCTGAATGACGCCAGGCTTTCAGCCCTCAACATCTAAAACTAACGCCAACCTTGGGCGTTGCCCAAGGCTGGAAATAACCCCGGGCTTTCAGCCCTCAGTACGTCGCACAAGGGTGCCTTTCAATGGCCCTTGTTTCTGCCTATTTCTCCGGAAGGCCCTCCAACACTTTTTGTTCTTCGGCCTCTTCCTTCTCCTTCTTCCGGACACCGAGGCCGAGGAAGTAGATGATGATGGCTGAGAGCAGCATGGAGCAGCTGATGAAGTAGAGGCCACCGACAAACGAGCCAGTGACGGTCTTCACCTTGCCCATGATATAGGGGCCCAGGGCACCACCCAGGTTTCCGAAGGAGTTGATGAGTCCAATGCTGCCGGCCGCCGCGGCTTGCGTGAGGAAGGTGCTGGGCAGGGACCAGAAGGCGGGCATGTAGGTCTTGAACCCGGCGAAGCCGATCATGAAACAAGCCACGGTGAGTGGCAGGTTTCCCTGGGTCATGGGAGCGCAGGCGAGGGCGGTGGCACCCACCACGATGGGCAGGCACGCATGAAGACGGCGTTCCTGGAAGTGGTCAGAACTCCAGCCGCCCACCAACTGGCCGACGAGCGCGAGCGCAGGGGGCAGGATGATGAGCCAGGTGAGCGTGTTGAGATTCATGTGGTACCAGTCGTTTAGCACGCTGGGCATGAAGAACTCGATGCTGTAACTGCAGGTGACGATGCTGAAGTAGGCCCATGCCATCAGCAGTACTTTGGGGTGGCGGAGGGCCTCGCTTACCTTCATGCGCTTTCCGCGGGATCTCACGGCCCGTTCGCGCTCCAACTCGCTCTCCAGAGCTTCTTTCTCTTCATCGGTCAGCCAGGAGGCCTGACGAGGCCGGTCCTTCATGATGAAGAACACGATCAGGCCCATCATGACTGCGGGGATGCCCCAAAAGACGTACACCCACTGCCAACCTGTCATTCCCAAAACAAGGGGATGGGTGATGGTTTGCCCGTTGACGACTTCGGTGGTGCCAATCTTGAGGAGGAGGTACGAGATCTTGGGGCTGACCATCTGGGCGAATGGGGTGGCCACGAGGAACATGGCCAGCGCCTTGGAGCGATCCCGATCCGTGAACCAGTGGGTGAGGTAAACGATCACCCCCGGGAAGAAGCCTGCTTCCGCAAGGCCCAGCAGGAACCGGACGGTGTAGAACTGAACTGGCGTGTGCACGGCGGCGGTGAGTGCGGCCATAATGCCCCAGGTAACCATGATGCGGCTGATCCAGCGCCGAGCCCCCCACTTCTCCACGATGAGGGAGCCGGGGATTTCCAGAAGGAAGTACCCGATGAAGAAGATGCCTGCGCCAAAGCCAATGACCGCATCCGTGAAGCCCACGAGGTCCTTGGTCATGGTGAGCTTGGCCACGGCCACGTTTTGCCGGTCCACGTAGGCGATCATGTAGCTGATGAAAAGCAGCGGAATGATCCGGTAAAAAGCCTTCTTGCGAGCGCGGTCGAGCGCCGAGGGCGGGGAAGGGGAGGCAGACGTGACGGAGGACATGAGCTGGACCAAACGGGGGGAAAGCGGCGATGCTATCGGGAGGAATCCAGATGGGAAGCACAAAGTTCCGGCGAAGCCGGAGACGAAAGACGGGAAGACGAAAGACAGAAGACTCTGATGTCGGGGGCCGTCTCGGGTGAAGGACGTGGGGGCGTTGACTACGGCAGGGAGGAAGGGGATGGTATTGGCCTCCACACCTGAGGTTCGCTCGGGTGCGGTCCCCAAGGTTGACTCGTCCCACCTTGCGGGACTCGTCCAACCTTGGGCTGTGGTAGAAATCCCGTTCGGGGATTGGCATCGGGTGGCACCGGCTTCCAGCGTCCCGCCGGATGATCATGCGCGAGCAAATGTGCGGATGAGCAGGGGGGGAATGTAGAAGAGCCGTCCCGGCTCTTGGGAGGTCTGTGGTGGGCAGATGCCGGTGGATGGACGTGGGGATGTTGAAGGCGGTGAGGAGGAAGAGGATGGGGGCGGCTTCCACACCTGAGTTGCTGGGCTCTGATGTACCCAGGGTGGCGGCTCGTGCCTCGCCTGACCCTGGGCTGTTTTGTGTGACGCCATTGGCGTCAGAACGGCCAGCGTGAAAGGGGGGGGCCGAAGTTTTTAACGGGACTTCTCCAGCTCGCGTCCCAGATCGTGTCCTCCAATAAAATAGCCGGATGCCCCCCTCACAAGGGCATCCGGCTTGCTTTTGCTTTTCTCACCTAACTACACACTGACATACTCTAATGGCCCAACATCCACGGGCGTGACCCACTTTTTTGAGTTTGCATGACGCCAAGGCGGGTTTTTTTCTTCCGGTCGGGCCGGATCTTGGTTCCGCCTGGGGTGCCGCACCCGCAGCGGGAGCTGCACTGGTGGGCGTTGCTGACCCGGGGTTCGTGCCGGCTGCGCTCGTTGACGGAATGGGCGCGACGCTTGGCGGGGTTCATCAGGGCGAGGTTGGGCGCACTGATGAAACGCTGGGCGGCGCCCTGGCAACAGGGGCAGCTGGCGGCGTGATTGCGTTCCTCGACCGTGCGGAAGAGGACGAAGTCGCCGCACTCCTGGCAGGTGTAGTCGTAAACGGGCATGGTAGATGGAGGGTGAGAGGTGACTAGGGGGATTGTGACGAGGGACGGGGACTAGACGACGGAGGCGAGGTCCACGCCCGGGGGCACCTTGATGGAGGGGCCGTCCGCATTCGGTCGGATGTCGAAGTCGAAGATCTCCGTGGGCAGCCAGAGGGTGGCGCAGGCGTTCGGGATATCCACGATGCCGCTGATGCGGCCTTCGACAGGGGCGGTGCCGAGGATGGCGTAGGCCTGCTCGCCGGTGTAGCCGAACTTCTTCATGTACTCGATGGCGTTGAGGCAGGCCATGCGGTAGGCGACATGCGGATCGAGGTAATGCTGCTGGCCTTTCTCGTCCACGGAGATGCCTTCGAAGATGAGGTGGCGCTTGTACTCGGGGGAGAGCGGGCTGGGTTCAAAGATGGGGTTCACCACGCCGTACTTGGCCACGCCGCCCTTGATGAGGCTGACGCGGAGGTCAAGGTAGCCCGCCATTTCAATGGCGCCGCAGAAGGTGATTTCCCCATCCCCCTGGCTGAAGTGGATGTCTCCCATGGAGAGGCCGCCGTCCTTCACATAGACTGGGAAATAGACTTTGGAGCCCTTGGTGAGGTTCTTGATGTCACAGTTGCCGCCGTGTTCGCGCGGCGGCACGGTGCGGGCACCTTCGGCGGCGGCGGCGGCGGCCTCACTGCCCTTGAGCTTGCCCATGTGGGCGGTAGGGGCGTAGGGCAGGGTGGCGAGAGCGGGCACGCGATCAGGCTCGGTGTCGTAGAGCTCCTTCTCGCGCGAGTTCCAGGTGTCGAGCAGCTCCTTGGAAGGAAGGCAGCCAATGAGACCTGGGTGCATGATGCCGGCGAATTCCACACCTGGGATGTGGCGGGAGGTGGTGTAGATGCCGTGGAAGTCCCAGCAGGCTTTGCGGGCATCCGGGTAGTGGTCAACGAGGAAACCACCGCCGTTGGTCTTGGCGAAGATGCCGGTGAAACCCCAGGCGGACTCTGGAAGGACGCCCACGTCCAGAATATCCACCACAAGGAGATCGCCCGGCTCCGCGCCTTCCACCCCGATCGGGCCGCTCAGGTAATGCACCTTGGAGAGGTCAACGTCTTGAATGTCATTGGCCTTGTCGTCATTGACGATCTGACCGCCGGTCCAGTCGATGCACTCGACGCGGAACTCGTCACCGGGTTTGACATAGGCGACCATCGGGAGATCCGGGTGCCAGCGGTTGTGAAGGTAGTCTTGTGATTCAGGCGTGGCGTTGAGGTCAACTTTGATCAGTGTTTTCATGACGTATGCTTGGGCGTAGTTACTTGTCTGTTTTGGGGGGATTGGGGTGGTGGAGGGCAGGGGCTAGACGGAAAGCATGGCTTTGATCTTGGAGGCATCGACGGACTCACGTTTGTCCTCCCGGATGAGCTTGCCCTTGTCGATCACGGCAATGCGGTCGCAGGTGTCGAGCACGAAGCTGAGGACCTGCTCGCTGACGATGATGGTGAGCTTTTTGAGGTCACGGATCTCTTTGAGACTGCGTGAGATGTCTTTGATGATGGAAGGCTGGATGCCCTCTGTGGGTTCATCCAGAAGCAGCACGCGTGGCTTGGTCATGAGAGCCCGGCCGATGGCGAGCTGCTGTTGCTGGCCGCCGGAGAGGTTGCCGCCTTTGCGACCCTTCATGTCGCGCAGGACAGGGAAGAGGGCGTAGATCTCGTTTACGTCCTCTTCATTGACTCTGCCCTTTACGCCGGAGATGAGGTTCTCATACACCGTGAGGTAGGGGAAGATCATGCGGCCCTGGGGGACGAAGGCGACGCCCTCCGCCACGCGCTTGTAGGAGGGCTTGTGCGTGATCTCTGAGGTGCCCACGGTGACTTTACCGGACACGGTGGGGATCATGCCGATGAGGCTGCGGAAGAGGGTGGTCTTGCCCATGCCGTTGCGGCCGACGATCCCGACGATCTCACTTTCGGCAGCGTTGAAGGTGAGATCCGGGATGACGACGCTCTGGCCGTAGGCGACTTGCAGGTTCTTGACGTCAAACATGGTGGGAGGCGGGTTAATGGCCGATGTAAACTTCGATGACCTTGGGGTCGTTCTGCACGGTCTCCATGGAGCCTTCCGAGATGACCTTGCCCATGTGCATGACCGTGACGCGGTCGGCGATCTCCTTCACAAACTCCATGTCATGCTCGATGACGATGACCGAGCGGTTCTGGCTGATTTTGCGAATGAGCTGGGAGGTCTCCTGGCGCTCGCGCACGCTCATGCCGGCGACGGGTTCATCCAGCATGATGACTTCCGGGTTTTGCATGAGGAGCATGCCGATCTCCAGCCACTGCTTCTGGCCGTGGCTGAGGATGCCGCCCTCCGTGTCCAGCTTGTCGGCGAGGCCGATCTGCTCAGCGATCTCGAGGCACTTGCCCATGATCTCAGGGGTTCGCCGAAAGAACAGGCAGCCGAAAACACCGCGACCGGTGGGGTGGGAGAGCTCCAGGTTCTCCAGCACGGTGAGGTTCTCGTAGATGGAGGGGTTCTGGAACTTCCGACCCACGCCAAGGCGGACGATCTTGTACTCCCTTGTCCCGCGGAGCTCCCGGTCCTTGAACCGGATGCTGCCGCTGGTGGCGCGGGTCTTCCCGCAGATCAGGTCCAGCACGGTGGTCTTGCCGGCGCCGTTGGGGCCGATGATGACGTGGACGGAGTTGCGGTTCAGGTAGAAGTTGAAGCCATCCACGGCTTTGAAGCCGTCAAACGAGACACCAAGGTCTTCGACTTCCAGGACGAAATTGCGGTCACTCATGGTTCAGCGGTCTTGGGGATTTCTGCAACGTTGGCGGAGGCTTTTTCAGCGGAAGCGGCGGGCTTGAGTTTTTTCATCAAACCTGTGCCCAGGGTGGCGAGCTTGGCCTTGAGGGTGCCGGATTTGTCGAGGATGCCAGCCAGGCCATCGGGGAAGAACATCACCACGGCAATGAAGGTGCCTCCCATGAGGTAGAGCCAGGCATCTGGATAGGCCTCTGAGAAGGCCGTCTTGCCGAAGTTCACGATGAGGCAGCCCAGGATGGCACCGATGACGGAGAGCCTTCCTCCCACAGCGGTGAAGATGACCATCTCAATGGAGGGGATGATGCCGACCAGCGAGGGGGACATGAAGCCCACCTGCAGGACGAAGAGCGCGCCTCCCAGACCGGAGAGCATGGCGGCCAGGGCGAACACGAAGGTGCGGCACATGGCGACGTCATAGCCGGAGAAGCGGACCCGGTCTTCGCGATCCCGCATGGCCATCAGCACCCGGCCGAAGCGGGTGTTGATGATGTATTTGGCAAGCAGGGCGCTGGCCAGCAGGAGGAAGACGCAGAGGAAGTACAGGGTGTACTGCGCCCCCGTGGTGCGGATGTCCCAGCCCAGGAGGGTCTTCAGGTCGGTGATGCCGTTTCGACCGCCGGTGAAGCCCTGGTTTCCGTCAATCCCGAGTGACAGGATGAGGGCGATGGCCTGGGTGATGATGGCGAAGTACACGCCACCCACGCGACGGCGGAACATGGCCCAACCGATGATGAAGGCGATGAGACCGGGCAGGAGGAACACGGCGCACGAGGCGAAGGTGAAACTCTTGAACGGCTCCCAGAACCAGGGGAGCTGGGTGATCTGGTTCCAGTCCATGAAGTCCGGGATGCCCGGCGTCGTCTGGATCGAGGTGCTAACAGGATCTGACGCCTCCAGTTTCAGGAACATGGCCATGCAGTAGCCGCCGAGGCCGAAGAAGACCCCCTGGCCGAGGCTGAGGATGCCGCAACGTCCCCAGAGCAGCACCAGACCGATGGCGACGAAGCCGTAACTGAGGTACTTGCCCACCAGGTTGAGCCGGAAGATGGGCAGGGCGAGCGGCAGGATGATCGCGATGAGCGCGACAAACACCGCGAAGGAGATGGCTTCTCCCTTGGTTTTAAAGAGCGTTCGAAAGAAGATCATGATTGAGTGGATGGGTGAGGGGGGCTGAGTCGCATGGGATTAATGGGCGCGAACCTTGCTGGGGAAGAGGCCCTGGGGCCGGATCATGAGGGCGATCACAATGACCAGGAGGGTGGCGACCTTGCCCTTGGTGCCTTCTAGGAAGAACTCGAGGATGGATTGGGCCTGGGCGATGCCGAAGGCGGAGGCGAGGGAGCCCATGAGACTGGCTGCACCACCGAAGACCACGACGAGGAACGCATCCACGATGTAGCGGCTGCCGCTGTCCGGTCCGGTGGAGCCGATGGTGGTGAAGGCAGCTCCGGCGATGCCCGCGATGCCGCAGCCGAGGGCAAAGGCGAGGCGGTCCACGGAGTTGGTATTGATGCCCACCGCACCGCTCATCTTGCGGTTTTGCACGGTGGCGCGCAGACGCAGACCGAATGAGGACTTGTACATGAAAAGGAGCAGCGCGAGGGAGACTGCGATGGCGAGCCCGAGGACGAACATGCCATTGATGGGGATGTCGAGGCCCTCTTTCGGGGAGTAAGATCCCATGAGCCACTCGGGCAGTGTGGGGGTGACTTCACGAGCTCCGAAGGTGGAGCGGAAGGTTTGTTGCATGATGAGGCTGAGTCCCCAGGTGGCCAGGAGCGTGTCCAGTGGCCGGTGATAGAGGCGCCGGATCATGAGCCACTCCACCGCCGCCCCGACGAGGGCGCAGACGACAAAGGCAATGAAGATGGCCACTACGAAGTAGTAGGGGCCGAAGGAGGGGGCATACTCCGCTGTGAGGGTGGAGCAGAGATAGACGGTGTAGGCTCCTAGAGCCATGAATTCACCGTGGGCCATGTTGATCACGCCCATCTGGCCGAAGATGACCGCGAGTCCGAGGCCCATCAGCAGCAGCACGCTGAAGAGGCTGATGCCCGCGAAGCCCTGCATGAGGAAAATGTTCTGGAGGTCTTCCCAACTGTAGGATTCCATAGGTGGAGAAAGTTGAATGTGGGGGAGGGTGAGCGCGCCGGAGGGCCGGGCGGAGCAAAAGGGAAAAAAGGGCGGAGAGAAGGGGAGGGGTCTCCGCCGCCCCCTGCCTGGGCCGCGACCGCTTTCAGGCGAACAGCCGCGGCGGGCAGGGAGGGCGGAGAAATGGGGGGCTTATTGATAGCCTTTGGGGAACGGATCGGGCTCGATCAGCTCGGACTCATAGAGCACCTTGGCCTGACCGTCTGAGCCCCACTGACCGATGCGGAGCTTGCTCCACAGGTGGTGGTTGGGGTGTACTTTCACATAACCCTCAGGGGCGGTGGTCAGCTCAAGTCCGGGCGAGGCCGCCGCGATCTTGTCGATGTCGAAGCTGTTGGCTTTCTCCACCGCAGCTTTCCACAACCACGGGCCGAGATAGCCCGCCTGGGTCACGTCACCAATCACGCTGTTGGCGCCGTACTTGTCCTTGAAGGCTTTTACGAAGGCTTTGTTATTGTCGTTGTCGAGGCTCTGGAAGTACTTCATTGCAGAGTAGAAGCCCACGAGGTTTTCACCGCCGATGCCGAGTACCTCATCTTCCGTGACGGAGATGGTGAGGAGTGTTTGCTTGGCGCTGGTGATGCCCGCTGCTTTGAGCTGCTTGTAGAAGGACACATTGGAACCGCCCACAACGATGGCGTAGATCACGTCCGGCTTCTTGAGCTTGATCTTGTTGATCAGCGACCCGAACTGGGTGTGACCCAGCGCGTAGTACTCCTCACCCACCACGGTGCCTTTGATCACATTCTCGATGTGCTTGCGGGCGATCTTGGCGGAGGTGCGGGGCCAGATGTAGTCAGAACCGATGAGGTAGAAGGTCTTGGCCTTCTTCTCCTTCACGATCCAGTCCAGGCCGGCGATGATCTGCTGCGTGGCCTCCTGGCCGGTGTAGATCACATTTTTGGACTGCTCCAGACCTTCATAGAAGGTAGGGTAGTAGAGCATGCCGTTCTCCTTTTCAAAGACTGGCAGCACTGCCTTGCGCGAGGCGGAGGTCCAGCATCCGAACACCGTGCCGACCTTGTCGCTCACCAGGAGTTTCTTGGCCTTTTCAGCGAAGGTGGGCCAGTCACTGGCGCCGTCCTCTTTGATGACCTTGATCTGCCGGCCCAGCACGCCGCCCATGGCGTTGATTTGGTCAATGGCAAGCTGTTCGGCCTGGATGGAGCCGGTTTCACTGATGGCCATTGTGCCCGTGGCGGAGTGAAGCTGACCTACGGTCACGGTGTCATCAGTGACGGCGAGACCGGTGGTGTTCACTTCGGATGTGGGCGGCTTGGCGGAGGCTGTGATGGCAGACAACGCAAGGAGCCCGACGACCGGGAGCAACCTGCGATGAAGACTTGGAGTTCGCTGTTTCATCTAGTTAGATTAGGTGACGGTTTGCTGTTTCATCGAATCCAGAATGACCGGGAATCGAGGCCTCCTCAAAAGCCGTCCCAGATGGACCGGGGCGGTAATTTCGATTGGCACGCATCACCAAGCACCGGGCGTGCCGCTATCCTGCCGTGCCAGCCGTGACATGCTGAAAAGAATTCAACGTGGGATCCTGTAGAGGACGAAGTGGGGGCGGCCGAATTTCGCTGCATGGCAGGCGTGAATCTGCAAGAGGGCAATGCTGCTGCTGTACCTTGTCACGCTCATGGCATCATCCTTGCGGTGCCATGGGTCCCATGATGCAACATGAATTTTGCTGCGGATGAGCGTCCTTCCACCCCCCACCTCCAGCCCGGTCGAGTCTGGTGCCATTGATTCCCGGAGGCTCCAGGTCTTTCTGGCTGCGGCCCAGACGTCGAGTTTTGTCGCGGCGGCTGACCGCCTGAATCTCACGCCCTCAGCTGTGAGCCATGCCATCAAGACGCTGGAGGAGGAGTTTGACTGCAATCTCTTCAAACGTCACGGGCCAAGAGTGACCCTGACCCGGGCGGGCATGCGCCTGACGCCCCTGGCGGAGGAGGTGCTCAACCGGATGGCCAGCCTCCGCAAAGAGGTGGCGATCGTGCAGGGGAATCCGCGCAAGCTGCGGGTGCTCATGCCCGAGACTTTCAGCGTCACGATGCTGCCCCGTGTGCTGCCGGACTTTATGGAGTGTTTCCCCATGGCCATCTTCGAGCCGGTGCTTGGGGACAGTGAAGATGATCGCGCCCTGCACCAGCTCATGTCTGGGGAGCTCGATCTCCTGCTCACCTGGCAGGCTCGCAGTTCACCGGATGTGGTGCGGCGTGATCTGGTGCAGGATACCCTGGGTCTGTATGTGGCGGGATTTCACGCCCTGGCAAGGAGGCCGCAGGTGGATGCGACGGTGTTTGAGCAGCAGCCCATGCTGGCCAGTTGCGCCACGAGCGTGAGGTGCTTTCTGGAACGCAAGCTGACGCCGGGGCAGCGACAGTCGGCCAGAGTCTGGCATTTGCCCGGGATTGAAGCCGTGCGGGAGTTGGCGCGCGTAGGGCAGGGGATCGCGCTGCTGTCAGAGCGTGCCGCATCAAAATTGGTCGCGGCGGGCCAGCTGGTTCATCTGGAGATGTCTGGTCCACGGGCGCAGATGACGTGTGCGGCCCATTGGTCCGGCCAGACGGAGCTGAGCTGGGCTGCGGAGGTGTTTTTGAGTCTGGTGGAGATGGTGGCGCAGGAATAGCCGGTGAGTCAGTGCGTCAGTGAGTCAGTGCGTCAGTGCGTCAGTGGGCAGTGGGCAGTGGGCAGTGGGCAGTGGGCGGCGTGAGTTGTCTCATGAACCCGGAAGGTTTGCCATGGGTAGGCTTTCTCCCGGCTGGCGCATGCGCATCAGGTTCGTAGGTGTCGCCTTGGTCGCACGCGAGAGCTCTGACGCCATCTGCCCTTTGGTTGAAGTTTGAAGTTTGAACGTTGAACGTTGGCACCTTTTTCGCCCTGCTACCTCGCCACGCCACAAGGTGGCGCGAGCTGTTCTGTCATTTCATCGAGATCAAAGAGACCTTCACCGAGAGGGACGCGTTCGGTGAGGAGCTTGAGCTCCCTTTCAATCCAGGCTTGATCGGGCTGGAAGTCTCGCTGGGGGACCCTATAGAGGTGAAGGCGCGCGGACTGGCGGAGCTGGGCGGGATCGCAACGCGGGGTACCGAGTTCGCCCATGGCGACGGCTTCTTTCATGAACTCAGATTCCTCGGCCAGTCGCTCATGTTGTGCCTGGAGGAGCTCAGGCATGGCGGCCAAAGGGGCGGCAAATGTCTCTGCCAGATCCCGCTGGCAAAAGAGGACGACCTCCTGGGCATATTTTCCGGGCTCGAATCCTGGGTCGATCTTGCCACTGCCTTCTGCTGCGGCCTGCATGCCCCAAGGGGTGGGGGCCACCATGCCGTCGATGGTGCCTGCTTCCAACCCCTTGCGGAGGAGCTCCATGGGCAGAACCTTGAATGCGGGAGGATCGAGGAGTTTGCCGGCGACTTGGAGCTGCCAGGTCAGGATCTGATAGCGGGTGAGCGAGCAACGGGCCTCAATGCCGAAGACCAGCCGCTTGGATTCTGATGATGCTTTGCGATTCCGCGGGGGATACACCGTCTTCATGGCCTTGGGCGTGAGCACCAGTTCCATGGGACAGGCATGCACGACGAGTGGCACGCTCCACTGGCCTTTCTGCCCTGGTTTGGTGACGAGTTCGGTGACGCCAAGTTCCCAAGGGATGAGCCCGGCGGCGAGTTCGCCCGTGAGGAGGTGGCGAATGATCCGGCCATAGCTTGGGCAGGGGTGCATGCGCCAGGGGGCGCCAACGGATCGGGTGGCTGCCAGGAGGGGGATGGCCTCCAGGGAGGGAACAAAGCCAGTGGAAAGTGTGAGAGGGGCGTTCATGAACGAGACCGTCTGGGGCTTGGTGTTGCGTGGTCATGGACGTGGACCTTGAGTACGAGTCTGGCCGAGAGACACGCTGGGACGGAGGACATGAGCTGCCGATCCTTTTGCCTGAGAAAGGCCGGTCGCTATGCGAAGGGGGATGTGAGGTGGGGTGAGAGGGCTTGAGGTTGAGGTTCAACCCCAAGTATGCCGGCCAAAGTAGCAGAGGGTGTGCCGCAGAATCGTGTCCCCCGCCTTCCGGGCCAAGAATCCATGTGGGCGTGGAAAAAGGCGCGGGGTCGGGTGATTTCCCTGTACCCATGGACAAAGTCCTGCCTTTCACGCCGTAGGGATGATGGCGGTGTGGCTCACGCGCGAAGCCGCTGCTCCGAAGTCTCAACCGCGTCTCCTCCCTCTTGTTTGCCATGGCTCCACAACGACGTGATTTCCTCCGTACCACGGCCACTGCGGCAGGCGGTATGGCAACGGCACTGGTGTCCTCAACAGGGGGCGGGAGTGTCGCTGCTGCCTCAGAGGGGGCGAAGTCTGACGCTCAACTGAATCCCGTGCAGGTGGAGAATGCCCGGGAGGGGGCGAGAGACTGGCAGCTCACCCGGGTGCGGCTGGACAGCACCAAAGGCTTCCGCTCCCCCATGATCGAAGGGTATTGCTCCCGTCAGTCGGTGAAGGCGGGCGAGACGCTGGACATCATGGTGAGCACCAGGCCCGCGTGTCCGTTTAAAGTCGAAATCTTCCGCACGGGATACTATGGGGGGCGTGGAGCCCGGTTGATGGCGACCTATGGCCCGATCGCAGGCGAGGTGCAGACGGATCCGGGGGTGGGGCCGCGGCGGCTTCGCGAATGCCGATGGGAGCCCTCCCTCTCTTTGACCATTCCTGAGGACTGGCTGAGCGGGGTGTATCTGGGGCGATTGACCACATTGCCTGGCGGGAAGGACCAGCCGTGGTGGCAGAGCTACGTCATCTTCATCGTGAAGGATGATCGCAAGGCGGACCTGCTCTTTCAGTGCAGTGACAACACGTGGCAGGCTTACAATCGCTGGCCAGACAACTACTCGTTGTACACTGATCCCCGGGCGGCGCATGCGTTTGATGTGGCGGTGAGCTTTGACCGTCCCTACGGCAAGTACGCGCAGATTTTTGATGCTCCGCAGTCGGTGGGGTCTGGTGAGTTTCTTCTGTGGGAGTTTCCTGCGGCCTACTGGCTGGAGCAGCGAGGGTACGATGTGACGTATGGCTCCAACGTGGACACTCTGCTGCCCAGTCATGTTTCCCGTTGCCGGGCCTTTTTGAGCGTGGGCCACGATGAATACTGGGATGTGCGGCAATATGACGCGGTGGCAAAGGCCATCGCCGGTGGCACCAGTGCCCTCTGGCTCTGCGGAAACTCCGTGTTTGCGGTCAGCCCATTCGAGCCTTCGACGAAGGGAGCGGCAGGGCGAATCATCAGCCGGGCCGGGTTGTTTGGGGGGCTGACCGATGCGGAGATTGAGGCTGAGCGAAAAGTGTTTCCCAAGGAACTGATACGGCTGGGGCCCGACGAGAGCCTGATAATCGGCGCGCGGTCCATCGTCCCCTTCAATGGCGGGGGAGACTGGACATGCACGAAGCCGGAGCATTGGGTTTTTGCCGGAACGGGGATGAAGTCTGGAGACTCGATTCCGGGGCTGGTGGGCTGGGAGCACCATGGGGCTCCGGCCGGGCTGCCGGGGCTGGAGGTGGTGGCTGAGGGAACCTCCTGGCGTGGTGGCGACTCTCCCGCCCACTGGACGGCAACGGTGTTTCCGGGGCCAGCGGGGAACATTGTCTTCAATGCCGCGACGATCTATTGGCCGCAGGCCTTGAGCAGCCCGCCGGGGCACATTCTGCCATGGTCGCACTGGAGCCGACCCCATGGGGTGGATGAGCGGGTGCAGCATATCACGGAGAATGTGCTGGCCCGCGCGTTGGGTGTAGTCCGGACGTGCCGTCCGGCTCAGTTGCCGCGGGACACTGGTGCAACTTTCCGCTGACTGCGGTTTGGTGTTTGGTGATGTTGTGAGTGAAAATTAACATTTTGGCTGGGCAAACCGCTCACAGGGCCGGGGTTGACTTTGGGCAATTGTCACGCAATCGTCACCTGGACCTTTTGTTACAGACTCCCGCCCCCAAAATGAGCAAGACTGCTGAGCCCGCCGCCCTCCCATCCTCCCGTAAGGAGATCAGCCGCAAGACGGTTTTTCGTTTCGTGGTCCTCACTGTGCTGGCCACGCTCGTGGGCCTGTATGTGAACGCCTTGCTGACTTTTGCTGGCAACACCTACTCGTTTAACAACCGATTCACTGAGGTGGCCATGGTGGACCACTGGTTTTACCTGCTCTGGAGCAACGTGGAGGTGCTCAAGGGCTACCTCCTGGTGGCGCTGGTGTACGTGCTGGTGATCTATCCTCTGGTGCTGGTCTGGCAACGTTTCCAGACCTTCGGCAGGTGGGGCGTGGTCTGGCGGTCGCTGCTGTTCTCGGGTGTCTTGTACGGGTTCTTCATCTTCCGGTTGATGCTCAACAAGCCGTACTTTGGGGACTTCAGCTACTTCGACCAGGGGTACCGAAAGTTTGGCGAGTGGTTTGGGGGTGCCATTCAGGGCGGTGCGCAGTTCTTTGTGCTCTATATCTTCCCTACGGTGGCTCTGGCCATCTGCGTGGCATTTTACGCTCTGGAGCTTCGCAAGGCCTGGAAGAAGAACCCTCGTTTTTTCCCTTGGCCAGTGATTGGTCCGATTGCGATTCTGGTGGCCTTTGTGGTCTCGGGTCACGGGTTTGTGCGTGACGCTGCCCCTGTGGAGGAGGTAGGGCCGCCCAAGCTGAAGCCCAAGAACATCCTTATCATCGCCTCGGACTCCTTGCGCGCAGACCGGTTGAGCTGCAATGGCTACTTCCGGCCCACCTCACCCAGCATCGACAAGCTGGCCAAGGAAGGGGTGAACTTTTCGAAGTGCTTCACGCCGATCGCCTCCACTCTGGAGAGTCTGACGACGATGTTCTCGTCCCAGTATCCCCACACACACGGCATTCAGCACATGTTCCCCAACAAGCAGCAGGTGGACACGGCCAATGCCAACGTGCCGGCGCTGGCGGCCACGCTGAAGGCCCAAGGCTACGATACGGCGGTGATTGGTGATTGGTGTGCCTGCGGCTTCAACGAACTGCCCATGGGGTTCAAGGACGTGATCGTCTCCGACTTTGACAACTTCAAAGTGTACATGAGCGAGGTGGTGTACCTGCACCACCAGATCTTGCCCTTGTTCTTCGACAATCGGGTGGGGCACTGGCTGTTCCCCAAGCTGAAGTCCTTCGCCAATTTCATGACGCCGGACGTGGTGACCAACCAGGTCATCGAGCGTCTCCAGAGTCGCGAGAAGGATGAGAAGCCGTTCGTCATCTTTGCTTTCTACTCCTGCACCCACCTGCCGTACCGGACTCCCCGTGAGTACGCGGAGCTTTGGACGGATCCCAAATATGAAGGCCCGCACAAGCACATGCTGGGGCTGAATGTGGACGAGTTCATTGGCGATGTGGACATCGGCAAGAAGTGGGAGAAGCTGCCGAAGAAGGAGGTCGATCAGATCAACGGCATCTACGACGGCTGTGTGCGCATGTTTGACGACTGCGTGGGCAACATCGTCCGGGCACTGGATGCCACGAAGCTGAAGGACAACACGGTGGTGATGATCACCGGTGACCATGGGGACGACCTTTTCGAGCCCAACGTGACGTTCGGCCATGGGCTCACCTTTAATGGCGGCGACCAAAGCAACAACATCCCCCTGGTGATGCGCGTGCCAGGGCTGGATCCCGCCCTGACAGGGCGCACGGTGGACAAGCTGGTGCGCACGGTGGACTTTGCCCCCACGCTGCTGGATCTGGTGGGCCAGCCTGCTGAAGCCCGGTTCGAAGGTAAAAGCCTGGTGCCGTATCTGCACGACCCCAAGGCGGACCTCTCTCTGGCCTGGTATGGAGAGACCAGCTACCTGTTCTTCCGCAGGAAGATCCCGGGTGAGGAGCCTCTTTACATCCCTCCGATGGACGAGACGACCATGATCGATCCAGATTTCGACTTCCACTTTGTGCTCAAGGACAAGTACCAGGAAGATGTGCTGAAGACCAAGGAGCGGGTGTTGCGTACGGAGCGGTTCAAGCTGGTGATGACCCCCGGCCAGAACGGTCCGATCTACCGGTTGTTTGACCTGAAGTCAGACAAGTACTGTGAGCGGGATGTGAAGGCCAGCTTCCCGGATGTGTTCACGACGATGAAGGGGGCCTTGGGGCGTTTCACCGAGGAGAAGGCGGAGATGACGATCAAGGACATCTTTGCCGGGCAGGATGAGAATGCCATCCAGCCCACCGTGAGGTTGTGAGAGGGTGGTGGCCGGAGGATGCTCGCTGCGAGCCCTTCGGGGTCGGGGGGCGTGCGACAGGAGGTGTTGGGCGCTCCGCTCAATGGGGCGGGTGCGCCTTATAGGGCGGGCCGTTCGTCGTCGCGGCAGCGTCTTGGAGTACGGTGGCTTGACACCGTTTTCGCCAGCCGATGAGACGACCGGAGGGGGTGATTTTTCGGCCTGCTGATAACGGGCGGGAGCGTTGGGCTTCGCTCAGGCCGACAGGATTGTTGTTCGTCGGTCCCGGCTGGAGTACGGTGTCAAGCCACCGTACTCCAAGACGCTTCGCGTTCCTTGGAGGTGGGGGGCGATTAAAGCGGTGGGAAGGTTTGTTTCCTTTTACTTGAGGCGCGAAAGTCGGCTGCGCCACTGTCACCAAATCCCCGCCGTCCATTCTTTCTGCGGCGGTCTGGACCACACGCATGTACTTAGGGCCGAGCCTTCTGCGGAAGGAAGAGCTTCGGCTGAGCATCTCCGCTGCGCAGGTTCCTTTGCGGCCACCCCAAAACGCGCGAGGTTGGTTCGTTCTGCAAAGGACCCTGGTGGGGGACTGACGTGGAGGTGTTGATGGCGGTGGGGAGAAGGCGGATGCTGTCGGCTTTCCCACCTGATCATCCTCCGCGGAGGTACCCAGGGTTGACTCGCTTGAGGCTCGTCCAACCACTGGGCTGTGCTAGATATCCCCTTCGGGGATAAACTGCGGACTGAGCGGGAGTTGGTTCCTTGACGGCCACCTCCAGCACGAAGGAGTCAGTTCCCCTCAAGGATTCTCGGCGATGAAGGCCTTCAATCTGCCCAGAGCGGCGTCCCATTGGCGGGACACGGCTTCCAGATAGCTGCTGAGGTCGCGCATGGGGCCGGCGTCGAACTCGAAGAGACTCTCGCGACCGGAGCGCACACGGTGAAGGATGCCGGCACTTTCCAGCACGCCGAGATGCTTGGTGATCGCCTGCCGAGAGAGGGGATACCCCTCGCTTAGTTGGGCGATGGAACGCGGCTGGCCATCGGCCAGCCGGTTCACGAGGGAGAGGCGGGTGGCATCTCCCAGCGCGGCAAACACCGAGGCCCGGAGCTGATCCGCGGCGAGGGGAGCGTCAGGGGTTGGCGGAGACATGGCGGAGGATGTTCTGCACCTGCTCTTCCCAGCCACCTTCGTTCATGCGGAACGCCTCCAGGCGACGGTGGGCCGGCACCTTGTCGAACCCGGATTCCGTGACGGTCAGGCGGGTGCCAGTGGTCGTTTCCTCCAACCGGAACTCGACGAGGGTGGGGACCTCGTCGGAGTAGTCCACGTCTGGATCCACGGCATAGGGATGCCACGTGTAAGAGAAGAGGTGCTCGGGTTCTATCTGCTGCACCTCGACTTCCATGATGAGGTGCTCGTAGCCTGGATACAGGATGTGCCCACGTGCGGTTTCCCCCACTGCAAACGGGCCTTCCAGTTTTACCCGGAACCATTCACCGAATTCACGGTAGTCCGTGAGCGCGCGCCAGACTCGGGTGCGGGGAGCGGGGATATCGATTTGTTTTTTGATTTGGTCAGTCATAGGCAACCTTTCGGTTGCATAATGGCTCAGCGAGTCGGGATGCGCAACCTTTTAGTTGCCTAATCATTCCGAGGTTTCAGCGCGCACGCGGCCGGTGAGGACCAGAATCACTGCCATTGCTGCTGCTACCTGAACTGGCGTTATTGGCGCTGCGCGCTTGAGACAGTTCCGACTCCAGGCAGCGGATGCGGGATTCCAGCTGGCAGATGGTGGATCGCAGTCCGCTGATGCACGCGTTCAAGCTCAGCACATCCGATAGAAGCTGGCTGTTGCGGCCACAGAGGTCGCGATTCTGCACTTCCAGGTGAGCTGCGCAGGACTGGGTGCGCTCCAGTTCCTGCTGAAGGTTGCGATTGTCTCCGGCCAGGCTGCGGGCACTGGCCTCCCATTCCGCTGCGGTGCTCGCGAGGTTCTGATTGGCCTGGGATAGTTGGGTGGTTTTTGTCTCCAGGCTGGCGAGTTGCTGGGTCGCCTCTTCGTGCTCGGACTCTCGCAGTGCGTTGGTTTGCTGCACGACGCTGGCCAGTTGGTCACCGTAGGTAGCCCAGGTGGCGACTGCTTTGGTCTTGGCTGCCACTTCCTGACCATGACGCAGACGCCAGTTGTCCGTATCCTCGCGCAAGTTTTCCTGTTTGGTCAAGGAGTGGCGGAGGGCGGAAATCATCGCACCGCGTTCTTCTTGAGCCACGTTCAGGCTTGCTTGAGTGCCTTCGAGTTTGTTGAGGTGTTCGCTCAGGGCTTCTTTCAGAAATGCGACTTCATGAGAGAGCTCCGCATTCTGGGTGCGTGCGCCCCGGAGGTCCCAGGCCGTGGCTCCCAGAAGGGTGGCGGCCACGAGCCACGCTGCGAGGTGGCACCAGGCGGAGGAGGGTGCCCTTCCCCGGTCGGAGTTGTTGCGCGGGGCGGTACGACGGGATGGTGCGGGAGCTTCGTCGTCGCGGCTGGAGATACGGTACACCGCATTCTCCGGCAGGGGATTCCATGCGGTGACTTGGCCCCGGCCGGTGCGCGAAGTGGAGGAGAGGTCCATGCCGTTCAGACGAGCGGCATGTTGCGATATTCAATGGGGTGTCGGCAAAAAGAGGCTGTATTGGCCTGAGTCAAGCGGGTTCAGGAGGGGCATCGCCTGCCTCGCTGGTGACAGCAGGGGGTGAAGCATCTCGAGAGGGGGCGAGCAACTGCCAGCTCCGGCATGCCAGGACGACGGCGGCCACTCCCAGACCCGCCGCGAGTCCTGTCCACATACCCTCCGCACCCCAGCCGCAGCGCAGGCCAAGGAAATAACCCAGAGGAACAGCCACCATCCAGTAGGCGGCAAAGGCGATCCAGGCGGGGATGCGGACATCATTCACCCCGCGCAGGGCGAAGGCGGACACGACCTGGATGCCATCCACGAGCTGGAAGAAGCCAGCCACAATGAGCAGACGTGCGGCGATGGCCTGCACCCCGGCATTGTCCCCGAAGAAGGAGGCGATCTCCCGACCAAAGGTGAAGAACACGAGCATGGAGCAGGTCATGAACGCCGTAGAGAAGAACCAACCGCCAGCCAGCACCCGATGGAGGCGGGCCTGCTGCCGGGCACCCACGATCTCACCCACGCGCACGGTGATGGCCATCGCCACGCCTAGAGGCACCATGAAGGCAAAACCGGCGCAGTTGATGGCGACCTGGTGGGCGGCCAAGGGTACGGCACCGAGAGTGCCAATCAGGAGGGTGCACGCGGCAAAGGCGCCGACTTCGGTCAAGAGCTGAAGGCTGGCAGGGAAGCCGATGGAGAGCAGGTTCTTAAAGGTGGAGGATTCACACCTCGCCCACCAGTGCCGGGGCGTCCAGGCATTGACCTTGGGGGAACGACGGAGCCACTGGAAGAGTCCGATGGTGGTGAGGATGCGGGAGATCAGGGTGGCGAGGGCGGCACCCTCCATCCCCATGGCGGGCATTCCCCAGTGACCCCAGATCAGCAGCCAATTCAGCCAGATATTCAGAAATACGCCGCCCATCATAATAAAGAATGGCGGCCAGGGATGGTTCAGAGCATCCGCATGATTCTTCCAGGCCATGGTGATGAAGGCCGGAATCAGGGAGGCGGCAATGATGATGAGGAAGCTGGGGGTGAGTTGGATGACCTCCTCCGGTTGGTTGAGGAAGCCCAGCAAGGGGACAATGGCGATGGAAACCAGCAGGGAGAGAACTCCAAACGCGAGTGCCATCCAGGTGCCATGGCGAAGGGCGCGACGGGCCTCCTCCGGACGTTTGGCCCCGTGCGCCTGCGAGACCCGGACGGAGATGGACGAGAGCAGTCCGATGCCCAGCACGAATGGCACAATCACGAGGGTGTTGGCCAAGGTGGCGGCACCCAGTTCGTTCACCCCCAACCGACCAATCATGACGGTGTCTGAGATGCCCAGGAACATCTGGCCCAACTGGCCGACAATCATGGGAAAGGCGAGAACAAAGGTCGCAACAAGCTCCTTGGTGAAAGAAGGCCACGGGGGACCTTGTTGCAGGACTGAATGGGGGCTGGATGGTGAAGTGGGTAACATAGGCGACTGCCGTGGAGGGTTTTTTGAGAAGGGGCTTGGAGGGGAGGTGCCGACGGCAGGCACAAAAAAACCACCGCCCTGAGAATTTGGGGCCGGTGGGAGAGACTTCGCGAGACGACGAAACGCGCTTATTAGAACTCCCATCCAGGCTCCATGATGCCGACCGGCTTCTTGGCCGGAGAGCGATCATGACGGGGACGGGCGGAGTTCATGGAAGGTTCTAAATACCCGCAGTGAAGTAGTGTGTCAAATGCAACGCGCCTCGCGGGCGTGGCACGGGCCTTCATGCAGGGGAGGAACGGCGGCGGCGGCGCAGGGTGAGTGCGACGATCCCGCCGATCACGAGCAGCATACGCGAAGGTTCCGGCGCAACGTAGATGATGCCGTCTGTGATGAACTTGTCAGTGGCCCAGAAATAGCCGTCTGACAGCGCCATGCCGGAGAGGTCAAGACTGGCCAAAGTGAACGGCCCGGCGTTGCCGGCACCGTCGCCGTTGAGATCTAAAATGGCCCAGTCGAGGAGGTTGAAGACGTCGCCCCAGCCAGCCGTGTACCCATTGCCATAGGTGACGTGGATGATGGAGGTGTCATTGAGCCCCAGCGTGCCGTTCACCTGGAGGGTATCATAGAGACCTCCGGAGTCTGCGCTGGCAAAGTAGGAAGCGTTGCCCAGGGCGAGGGGATTGCCAATGTTGCTGGTGGTCCCGCCGAGCTGCATTTCCAGCCTTGCAGCGCCGGGGACGGCGGTGGGATGGATGAAGACATTCTCAAAGGTTAGTTCACCGAACCCTGTGCCGGCATCGGCAAGAGTGCCGCCCGCGCCGGTGCTGCCTGGGCGGAGGATGCTGCTGCCCCGCACGATGAGCGTACCCTCCACGGCACCAGTGCCGGAGATCATCTTGTTGATCATCTCATAGGTCCCGCTGGTGCGCCCTGTGAGGCTGAGAATGGCACCTGAGTCAAGCTGTACCCAGGTGCTGCCATCAATGTTGCCCGTGCCGCGGAGGGCGAGCGTGCCACCGGCGACGGTGGTCTTGCCCGTGTAGGAGTTGGTGGGTGTCTGGGGCTGTGTCTCGAGCGTGAGTTTTCCCGTTCCTGTCTTCACGAGGTTGAGGGCTCCGGTGATCTCACCATAGTACACGCGGTCGGAAGACTGGTTCACCGTGAGGGTGGCGACGGAGCTGGAACTGTTGGTCACCGTGGTCCTGAAGGCGGCGTTGGAGGTGTTGCTCCGTTGCTCACTTGAGAGGCCGCCCACGGTCTGGTTGAACCCAGCCAGATCGAACGCGGCCAAGTCCGAGGTGAGGTCCGACGAATGGACATTAAGGAGCGTGCCGGTAGGCAGTGCATCCTGCCGACCGAGGCGGACGGTGCCGCGCACGATGCTGGTGGAGCCGGTGTAGGTGCTGGACCCGGCGAGCACCACCACCCCGCCCGTGGCGCTGGCGGCGATGCCCAGATCGCTGGGGGTCGATCCATTGCGAATGGCTCCGGAGATGGTGAGGGTGGAGTGGCTGCCCGTGCCCACCCGCGCCCCACTAGTGCTAATGATCACATCGCCCGCCCAGGTGGCAGAGGCTGGGGAACCGGAAGTGCCGGCGGCACTTTGCAGGTTCCCGTTGTTTCCTGTACCATAGCCATTGATGGTGAGGGTTTCGCCTGTGACGGTGATTCCGTTGGCCAGGCGGACGATGCCCAGAGACCCCACCAAGGTGCCGCCATCGGCGGTGCCCAGCGCCTGATTGTGCGCCACGACGATGACGCCGGGGTCAAGGGAAGTGATTCCTGCGCTGAGCAGGGTAACGCCGGTGTAGGTATTGGCCTGCGTGAGCGTGAGCGTGCCCGAGCCCATTTTCGTGAGTCCGCCTGTGCCGGAGATGATTCCGCCGTAGGTGGTGGCGTTGCCCTGGGTGTCGAGGGTGCCTCCCGCTGACTGCAGGTGGATGCCCCGGTTGCTGGAGAGGTTGAATGCAGCCCCCCATTGCAAGACTCCTCCATTCAGGGTGATGTTGGTCGCGCCGACGGAAGCTGGTGTCGCGCCCAGGCTGGCGTTGGCCATGATGCGAACCGTTCCGCCATTGATGACCGTGCCCCCGGAGTAGGTGCTGCCTGTGCCCGCCAGCACGAGCAGGCCGGTGCCGTTCTTGGTCAGGCTGACGATGCCGCTCCCGTTGTTGTTTACGTTGGAGTTGACGGTCAGAACCGCACTGGGCGAGTGGTTCGTGAACATCAGTTCGCCTGCGGTGTTGGCCGCACCTCCGGCAGTCAGCACACTGTCCTCACCAGCGGTACTACCGATGGTGAGACTGCCGGCACTTGACGCTACAAGGACGCCGCCTACTGCACCGAGGCGGAGCATTTTGCCTGAGGGACTTGCGCCAAAATTCACCGTGGCAGTTCCAGTGGCGCCCTGTAGGAGCGTGTTGATCTCCGTGATGCCATTGCTCCCGATGTCCTCCAGGGCGATCGGTCCGCTGGTGCCGCCATCAACGATTTTAACGTTGGCTGCGGGGCTGTCTGGAAGAGGGCCGAGAGTCCCTGCACCCGTGCTGAAGCGGGTGACCTGGGTGTAGTCCGTGTAGGCGACGATGTTGCCGTTGTTCACGGTGGCCCAGTCGTTGCCATTCACCGTGGCCCATGCGCCGAGAATGCCATGCGTGTTGCCGGTGCTGGTGCGAATCCCGTTGGTGGCGCTCTGCGTGCCGGAGGGGATGACAAAATTGACACTGCCAGCCGTACGAGAGATGGCACCCAGATTCAAAAGCAGATCCTGCGGGGTGGTGGCGTGGGTGGTGAGAGAGATGGTGGAGACTCCACCGGAAACCTGGAGTCCATTCACTTTCTGGGCCGCGGCGGAGCTTCCACGGCCGAGCACGGCCAAGGTGCCGCCACTCGTGACCAGGGTGGTACCGGTGCCGAGGATGTTCGCCGATGGCGCGGATGCTGCCCCAAAATTGAGAGCCAGCGTGCCGGACACGAGGGTGGTGGCTCCAGTGAAGGTGCTGCTGCCCGTGAGGGTCTGGGTACCCGTCCCGGCGCGGGTGAGACCAAGGCGTCCTCCGCCGTCGCCGTCACGCAAGATGCCGTCGTAGGTGTAATTTCCTGCACCTGAAAGCACCAGTACTGCGTCCTGGCTGCTGCCATTCTCCGTGATGATGGCTCCGGCACCGCCGCTGCTGGAGAGGCCTGCTGCATAGACAAGAGGGCTCTGAACGGCGAGCGTCTTGTCGAAGCTGTTGTTGCTGAAGTTGACCGCATTGGGGGCTGCGGCATTCAGGGCTCCCAGGTGGGCCAGAATGACCTTGCCATTCGCGAAGTTCAAGCCACCGGTGAGCAAGTTGTTTCCGCTGAGCTTCCACGTGCTTGTGCCGTTCTTGGTCACCACCACGGTGTTGGAGATGACTCCAGTGATCTCTCCTGAGCCCGCACCGTCGAGGACGAGCGTGTGATTTACGCCGTCCACCGACGAGGCGTTGACGCTGCCCGTGATGAGCAGGTGTCCAGAAACGGTGTCGAGTGTGACCGTGGATCCCACTGCACCGCGGAGGTTTCCTGCCCAGGTGTTGTTTCCCTCGGAACTGATGAGGTGGGGCGTGTAGAGCAGTTCACCGGTGATGGTGACGCCGGCCTTGAGCTCGATACGGGAACCGACGAGTACATTGGTTTCTCCTGAGGGGAAGCCGAGAGCCTGGTTGTGCCGGACGACCAGGGTCCCTGCGGTGACGCGGGTCTCGCCGGTGTGTGTGTTGGCGGTGTCGAGCGTCAGGTTGCCGGTGCCGGCCTTGATGAAGATCCCTGCTCCGGTGATCGTGCCGCTGTAGGTGCTGTCGCTCCCGGCAGTGTCCAGGGTGCCGCCACCCGCCAGCAGGGTGATGCCACGATTGGCATCGAGATTGAAAGAAGCCGCCAGTTGCAGGGTGCCGCCGTTGAAGGTGAGATTGGTGGCGGAAAAAGTGGCTGGAACGTTCCCCAGAGATCTGTCCCCGGAGATGCGAAGCACGCCTGCATTCAGCACCGTTCCTCCGGTGTAGGTGCTGGCAGTGCCAGTGAGAACCTGAGTGCCCAGGCCATCCTTGACCAGCGTGAGCGCTCCACCCGTGCCGCCGTCCGCAATCATCCCGCCATAGGTGGGATAGTTGGCGGATTCGGCGACATTGAGGATGAGCTGGGCGGCAGTGGCGTGGTTGTTGTGCACGGTGCTGGTCCCGCCATCTCCAGGAGAGGACAGCCCTCCCGCAGTGGTATTGATCCCGTTCAGGGCCAGGGTCTTCACGTTGATATTGTTTGTGAAAGTGACGATGTTGGGGGTGCTGGCATTGAGAGCTCCGGTGCTGCCCATGCGGAGCGTGCCTGCCACAATTTCCACGCCGCCTGTGAAGGTGTTGTTTCCTGATAACACCACGGTGCCGGTGGCGTTGTTGGTGTTGATCTGCAACACTCGGCTCCCTCCCGCTTCACCAATATTGCCTGAGAGGGTGGCCACCACGCCGGCGGACGCTGCGGATATTCCGGCATTGCCGGCCAGGGTGATGGGCCCGCTGATCGTGCGGGACTGATCCACCCGAACCGCACCCCGGGAACTGCTGCCAATCCCCGTAAGAATGAGGGGGACATTCAGGGGAGAGGCGCTGGCGAAGTTGATGACCAGCGTGGACGAGGGGCCAACGTTGATCGCGGAAAGGGTGGAGAGGCTCGCCAGATTCTGAATATCCACAAACAAAGACCCTTCGAGAGAGAGCGTGCCGGTCCAGGTGTTTGCAGCGCGCAATTGGATGAGCCCCAGGTCCGAGGAGCCTGTGGTCTTGCGGATGGTGATGTCGTTCCCGGCAAGAGCCGAGTTGATATCAATGCGGTAGTTCGTGGCGATTTTGGTGGCTCCCTGACCGATCTCAATGAATCCACCACTGGCGATCTGGATGGTGCCGCCGGTGAACTGGTATGCGTAGTCGGTCGAGGCGGACAGTTGAACCGCCCCGAAGTGCAAGCCTGCGGCGGTAACCGTGCCATCCACGGCAATGGTGCGAGAGTCGCTGCTCAGGGCTCCGCCCGTGCCAAAGTTCGCGATGGTAGCGCTCCCCGCAGGGTCCGTGGGCCACGCTTGATTGTCGCTGCTGGGGCTGGTGGCGGTGGGCAGCCAGTTGACCCCGGTGCCGGCATTCCATGTGCCTCCGCCGTCCTGGGCGGCGTCTGCCGAGGTGTTCGCGTCCCAAAACAGAGACTGGCCAAAGGAGAGGGGATACGCGTTCCCCATGCAAACCAGAACCACGAGTAAAAGAAGCCGGGACAGGCTGGCAAATACACTCCCGCAAACAAGCCGTTGCTGAGGCCATGAGGATGCCGTTGGACGTTGGGATGGGGTGTGATTGAGAGCAGGGAGCTTAAGCACAAACCAGAGGCGGTGAGAGACTGGCAAAAGGCATGACCGCAGTGAGGGGGCGGGCGGGCCTGTAGGAAACAGCGCTACACTTTATATGTCTCTACCCCGAGCTGGAAATGGCTTGAAATCCTTGTTTTTAGATAGGGTATTGACTTACCATTGTAGGGCGGTTTCCAGCTTGGAGGAGCCAGTGGCACAGGTGCCGCATGAGAAAATGGCGACCTGTTTGTCAGGGGCAAACTCCCAAGCGGTGGGAAGGATGGTTGGAGGAATCGTTCAAACCCATCTGGTGCCTCAGGTATTCTGATGGGATGATGAGGTCGTCGCACTGCTATGGCTGGCCGGGCTTCACATCCAGGCAGACCACATCTCCCGCATTGTTCTTGCACAACAGACGCCCGTGACTGAGCACGGGCAGGACGTAGCCTTTCCCTGGCAGCACTTGAGCGCGTTGCACGACATCCAGCTTGTCGGGAAGGAGTTTGGCCAGCACGAGTTCGCCAGCGTTGGTCAGAATGATGAGGTGCTCATCACTCAAGATGGCCGTGCCTTTGTCGATCTCGTCGCAGATCCACTTGGGCTTGCCCGTGGCCATGCTCACGCAGCGGAGATCTTTGACGCCGCGCTTCTGGTCGTTGAATACGATGAGGTGCTTCTGCCAGGGAACCCCGGAATTGAATAGAAGGCCGAGGTCGCGCTCATTCCAGGTGGGCGTGAGCGTGTTGTTCTTAAAGTCGAGACCGGTGCTGCCCTCGGCCCCAGTGTGGGAGACGAAGATAGTGCTGCCCTCCACGAAGGGAGTGGCGCAGTTGCTGAAATCGCGAGTGGTCGTGGCGTGGCGGGCCAGTTCTTTCCCAGTGACAGGCTCCAGGACCACGAGAGCTTCTCCCTTGTAGAGAAGCATGACGTCCTGACCACCCAGCTTGGTGAAGACGGGCATGGAGTAGCCAGCTTCTCCCTTGCCCACCATCCAGAGCGGCTCACCTGTCTTCGCATTGAGACAGACGGTTGACCCGGTGTCTCCACCAGCATCGTAGAATGCATGCCCGCAGGTCACGAGCACGCTGTTGGCATAGCCATAGACGGGACGTTTTCCGCCGAAATCCTGGAGCAGATTTTTCTGCCATACCACCTGTCCAGTCCCGGCATTGAGGCACAAGGCATCCCCCTCGCGGCTCAGGGTGTAAACCAATCCGCCCACCACGGTGGGGGTGGCGGCGGGACCGAAGGGCACGATGGGCATGAGGTGCGCTGCGGTTTTGCACGGGTACTGGTGCTTCCAGATCTCCTTGCCCGTCTCCAGATCCAGGCACCAGATGGTGTCCGTATCGGCACCGTCGTTGCCGGCGGTGTAGGCGCGGTTACCCACCACGGCAAACGAGGCCAGACCACGGCCGACGTTCAGCTTCCATAGGGTCGGTGGTCCATCGACCGGCCAGTCTTTGTTCCATCCTGTCTCGGGAGAGGTGTTGTTGTGACTCGGGCCATGGAACTGCGGCCAGTCAGATTCAGCAGCCCAGGTGGTGAGGGCGGTCAGAAGAGAGAAAGCGAGGCCCGAGACGAGAGTGGGGAGCAGGCGCATGGCGATGGGGGTAAATGAAGCGGGGCCGCCGGGCAAATCATGCCAGGGCCCCGGGTGGGATGACCGTGGGTTGAAAGATAAAGGATTACTTGGCAACCTTCAACAGAAGGGAGGCGTTGTGGCTGACCGCATCATAGGCAGCGCCACCGGAGTATCCTTTGGTTTCTTCGCGCTGGTGTTTGCAGTAGAGGAGGTAGTTTCCGGGCTTCGAGGCATCGATCTTGAGTTTGCCTTCTTTGTCAGCAGTGAGTTCTGACTCCACGCCGCCGGGGGGCACTACGTTGACCTTGGCCTAAGACACGGGCTGGCCGCGGAAGAACACTTGCACCTCACCGGCAGTGGCGGTGGGGACGATATCAAAGGTCAGCGCCGGGGTGGCGGCGCCCGCCTTGGCCTGATGCCAGCGGGCATAGAAGATGGGCTTGCGGGCGTGTGAATCACCGCGCTTCATCACGGCAAAGGCCGCCTCGGCCTGGGCGCCATTCTCTGGCTTGGCGTCCACCAGGAGATAGTGGTCGGATTTCTTCTGCACCTCGAATACCTTGGGCTTGCCGTCATCGCCTGCGGTCCAGGCTTCTGGCGTCTTCAGGGAGTCAAGGTGCCCCGGGGACTTTTCATATTCTTCACCGTACTCGGCAAAACGGACGACGAGTTTGCCATCGGTTGTATCCTCGATCCATACTTCATGGGCGGGGAGGGAGCAGGTGAGGGCGACGAGGGCGAAGGTGAGGAGACGCATGGGAATTATGAATTGTGAATGCGGAATGCGGAATGCGGAAGGTGTTTTACCTCTAACCGGTGAAGTTTGATCAATCTGCTTTGCCGGCGGTTTTGGCAGGTGCGGGGATGGTGACGATTTCCACGGTGTTCAGGGGCTTGTCGCCGGTGGTGCCGCCCAGGGCGATGACGCTGTGGTTCCAGGGCTCGAGCTGGTGGAAGAAGCGGGAGCCGGAGAGTTTGGCGACTTCGGACCAGGTGTTGTCGCTGCTCAGGGCGAAGATCTTGCCGCCGCGCGGACTGGCGATGACCCGGCCATCCAGGGCGCAGGCGGCGACAGCGAAGGATTTCACTTTGCCCTCGGCAGGGAGATCCTGGATCTTGCTCCAGGACTTGGAGGCCACGTCGTAAACATCGACGGCATTGCTGAGCTCGTTCTTGGCGTCCATCCCGCCGATGGCGTAGAGTTTGCCGCTGTTGGCGACGACGGCGAGGGCGCGACGCTCAAAGGGTTGGGGAAAGCTCTGCCATCCACTGGAGGGATTGGCCAGATCCAGGACGAGCGAGGTGTTGTGGAAGGTGCGAACGTGATGGCGGTCATCAGCTTCCTTCTCGGGGGCATCCTTGGAGGTGTCGAGAGGCCATCCGCCCACTGCATAGAGTTTCCCGTCCAATACGGCGATGTCGTGGCTGGAGCGGGCCTCAGGCAGTTTGGGGAGATCGGTCCAGGACTTGGTGGCGGGATCAAAGACCAGCGCATGGTCCAGAGATTTGAGGACGGCTGGTTTGCCTTTCTCGTTCTGCGGCTGCATGCCGCCCACGAGATAGATTTTGCCAGCAGCTTCGGTAAGGCCCGGGCTCTGGACGGGAGGGCCGCCCGGGAGATCCACCCAGGTGGTCGGCTGCTGGAGATCCAGCGCACGGAGTTTTCCGCTGGTGGTCTCCAGCGACCAGGAGTGTGCGCCTGCGAGATGCCCGCCATAGGTGTAGAGACGGCCTTGGGAGATCACCCCACCGAAGCTGGTAACAGCATCTGGAAGGGAGGGAAGTTCAGCTGCCGGTATGGGCGTGGCCGCAGCAGCCGCGAGCGCGCAGAGTCGAAGGAGGAAGGACATGGAAAAAAGTTGAAACGGATGGGAATGAAAAGACCACCACGATGCCGTGGATACCGGTTTTTTAGTGAATCGGCTTTGGGAAGATACGTGCGGGCGGGCAAGGGTGTTAGCGTCGGTTTTTGACTGGATTTGCAGGGATCAGTTTGCGAGAAGGTTGGCGGTAGCTCGTCGTAGTCGGAGGGCCAGGGTGATCAGGCATCCAAAAAGCAGGACGGCGCGGCGTAGTTTATTACGAGGTTGTTGCCGCTTTGGGCGAGCCTGAACGTGCCGGTGGTGAAGGGTTCGCCATCATACCGGAGACGGTGAGTTTACGCCCGGGGGCGAAGACCAGGCGGCCTGCATCTCCCATGAAGCCATCGATCTGTAGTGTGCCAGCCACTTCGATTGGGCCATTGAACTTCAGGATTGCCCCTTTGTGCAAGATCAGGTGTTCGCCGTCGGTGTGGCTGCCGTTGAGATAGAGCGTACTTGCGCTGACGATGGTTTCTCCGGTATAGGTGTTGTTGGCCGTGAGGGTGAGGCTTTGGCTGCCCGACTTGACCAAGAACACCTCGCCAGTGCCGTTGTTGCTGAGGGGGGGCAGAGATGTCGGTGACACCGTTTGCGACGAGGATGAGTTTGACGTCAGTATTGTTTCCTGTACCAGCGGTGCGGGTGCTCGACGCTTGGACGGGTGACCCCTGTGGCTGACCGGTTGGCACAACCGGACTACGCCGACGCGTGGCTGTGGGGGAGTCTCGACGTGTGGGCGCAAAAAAGGCCGCAGGAGCTGCCTCCCGCGGCCCATTCTGAAATTCATTGCTGGCCACCGTAGCGCGGCAACCAAAAACCAAGATCTAAGAACTAAGCACTTTTACGCCACCTGCCGGCAGCGTTTCCTGTAACCGCTCGGGGTCACGCCAAACTCGCGCACGAAGCCGCGGGTGAAGGCGCTGAAGCTCTCGTAGCCGACGCGCAGGGCGATGTTGCTGATGCTTTCCCGGCTGGTGCTGAGAAGCTTGGCGGCCAGCTCCATGCGGCGCTGGCGGAGCAACTCGGGAATGGTGCGGCCCATCTGGCTGGCGAAGAGACGGCTGAGGTAGAAGGGACCACAGCCCACCTCGCGGGCCAGCATCTGAAGGGTGGGGGGATTCTCAAGGTCGCGCTCCAGAAGGAAGACGGCCTTGTCCACGCGTTCTCGGTTCACTTCCATCGTGCTGGTTTCTCCCGGCTGCATGACTGGCTTGAAGAGCGTCAGCGAGGCGAGTTCCGTGACCTTGGCCTGGTACCAGACGGGGAGGCAGGCGGTGTGTGTGGGAGGGGTGGCCAGTTGCTGGGCCAGGCTCAGCACGCTGGCGGGCACGGTGAACTCTTTGGGTTCTAGGAAGAGGGGGTGATTCAGTGCTTCCTCAGAGACCGGGGTGGCGTGATCGCCCATGCCGCGGAGGCGGACGAGCATCTTCTCACCCAGTTCCACCAGCACCATGCGGTGGTTGCGACCGCCGCTGGCTGTCCAATACAGGCCGGACTGTGGCTGCAGGATGGCGCCGTGGTCTGCCGTGACCTCTAGCCGCGTGTTGCGGAACACCAGGGACTGATGCCCTGAGAACACCACCGCCAGAGCAAGCGTGTTCGGGCTCAAGTACTGGCTGAGGGACTCGTCGCGACCGGCAAAGAAGCGAATCTGCTGCACCCGGAAGCCGTCCTGGGCCAGGGAGCCGTGAAGCCATTCGGATTTGGAAGGGGGAGTACGCACGCGGCGTTTATGGCGCTATCGAGACTCAGTTGCAAGTATTTTGTCTCGATTTGTGCGGGTCGGAGGGGGGATCTCGTCACGCTGGAGATGGATGCGGAGCGTGCTGTAGGGATTTTGGCATTTGGATCCCTGAAACATGTCGGGGCCGCAGTCGGTGCAATCACTTCCGTCTGCGGCCCCGGTGCTGTGTTTTGGGGCTGGCAATTTTGCCCATGCCACCCGGCCGGGTTTGCCAGCCCCGCTGATTCGCATCATGGACACAATGTGGCCGGAATCTTCTTAAAGGGTGTTCATGTGCGGTTCTCATTGCTTCCGGACGAGCAGGTTTTTCCAGTGGCATGAAAAGCCCCGAAAAAACTGAAAGCGAGTTGTCCTGATCTGCCGCGATGATTCGTCATCCCACGAACTCCGAACTTCATCTCGCTATCCCCATGAAAATTGCACCCTGCCTCTGGTTCGACGGCAAGGCCGAACAGGCCGCCAACTTCTACATCGGCATCTTCAAGAACTCCAAGATCACGGACATTGCCTACTACGGGGAGGCAGGGCAGGAGCAGCACGGGCAGCCAGCGGGCTCCGTGATGACGGTCGCCTTTGAACTGGATGGTCTGAAGTTCACAGGCCTGAACGGGGGCCCCACCTTCAAGTTTAACGAGGCCATCTCCTTCCAGATCGACTGCGAGACTCAGGAGGAAGTGGACCATTATTGGAATCATCTGGCAGAAGGGGGGCCTCCCGAGGCGCAAATCTGCGGCTGGGTGAAGGACAAGTTTGGTGTCTCCTGGCAGGTGGTACCCAAGATCCTGCCGGAGTTGCTAATGGATGAGGACAAGGTGAAGGCCGCCCGGGCCATGACTGCGATGATGGGCATGAAGAAGATGGACATCGCGGCGCTGCAGCGTGCGTTTGATGGGGAGGGGTGAGGGGGAGCTGTGGTTTTTGGTGAACCCAACGTAGGCTCGCTCGAAGCTCGCCAACGTTGGGCTTTTGGCCGAATCCTCTTCGAGGAAGAGCCTCGAGTGAAGGACTGGGGCGGAGCAAAGTAGTGCAGAGCTTTAGCTCGTCAGTCGCGTGGCGGAATGCGAACATCGCGAGCTAAAGCTCTGCACTACTTTCAGCTGCCGCCGCGGGCGTAGTCCGGTTGTGTCAACCGGCTTTGGGGGCGGAGCGGTGAAACGCATCCGGCGGTTGTGGGTGATGACGTCTGCTGCCTCAGGGGTAGGGCGTGGCAAGCGGGGCGCTTGCCCTACAGTGCGTCAGGGGTGGGTTGGGTGTGCGAAGTCTTTGGGTGCTCTGTTCCCGACCCCGGATTCAACCACCCTGGGTCTGTAGGGCGACCGCTTCGGTTGCCTCATCAGGGGTGGGGCGCGGCAAGCGGGGCGCTTGCCCTACAGCGTCAGGGGCGGGTTGGGTGTGCGAAGGTCTTTTGGGTGCTCTGTTCCCGCCCCCGGATCCAACCACCTTGGGTCTGTAGGGCGACCGCTTTGGTTGCCTCATCAGGGGTGGCGCGCGGCAGGCGGGGCGCATGCCCTACAGTGCGTCAGGGGTGGGTTGGGTGTGCGAAGTCTTTGGGTGCTCTGTTCCCGACCCCGGATTCAACCACCCTGGGTCTGTAGGGCGACCGCATCGGTTGCCTCATCAGGGGTAGGGCGTGGCAAGCGGGGCGCTTGCCCTACAGGGCATCCGGGGCGGGTTGGGTGTGCGAAGGTCTTTTGGGTGCTCTGTTCCCGACCCCGGATTCAACCACCCTGGGTTGTAGGGCGACCGCTTCGGTTGCCTCATCAGGGGTGGCGCGCGGCAAGCGGGGCGCTTGCCCTACAGTGCGTCTGGGGCGGGAAGCGGGCATGCGACTCGCCTCAAGCTTGTGGAGTGCCTGAGTCTGTCTAAACCTGGTGACTTGGCGGGAAGGCGAAGCTTGCAGGCACTAACTTCCGGTATGCGATGTTTTCCTGGGGAGTGTTGCCAACTGCCCAAGGGGGGGCCACATTGTCCAATACCGAGCTAAAGCTCTGCTCTCCTTTCCGGCTGCTCCGCTCAGGCGCAGTTCAATGCTTCAAGCTCACCACGTGGGGGGGCTTTTCCTCGTTGCCCACAGCGTCGTTGCTTTTCGCCGTGATGCTACTGGCCTCGGGGATGAAGGCCTCCCAGTTGGCATAATCTGTCCGCAGGGGGCGGGCGGGGAGGTTGTTCACGGTGACCGTGGCAACTTCGCCGTTGTCGAGCGTGACACCGCGAACCCGAAGTTTGCCGCCGGGTGCTGGCTCGCAGGAGGTGATGATGGTGGAAGGCGGGAGGTCGTTCACCGGCTTGAGGAAGTCCAGCTCTCCGGCCGTAGGCGGCTCAGCCGCGGGGAGTCGCCCTACGACATACAGGAGAAAGATCGTGAGGACGAGGAGGCTCTGCACGAGAAAACGACAGCGCACGCCTGAGGGAGGGAGGGGGGAGGGGATCATGACCTAAGCAGATGACTCTGCCGCGAGCAGGCTTTTGGACCGCGGCAGCAGGATGGAGTGGAAAGGCGAACTTTGATCCCCGTGAGCACTTCGCTTCGCCTGCGCGGTGCCACGTCGCGGTTATAGGGTGTGGCGAGCAGAAGTCAATCTCTTGTGCTGGAGATGGCAGGTGGGACAACGTGCGACAGGCCGCCGCGACTCCTTGGGCTTGTGGCCGCATCCTCTTCGAGGAAGACCTTCTTTGAGAGACAAAGTGCAGAAACCGAAAAATCGTATGGAGGTGTTTGGCGGCATTTTCGTCTGCGAGGGGTGACAGCCTGTTCCCGGGTTCATTCCCCGTGGCCCTGGAGTGGGTTGTTGGCTCCTCAACATCCAAACATGAACAACGGTCATCTCCTCTCCCGACTCCTGCACACCTCCCGGGCCATGCAATGCCTGCCCGGCGTGTTGCTGCTGCTTCCCATGGCTGCGCAGGCCCAGACTGCGGCCTCCAGTGAAACCCTCCCCGAAGTGGTCGTAACCGCTGATGCGGAGCGCAGCTTCACCGTGACGGAGGCCACCACGGCCACCAAACTGGACACCCCGTTGCGTGACATCCCCCAGGCGATCAACGTCATCCCCAGGCAGGTGATGGCAGATCGTGGGGTGACCCGTGTGCAGGAAGTGGCGGACAATGTGCCTGGGGTGCAGTACTCCAGCGGCTACGGCGGGCTTTCCAGTGGCTCGTTCTTCATCCGTGGCTTTGACTCCGGCGGCACCTATCGCGATGGGTTCAAGGACTTCGGCTTCCTGTCCCCGGTGGACGTGGTGGCGCTGGAGCGGGTGGAGTTCCTGAAAGGCCCGGCCTCCGTGCTGTATGGGCAAAACAATCCGGGCGGCATCGTGAACTATGTCTCCAAGCGTCCGGTGCCGTACTCGCTGAACGAGCTCGGCTTCACTTACGGCAGCTATGACCTGTACCGCACGACCGCCGACTTTGGCGGTACCTTGATCAGCCGTGAGGTGCCCGGGACGCCGGGGCCGGTCAGTGCGAAGAGTCCCAAAGGGGTGGCACCTGTCAACGCAGCCACCAGCGAGCCCTTGCTGACCTACCGCCTGACGGGCGCGTATGAGAATGCCGGCAGCCACCGGGACTACAACGAGTCTGAGAGTTATTACATCGGGCCCTCCGTCACCTGGAACATCACGCCCGACACCACACTGACGGTCTTTGGCGAGTTTCAGCGTTACGACTACGTCTTTGACCGTGGTCTCCTGCCGGTGAAGCAGACCTTCCAGGTGCCCACGAGCCGCTTCCTCGGTGAGCCATCGAGCTATGCAGAGACGGAATCCTGGCGCGCAGGGTACGAGTTCATCCACAAGTTCAGCGACAACCTTCAGTTTCGCAGTGCCTTTGCCGCCATTCAGAGTGAGCAGCACAGCCACTTCGCCCAGGCGAGCGGGATGGACACGGACGGGCGGACGGTGTTGCGCGGCAGCACCCGCCGGTATGAGAAGTCTGAGAACTACACCTTGCAGAACGAGTTGAGCGGACGATTCAACACGGGCTCCGTGGAGCATCACGCGCTGGTGGGCGTGGAACTGGCCCGCTACTCCTTTGGCTACAACATCGGCTTCGGACCTCTGGCATCGATTGACCTCTTCAATCCGAAGTACGGTGCCAGCCTGGGCAATGTGGCGATGGATCCCTGGGAGGAATACGGAGCGGATGCGCTGGGCATCTACGTGCAGGATCAGATCACGCTGACCAGCCAGCTCAAGCTGCTTGCCGGCCTGCGCTATGACTATGTGGAGTCCCAGTATGGCGGTGCCATGCCGGAGCAGACGGACAGGGCGCTGAGCCCGCGCGTGGGGATCGTGTATCAACCCTGGGAGCCGGTGTCCCTCTTCGCCGGATGGTCCACCGCCTTCAGTCCGAACATCTTTGCGCTGAGCGAGAACGGCAGTGCTTTTGATCCGGAGGAGTCCGAGCAGTTTGAAGCCGGGGTGAAGGTGGAGTGGGTGAAGAACAAGCTCGCCAGCACTATCGCGGTCTATGACATTACCAAGGAGAACGTCCTCACGACGGATCCGAAGAACCCGGACTACAGCATCCTGACGGGTGAACAAAAAAGCCGCGGTGTGGAGTTCGACCTCATCGGCACGCCGGTGCCGGGCTGGAACATTGTGGCCAACTACTCTTACACGGACGCGTATGTGAGCGAGGACACCACCATCCCGAACGGGACCAAGCTGGCGGCGGTGCCTGAACATCAGGCCGGGCTCTGGTCCAGCTATGAGATTCAGGACGGCGCGCTCAAGGGCTTTGGCGTTGGGGCAGGGGCCTTCTATGTGGGAGCCCGTCCTGCGACCATGCCGGGGAACGGGGTGGATCTGCCCAGCTACTGGCGTTTTGATGCCTCCGTGTTCTACAAGAAGGACAACTGGTCTGCCCAGGTGAACTTCAAGAACATCAGCGACGAGGACATCTACCAGAGCCAGGGTTATCTCATCTATCCGGATGCGCCGTTCAACGTGCAGGCCTCGGTGACGTTCAAGTTCTGACGCAGGCATGCGCAAACGTCTCTGGATGCTCCATTCGTGGATGGGGCTGGTTTCGGGACTCGGTCTGCTCCTCATCGGGCTGACCGGGTCCCTTCTCGTGTTTCGGACAGAGCTGGAGGTCCTGCTCAAGGCCCCGGCGGCGGAGGAGAAGGTGGTGGTGAATCCGGACGTTCGCGCCCGGCTGGATTACGACACGTTGTTTCAAAAGGTGCGGCAGCAGATGCCTGGTCGCGAAGTGGTGGCCTGGGACACGATCATGTTTGGCCATGGGGTGGATGCGGCGGCGGTGACCAAGGCTGAGAACCCCCGGGAGTGGGACTGGATCCGGGTGGCGGCGGCGACCGGTGAGGTCCTGCCCGATTTGCCCGAAAGCTGGGCGTCGCCCTACCTGGAGTGGGCGCTGAAGCTGCACTACAGCCTTCTACTGGGAGACTGGGGCATCTTCTTTGCCGGAGTTCTGGCCTTGCTGTTGTGCCTGCTGGGCCTCTCCGGCATCTACCTTTACCGGGGATTTTGGAAGACTCTCTTCACCCTGCGCTGGCGCAGCAGTGCTCGCCTTTTTTTCTCAGACCTGCACAAGATGGTGGGCATCAGTTCCGTCGTCTTCAATCTGATTCTGGGCCTGACTGGAGCCTGGTGGAATCTTCCGGTGATCAAGGAACTTGTTTGGGGGAAAGATGGTTCGAGCCAACAAGAGGCGGAGGGGGAGAAGGACGCTGGGGCCAGACCCAGGATGTACAACCAGCAGCTCTCCATCAACGAGCTGGTGCAAGAGGCCGCGCGACTGATGCCCGGCCTGGACCCCAATCGCGTGTACCTGAGCCTGCCGCCGCGGAACGAACACATGCGCCTCATTGGCTCCGTGGTGCCGGGCAACCGGCTGGTGGGGGACTACAACAGCACGATCCATTTTCATGCGGAGACAGGGAGAGTGGTGGAGATGACGGACTACCGCCATGCCTCCTGGTGGGGCAAGTTCGAGGTCATGATGGGACCCTTGCACTTTGGCACTTTCGGCGGGCTGCCCATCAAGGTCCTCTGGTGTCTGTTGGGGCTGTCTCCCGGCGTCTTGGCGTGGACGGGTGTGATGATGTACTGGAAACGACGCCGGACAATTCGAGGCAAATCTGCTGCTCGCGCCCGGCTCAAGGCAGTTGATGAACGGGAGGCCGCAGGCACGCTGTGAACTCGTGTTCCCCATGAGCCTTGCCTGCCGCCGCTCCAGTGCCTCCGCTCAGCGGAGTGGGTCAGGCTCGGGGTGGGGCCATGGTTGGCGGGTGCGACTGACCTTGTTCGCCTGTCTGGCTGGCCTGCAAGGGCCGATTCTGAGGGCCGAGAAGTCGGACGCCCGGTTTCACTTTACCGAGCCAGCGGGGGATCTTGCTGAGGCTCTGGATCGATTCTCACGAGTGACCAAACTGGATGTGGTTGCGCGGGGTGATTTGCTCGCGGGCAGGCGGGCTCCTGCTGTGGAAGGGCGCTTGACTGCAGAGGAGGCGCTCCTCGCCTTGCTCAAGGATTCCGGCTTCGAGGCCAGATTCACCGGAGATTCGGCGGTGGCTGTGGTGCCTGCTGCGGGGGGGAGCGCAAGACTGCTGGCGGATCTCGACAGCGGCCATCTCTTGAATGAGGTGGTTGTGACCGACTTTGCCGAACGAGCCTACACGGCTGAATCTGCCAGCACTGGCACCCGTCTGGAAATGCCGCTGCGAGATCTGCCGCAGACGGTGAACGTGGTGCCACAGGATCTGCTACAGGATCGAGCGGTGCTGAGACCCGCGGAGCTGGCAGACAGCGTGGCAGGGGTGAGGGCCTTTACTGGGTATGGGGGGATCTCCAGCGGGGATTTCTTTATCCGCGGATTCGGCACCGGCACAAGCTACCGGAACGGTTATCGAGATTTCTCCTTTCTCTCCCCCGTGGACTTTGCCGGGGTGGAGCGGGTGGAGTTCCTCAAAGGTCCTGGATCGGTCCTCTATGGGGAGGGACAGCCCGGCGGGGTGGTAAATTACCTCTCGAAGAAGCCGGTCGCGGCACAGGTTCGAGAGTTAACCCTCACCATGGCCACGGACGAAGTTCATCGGGCGGCATTGGATCTGGGCGGCACGTTCATTCCTGCACGTCAGGGGGAATCTGAGCCAGTGCTGATGTATCGGTGGAACAGCGCGTATGAGGATGCCGGCAGCCATCGTGACTACGGGGCTTCAGAAAGTCTGTTTCTATCGCCAGCGGTGAGCTGGCAGGTGACCGTGGACACGTCGCTCACCTTGCTCGGGGAGTATCACCGGTATGACTATGTTTTTGATCGTGGTCTGCTGGCGGTGCCCCAGGCGCTGAAGGTGCCGGTGCGCCGGTTCCTCGGGGAGCCGGAGGATGAGGCCAAGACGGATGCCTGGAGGGCGGGCTATGAACTGAAGCACCGGTTCAGCGAGGCATGGCAGTTTCGCAGTGGATTCGCCCTCATCCTGAGCGAGCAGACCAGCCGCTTCGCCCAGCCCTATGAGGTCGCCCCAGATGGGCGCAAGGTGCTCCGCCAGGCGACGGCACGGCGGGAGCGTTCCCAGAACTACACCCTGCAAAACGAACTGAGCGGACGAGTGAACACCGGTCCCGTGAGGCATGATCTGCTTTTGGGCGTGGAACTCTCCCGCTATCAGTTCCGGTATGAGATCGGGTTCATGGAAATGTCGGCCATCGATTTTTTTCATCCCGTCTATGATGCGCCGCTTCCCACCGCGCCGTATGATCCGCTGGATGGGTATGGAGCAGACTCTCTGGGCCTTTACGTGCAGGATCTCGTGACGCTGTCCCCCCAGTGGAAGCTCCTGCTGGGAATGCGACATGACACCTCCCGCAGCCGGGAGTTTCTCTCCGGCCACACTCATGATGACCGTGCGTGGAGCCCGCGGGCGGGCCTGGTGTACCAGCCGTGGGGGCCATTGTCCCTGTATGCGGGGTGGTCACACTCCTTCAATCCCAACTTTGGCATCAGTCGAGATGGCGGGGGCTTCGATCCAGAGGAGGGGGAGCAGATGGAGGCGGGGCTGAAGCTGGAGCTGCTGGACCAGCGCGTCACGGCCGGCCTGTCGGTTTATGAAATCACCAAGTCCAATGTGCTGGTGCCGGACCTGGCCGCCCCCGAGTTTGCTTCCAACACCGGCGCGCAGAAAAGCCGGGGGATGGAGGTGGAGGTGGCGGGCACGCCGGTGCGAGGATGGAAGGTGAGCCTGAACTACGCCTGTACTGATGCCTTTGTGAGCGAGGATACCGCTGTGGCAGAGGGAACACGCCTGGCGGGCATTCCCCGGCATGAGGGGGGCTTCTGGAGCACGTATGAATGGCAGTCAGGCCGCTGGAAGGGGTTTGGGATGGGCACCGGGCTGGCCTATGCCAGTGACCGCCCCGCGACCCTGGCTGAAGAGACTGTCATGCTGCCCTCTGCGTGGCGATGGGATGCGGCACTTTTTTACCGGCGAGACTCCTGGTCTGCCCAGGTGAACTTCAAGAACATAACGGGTGAACGCATCTACCAGAGCCAGGGAGCGCTGATCTATCCCGAGGCGCTGCTCCAGGTGCAGGCGAGTGTGACGGTGAAGTTCTGAGAGGCAGGGCGCTCAACGTCTCAAGACCTGGACTTCGCCACTGCCCTGCACCGCAAAGCGCAGCGGCAGGATCTGCTCCAGGGCAGTGTAGGCCTGTTTGAGATCTCGTGTGGAAAGGGTACCTGTGACGGTGAGCCGGCCCAGCTCTGGGTCGAGCAAGACCAGCCGGTCCTTCTGATGCCGTTGGAGGTCGGCCAGCACTTGGGAAAGAGGGCGGTTGCGGTAGCGCAGCCGGCCATCTCTCCATGTTGCGAAATCTCCGGGAGAGGCGGTTTGGGTCTTGTCGGAAGGGCGGTCGCTACCATCCTCCCAGGTAGTTTCCTCACCCGCAGAGAGCCGGACTGGAGGCGTGGCCGGGTGGCGCTCAGACGTCAGCTCTACTTCACCCTCCGCCACGCCCACTTCGACAGTTCCATGGGGTGCATCATGGCGGAGCAGAACCTGAAAAGTGGTGCCGATGTCGCGCACGGACCAGGTATCTGCTGCAACCTTGAACGGCGTGGGATGAGGTGCCACCTGAAAGACGGCAGCTCCGTGACGCAGATGGACGGTGCGCCCTGATCCTGTGGCCTCGTAGTGCAGACTGGTCTGGGCATCCAGATGCACGCGGGTGCCGTCAGGCAGGGTGATCTGGCGGGTCTCAGCTATGCCAGTGGCATAGGTGTTCCGGCTTTGGAGGATCCAGACACCGGCGGCGCTCAAGGTCAGCACGGCGGCTACGGCAAGACCACTCAGGTGTCGGCGGGTGAAAGTCTGGCGGGACGTGGCGGGTGGGCGGGCCAGAACGCGGGCGATTTCCGCGCGGTCAAAAGCTCCAGGCTGGCTCATGACCGCCAGTGTGGCCTGGGCTGCCAGAAACTCATCGAGGTGCTCGGGCCGAATCTTCAGCCAGGACTGGAGATGGCGCTCGTCTTCCGCCGACCACTCGGCGGGATTGAGCTTGCGCACGAGCCAGTGCATGGCCTGCTGACGCACCGTCTCGCGATCCATCGGGGGCGATGAAGGATGGGGAGGATGTTCAGGCTGGCCGGGTTCCATGCGTGCGGTTCAGACTATTAAGACGCACTGGATGAGCGCTACCTCCAGTGCAAAAAATCAGACGGAGAACTTATCATTCCCCATGTCTGATGCCTGCCTTTCATTGGGCGGAATCGTCCATGCAGGCACGACATGCGGTGAGGGCCCGGATCATGTGTTTCTCCACCGTGCTGGGGGCGATGGCCAGGCGCTCGGCGATCTCCGGGTAGGAGAGCCCGCCAAAGCGGCTGAGAATGAACACCTCCCGGCAACGGTCTGGCAGGGTGGCAATGGTCACCTGGACCTTTCTGAGGTTCTCCCGGGCGGCGAGATGTTGGTCTGGAGCGGTCGATTGATCCGGCGTCGCCGCGAGTTGCTCGTCCGTCAGGGGCCCGGAGATCTCGTGGGACTTTGCTCGCGAGCGGGAACGATCGATCAGAAGATTTCGCGCGATGCGGAAAAGCAGGCTTCGCGGTTGTGTCACCTGCGCCTTCGGCTGCCAGGAGAGGACCCGTGTGAAAGCTTCTTGAGTAAGGTCCTTCGCCTCATGGGTACAGCCCACCTGACCCTGGAAGAAAGATTGCAGCCGTTCATAGTCTGGCAGCACCTCCTGGATGAGTGGGGTTGGACCGGTGTCTGGCATGGCGAGGGTGACGTCTCGGTCACCATGCTGGGGCAAATGCGACTCAGTCGCAAGGGGAAAATGGATGATTGAGGTTGGAATGCAAGGACGGGCAGGGGAGCGCGGGGGTGGGAAAGTAGAAGAGCCGTCCCGGCTCTTGGGGGTGTTGGGTGGTTTGAGGAACAAGAACCGAGACGGTTCTTCTACACTGGTGATGGAAGGGGGAGGCAGGGGTTCCCAGTCCCGTTCTTGTGGTGTTCGCGTTGGCGCGGGGTTGAAAACCCCGCCTCCTTTATCCGGTTGGCGTTGCGATGGGAAGGTAGAAGAGCCGTCCCGGCTCTTGGGGGTGTTGGGTGGTTTGAGGAACAAGAACCGAGACGGTTCTTCTACACTGGTGATGGAAGGGGGAGTCGGGGGTTCCCGGTCCCGTTCTTGTGGTGTTCGCGTCGGCGCGGGGTTGAAAACCCCGCCTCCTTTATCCGGTTGGCGTTGCGCTGGGAAGGTAGAAGAGCCGTCCCGGCTCTTGGGGGCGCTGGGTGGTTTGAGGGACAAGAACCGAGACGGTTCTTCTACACTGGTGATGGAAGGGGGAGTCGGGGGGAGTGCGGACTTCAGGCGGCTCAAACGATCTTCCTTACTACCTCCGCCATCTCCCTCCGCTCCGCTTCATGCCGATTGCCAATCGGCGGCACAGCAGATTACCAATCTGCGCTACGGTTCAAGTACAACACAGGACTCCCGAAAGCGGCGGTTCCTGCGCGCACTCCATCCCCGACAGGTCGGGACGCATCCAGGTGGTGGTCGTCTTCCGTGGTGTGATAGTTCACCGGCTTCCAAACTATCCAGGAGCCTCCGACCTCAGTCCACGAACAGAAATTCGTTGGAGCACATGAGAGCGTGGCAGAGGATTTCCCAAGAGGCGGGAGTGGCCTGATCCCCTCCGATCAACTGCGCCGCCAGATTGATCTCCGCGACAGAAGGAGTCCGGGAGAAAAGTTCGCGGTACAACCAGGTGATTCCGTTGGCAGGATCTTGCTTTGCCTCCAGAGGAAGCCTCTGCGCCAGCTTGGAAGCTTGATCCATGGCGAACGGATGGTTCAGGAGCCAAAGGGCCTGCGGGGCGACCACGGAGTCGTTGCGTGCCTCGACCACGGTATTGGGATCGGCTCCGTCGAATAGCATGCGGAAGGAGGAGCGATCTGAGCGGACGGCGGTGAGATACAGGGTGCGGCGAGGGATTTGCAGGTCCTTCACGGAGATGCCACCGATGGTGCGGTCGAGGCTCCCACCGGCCACGAGCAGGGTATCGCGCAATTCCTCAGCCGTCAGCTTGATGCGGTGCTGCCGGGTGAAGAGGGCATTGTCCGGGTCGAGGCGGAGGGCCTCTGCACCGGGGATGGACGTCTGTTGATAGGCGGCAGAGGTGCAGATGAGCCGGTGCATGGCCTTGATGCTCCAGCCGTTGTCCATGAACCGATGGGCCAGCCAATCCAACAGCTCGGGATGAGAAGGAGGCGTGCCCAGTTTTCCGAAGTTGTTCGTCGTGGCAACAATGCCCCTTCCAAAGTGGTGCTGCCAGATGCGGTTGACCATGACGCGTGCGGTCAGGGGATGCTGGGGAGAGGCAATCCAGCGAGCAAGGTCCAGTCGCCCACTGCCCTGGATTCCATCTGGCTGCATATGGGACAGGAGGGCGGGGAAACCGCGTGGCTGTGGGGCGGCCAGGCGGGCATAGCTGCCGCGTACGTGAATCTGGGCATCGTGATAGCCTTCGTACTTAGTGCCGGGGATGCCCCCCTCGCGCAAGCCATGACACATGGCGGCATCAAAAGCAGCGAGTTCATTCCGCAATGAGGCTTGTTCCTTTACCAAGGGAGAGTCGGGGGCGCGCTCGGTGATGAGTTGGGTGCCTTCACCTTCACAGATGAGCCATCCCTGATCTATGGCAGTCTTGGTGCTGGTGACGAAGTCACGGGAGAGATCCCAGGCTCGGCCGTCCGTGCTGCTGAGTCGGAGGTTCACGGCGGTCGTGTCGCAGGTGTACTCGCGACCGCGCAGGATGGTGAGGGCGAGCAGGCTGCCCTTGGTAAGGGACACTTCTGTTGCCTCGAACTTGGCCGTGGCTCCGTTGGCTAGGGTGCCGCGTGACAGGTCACGTTCTCCGATGCGGGCCACCCACTCAATGCCGTCGCCGCAATGCGCATCGGCGTCTGTCAGCGTCGCGTGAAGATTGACCGTGAGGTCCTCCGGAGCCCGCCAGGCCAGCGTGACGGCGCTCTTTGGGCCGGGGTGCACGGTGACAGCCCCGGGGGGCAGGGTGATGGTGGAGAATCTGGCCTCCCGCCCGGAGCGGTTCACGAGCAGCGAGGGATTGGGGGCTCCCTTCCGGTTTAGGGAAACGACATCAACGGCTCCCTTCACAGGGGCTTCGTGGGAATCAAATGGCATGAGCCCCTGATTCAGCTCCGCATCCACTACAGCGAGGCGCTGCTGGAGGGCTTCACGGCGGCGCTGTTCCTGGGGAGAGAGCAGGGGAATGCGCATGATCTTTTCCCCTGCGGTGGGGTGGGCGAACTTGTCCAGAATGTGGCTGCTGAAGAAGAAGCCCGCCATGGCGTAGTAGTCCGCCGTGCTGAGCGGGTCGAACTTGTGGTCATGGCAACGGGCGCAGGCCAGCGTGAGACCCATGAAGGCGCGGGTGGTGACATCGATCTGATCGTCCACGATGTCAGTGTGCACCTTCAACTTGTCGCTGTCGCCATTGCCCCAGTTGCCGATGGCGTACATGCCGGTGGCGATGACCTTGTCCGGATCCCATCCCTCACGGGCGGCGAGGATGTCCCCGGCCACCTGCTGGCGGATGAACTCGTCATAGGGCAGGTCTTTGTTAAAGGATTGAACCACCCAGTCGCGATAGCGCCAGGCGTCGAGGATGTCTCCCTCCTTCCCCTGGCCGCGGGCATCCAGCGAGTCCGCATAGCGCACGACATCCAGCCAGTGGCGGCCCCATTTCTCACCGTAGTGGGGAGAGCGCAGCAGGCGTTCCACCGTCTCGGTCATCGCTTTGGGGCGGTCAATTCTTGCCGCCTCAACAAAGGCTTGAACCTCTTGAGAAGTTGGGGGAAGCCCTGTCAAATCGTAGGTGAGCCGTCTCAGGAGCGCTTCCGGAGAGGCAAGGGGAGCGGGTTCGAGCCCACGACCTTCCATGGCAGCGAGGAGAAAGCGATCCACCTCATTCTGCGGCCACAAGGTGAGCTTCACGGTGGGGACTGACGTTCGCTCCGGTGGGCGGAAGGCCCATTGCTTCCTGGCCTCTGCCAGATCAAAGGAGGGGCGCACAGAGGTCGGAACAGCGGGGGTGCTGGCGGCATGGCCGGCTCGGGGATCCGGTGCGCCCATCTTTACCCACGTGATGAAATGCTCCACGACCCGCCGGGGGAGCTCCTTCTTGGGCGGCATGGCCAGGTCCTTGTCCATCCGGCGCACGGCGGTGATGAGGAGGCTGGATTCCGGATATCCGGGGACGATGGCGGGGCCGGTCTCACCGCCCTTTTCCCATCCCACACGGGTGTCCAGGTCCAGCCCGCCTTTCACCTTGCCGACGGTGGCGCTATGGCAGTCGGCACAGTGCTCCTGCAAGGCAGGGCGGATGTTTGTTTCAAAGAACTCGATCTGCTCCGCCGTGGGGGCGGGTGGTGCGCCCCACACGGTGGGGACGAACAGGAGGGCAGCGAGGGAGAGACGGGAGGTCTTCATGCGAGGATGCCCTTGACGAGATTGCCATGGACGTCGGTGAGGCGGTAGTCCCGCCCTGCGTAGCGGTAGCGCAGGCGGGTGTGATCCAGCCCCATGAGGTGGAGGATGGTGGCGTGCAGATCATGCACATGCACGCGGTCTTCCACGGCATGCCAGCCAAATTCATCGGTGGCACCGTGGACGTGCCCCGCCTTGACCCCGCCGCCCGCCATCCACATGGTGAAGCCAAAGGGGTGATGCTCTCGGCCATCGCCGCCCTCGGCTGTGGGAGTGCGACCGAACTCACCGCCCCAGAGGACGAGGGTGTCATCCAGCAGGCCGCGGCTTTTCAGGTCCTTCAACAGACCGGCGATGGGTTTGTCTGTGGCGGCACAGTTGTTGGGCAGTTCCTCCCGCAGTTTCGAGTGCTGGTCCCAGAGCTGGCAACTGGATCGCTTGGAGGTGGCGGTGTGGTAAACCTGCACCATGCGCACGCCGCGCTCTGCGAGACGTCGCGCCATGAGGCACTGCTTGCCGAAGGTGGCGGTGACGGGGTCATCCAGACCGTAGAGTTTTTGGGTGGCTTCAGACTCTTGCTCCACACCAAAGGCCTCCGGTGCCTCCGTCTGCATGCGAAACGCCAGCTCAAAGGAGGCGATGCGGGCCTCCAGCCGGGAATCGGCGGCGCGTTGGGCTTCATGCAGGCGGTTCTGCGCCATGAGGAAATCCAACTGGGCACGCTGGGCGGCGGAGGACATCTTCGCATTTCCCAGGTTGGCCACGGGGTGGGTGAGGTCTTGAACCAAGGTGCCCTGGAGGGATGCGGGGAGGAAGCTGCTGGACCAGAGCGGGGCACCCTGGGCCGGTTGGGCAGGGCTGATGACGACGTAGCCGGGGAGGCTGGCGTTCTCGGAGCCCAGGCCGTAGAGGAGCCAGGAGCCCATGCTGGGGCGGGAGAAGGCCTGCTCCCCGGTATTCATCTGCAGGCAGGCACCGTTGTGGTTGATGTTGTCAGCCACCATGGAGCGCACCACGCACAAGTCATCGGCGCAAGTGGCCAGATGAGGCATGAGTTCGCTGATCTCGGTGCCGCTCTGGCCGTGACTTTTGAACTGCCACGGGGAGCCAAGCAGGTTGCCGGTCTTGGTTCGCTCCAGCTTGGGCTTGGCAAAGGGGAGCGGCTGGCCATTGCGAGCGGCGAGGGCCGGTTTGGGATCAAAGAGATCCACGTGGGAGGGACCTCCCGACATGAAGAGAAAGATGATGCGCTTGGCCCGGGCGGCGTGATGCGCCTGGAGCAGGGGGGCGGGCGAAGGTGCGGAGGGGGTGTCGGCGGCCATGAGGTCTGCCAGGCCCAGCATGCCGAAGCCGCTGGCGAACCGGCCCAGCATCTGACGCCGGGAGAGAGTGGGGGTGCGAGGAAACTCCATGACGGTGGCGCCTACAGCGTGGGTTTGCGGTCAGTACGGGCCGCGGCGTCTGCTTCCAGAGCCAGCCACCGACGCCAGCTCACGATGTGTTTCTTCATCTCCTCCTCCGCCGCGGCGGCATCTCCCGAGCGCAGGACCTTGAGCAGGCGCTTGTGTGCCTTCACGGTTTCCGCCTGGGTGGAGTGAAACACGGCCTGATGGCGGCGTTGCATGAGGCCGAGCCAGGCCTCCACTTGATAGCGAAGCCCTTCCCAGAAGCGTGCGGCACGGCGGTGACCGCTGGCCTGCATGATGAGGTCATGAAAGGCGGCGTCCAACCGGGTGACCTCTGCCAGGGAGGAGGCCCGCTCTGTGGCAGCGATATTGGCCTCCAGTGAGGCGAAGACCTCTGCCGTACCTCGCTCCGTCGTGAGCCCGGCAGCCAGGGGCTCCAGAGCCAGACGCAGGGAGTAGATCTCCTCCATATCTTCCAGCGTGAGCTGAACGATGTGGGTCCGCCCGCGGGCGTCGAAGGTGACCAGTCCATGGCGTTCCAGTTCCAGGAGCGCCTCCCGGACGGGTGCCCTGCTGACGCCCAAGCGGGAGGCAAGCTCCGGCTCCGGCACATGCTGGCCGGGCGCAAGCTCCCCAGAGAGAATGGCCTCACTGAGCTGGGTGCGTACGGTGTGAGCCAGGCTGAGCCGGGGCACGGGAGAAAGGGCAGACGGCAGGTTCATATCCATCAAAGTCGACTGTCGACAGTGGCAAAACGGGCGCACGAGCATCAGTCTTTCGCCACGGTAAATTTCTGCCGGGAAATGGTAAATTGGACAGGATGGTCCAGGTCCGCACTGAATATTGTTTTCTTCGAAACCTGTGGGGATGTTCAGCTAGAGTAGGGGGTGAATCTGTAGTGCCAACCGGATCAATCGCCATGCCCGAAGTCGTTTCCGCCCAATCAAAGTCTCTTTCAGAAGTCATCTCACAGATGGACATGCACGGAGTGGGAGAGAATGCCGAACTCCGTGGCAAGGCAGACAAGGAAGGGGAAATCGAGCTGTATGCCAAGAAGGGCTTCAAGAATCCCTTCGGCAAGCAGTCGGTGCGACAGGCCAAGCAGAACACGGCCCGCGAGATGGTCGGCAAGGCGGTGGACAACGAGTTCGACAACATCAAGCCCGGCGGCAGGTTCCTCGCATCTGTGGTGAAGAAGAACATGCGCTCCATCTGTGAGGGCACGGGGGTGGTGACCCGGGGCGACCTGGACAAGGTGATGACCGAGGTGAATCGTGTGCGTGACAGCTACCGTGCGTACACCGGAGGCAAAAGCCGGCATGAGAACAATGCCAGCTATCTGGAAGGGAAGGAGCAATATGCCACCGTGCTGCAAGGAGTGGAAGGGTTCGAGGAAGGTATGGATCTTTTCAAAGGCGTGGAGATCTATGCCAAGCTGATCAATGGTCCGAAGCCTCTCTCTGAATCAACCCTGAAGCAGATGGGGGCGGTGGAGAAATGGATTGCGGAAACCTCCTCCGACCTGAGTGATGTGGCCTCCCTGGCAAGGGCCAACCTGGCGGTGGATGCCGCGGTGGATTGCGGAGCGAAAAGCATCAAGGTGCTGCCCCAGGACCTTCCTCTGCGGCAGATCGGGAGCAAGAGCGACCAGGGTGGCCGCTGCTTCCCCATGGTGGCGCTTGCAGTGCTGGGAGAGTCAACCGGTCCGCGTGGCATGGATCAGGTGGTGCGGCGGTTCGAACAGGAGACGCAAAAGGCCCGCGAGGCTGGGCAGCGGGGATCAACGCCTTATTCCGAGTGCCTGGCCACCGTGCATGGCAATGGGACGCTGGGTGCGTCCCGCACGGTGATCAAAGATCACGCTGGCAAAGCCATCGAGACCCCGGGACATCGCAAGACCATCCAGCATCTGGCCACGCATCCTGATTTGGCGGCAGGCAAGCCCGTATTCTACGGGGTGGAAGTCCACGGCCACATCATGATGGTCGGGGCGACCAAGCACAATGGGGAGGACAGCTTCATGTTCTACGATCCGAACTTTGGGGTGGCCCGATTCGAGACACCGGAGCAACTTTCCACCTTCCTTGACAAGTACTTTGGAGAGCTGGGTTATGGCGAGGAGTACTCCATGGAGAACCTGCGTGTGGACGGCTTCAAGTTCAACCACGTGACCGAGTATGACGTGGACAAAGTGAAACTGGCCAAGGTGGATGAATTGCCCGATACGGATCCCAAGCATGTGACCATTGAGTCATTGACCAAGCCATTGTGAGGCGGGTGATTGACGGATTGCTGGGAGTGACCCGGTGGGGGAGTCGGTTTGCTTTCCTGATGCCCCTTATGAATGCCACGCCCCTATCGAGCATTCCTCCCACAGAGCTGACTGGTAATCTGGCTGGTCACGCTGACACCATTGAGATCAGGGCCGCCCCGGGGAATCTTTCCGGTGGGGAGGGGGACGGTTGGGCCCGGGCAGTCGAATTGTCCATGGACGGCATGAAACGAGCTATCACCAGACTTCTTCGCTTGCGCAGGGGGGGCTCCTCCGCCATCTATGCACCCCCATTTTTTTTCCCAATCGCCATGGCCAAGAAGAGCATTCGTGACATAGATGTGACCGGCAAACGCTGCCTGGTTCGTGTGGATTTTAACGTCCCCCTCGACGACAAGGGCGACAGCATGGTCATCACGGATGACACGCGCATCAAAGAGACGCTGCCGACGCTGAAGTACCTCCTGGAGCAGGGGGCCAAGGTCATTCTGTGCAGCCATTTGGGCCGTCCCAAAGGCCAGCGTGATCCCAAGCAGAGCCTCAAGCCCGTGGCCGCCCGTCTGGGTGAACTCCTCGGTCTGTCGGTGGGTTTTGCGGAAGACAGCATCGGCGAAGAAGCCCAGACCAAGGCCCAGGCACTAGGCAATGGTGATGTGCTTCTGCTGGAAAACGTGCGCTTCTACGCGGGTGAAGAGAAGAACGATCCTGAGCTGGCCAAGCAGTTCGCCGCCTTGGCGGAAATCTACGTGAATGACGCCTTCGGCTCCGCCCACCGCGCTCACAGCTCCACAGCAGGTGTCGCTGCCTATCTTCCGGCCGTTTCCGGTCTCCTCATGGAGAAGGAGCTCGCCTACATGCACGACGAGTTGCAGGCCCCTGAGCGTCCGTTTGTGGTAATTCTCGGCGGCGCCAAGGTGAGCGACAAGATCAAGGTCATTGATCGCCTCCTCGACAAGGCCGACACCATCCTCATCGGTGGGGGCATGGCTTACACCTTCAAGCTTGCTCTGGGCGAGAGCATCGGCAAGAGCCTCTGCGAGCCAGATCAGGTGGACACGGCGAAAGCCGCCCTGGCCAAGGCCGAGGAAAAGGGTGTGAAGTTCCTCCTTCCCGTGGACAACTACATCGTGGAAGAGTTGAACTTCAAAGACAAGACCGTGGGTCCTGGCCGCTACACCACCCCGGGCGAAGGCATCCCGGACGGTTGGGAAGGCGTGGACATCGGTCCTGAGTCCGTGAAGCTTTTCAGCGCTGAAGTCGCCAGCGCGAAGACGGTCGTCTGGAATGGCCCCATGGGGGTGTTCGAGATCAAAGACTGCGCCAAAGGCACCTTTGCCATCGCGGAGACCATTGCTGAGAACACGAGCTGCAAGTCCATCATCGGCGGCGGCGACAGTGTGAAGGCAGTGAAGAAGGCCGGCGTGGCCGACAAAGTCACTTTTATCTCCACCGGCGGTGGAGCCAGCCTGGAACTGCTCGAAGGCAAGGAACTCCCCGGCGTTGCCGCCTTGCTCGAGAAGTAGTCCGCGTTGTTCAGTGCTGAGTTCGAGATCGCGTCATGGATCTGTGGATCCTGGTTTGACGCCAGGCAAGACACGACAAGACAGGCATCATCACCCTCCCGACAACCACCTTTCCTCAATCAAACCAGGATTCCAAAGAAACAAGATTGCCCTCTATGCCTCCTGTATTCCGTAAACCCATTGTTGCTGCCAACTGGAAGATGAACAACCCTCCGTCCGAGACGGAGAAGTTCCTGCGTGCCTTCCTCCGTCTCATGCCGGAGAAGAGCCCCGTCCAGGTGGTGGTAGTGCCTTCCTTTGTCTCTCTCTCCCTCGCCCAGACCCTGATCCAGGGCGGTCGTACGGAAGTGGTGGAGCTCGGTGCTCAGAACATGAGCCAGTATCCCAGCGGTGCTTACACGGGTGAGACCAGCGCGCTCATGCTGAAGGAGTGTGGCGTGCGCCACGTCATCCTCGGCCACAGCGAGCGTCGGGCCCTCTTTGGTGAGACGAACCAGATCGTCAATGCCAAAGTGATCGCCGCGCTCGAAGCCCGTCTGCACCCGATCCTCTGCGTGGGTGAGACCCTCGAAGAGCGCGACGGCGGCCGCATTGAACAAGTGCTGGAGTCCCAGACGCGTGAAAGCCTCGCCAATGTCGGCTCCCGCCGTCTGCAGGACGTGGTGATCGCTTATGAGCCCGTCTGGGCCATCGGCACCGGACGTACTGCATCCCCGGAACAGGCCCAGGAGGCCCATGCGTTCATCCGCAAGGTGCTGGGTGAGATGTTCGACGCCGACACGGCTCAGAAGATCCGCATCCAGTACGGCGGCAGCGTGAAGCCCTCCAACATGGACGAGATCATCGCCATGCCGGATGTGGACGGTGCCCTGGTGGGCGGTGCCAGCCTGGAGAGCGGAAGCTTCTATGAGATCGTCAAGGCGGTGATTACCTACTTGAACGACAACAAGCCGGTCTATCAGGCTCCTTGAGTGGGGTTGTGAGAGGAAGGTGAAAGTAGTTTCCTTGAGTTTTAAGAGCGCCACGGTCGAGAGGCCGTGGCGTTTTTTTGGTGGGAGGGGATTTAGGGCGGTGTGGGGGGGCAAGCTGGAAGCTTGTGGATGCATTCGTGAGAATGCGTTGGGGGCGGGCAAGAGGCCGGGTGGGGTGGCTTGGTCTTGTGGGGCGAGTGAGGTCGCCTGACCGCGTTTTTACAAACGCAGCCACGAGATGCCTCTGCGGCGGTGTGGGAGGGGAAGCGGGAAGCTCGTGGATGCATTCGTGAGAATGCGTTGGAGGCGAGCAAGTGGCCGGGTGAGGTGGCTTGGTCTTGCGGGGGGTGAGCGACGTGCCTGACCGCGTTTTGACAAACGCAGCCACGAGCTGCGCCGGTGGCGGTGTGGGGGGGGCAAGCTGGAAGTTTGTGGATGCATTCGTGAGAATGCGTTGGGGGCGGGCAAGTGGCCGGGTGGGGTGGCTTGGTCTTGTGGGGGCAAGTGAGGTCCCCTGACCGCGTTTTGACAAACGCAGCCACGAGCTGCTTCTGCGGCGGTGTGGGAGGGCGAGCTACGCCTGCGGCGGGCTTTTGATCTGCTGAGACAGGGCGCTGTCGTAGCGCATGTAGATGTGTTGCCAGAACACGGACCAGTAGCGCTCGTCGTGCCATTTCAACGTGGCATATCCTGGCAGCATCACGCCGGTGAATGGGTAGCTTTCAGCCGCTTCAATGATGCCTGCTCGTACCGGATTGTCGGCAATGTACCGAGCGGTGTTCTCAAACTCTTGCGGCCCGCGCTCGGCATTGCGCAGGACGTGATCGTAGGAGTCTCGCTGCCACTCGATTTTCAGCTTGGTCCACAGCGGATGGTTGCTGCTATGCCGCTTGAGATATCGGATGAGCAACCTTTGGTCCGATTCGAAGCTGGTGCCGACGAGGAGCAGATGCGCGTGATCCGGCATGAGGCAGTAGATGGCACAGGCAGCATTGTGGCGGACAATGGCGTGAAGGAGAACTTCTCTGAAGTGCGCGTGCCAGTCGGAATTGAGCCAGCCTTTGCGACGGTCCTTGATGCAGAGTGTCCAATGAGTCGCGGAGAACTGTTGATACGAGTTGGGGTGGAGCTTGGGGAGGCGCTTCTTGTCGGCTGAAGACGATGAGGTTGGAGCTTCCACGGCTAAGAGGGGGTGGATGGAAGGATGGGTGGGGTGTCGAGAAAATCAAGGGGTGGTGGAGGGGTTTGGGGTTTTTTTTGGTTGGCTTGGTCTTGTGGGGCAAGCGAGGGCGCCTGACCGCGTTTTTACAAACGCAGCTACGAGCTGCTTTTGCGGCGGTGTGGGAGGGCAAGCTGGAAGCTCGTGGATGCATTCGTGAGAATGCGTTGGAGGCGAGCAAGTGGCCAGGTGAGGTGGCTTGGTCTTGTGGGGCAAGCGAGGTCGCCTGACCGCGTTTTTACAAACGCAGCCACGAGCTGCGTCTGCGGCGGTGTGGGAGGGAGGCTCGTGGATGCATTCGTGAGAATGCGTTGGGGGCGGGCAAGTGGCCGGGTGGGGTGGCTTGGTCTTGTGGGGCGAGTGAGGTCGCCTGACCGCGTTTTTACAAACGCAGCCACGAGCTGCTTTTGCGGCGGTGTGGGAGGGGAAGCGGGAAGCTCGTGGATGCATTCGTGAGAATGCGTCGGGGGCGAGCAAGTGACCGGGTGGGGTGGCTTGGTCTTGTGGGGCAAGCGAGGGCGCCTGACCGCGTTTTTACAAACGCAGCCACGAGCTGCTTTTGCGGCGGTGTGGGGGGGCAAGCTGGAAGCTTGTGGATGCATTCGTGAGAATGCGTTGGGGGCGGGCAAGTGGCCGGGTGAGGTGGCTTGGTCTTTTGGGGGCGAGCGAGGTCGCCTGACCGCGTTTTTACAAACGCAGCCACGAGCTGCTTTTTTGCGGCGGTGTGGGAGGGAGACTGGAAGTTTGTGGATGCATTCGTGAGAATGCGTTGGGGGCGGGCAAGTGGCCGGGTGGGGTGGCTTGGTCTTGTGGGGGCAAGCGAGGTCGCCTGACCGCGTTTTTACAAACGCAGCCACGAGCTGCTTTTCTGGGGCGGTGTGGAAGGGAGGCTTGGTCCCTGGATCCGCTCTACTGAGATGTGACCTGGCGGCGGACGGTTTTGCCGGGGTTCAGGAGATCATCTCTTTCCAGGCCGGTGATGCGTTGAATGCGGTTCAGCAGCCACATGAACACCACCATCATGATGACCAGAAGGGGCAGGCCAATCACGACGGTGCCGGCCCAGTTCAGGGTGCCCAGGGCTTTGACAAAAGCTTCGCTGCCGGGTTCCTTGCCGTTCAACAGGTAGAGTGCGAGGAAAAAATTCGCGATGCTACTCAGCACCATGCCGCCACCCATGCCGAGGGAGGCCTTGAAGGTGCACTGGTCCAGTTGTTCCTTGATCCATGGGGAGGATGCCGCCTTCGCCTGAAGGGTGTTCACATTCATGATGTGCGGCTGCATGAGCATGGCCTGAATGAGCGGCTTGCCGAAGCGGTGGCTCAGGGGGAAGGCGACGGCGATGATGAGAGGCATGGCGGTCTCCTTCACGGCCACCCACACCGCAGGTAGCTTCAAGAGGCCCAGGCCGCCGCTCAGGAGGATGGTGGCGAGGCCGAGTATGGAAAAGACGTTCCAACCGGTCTTCTTGTACCAGCACCACACGCCGAAACCGAGAGGGAAAAGCAGGCTCACCACCAGCGCGCCAAAGGGGCCCAGCATCTCAGGCTTGCTCAGCTTGTCGAGCACCAAGGATGGCAGCACGATCGTGAGAGCGATCTCAAAGAGCGGGTTCGGCGGATTTTTCGGGACGGGGGAACTCACGGGGAGAAGGGGGTGGCGCAGGACGTGCGAGGCGCTGACAAAGACACCAAAACGGGAAAACCGCCATTCTGCAAACTCCAAATCTCACGAAGCCCATGCGGCTCATCAGGTTGAGGCGGAGCGGATCTGGGGCGATTCCCCATCTGACGATTTGCGCGTGAATCCTAATTGGGAACCCTGCTTTTGCGTTATCTTCACGACCATGCCCATCCCCCGCACTCTCTTTCCTGCCCTGCTGGCCGCATCTGCGGCGGCCCCCGCTGCAACGTATGCTGTTGATTTTGAGAAGGAAATTAAGCCTATTCTCAAGAAGCATTGTTACGAATGCCATAGTGAAGAGGCCAAAAAGGAGAAGGCAGGATTTGTTTTCGACAACCTCAAGCGCTTCGCGAAGGACATCGGAACCAACTTGGTAATCGAGCCGGGAAAACCCTCCGCCAGCCACTTCTACGAGGTCATCGCCGACCCTGGCGTGGACAATGCCATGCCGCCCGATGGCCCGATGCCGCAGAAGGATATCGACAAAATCCGGGAGTGGATCGCCGCTGGTGCCGCCTTTGATCCCAATGCGCCCAAGGTGGCGTTCAAGAAGGAGTTACCTCCCATTTTGAAGTGGACCAATGCCGAGGGGCGGTCCATCAAGGCGGGCTTTGAGCGCCTGGAAGGCGAGAACGTGGTGCTCAAGATGCCGGACGGCAAGTATGTGCAGTATCCCTTGTCAAAGCTCTCGCCTGAGAGCCAGCAACTCGCCCGCGAGTGTGCGGCCCCGTGATAAAGCTCTGGTCTCCCATGGAGAATCTGGCTTGCGTGGCGGGACGTTGTTGATGATCCGGGCCTTGCAGGGAGGACGGTCTGATTCATGAGATGGATTATCTGCTCTGAATTCATCTGCCGCTCGACAGGGCGGGGCAGGGATGGGAAGACTGGGGGGACACTCCTCATTTTTTCCGCCGCTTCCTCATGCAGTCCCGTTCCCTGACCGATCCCTCGACCCTGTCCCCATCCCAGCGCTACCTCACCGCGTGCGAGGGGTTGCTGGCTCAAGTGTCTGCTCAGGAAGATGTCATTCAGAAGGTGGCGGACCTGTTTGCCGCCACGATCCTCCAGGGGCAGATGGTGCATGTGTTTGCCAGCGGGCACAGCCGCATGATGGTGGAGGAGATGTGGCCGCGGTACGGGTCGTTCCCGGGCTTCAATCCCATTGTGGAGCTCTCCCTGACCTTCCACAATCTGGTGGTGGGGGCCAATGGACAGCGGCAGGCCATGTTTTTGGAAAACGTGAGCGGCTTTGCCAGTCGGATCCTGCGCAATTTCGATCTCAAAGACGGCGACAGTGCCCTGGTGATCTCTTCCAGCGGTTGCAACGTGGTGCCCGTGGAGATGGCGGAGGAGTTCCAGCGACGTGGGGTGAAGGTGGTGGCGCTGATCAGTGCGGCCCATAGCGAAGCCAGTACGAGCCGTCATTCTCAAGGGATGAAGCTGCAGGACTTCGCCGACTTCGTCCTGGATACCGGTGCTCCAGTGGGCGATGCGATGGTCAAGATCGAGGGGTTGGACACGCCTGTGGCACCGGGTTCCTCCGTGGGTGGCTGTCTGGTGGTGAACGCCATCAAGGCGGAGGTTGCGGATCGCCTGACGCGGGCCGGACATCCCCCGAAAGTGCTGACGGCGACGGCGGTCTGCGGGGCCGAGAAGGGGGCTGAGCTCTTCGAGGCGGCCTACGACGAACACGCCCGCAGGCTGGCCCGGTACTATGAAAAACTGGGTGTCAAAGACTGACGCCTCACCCACCATCGCCCCTTCTCCATCGCTGATCCCTCCCCATGACCTCGCAACCCCTCCGCACCTCCGTCATTGGCTCCTATCCCTTCCCGGGCTGGCTTGAGTTTGCCTCCTCGAACCTGAACCAGTTCGGTTCTGAGGACATCAAGGAGATGCAGGATGATGCGGCGCGGGTGGCGATCGGAGACCAGATGGACGCCGGACTGGATGTGATCACAGACGGAGAGCAGACCCGCTTTGACTTCAACCTTTCATTCTACGGATTCATCGAAGGCATTGCTCTGGAGGCTGCCAGTCCGCGACGTTTCGGCCCGCCAGCGCATGACCAGCGGGGCAAGCATGCCATCGTGGGTGAACTTGCCGCTCCCCGGGGCTTGGGGGCGGTGGAGGAGTTTGAGCGCTTGCGGCGGCTCGCTCCGGCGGGTCCTCGTCTGAAGGTGTCGGTGCCGGGGCCATACACTCTGGCGGGACGTCTGGCGCTCAGTGATCGCTATGCCGATCGCTATGCTGTGACGGAGGCGCTTCTGCCCCTGGTGAGAAAGGAGATTGAAGACCTCATTCAGGCGGGCGCAGAAGAGATCTGCGTGGATGAGCCAAGCATGAGCTGCTATGGGTACAGGGAGGATCCCCGCCGTTTTGTTGACATCTTTAACCGCACGGTGGAACCCGCCCTGGGACGGGCGCGGATCTGCACACACCTGTGCTTTGGCAACTTTAAGGGGCATCCGGTGGGCTGGCGGAAGTATGCTCCGCTTTTCCCGGCGTTCCTTGACCTGCATGCGGACGAGGTGCACGTGGAAATGGCGAATCGCGAATACGCCGAACTCGAGGTCATCGGTCCCATGTCCCAGCGGTACGATGTGGCCGTGGGCATTGTGGACGTGAAGAGCTACCACGTGGAAACGGTGGCGCAGATCGCCGAAGTCGTGCGCGCCTGTCTGAAGTTTGCGCCGGCTGAACGTCTGGTGTTTGCCCCGGATTGCGGGCTGAGCCAGACTGCACGTTGGGCGGCGAAAAAGAAGCTGGTGAACATGGTCCGGGGCGTTCGCAGCGTTCGGGAGTCGCTGGGCATGGTGTAGGGCTGGCACTTTTTTGCGAGTTCCTCCTGGGAAAATCGTGCATCGCACTTGCTGCATTCGGGGCTTTTGTGCCACACTTGCCGATTCTCAGGTCCTCACATGCTCATCAAGCCCCTGCTTCAGAACGGTGCCCTCCTCGCAGACATCCATGCCGCCTCCAATGGCGGAGACCGCTTGCACGTCTGGTGGTTGGGCCAGAGCGGCTTTCTGCTGAAATGCGCCGGAGAATTCCTCCTGCTGGATCCCTATCTGTCAGACTCCTTGTCGAAAAAGTATGCGCGGACGGACAAGCCGCACGTCCGGATGACGGACTTGGTCATCCTGCCTCACAAGCTGGACATGGTGGGCGTGGCCACCAGCAGCCACCAGCATACGGACCACTTTGACGAGGATACGCTCCGACCTCTGTGTCAGGCCAATGGCCACCTCAAGGTGGTGCTGCCAGAGGCGACCGTTTCCCAGGCAAGACGGCGTCTGCCGGACACCAGCATCGAATTCGTCTCCCTGAACGATGGGCAGACCGTCCATGTGGAGGGCTGGGAATTCACGGGGGTGGCCGCGGCACACAATCTGGTGGAACGGGATGACCAGGGGCGCTGCCAGTTTCTCGGCTTCATCATTCGTCGCAATGGGCTGACGATCTACCACAGTGGCGACACTCTCTGGCATGATGGGCTCATCGAACCGCTGCGGAATGCACGGTGTGATCTGATGCTGCTGCCCATCAATGGCCACAAGCCCGAGCGACGGGTGGCGGGCAATCTGAATGGGACAGAGGCTGCTGCATTGGCGAAGGCCTGCGGGGCGGGTCTGGTGGTGCCCTGTCACTACGAGATGTTCAAGTTCAACACAGAGACCACGGACGAGTTCGTGGCCGCGTGTGAGCGCTTGGGGCAGCCCTATCATCTGATGCGCTCTGGCAGCCGGGTGACGATTGGGAAAAGGTGAGGGGGCGGACAATTATAAATTAGGAATTAGGAATTAGGAATGGTGCGTCTTGGGGTGCTATAGAGTAGAAGATCCGTCCCGGCTCCTGGGCGCAGGGTGATGCGCGAACAAGGACCAGGACGGCTTTATTACGATGGCAGGGTGTCTAGGTCTCCCGCAGAGCGGACGCGATTGGCAATCTTGCTGCACGTACTGCGGGGAACAGGCCGCCGATGATGCCAATCACGGAGGCCCAGATGATGGCTTGGATCAGGAGTCCTTTGGTGACGGCGAACTTGAAGGTCACCTGGCTGAAGGTGGCCCAGTTGAGCGTGGAAGCCTCATAGCCGTTGAAGGCGAGGTAGGCGATGCCGGCGCCGATGGCTCCACCGATGAGAGACACGGCGAGTGACTCCACAATGACCGAGATGACTACGGGACCTGAACTGAAGCCCATGGCGCGCAGGGTGGCGATCTCCCGGGTGCGGGAGGCGATGGCGCTGTACATGGTGTTCAGGGCGCCGAAGAGAGCTCCCAATGCCATCATGCTGGCAATGAAGACGCCGATGGTGGTGATGAACTTGGTCAGCATCTCCGATTGCTCTGCGTAGAAATCAGAGAGGCGCAGGACTTTTACCTTGAGCTGGGGGTTCGAGGTAAGCGCATCCCGGAATTCCGTGAAGGAGCCGGCGGAGGACAGGCGGGCATACACCGACTGGAAGGAGTCTTCCCGCTTGTAGGCCGGTTGCAGCACTGCCGCATCCGTCCAGATCTCTGACTCCGCCACGCCGCCGCCAGCGGTGAAGATGCCCACGATGGTCCAGGTGTTCTGGCCAATCTTGATCTCCTTTTTCAGATCCAGCCCGCCGAAGGCGCGGGCCGCACCCGCGCCCACGATGATCTCGTTTTTGCCGGATTCGAACATGTTGCCCTGCACGATCTTGATGTCATCGCGCACCTTGACGGCGGTCATTTCCACACCGCGCAGGGGCACGTTTGCGTCCAGTCCGGTGGAACGCTTGGGCAGGTTGATGATGACAAACAACTCCGCCGAAGTGAGCGGGGTGTCGCCATCACGGGCCACGCCGGGAGCGTCTGAAATGAGCCGGGTTTCATCGCGGCTCAGGCCGCTGGTCATTTCACTGTCGGAACCGGTGCGCATCACCACCGCGATGTCCTTGGAGCCGGAGGCGGTCATGGCGAGGCGGAAGCCTTCGGCGATCGCGAGGACGCCGACGAGCACGCCCACCACGCCCGCGATGCCGATGGCGGAGGTGAAGGCGGCACCTCTGCGCTCGGGGATGGTGCGGAGGTTGTAGGACGCCACGGAGACGACCTGGTCAAGCCAGTTGGAAAAGCTTGTCATGAGAGTGTAGAGGGAAGGGGATAAACCGGTTGCCGATTAACCGTTGCGGCGGAGGGCTTCAGCAATGCGCAGTCGCATGGCCTGGATGGCGGGGGCGGCTCCGGCGACAATGCCGAGGGCCAGCACGATGGCGGCACCCATGACCACGTACTTTTCCGGAAGGAAGAAGTTGGGCAGCAGGTCAGGCACGGGATTCTTGGCAGAGATGATGGCCCAGCCGAGGCCGAGGCCGGTGAAGCCACCCAGGGCGGCCAGCACGCAGGACTCTACCATCACCAGTATGAGCACCAGTTCATTGGTGAAGCCCATGGCCTTCAGCACGCCGAGTTCCTCAGTGCGTTCACGCACAGCCTGGCTCATGGTGTTGCCCGCCACGAGCAGGATGGTGAAGAACACGGCGCTGAGCACCGCGACCATGATCGTCCCGATATCGCCCACCTGCTGGGCAAAGCCCTGGGCGGCTGCTGCTTCGGTCTCTGCCTTGGTCTCATAGGGCGAGTTGGCGAACTCTTCGTCAATACGTTTCGCAATCGTCGCGGCATTCTCGGGATTCTCCACGCGCACGCTGTACCAGCCCACCTGGCCTTTGCCCTTTTCACGGGCCTCGTCGAAGTAGTCGTAGCGGAAGTAGAAGGAGGTGTTGTCCGCCCCTTTCTTGTTGACGTCGTACACACCCACGATCTCAAACTCCCACGCCGGTTGATTGGCGGGCTCGCCCCAGATGGGAGAGGTGATGGGGATGCGGGAGCCGACCTTCCAGCCATAGTCACGCGACATGCGTTCCATCAACGCCTTGCCCACAATGGCGCCGTTGCGGGTCTTGAGCCAGGTCTGCATGACATCGGGCGGCACCACAATCTCGGTGTACATCTTGGCGAAGGACTCCGGCTCCACCGGCATCGTGGCGAAGAAGTTCTTTTTTGGGTCCTGGTAGATGCCACCGAACCACGTTTGGTGAGTCACTCCGGACACGCCAGTGAGCGCGGCGATGCGGTTCGCGTAGCTGACTGGCAGGGTCTGGATGATGGAGACCTTGTGCCGGACCATGAGACGGTCTGCACCGGCGATGCTCACGCCACCGGTGAAAGCCTCCTTCATGGCACAGAGAAAGGCGAAGAGGAGGAACGCGACCAGGATGGAAAGCAGCGTCAGGATTGTGCGCAGCTTTCTCCGCTTCAGGTTGCCCCAGATGAGGGAGAAGTATTTCATGCTGGCTGCTCGGTGGATAGCTGACCTTTGTCGAGGTGGACGGTGCGGGTGGCGCGGGCGGAGGCGTGCGGGTCGTGCGTGACCATGATGATGGTTTTGCCGTGCTCCTGGTTCAGCGCCTGGAGCAGGGAGAGGATCTCATCGCCTGACTTGCGGTCCAGGTCACCGGTGGGCTCATCGCAGAGCAGCAGGGTGGGATCCGTCACAATGGCTCGGGCGATGCCCACGCGCTGCTGCTCACCACCAGACATCTGGCGGGGGAAATGCCGGGTGCGATGAGACAACCCCACGGCCTTGAGCGCGATCTCCACGTGCTTCTTCCGCTCGGCCTTGTTCAGATGGGTGAGCAGCAGGGGGAGCTCCACATTGCGCTCGGCATTGAGCACGGGCATGAGGTTGTAGAACTGGAAGACGAAGCCTACGTGCCGGGCCCGCCAGGCGGCGAGCTGCCGGTCGGAGAGCTCATCAATATGATCGCCGCCAATGGAAACGGAGCCCTGGGACGCCCGGTCCAGGCCGCCGATCAGATTGAGCAGGGTGGATTTGCCCGAGCCAGACGGTCCCATGAGGGCGAGGAACTCACCCTCCTTCACCTCCAGATTGAGGTGCGACAGCACGGGTACTTCCTCCGAGCCGCGACGGAAGATCTTCGTGACGTCGGATACGTGGACGAGCGTTTTGGCGATGTTGATCATGATTTTGTTTCCTTGACTCGGGTGCCTTCTTTAAGGGGGGCGGTGGCGCTGACGACGACTCGTTCCCCGTTGGAGAGCCCGGCAGCAATGGTGGAGTGGTCGCCCTGGGTGAGGCTGACGGAGACGGCGCGCCGCACGACGTGACCGTTCTCAATGATCCAGACAATGTTCTTTCCTCCATCCTCATGGAGCGCGGACCTGGGGATCACAATGGTGGGGGCGGTGGGCTTCCCGGGGGTTGCCTCCACCTGGGCGGCATGGAAGGCCACCTTCACGCCCATCTCAGGGAGGATGCGGGGATCCAGCTTGTCGAAGCCGACTCGCACCTTCACCGTGGCCTTCTGGCGGTCGGCGGTGGGGATGATGGCGACGACGCGGGCGGGGATCTTCCAGTCAGAGTAGGCGTCCAGAGTGGCTTCCACCGGCTGCCCGGGTGCCACGCGGTTGATATAACTCTCGCTCACATCCACCTCGATCTCCAGGGAGCTCATGTCCACCAGCGTGCAGATGCCGGTGCGGGTGAAGCCGCCGGATGACATGGGGGAGATCATCTCGCCCGGCTGCGCGTTCTTGGAAGTTACCACGCCGGGGAAGGGTGCGCGGATGATCGTGTCATCCACTTGTTGGGTCCATGTGGCCAGTTCCCGCTCTGCCACGATGAGGTCTGACTGCTGGCGGGCCAGCTTGGCCTGGAGGGAACGAGCTTCGGCCTGCGCCTTGTTCAAGTCAGACATGCTGGCCGCTTTGGTGGCGGCGAGATCGGTGAAGCGCTTCACTTCCTGTTCAGCAAACACCGATGTGGGGCGCGTTTCCTCAATGGCACGACGGGCGGACTCAAGCTGCGCCTCGGCGAGCCTCAAACTGGCCTGAACATTGGTGTCATCCAGCTTGGCTAGCACCTGGCCCTCCTCGACTTTCATCCCTTCCTCCACTTTGATGTCCACCACCTTGCCGGTGATCTTGGAGGAGACGGTGGCTTCACGACGGGCGGTGACATAACCCGAAGCGTTGAGCAACGGCGTGCTTTGGGCGCGAGAGCCGTTTTTGCCGGACGGTACCGTAGCCTGCACCACAAAGGTCTCCACCTGGACAGGCTTGGGGCCGAGCACGAACCACGCGGCCAATCCGGCGGCCATCAGCGCAGTCACGCCGACGGGCAGAAGCCACCCGGGCCGGGATGGAGCTTGGGACAGGGTCGGACGGTTGATGCGCAAACCGTCTAGACTGGCTTTTTCTAAACTCATGGAAGGATGGGCGGGAGGACTTGGGCGCTGCGGGCGGCAGGGGTAATATGCCTGTGCCCGTTGGATGGATCGGTGAGGTTATCGTCACGAGCCGGTTTTGGAGCCTGACTTGCGATGGGGAGGCTTGGCGGGATCGGACAAATCGGGGGCATGGGGGGCGGCCCGCTCCTTGTGAAATCGTTTCCACTGGGGCAGCCAGCCGCAGCCGTCGTGAGCAATCTGAGCGACTAGCTCATGCACGAATTCAATCTCGGCCTCGATCAATTTCAAGTGGTATGCCGTCTCGACGGAGAAAAGTGCCGGCAACCCATGATGCTGTGCCACGGTGAGCGTGGCACGAGTGCTCTCGGCCTGCTCCTGCAGGGTGACGATTCTCTTTTGCAACAACTGACCGGCTTCCTTGGGAGGCAGCGCAGCCAGCAGGGAGAGGGCTGCTTCAAACTGGGGATACTCCTTCACGGGTGTCGTTAAAAGCGATCGCATCCATTCCCGCATTTCCACATTACCCGCAGGGGTCAGCTCATACACGGTGCGCTCAGGTCGGCGCCCGTCCCGCAGTGTTTCGCGAGGGGTGATGTGCCCCTCTCGCACGAGGATGTCGATCACGGTGTAGAGCGAGCCATAGCGCAGCTTGATGCTGTCCTCCTTGTGCCTCTCCTTCAACGTCGCGGCCATCTCGTAGGGGTGCATGGGGCGTTCAAAGAGAAGGGCCAGCACTGCCAGGGCCAGTGGGTTGGATCGCTTGGGCCTGATAATGATCGGGGGCATATCCGTGGACGGATATACGGTGACGTTGAAAGGCGGTGGAGTCAATCATGGAGTTGCGGCATCGTCGTGCCAGCTTGGATGAGGAGGCTGCTCCAGCTGGACGGGAGGCTCTGGTGCGCCTGCACCATGATGCGGGGAAGAGCGGCTGCTGGTGGATTCGGATGATCGGTCTGGTGCACCCTGGAGGCGGTGGGATTGGCTGGGCGAACGGTTGGTTTCGCCATTGGGCACACCCGGGGGCGAGGGCTGCCGCTCATGGAGACTCCTGACCGCTGGTCAAAAAGCCCGCGACACTGCGAAAATGCATGGCAGCGTTCCAGTCACTTTACCCGGTTCACGATGTCTTTGCAGGCCGTTCCCGTCACCCATCCCGCTTCTGCCTCCCCAGCGGTGGAAGCGGCGGCCCAGGTGCGCCAGTCAGAGGAGAATCGCCGCTTCTGGTGGGGCCACAAGAACTACTGGCGCTGTCAGATGGCGATGTGGTTTGGCTGCATTGGGCTGGGCTGGTGGGGCAGCTTTCTGGATCCTTCTCCACATGTGGAGGGAGGGCTGCACCCCTTGTGGGGCACGGTGTTCTTCTCCACCGCGGCGGTACTGCTGACGCATGCCTACCGGTGGGTGATTCTCGCGGGCAAATGGAAGGAGAAAAAGCTGGGTGCACTCTGGCCACGCGTGGTGGCCGCCTCTCTGGTCTGCGCCGGGATTGTGACAGGGCTGAGCTGGACCATGGACCGCCCCACCTGGGAGGCAGAGGGATTTGGCGCGGGTCTGGCGGCATTGCTGGTCGTGTGGATCTCCCTACAGCTGATGGCCTGGTCTGGAGCCTACTTCAGCCTGCACTACTATGTGCAGCTCCAGGAGGCCAAGGTGCAGAAGCTTCGTGTGGACATGTCTGTGAAAGAGGCGGCACTGGCTTCATTGCGATCCCAGATCAATCCCCACTTCCTCTTCAACGGGCTGAACACCCTGCGGAGCCTGATCGATTCCGATCCGGAACGGGCCCGCCTCATGGTCACGCAGCTGGCCAAGATCTTCCGCGCCTCCCTGGCCGGGGGCAACGTGCAACTGGTGCCCCTGGCCCAGGAGATTGAAACCGTGGATGCCTATCTGCAGATCGAGAAGATGAGGTTCGAGGATAAACTTGATGTTTGCTCTGCGGTGGATGTGGATCCCGGGGACGCTCTGCTGCCGCCCTTCCTCCTGCAGACGCTGGTGGAGAACGCCGTCAAGTACGGTAGTGCGGATGGCGAGGGCGTGCGACGTGTTGCCTACCGCGTGAGTGCCTTGCCTGGTTGGATCCGGATCGAGGTGGAAAACCTGGGCCGGCTGGGGCGCACATCCGGCTCCACCGGCATGGGGTTGAAGATGGCGTCGGAGCGGCTGTCGCTTCTGTACGATGGTCGCGCCACGTTCCAAATCAGTGATGAAGCAGGCGGCAAGGTGGTGGCCCGCGCGGTCATTCCCCAAGCCCAGAATGTAGCAAGTGTCATACCCCGATGATCCGAGCCCTGATCGTAGATGATGAAAATCCCGCCCGGCGGGAGATGCGCAAACTCCTGGAGGTCCATGATGACCTGGAGGTGGTGGGAGAGGCGGACTCTGCCGCAGTTGCGGTGGAGCTCTGTCTCCAGGCGCGTCCGGATGTGATCTTCCTGGACATCCAGATGCCGGAGAGAACAGGTCTTGAAACGGCCGCCCAGATGATTGGCAGCGGCTGTGAAGTGGTCTTTGTCACCGCCTATGATGAACATGCGCTGCGCGCCTTCGACCTTGCTGCCTTTGATTATTTGTTGAAACCGGTGGAGCCGGAGCGTCTGGCCCGTACTTTGGAACGGCTCAGAGGGGAATTGCCAGCCGAGCGAGGCCGCGCCCAGCCACTGGGGGAAGGGGATCGCATCTTCCTCAAAGGAGCAGAGGGGCACTGGTTCACCCCGCTGGAAAGCATCCGCCTTCTCCAGTCGGAGGGCAACTACACCCGGGTGTATTTTGATGAAGAGCGTCCGGTCATTGGAAGATCATTGTCGGCTTTGGAAGAGCGTCTGCCTGCACACTTGTTCTTCCGGGCCAATCGTGCTCAGATGATCAATGTGCGCTGGATTGTTTCCACGGAGGAGTGGTTCAGCAATTCGCTCAAGGTCCGGCTGAAGGACGGCACGGAGGTTGAGTTGTCCCGCAGGCAGTCGCGGGTGTTTCGGGAGACCTTCGGGCTGTAGGGGGGCTCAGTGGGCAGTAGGCAGTAGGCAGTAGGCAGTAGGCAGTGGGCAGTAGGCAGTAGGCAGTAGGCAGTGGGCAGTAGGCAGTAGGCAGTAGGCAGTAGGCAGTGGGCAGTAGGCAGTAGGCAGTAGGCAGTAGGCAGTAGGCAGTAGGCAGTAGGCAGTAGGCAGTAGGCGGCGCACTGAAAATGTAGTCACAGGCTTCAACCTGTTTAGTCGCGGCTCCTGTCCTTGGCAGGCAGGCTAAAGCCTACCACTACTTTTGGTTGAACTGGCGGGTTCAGACCCGACCACCGAAAATCCGCGCCTTGCACCTTGAGTCCGGGCGATTCCCGTCTTTGGTCGGGCAAACATGTCCAGCGTCCTTTCCGTCTCCCAACTGACCCGCCAGATCCGCTCGCTCCTTGAGGGGCAGATCGGGGATGTCTCGGTGGAGGGGGAGATTAGCAACCATCGGCTCCAGTCGTCCGGGCATCAATATTTCACGCTTAAGGATGAGGGGGCGCAGATCTCCTGTGTCCTCTTCCGCGGAGCCAGTGCCCGCATGCAGACGCCGCTGCGCGATGGCATGCAAGTGCAGCTCTTTGGGGAGCTCACGGTGTACGAGCAGCGGGGGAACTACCAGATCATTGTGCGCTCGGTCCAGCCCAAGGGTCAGGGCTCGCTTCAAGCTCGGTTCGAGGCTTTGAAGCAGAAACTGGCGGGAGAAGGGTTGTTTGAGAATCACTGGAAGAAGCCCATCCCCAAGTTTCCCCGTGTGGTGGCGCTCGTGACCTCACCGACCGGTGCGGCCATCCGCGACATGCTGAACATTCTCACTCGCCGCGCTCCCTGGCTCCGGGTGCTGGTTTTCCCCGTGCGGGTGCAGGGGCAGGGGGCGGAGCAGGAGATCGCCCGTGCGATCGATCTGCTGAACCAGGAGGTCGCAGGGCTGCCTCGTCCGGATACGATTGTCGTGGGGCGTGGCGGTGGCAGCCTGGAGGATCTCTGGAACTTCAATGAGGAAGTGGTGGCCCGGGCCATCTTTGCCTCCACCATTCCTGTCATCTCTGCGGTGGGGCATGAGATTGACTTCACCATCGCCGACTTCGTTGCGGACATGCGGGCTCCCACACCCAGTGCGGCTGCCGAGCTGTTGGCGCCAGATACTGCGGAGCTTCAGCGGCATTTTGATGCCATGGAGAAGAGCATGACCCACCGTATGCGGACGACGCTGGAGCATCACGAGCGGGTGTTGGAGCTAACGGGCAAGGGGGCGCTGCGTCGTGAGCCTGAGCGTCTGTTGAGGGATGCCGTGCAGTCTGTGGATGAAGTTGAATCCTCGTACCATCGCGCTCAGGAGCTCTACTGGCGGAGCCTGGATGACCGGCTGGTGCAACATCATCGGGCGCTGGAGAAGTATCATCCCCAGCGGGTGCTCACGGAGGCCGCTCACCGGGTGGCGCTCATCCAGCAGCACCTTGGGGCCTTCATCCGCCAGCGGATCGAGCAGAACGCCCAGAAGGTGATGGCCATGCGCAAGCTGCTGAAGAGCATGGGGCCGGACTCCGTGCTCTCCCGTGGATTCTCCATGACTACTGATGCCACTGGCAAGGTGATCGAAGATGCCTCCAAGCTGCGCACGGGTGACATGATGATTACCCGCCTGGCGAAGGGCAAGGTGGCCAGTGTGGTGACGACGAACAAGTAGGGGGAGAGGTAAGGGGGGGAGTGGTCAGAGGTAAATGGTAGGCAGTGGGTCGGGAAAAGGTTGTTGACGTAATTGTGAGTGTACGCTTACTTGATGAATTCCATGGTCTCACAATCCCCCAAGAGACTCAGCAGCGATGAGCGCCGGCAGGCGATCATTCGTGCTGCATTGAAGGTCTTTTCTGAGCGGGGGTTTCATGGCTCGACGACGAAGGCGCTGGCTCTAGAGGCGGGCGTGTCGGAGGCGTTGATCTTTCGCCACTTTCCCAGCAAGGATGAACTGTACACCGCCATGCAGATGGAGTGTTGCCGGGCTAAGAACACCCCGGCGGCGGCGGAGATGATGGCACTGGAGCCTTCGACTTCGTCCTTGGTGACGATGGTGCACTACTTCATGGCGAAGATGCTGCGCCCTCCCCAGCGCCGGTCTCAGGAGGAGAACAGTCTTTATCGCCTCATGCTGCACAGTTTCTCGGAGGATGGTGAGTTTGCGCGGGGATTCATGCGGCAGGTGGGAGATGGCATGATCAATCAGCTGAAGGCCTGCATCGACGCGGCGGGGCAGGCGGGGGATCTGTCGGATACCCCTGTGGGGACTCCGGCCTTGAGGGCTTGGCTGGCCCAACACCTCGCCGGGATGCTGATGCTCAACGAGCTGCCTGGTCGCCCGGTGGTGGACATGGGAGTTTCGTATGCCGAATTGGTCGAGCAGTCCACGTGGTTTGCCCTCCGGGGAATCGGCGTGCGTGATGAAGCCATCCGACTTCATTACAACCCGAAGGCCTTCGCCATGCTGATGGGCAACGAGGGATGAGGATTCGTTTTTTGTGCCCGATAGTTTAGTGAGTACTTACTTGTAAATCGAAATCAACCTTCAAGTCAACTTCCATGAATGCTCTAGTCCCTGCTCAAAAAGGTCATCGTCTGTGGATTCCGTTCGTCGTCGCGGCTGTCATCGCTGTGGGTATTGCCGCCACTGTGCTGACGCCGGAGTTGGATCGCAACTTCAAGAGTTGGGGGGTGTCTGCGCTGAGCCTGCTGGGTGGGTTGTTGCTGGTGCTGTGGTTCCTCCTCTTGAGCCGCTATTCCGGCCGGGCCAGGCTCGCGGTGGCAGGGCTCCTGGTGCTGGCAGGGTTTGGCGTGAGCCGGACGGTGCGGGTGGACGGCACGATGGATGGCACCGGCCTGCCCAAGCTGGCGTGGGCGTGGACACGCCCTGCGGAACGGCATTTCTCGGCACCCAGTGTGGTGCCAGTGGCGGAGGTGGCCAAGGTGGAAGGGGCGATGGATGTGCCGCAGTTTTATGGCCCCCAGCGCAATGGCGTGGTGCAGAATGCCGCTCTGGCGCGTGACTGGCAGTCGCAAGCTCCGAAGGAACTGTGGCGTCAGACTATTGGGGAAGGCTGGAGTGCCTTTGCCGTGTTGGGTGGACGTGCCTACACCCAGGAACAGCGCGGGGACGAGGAAATGACGACCTGTTATGAGCTGGCGACTGGGAAACCGCTCTGGAGCCATGCGATCAAGGCCCGGTTCTCACAATGGCAGGGGGGCACGGGGCCCCGGGCCACGCCCACGGTGGAGAGTGGCCGGGTGTACAGCTACGGCGGAACAGGGGTGTTGACCTGTCTGGATGGGGTGACGGGCGAGGCGGTCTGGAGCCGGGAGGTGTTGAAGGAAAACAACCTGCCCAACATCGAATGGGGTGTGAGCGCATCACCCCTGGTGTATGATGATCTTGTAGTGGTGACAGGTGGGGACAAGGAGGGGCCCACGGTGCTGGCGTACCGTCGGGACACTGGGGAACCGGCCTGGCAGGCGGGTACGGCCAAGGCGAGTTATGCTTCGCCTGTGCTGGTGACACTGGCCGGACGTCGCGTGGTTCTGTCTGTCAACGCAGGCAACCTGAGTGCTCACGACCCCGCCACGGGTGAGGTGCTGCTGGATCACACCTGGGGAGACCCCCGCTGGCCCAAGGCCTCCCAGCCTCTTGTGGTGGGTGAGGATCAGGTGTTCCTTTCAGCCGGCTACGGCATGGGGTGCACGATGTTGAAGATCAAGCCTGTCGCAGATGGGAAGAAGCTGGAGGCGGAAGAAGTGTGGCAGAACCTCCGCATGAAGACCCAGTTCAACAGCACCGCTCTGCGTGGTAGGTACATTTACGGGCTGGATGACGGGCAGATCGCCTGCATGGATGCGGAGACTGGCAAACGACTCTGGAAAAATGGCCGCTACGGATCCGGTCAAAGCCTTATTGTCAATGACCTGGCCCTCATTCAGAGCGAACCGGGCGAGGTGATTCTGGTGGATCTGGAAAAGGAAGGGACGGTGTTGGGCCAGTTGCCGGCACTGAGCGCCAAGACGTGGACCCATCCCACGCTGGCGGGGAAGTATTTGCTCGTGCGGAACAGTGTCGAGGCGGTGTGTTATGAACTGCCGGGCAAATGAGGTTTAGGCGCAGCGCTGGTTGAGGGGGCCGCAAGCGGCCTGTTGAGAGGCTGCGCTGGAGGGTAGCGTTGCTGCTGGAGAAGTTTGTAGCTGCGTTTGTAAAAACGCGGTCAGAGGTTCTATGACACAATAAACTCCAGTGCTCACAAGCATCCCAGCAGCACCAAAGGAGGCGGGGTCTCCGGCCCCGCGGGTGAGCGAAGGAGATGAGAGTCTCAAGCGCCTGTGCCCCATTGACGTCTGCAACATCATGGATTGTTCGACTGAGCCGCCTAAAGGCGGTACTCCAACCCTGCCGGCGCAACGACTGGATGATTAGCCAGACAAGAGTCGATGCGAAATCTTGCCCCCCCCCTTCCTCAACCAGCAACGCGTCTCAACGGCCGCGCAGCGGCCTCCTTTGCCGGAGAGAATGGCGTTTGAGAGCGGGGGCGTGTGACGGTTATCTCGTCACATGCGCCCCTGACCGCGTTTTTACAAACGCAGCTACAAGCTTCTCCAGCGGCAACGCTACCCTCCAACGAAGCGCCTCAACCAACGCAGTGTCTCAACGGCCGCTTGCGGCCTCCTTTGCCGGAGAGAATGGCGTTTGAGAGCGGGGGCGTGTGACGGTTATCTTCGTCACATGCGCCCCTGACCGCGTTTTTACAAACGCAGCTACAAGCTTCTCCAGCAGCAACGCTATCCTCCAGCGAAGCGCCTCAACCAAACGTAGTGTCTCAACAGGCCGCTTGCGGCCCCCTCAACCAGCAACGCGTCTCAACGGCCGCGCAGCGGCCTTACTTCTCTGGCAGGGCAAAGGCCACGAGCATGCCGCCGGAAGGGCGGCGGGATTTGCCGCCACCAGCAGAGATCACGAGATATTGCCGGCCATTGACCATGTAGGTGCTGGGGGTGGCGTTGCCGCCAAAGGGGAGGGGGGCTTTCCAGAGGACCTTGCCGGTGTTTTTGTCAAAGGCGCGGATGGTCTCATCGGCGGTGGCGGCGATGAAGATCAGTCCTCCGGCGGTGGCGACGGGGCCACCGTAGTTCTCGGTGCCGGTGGGAGGCAGGCCACGGGCGGTGAGTTCGGCGTATTCACCCAGGGGCACCTTCCATTTGATCTCGCCGGTGTTGAGGTCCACGGCGTTGAGCGTGCCCCACGGTGGCTTGATGGCGGGGTAGCCTTCCTGGTCCTGATAACGACGGAATCCGGCGAAGGCATACGGAGGTGTCTTGTCCTCTTTGTCGTTTTTATTGGCAGGAGCCGCTGCGGAAGCACCGGGCTCGTCCTGGCGGGAGGAACTGGGTGGGGCGGCGTTGGACATGACATAGTCCAGAATGGCCTCGCGCTGCGGGGGAGGGATCATGTCGAACGCTGGCATGCGGCCTGCGCCTTGCTTGGTGATCAGGGCCACCTGCTCGCGAGGGCGGCGCTTGTCCACATCCACCAGGCCGGGGAAGCCGCCCGCTGGATTGCCTTTGCGATCCAGGCCGTGACAAGCGGCGCAGTAGATCATGTATTCCTTCTCGCCGTGGATCAGGGGGGCACCATCGGCGCGACGGGTTTCCACCATCTGCACGACCCACGGGATCTCGTTGACGTTTGCATAATAAATGCCGTCCGGATCCACGGCGGCACCGCCCCACTCCATGCCGCCGTCAAAGCCGGGGAACATGATGGTTTCCTTGAGGCTGGGGGCGGGGAAGGGGCCAAAGTTCGGGGAAACACGAATACGGTCAAGCGTGGCCACCGCCGCCTGCGGGGAGACGTTGGAGATATCCGCCTCTGTGTAGCCCTGGCGCATGAGCGGAGCCGGCTTGGTGGGAAAGGGCTGGGTGGGCCAGGCTTGTTCGCCGCGCAGTTCTGATGCGGGGACGGGACGTTCTTCGACCGGCCAAAGGGGCTCGCCGGTGACGCGGTCAAAGACGAAGAGCAGGCCATGTTTCGTGCCCTGAGCCACGGCGTCCACCTTCTTCCCTTTGTGGGTCACCGTCAGGAGCACGGGCGGACAGGGAAGGTCCTTGTCCAGCAGATCGTGATGCACGATCTGGAAATGCCAGAGACGCTCGCCAGTGTCAGCCTTGAGAGCGACGAGGGAGTTGGCGAAGAGATTCTGGCCATGGCGGTTGCCGCCGTAGAAGTCGGGTTCTGCGGTCTTCGTGGCGATGTAAACAATGCCCCGTGCTTCATCGAGCGACTGTCCGGGCCAGGGCATGACGCCGGTGGCGGTCTTCCAGGAATCGGCGGGCCAGGTGTCGTGGCCCACCTCGCCCGGCCGGGGAATGAGGTGGAAGATCCACTTCCGCTCGCCCGTGCGGACGTCAATGGCACGTACGGCCCCGGGGCCGCCGACGCCACCGAGGATGAGGAGGTTCTTGTAAATAACGCCTGGCGTGTTGAGGCCGATGTTGGGCGTGCCTTCCGTGTCGAGCCCGCTGCCCAGATGGAAGGTGCCGTCCTTGCCAAAGGACTTGATGAGCTGGCCTGTCCTGACGTCGAGGGCGAAGAGGTAGTTTCCCACAGCCGTGAAGAGGCGCTGTTCCCCGCCTTCTTCATTCTGCCAGAAGACCATGCCGCGCTGGCGGCCCTTGCCAGCTCCGGAGACGGAGGTGGCGGGATCCCACTTCCACAACTCGGCGCCGGTGGCGGCGTTGAGCGCGACCACCTTGCGGGTGGGGGTGGGGGTGTAGAGGACGCCGTTGACGATCAGGTTGTTGGCCTGGTACTCGCCTTTGTCGCCCGTGTCATACATCCAGGCCACCTTGAGCTGGGCGACGTTTTGCTGATTGATCTGATTGAGGGGGGAATAAAGGCTCCGCTGCTTGTCACCCAGGTAGGTGGTCCAGTCGGCGTTGCCACTCTTGGCGTTGGCGGGTTCCGCAGCACTGGCCGAAGGGCCGGCGGACCAGAGGGCAGCGAGACCTGCCAGGGGGAGGGCCAGTAAGGGGAGAAGAGGGGGGCGGGGCATGGCGGGGCAGAAGATCAGGACGGGGCAAGCGATGGTGGAGAAAATCTCCGGGCGGGCAAGCGTATTCGCACCAGCCAGCTCTGTGGCGGGCGATGGCCAGGAATCAGGGCTGGGGAACCGCCTTGACGATGGCATCAGCGATGGCTTGCATGCCGCGGTCTCCAGGGTGCCGGGCCACCCCTTCGTTCTTGAAGGGGCGCTCGGAGCGGGCGTAGTTGGCTTCCACTTTGTCCAGCCCGGCGATGTTCACAAAAATCCCCCCCACGGTGTCGCAGGCTTGTTTCAGACACTGATCCTTGGCGGCGTTTTGCCAGAAAGAGCTGCGGACGATGATCTTGGGTGAGTTGGGGCCTTTCAGGGTGGTGAGCAGGCTGGTGACCTGCTTGGTGAAGAGGGCTTTCTCCTCGTCGTTCTTCAGGGCCGGAACATTCTCGCCGATGGCCAGGATGATGAGTGTGGGCGCAAAGTTGGCAGCGTCTTTGAGTTTGGTGGCAAGGTCGAAGGTGGCGTAGTTGCGCTCGAACTCCGCGATGTTCTGGACGAAAGTCTGGGGCGCGGGAGCGTCGGTTTTGGTCAGTCCCTTGGTAACGAGGTGGACGTAGTCTTTGTCCTCGGCACTGGCGGCCATGCCCCAGTTTCCGGTCCAGCCGATGTCGGCCTTGGGTCCGTGTTTGGTGATGCTGTTCCCGAGGAAAAGGATCTTCTGAGGGGTGGGGGCGGCGGCGGAAAGGGAGGTGGCAAAAGAGAGGCCGAGGAGAAGGAAGAGGGAGAGGGAGGTGCGGCGGTTCATGAAAGGTGGGAGTAAACTGGAGGGGAAGGAGTACGCAGGGGAGGCGTGGTTTCTGTAGGCAGAATGGCGAGGTGGAGGTCTGGGGTTGGAGGTTGCGATGGGCCTACCGCTCCGCGGTAGAGCGGGTGGGTGGAGGAGACCATGGGTAGTCCTCGCTACGCTCGGCCGACGCCATGGCTATTCATGGTGAACCCTCCGGGTTCGGGAACGGGTGAGTCAGCGCTTTGGCGTAAACAGGGACCTCAGGTGAACCGGTCGGCCTTGGTGCATCCCGATGTGGACGCGAAGTAACCTGCGGGGGCTGCTCGCGGAAAGCCATCGGGTCTGATAGGGCTGTGGGGCTCGCCGACGCCTGTGGAAGAGGGCGCACGGCGTGACCTCAGCAGCGACACAACTCCTTCAGAGTTGAAATTCGATGGATGCACTCCCCAACGTTGACTCGCTTGGAGCTCGTCCAACATTGGGCGGTGCTACACATCCCATTATGAGATGAGCTCCGAACGCGTGATAGAGTGTTCGCGGGGGGGGGCGCAGGTTGCGTAGCGCAGATTGGTAATCTGCTGTGCCGCCGATTGGCAATCGGCATCTGGGGCGCGCAAATGTGACTGGGCGTCGCGGTTCCAGGAATGGCCTGTTGCCGACCCTATCGCACTGGAGCATTGGCGACACCGAATTGCCGGCTGCTCCTGCCGGGCGGTTGTGCTTGAAGCACAAACCGCCCCTCCTTGGTTTCAATCCAAGGCAAAACTCCCACTGCTTACCGATCCACCACTTACCTTTAACCGAACCTACTCGTCATCGCCCCGGCGTTCGCCGATGTCGAAGAGGTACTCGAGGTCCTGCTGATCCAGGCTGCGGGCGAAGTTTTCCTCACCCAGCACATCGCTGGAGAGCAGGCTCTTCTGCTGTTGCAGGTGGCGGATTTTTTCCTCGATGGAGTTCTTCGCCAGCAGGCGGTAGGCCATGACGGGCTGGGTCTGACCGATGCGGTGGGCGCGGTCAATGGCCTGGTTCTCCACGGCGGGGTTCCACCATGGGTCATACAGGATGACGTAGCTGGCGGCGGTGAGGTTGAGACCGCTGCCGCCGGCTTTGAGGGAGAGCAGGAACACGGAGGGATCCGGAGTTTCCTGGAACGATTTCACAATGTCGGCGCGGTTCTGGGAGGCACCCGTGAGCCAATGGAAGGGGCGGTTCAGTCCCGTGAGTTTGTCGCGAATGATCTTGAGCATGGCGACGAACTGCGAGAAGACGAGCACCTTGTGGCCTTCGTCATGGAGCTGGTCGAGCAGCTCCATGAGGGCGTTGAGTTTGGCGCTTTCCTCGTCATCGGCACCGGGTTGCACGAGGGCCGGGTGGCAGCAGATCTGGCGCAGGCGGGTGATGGCCTGCAGGATGGCGAAGCGGCGCTTGTTCAGCATCTCTGCACCCGTGGAGGTGAGGATCATATGCTGGGCCTGCGCGAGCTGCTCGCGATAGAGTTTTTCCTGAAGCCCGGTCAGTTCGCAGAGCATGTTTTCCTCTGTACGCGGAGGCAGTTCGCGGGCCACCTGGCCTTTGGTGCGGCGCAGGATGAAGGGGCGCAGACGGGCGCTGAGGCGTTCCGCAGCACGGTCGTCTTTGCGGCGGTCGAAGTGCTTCTGGAAGTAGGCTCGATCACCCAGAGCACCAGGGGTGGCAAAGGTGAGCAGGCTCCAGAGGTCCAGCAGGCGGTTTTCCAACGGGGTGCCGGTCAGCACCAGACGGTTCTGGGCGTGCAGCTGGCGGGCGGCCTTGGCAACCTTGGAGTCGGGATTCTTGATCTGCTGGCCTTCGTCCAGGATGGTGGCGAGCCAGTTGACCTTTTGCAGCTGCTCAATGCAGGAGCGGAGCTGCGCGTAGTTCAACACCAGGACATCGGCGTTGTCCTTGATGTCGGCGAGATTGAGGGTGTCCTTTTCGCGCAGCACATGCACGCGAAGGTTCGGGGCCGCTTTGCCGAACTCGATCGCCCACACATCCAACACGGACTTGGGGCAGACAATGAGCACGGGTGAGATGGGCTTGTTCTCCTTGATAGCCTCCAGCCGGAGCCAGAGGACCCAGGCGATGCTCTGCACCGTTTTGCCGAGGCCCATGTCATCGGCAAGCACGCCGCCAAAACGATTCACGGCTAGATAGACGAGGAAGTGAAAGCCATCCACCTGGTAGGGGCGGAGGGTGATCTGGAGCTCGGCGGGAACGTCCGGCTTCGTCTGAAGGTCCAGATGGCTGAGCCGGTTTTTGACCCGCTCCCAAAGTTCTGGTGGAATGAACTCCTTGCGCTCCTGGAGGGCGAGCTGCCGGGCGTGGATGGGGTGGGCCTCGTCGGTGAGTTCGTTGATGTCGATGCCGAGGGCGGCGATGGCCTGCTGCTGCTCTTCGCTGAGTTCCAGGCGGACACTGCGCCAGGTGCCATCTGCCAGGCGCACATAGCCCCCACGGGCCGCGATGAGGCGGCGGATTTCGGCAGGCTTCAGCTCCACGCCCTCAATGTCGAACACCAGACGAAGGTCAAACCAGTCGATACCCGCCTCGTTGATCTCCAGGCGGACCGTGGCCTTCAGAGGGTCGGCCAGGATGGAGTGGAGGCGGTCATCCGTGTCCAGCGTCATCACTTCCGGGAGATTCTTCGCCCAGTCGTGGAACTGCTCCGGGAAGGCCTTGGTGATGCGGGCGCGGAAGGCGCTCAACTCTGCATCATAGGTGGCCTTCACCCCTTCCAGCACGGGGAGGACGGCATCCAGCGGGGTGCGATCGTAGCAGGGGATCACCCCATTGGAGGAGCGAACCTGCTCTGTCACCTCCCACCGGCGGCCCCGGAGGGTCTGGGTGAGAAGACCGTTGGAACTGACCGCCTGGGCTGTGATGGCCACGTGCTCGGTGCCGCCTTGCTCTACCTTAGGCAGGCAGCGGGCGCTGAGTTGCACCTTGAAGGTCTCTCGCGTGACGCGGGCGGCGAGACTGGGGGGCAGGGGGACGTCCAGCTTTTCCAGGAAGCGGATGCCTTCCTCTGTGGAAAGAGCCTCCACCGGGATCTCAATGCTGGTCTGGGCGGTGGTGCCCTCTTCAAAGGACGGTGGGCCGTGGAAGATGGTGTCGGTGCCCAGATAGAGGGGTTCTGCCGCTGGCAGGTAGCGCAGGGGCTTGGGCGGCTCGTTGCCGTTCCCATCAAAAAGTCGCAGCGTGATGGACTGAGTCCGGCCGGCTGCGGTGACTTTTTCCACGGCCTGCCATCGCAGGGGCTCGACAGGGCGATTGAACGGGGCTTCATCCAGGGTGACCAGGTGGGTGCCCAGCTCAGGTTGCGCGAGCAGGCTGGCCAGCCATTGGGCCGGGGTGAGCTCCTCCAGACGGATGATCGGGCGGGTCTGATCCCGCAGCCACCGGGTGGCAGAGGAGAAGATGAGGCTGGAATTCACCGGCAGTCGCAGGGCATTGGCCCGCTCCAGTTCCAGCAGTTTCTCAAGCTCCGGGTCAGCCAGATTGTGCCAGGCGGAGTCTTCCTCCTCCGGGGCGCGGACTTGGAAGCGGGCCTCAGAAGGCGTGATGAGGAGGCGCAGCTCCCTCTGGACGGGCAGGGGGGCTTCGCGCTGTGAGAACTCGCGAATGCGCTCCGCCCAGCGGGGCAGGTCCTCCTGTTCGCGCCAGGACTGCAGGCGAGCCCGCGTGCCCGGGAGATCCGTGACGTTCTCCAGAAAGGCGGGGTAGGTCAGTTTCCGCTCCAGCAGGGCGGCGGCCAGGTAGTTCCAGAACTCCAGCACATCCTGCGGCGGTTCCGGCCAGAGTTTGAGCGGATCGTAGCTCTGGATGGGCCAGCGGGAGTTGAGACGCACGAGGTCATGGTCGTGAATCTCTCCCAGAGTGCGGTAGCGCTCGAAGCGCTTCTCCACCTTGGCGAGGTACTGCTCTTCGGAAGGGGTAAGCTGGCGGGAGAGCTTGTCTTCCACGATCTCGTGCAGGGTCTTCTCCGGCACAGTGGCGCTCACATCGCTTTCAGGCTGGCCTTCGGACTCCAGAATCACGGCGCATGAGGCCAGATGGTGCAGGTCCTCGTCCTCCGTGTCGCTATCGGACTCCCAGAGGAGCCCCTTGCGGGTGAGTTGGACACGGACGGTCTCCTCTTCGGTCTTTACCCGACCTTCGATGGACTGGTGGGTATGGCCTTCCAGGCGGACCCTGCCTTTCTCCACTAACGCCCTGGCCGCGGCGATGATGGTTGGATCTATGGGGGCTAAAAATGATTCTACTTCAGCGGCGCTGGGCATAACGGGGGCGGCTTTGAGCGCCTAGAAAGGCGCGAACCTCCACGCTTACACACGGGATGGACTCGGTGCAAGGTGTTGACGGAGAATTCGACCATTCCGCAACAATGGTGCCGGGGCGCGTTATACTTTCGGATAGTGCTCAAAGTGCTGACTGTGAGCCTCTTCGCGTTGAAAGGGGGAGAATTGCGAATTGGGCGGTAAAAGGACCGCTGCTTGAGAAAACCGATGGGCGCGGGGCTGATGACTACCCCCTGACCCCGGCCATCTCATACCGACCCCGGATGCACTGCCATAGGCTCACCCGCACGCGTTTGAGGGTGGCACGGATGGCGGTGGAGGTGGTGCCGAGGCGGGCGGCGATCTCAGTGGCGTCGCACTCCTCGCGGTAGCGCCAGTCCAGAATGGAGCGGGACTTCTCTGGCAGGGTGCCCATGCAGGTCTTCAGAGCGCCGGTGAGCTCGGTATCGTCTGACCACCAGTCGTCCTGGGTGTCTTCACCGGGGGCGAGGTCCTCCATGAGGCGGACGAATTTTTGAGCTCGCTCGGATTGACGTCGATAGCGGCGGGCGTGCTCCAGCGCGACATTTCGGGCGATGCCGCGGAGGAAAGCGCCCGTGCTCTCCGGTTGCTGGATCCGGTCCAGCCGGTCCAGGGCTCTCAAGAAGGTCTCCTGCGCGAGGTCATCCACCGAGGCGAGATCCGCGGTCAGCATGGACACGAAGGCCCGCACCTCCCGCTGGTAAAATTGGACAAACGCAGCCTGAGCCTTGAGCTCGCCAGCTTGGGCCCTTTGCAGGGTTTCGACGGGAATCAGGGGCATGGAGGTGGGGGTGAGATCTCTGGGGCGGGCACTACTGGGCTGACGCGGCAGGACGGGAGACCTCCAGCAAGGAGGGGCGGCCCTCCTCGTACAGGCGGTGGATCTCGTCCTTGGTGAGGGCGCGTTTCCAGACAAAAAGCTCGTCGATACGGCCGCGCAGGGTGCGAACGGGATTGCCCTCGCCCGGCTTGGGGTTGCAACCGCCGATGCGGCATCGCCCTGGGCGGATGCCCCAGACGTTGATCATGTCTCCTGTAAAGGCCAGGCGACCGTTGATCCAACCTTCGGTGCGCCTCCGATCCTCATTGGTGACCAGAACGACGAGCGACCAGACGCCGGGCTGCACCACATCATCCGTCAACTGGGTGTACGTCGTGCGGGGGTAGGTGCCGCCAAAGAGGCGCCCCTGCCCATTCAGGTTCATGTGGAAGTCCTTTGCCTCCCAGCCATCGGAGGCAAAGATGGCGTTGTTGGGGAAGTCATAGCGGTCGAGGAGGACCCACGCTGCCACAGTGAGCTGCGAGTATTCCCCGGGTATGTCCACGATGGCTTGATCGTCATCGTGGTCAAAGAAGAGGGCGTCCTTGCCCGGCCAGCGCCCGGTGACCCAGCGGGCTCCAGAGACTTGCGCGGCCAAAGGAACGCCGCTGGTCTTGATGTCCTGTAGCTCGCGGGGGGACTCAGGATTCTTCTGGAAGGAGTAGTAGCAGAGGAGGGTGGGATCATCCCTCCAGCCCTGACTGAGCTGTAGCCAGCGGCGCATGCCGATCTCACTGGCGCTGGGGAACTTGTCTTTCTCCGGAGCCGGTGCCGCGGAGAGGTTGCCCTGCGCAAAGGCCACCGTCTGGCCCAGCGTCACGGACTCGATCTTGGTGCCGTCTGTCTTGAGGACGTCCACCTGACCATCGAAGACGTGCATCTGGCTGGTGCCGGACTCGCCAGCGCTCACGCCGAACTCGGTGCCCAGGTCCTGGTAGTCCACTCCGTCGGTGGCGACGATGAAGCCGTGGGCCGTGTCTGGCACGACCACGCGCATGTCCCCTGTCTGCAGGCGGACGCGCATGGGGTCATCGATGTGGAACGCCACCGGGGCCTTCAGCACGAGGTCCGTGCCGTTGATCATGCGGACATGGGCGAGGCCATTCTCCAGCTTGTATGGCCCAGGGGCAAAGCCCGTCTTTTGTGGAGATCGGCCGTCGGCGAAGGATGCATCAAGTTCATCCACCAGCACGGCCACCGCATTGCTCGCTGAGTTGTCTGCAATCACCGGCCCGGCAGGGGTGAGGGCTGGGCGCCACCAGGAAGCGGCGGCGGCGATGCAAGCCGCCAAGGCCACCCACCAGGGCGCCAGGGAGCGCGAGGAGCGCTTGGTCTCGCGACCATGACTGCGCAGGTCGATCACCTTGGCGGTGAAGGTGTCTTTTTCCGACTCGCCGGCCCAGGTCATGACGCGACGCACAAAGGCCTCGCCCCCCGCAAGCTCCTGCTTGATCAGCGTCTGGGTCCGCAGGAACAGGGCCAGTTCCTTGCGCTGCTCAGGGGAAAGGTCGGCGGGGTCCAGGTTTTCAAACACTTCTTCCGGCGGGGATTCACCTGCCAGGTGTTCGATGAGTTTCTGAAAATCGGAGTCAGTCATGTCGTGCCCGGTGCGAAGTGGACAAGAGTAAATGATCGCACCCAGCCAACTGTGACGCGAATGGATTTTCCAACGAGACAGCTGGCTGGGGCTGGTGCTTTTTTCTACAAGGGTGATCCATTCCAATACTTTCGTGCTGCGCTTTGCAAATCTCCTGGTCTTGAGCCGTACTGGGAAACCATGTTGAAACGGGCTCGCAAACAAATCGCGGATGGAACGGGGAACACGTATCGAGGCAAGCTGTCCCGGCGACATCTGGCGGGCCGGTTCGTTCGGGCCTCAGTGGCCTGCTTCCTTCTCGCCAGCATGGTGGCCCTGGTAGAGGCTGAGACGCCTCAAGGTCCCAAGATTGAACTACAGGCCAACATCATGGTGCCGATGCGCGACGGCATCAAACTGGCCACGGATGTGTATCTCCCTGCTGTGGTCCCTGGAAAGCAGCAAGAGCGTCTGCCGGTCATCTTGAGTCGGATCCCGTACAACAAAGATGTGGCGAAGAGGGCCGGCAACTACTTTGCCTCCCACGGGTATGCGTTTGTGGCCCAAGACACCCGCGGTCGCTATGGTTCCGAGGGGGTGTGGAAATTCCTCACGGATGACGGAGTGGATGGGAAGGACTGTGCGGCCTGGATTGGGAAACAACCGTGGTCAAACGGTCGCATCGGGATGCTCGGCACCTCCTATGTGGGCGGCACCCAGCACACGATGGCGCTGGCGGATGTGCCCGAACTGGCCACGGTCATCCCCGTGGATGCCGCGTCCAACATGGGCCGGCAGGGCATGCGCAACGCTGGCGCTTTTGAGATGCGCTTCTGGAACTGGATCATGCTCAAGGCTGGGCTGGGCAGTGTGCTCGAAAAAGATCCGGCCGTGGCCGCGGAACTCAAAGCGCTGGCTGAGAACCGCACCGCCTACCTGCCGCAACTGCCTCTGCGCCGTGGGGCGACTCCTTTGCGTCTCGCTCCCGAGTATGAGGACTGGCTGGTGGAGGCGATGAACCACGGGGCGGACGATGAGTTCTGGGCCCCTGCCAACATCCTGGCGGATCCCGCCAAGTACAAGGACATCCCGGTGTACCTGGTGGGCGGGTGGTATGACTCCTGGGCAGGAAACACTACGGCAAACTATGCGGCGCTCTCACGGACGCTGAAGAGTCCGGTGTACCTCATGATGGGGCCGTGGATCCATGGGCAGCAGACCAAGGGTGTGCATGGGCAGGTGGACTTCGGTGATGAGGCTGCGATCAAGGATGAGTGGGCCTGGCGCAAGGAATGGTTCGACCACTGGCTGAAGGGCCAGAGCAATGCCGTGGGCAGTGCGGCCCCATTCGCCAGCAAGGTCAGGATCTTTGTGATGGGTACGGGTGACGGTGGGAAAAATGATAAGGGGATGCTGCGTCATGGGGGCTCCTGGCGGGATGAACAGGAGTGGCCGCTGGCGCGCGCCGTGGCCACGCCGATGTACCTCCATGCGGGTGGCGGGCTGCAAACTGAAAAGCCGCCAGCGAAGGAGGCTGCTACCACCTATGACTACGATCCCCGTGACCCGGTGCCCACCCTGGGCGGGAACGTCTCCTCAGCCGATGGCATCATGCAGCAGGGCGCGTGGAACCAGCGGGGAGGGGAAGCCTTCTGGAACTGGTCCAAACCGGTGCCGCTTTCCGCCCGCCGTGATGTGCTGGTGTTTCAGACCGAACCGCTTGAGAAAGACACAGAAGTGACGGGCGAGATCGAGGTGAAACTCTGGATCTCATCCAGCGCGAAGGACACAGACTTCACCGCCAAGCTGGTGGACGTGTATCCCGCCAGCGCTGAGTGGCCGGACGGTTTCGACCTCAATGTTACAGACGGCATCGTGCGCGCCCGGTTCAGGGAGTCACTGAAAGTGGAAAAGCTCATGGTCCCCGGTGAGGTGTATCCGGTGACGATCAAGCTCTATCCGACCTCCAACGTGTTCAAGAAAGGGCATCGCATCCGGGTGGACATCTCCAGCAGCAACTATCCCAGGTTTGACGTGAATCCCAACACGGGTGAGCCGTTGAACGGACATCGTCGGATGGTGATTGCGACCAATACGATCTATCACCATGCCGGGCGGCCCTCGCAGATCGTGCTGCCGATGGTGCGGTGAGGTCGGCGGGATAAGATTAACCACAGAGACGCAGGGAACACAGAGCGACTGATCGATTGGCAGCCCCTGGACCCCTAGTATCGAACCGAAGACTGAGTTTGCCGACGTTAGAGTGCAAGTCCTCCGGACTGTGGATGAACCTATCTTTCCTGGGGGGCTGGAGTTCATCCTTCGAGATGCGAATTGGGTCGAGCGGACCTTCGTGGAAAAAGAGACCGTGATTTGCAGGGAGCCTTTGGGGAGCGATGCCGAGTTCCCCGTGCCAGCATTCATGAGGTGTCAGATCGTGAGGAAATGGATCGACGAGAGAGGGATGGATCGATGTGTCATCGATACGGAGTTTCCGTTGGGGATTGAAACTCGGGACGGGCAGACGAAGTTTGAAGTCTATGTGGAGCAAGTCTGTATGTAAGATCGTGGAGGCAAGTGCTGTAATGGGGGCGTGAATCGCCGATTCCGCAGATTGAGTGAAATTCCTCGAACTTGCGCGGGGGCGGTAGGGTTGCGCGACTGATTCCGCTTAAAAGCGGTACTCCAACCCTGCCCCGGATGTTCTGGTGGCGATGAGATGCTTCATCTCGCTGCTCGTGTTCCTTCTTCATGAGCAGGGGCAATTCGCTGACAGCTTCTACGAACGTTCGCTCCGTGGTTGGAGTTCCGCCCCTTTAGGCGGTCACCCCTTCAAGCGTTTCAGGACATCGTCTCGCCCAGAAATGACCTCTGGCTCTTGGAGCATTTGTGAATGCATTCCCTAGGGCCATTCAGAAGATCAAGAGACTCGCGTGGTTGCCCTGGCATTTCGAGGCGGCATCCAGATCTACTCCTTGCGAGTCCTCACGGACCTTTCGGTGCGAGGGGAGTTCAGCAGGGCCAAGATGCAGGTGAAATGTTGACCTGGGGTCGTGCGGCATGGAGTCCTGGAAAACGACGGGTGTGAAATTTACTCCAACAATACTTGCGTGAATCTAAATTGATGTGATGTTCAAATGTGCACCATCGACGGATTGGCAATCGGTCGATGGTCCAGCATCACTCTAAATACCTACACCTCATATGAACCGTACTGCACTAGCCCTTCTGGTCTGTTTCCTCATCATTGTCGCGTATATTCTCATCGGCGCTTCCCTGGAATTGAAGAACGGGGGAGGGACGTTGCCGATGTTGGGGTTGATGGCGGCTGTGGTGGCTACTTGGAAGGGAATTCGCGGATCGGAGACGTCGGCAGTTCCTGGGGAGATTGAGCCGGAGTCCGAGCCAGTCTCGGCTAAACGTGATGACCAATCTTGAGTGCATCGATCAATCTTACCGCCGCAACTCCTTCGGAGTAGAGCATCGACTGATGACAACCCAACGTTTACGAGCTGGAAGCTCGCAAACGTTGGGCTTGTGCCGCATCCTCATTGAGGAATGAGCTGCGATTGAGCGCACTGGGGGACGTGGGGCAATTGGGCTATCCAATCCCTCGCCGGTATTGTCACCAAGTTGCCTGGGCGGAAATCGCAAAGCGAAGACGGAGCAGAAATTGGGTGGTGAGATGGCGCCGGGTGTTTTTCCTCACCTCCTGACCTCGCCGTTCCGACGAAGACCCATCGGACTACTCGGTAGCGTCACTTTAGGGGGAGTCCGGCTCAGGCGCTGCGCGGAAGTGTTGCACTTGGACTACCCGCTCTGCTATCGAGGCGGTTCGGTGTTGCTTGAGATGCTGTACAAGTGGGCAACCAGGAAGCGGATAGCTTGCGCATGGGAAGATGGGGCTATGCGGACTCGGGAAGGAACGTCGGGAAGGCGAGGCCCTTGGTCTGGGGGATTGGCCCAAGAATCTGGGCGGTGTGCAGCTCCACATTCCTTCCACCCCAGCGGTACAAAGTGCGCACCAGATCTCCCGCCAGGCAGGGGGCGAGCAGCACGGTGGCGTCTCCCCGCTGGGCATCGAGAGCCGCCCACAGGAGCGCGGCGGCTGCCGATTCATCACGTGCCACGCCGGGACCGGTCATGCGGAAGGAAGGGTGGACGCTGTACACCATGAACCCGTCCAGCTTCCCGGAGGCTTCATTCTCCAGCACGAGAGATTTCCATGAACCGACTTCGTTCTTCAGGAAGAAGTGCATGTCCGGGTCCCGTCGGATCGCTTGCAACTCCTGCTCCAGGTCAGCCATGGGAGTCGCGTCAGATGGCCGGGCAGGACGTACAAGGTCAGCTCGTGCGGGCGGAGGCCCTGGCAGACCTTCGACAGGGACATTGAAGAGAACATCCTGATAAAGGGTATGCGGGATAAAGCCCAGTTTCGTGTACAGGGAGAAAGAATCCAGATTCAGGGCACTGGAGACCAGCCGCAGAGGCAGGCCGCGATCACGAGCGATGGACACAGCGTGCTCCATCATCAGCCGGGCGGCTCCGCGGCCGGAGGAATCCGGGTCAGTGGCCACGATGCCGACGGACACGTGGGTTTCCCTGGGATGGATGAAACAAACGCCGACCAGGGCACCAGAGGCGTCGTCCCGGACAGCCACGGCTTGTCCGGGGTCCAGGGCCTCATAGACCTCGGGAAAGATCCGAAATGGCTCCGGACGATCACCGAACCTTGCCCCCTGGCGCAGCCGCGTCTCATACCAGTGGACAAGCGACCGGTGCAGCAGGCTGGCCGTTGCGTCGTGGTCGGAGGGAGTCAGTGGAGTCAGTTGCACGGCGTAAGCGGGCAGGGGTGGACAGTCCTTGCAACGATCGGGAGACGCCCTGGTACTCCATTGAACGTGACGACAGGAGATCGGCTGGCTTACATGGGTGAGTCGTCCTTGCCTACTTGGGCGATGATCAGCTTCAAATGCTCAATGGTGTTCTTGATCGCGACCTCTTGCTTTCTCGTAGGGGCGGAGCGGGAATCGCTGGCGAGATCCTCCAGGTATTCAGGTCCAAGCTTGATGTCATGGAGATCCTTGCCCTGATACTCGAAGACGTAGGTGCGCACGAGCTTCTTGCCAGAGCGCAGCTTGCCTTCTATCGACGCGACGACGCAGCTGCGACCCCGCACTGGCACAATCTGGCTCCAGCGGCCGATGGAGGCGCTGCGATCACGAATGTTGTCTTTCATCCACTGTTTGATGACCTCTTGAGCCTCCTCCTGTTCTGGAGTCAGGCCCGAAGAGGGAGCCTGCACGACGATTTCAACAGGATCGTTGGCACCGGGATGTTCGCGATGCCACTGATAGAGCTTGAAGCCGCCGAACGCCATGGAGATGGCCAGGGTGACTTGGGCGATGATGGTAACGATTCTCATGGGGAGTGATGAGGGAGGGAGATGCCGCGCAGAACGGTGGAAAAAGAGAGCCGCATGCCCGAGCAAGTCAACCTTGGAAGCTGACAGACTCTGAGCTGCGTGGGCTCTCTACGCGGTTCAGTTGCAGAACCATACACTCAATCTTTGAAAGTCAGACAACGTGGAAAGGGTGCGTGAGCGGAGAATGGTCCGCCGCACTTAGCGTTCGGGCAAAGTTTGTTCAGAGCTGGCTTGATGGATGCTAATAAATCCTGCCCTGCATGCTCAAGGCGCTGGTGGTCGCTCAGCTGCAGACGGTGCCGCTCACGACTGTTGCCTGAGGGGCCTCATGTAGTTGCATTGAACCATGGGCGCAGCCGCGCCGGTCTGGGGATGGCGGGGACGCACTTGCTCCTCGGGGTGCCTGCTGGAGTAGAGGCGGGGAGGAGGTGCCCACTGATCGTGGTCGGGCTGGCGGGATTCGAACCCACGACCTCTTCGTCCCGAACGAAGCGCGCTACCAGACTGCGCTACAGCCCGTGTCTAAAACCACGGAGAATAACCGGGAGGGGATGATGGCGCGGACGGTGGGATGTGCAACTGGAAACTTGAGCTTTTGCGGCACACAGATGCAGGCGATCAGACGTGGCTGCGAGGGCGCAACAAAAAATCCGCCGGGGAGACGGGCTCCACGGCGGATCGGAAGGTCAACCAGTTTGGGGATTGGCGAAAGGGATTCCGCGCGCTCGATTACTGCCAGGACTTGACGTCGTCTGACTTGGTGTCGCTGCCGATGCTCTCGATAGCATCCGCACCGGGGGAGTAAATGATGACCCCAGAGGAAAGGGTTTCACCGGAGCTGTATGGATCTTCGATGATGCCGTCTCCATCGTAGTCAATCTGGATCTTGTATCCCTTTCTCTTGCCGAAGGGATCGTACAGATTGCCAGTCGTAGAATCATACCCGTTGGTTTGGTTTTTGGCGGGCGGCGGGTCGTAGAACCGGACTCTGCGCGGGTTGTTGGTAGTATCTGTTGCCATCAGCACGGCGAGAAGCTGCTGGCCGCTCTCATCCGTGGTGTCATAGACGGCCGAATCATCCGTCTGATCAGCAGCCAGCGGATACCGATTGTACTCGGTCTGGTAACCCTTGATGGCGATTTCCAGCCCCTTCATGGCGGTTTTGGCCTGGAGTTCACGGGCCTTCTTCAGCACGATGTTTCCAGTCGGGATGGCGATGGTGGCAAGGATGGCGATGATGCCGATCACGACCAGCATTTCGATCAGGGTGAAGCCGTGCTTCAGGCGCACGACGGGATTCAGCGTCTTCATGGATGGATGTGTATTGGGGGTCAGTTTGGTCTGGCAGGGGTGGTGGTTACGCGAGCTGTTAATAGGGCGCTATTTATTATATGGACGGAAAGGAAAGGATGGCGCGCCTGCCGGGGGGCGGGGCGGATGGGGGTGATTTCCATCCAGAATACTGGAATTTCGTGAAAACCGTCAACAGGGGAATTTTAAAGGGGGCTGTTCTTGAAACACCCGCCTTGGTGTACGGGGCTCGTGGCAAAGGTCGGTCGGAGCGGGATGGCTCCAGCATGGTGATTCGATGGGGCAGCAAATGGGGGACAATTGCCATGAGCCAGGTCCTGGAAAGTGAGTTCAGGCCGCCTGGATTTCATGGTTTGATAGGTGAAATCGGGGCGGCCAGCAGCGTCATTTTCCGTGGTGAATCGGGGTGTTTCGAGCCTTGCAACTAACATGCAAAGAGTATTGACAGGCGAGGTGAACCCAATACTCTTGCGAAATTAATTCAATTTGGCTAGACGCATCGAACCAAACCAACACACACGAACATCACAGTCCCGTAAAGTGACTGAATCAGCTATGGCAAAAAAAGCAACCAAAGGCGGCGCGGAGAAAACAAAATACGTTTACTTCTTCGGAGCAGGTAAAGCAGACGGCAACGGCTCTATGAAGGCGCTGCTGGGCGGTAAAGGGGCCAACCTCGCGGAAATGAGCCGCATCGGTCTTCCAGTACCTCCCGGGTACACGATCTCGACGGAGGTCTGCACCTACTACTACGACAACAAGAAGACTTATCCTGCCACGCTGCAGAAGCAGATGGAAGCTGGCGTGGCTGGCATGGAAAAGATCATGGGCTACAAGTTCGGCGACACCAAGAAGATGCCGCTGCTCCTTGCAGTGCGCTCCGGTGCCCGCGACTCGATGCCAGGCATGATGGACACGATCCTCAACCTTGGTCTTAACGACCAGACGGTGCAGGCTCTCGTCAGCGCCACGAACAACGAGCGTTTTGCCTGGGACTGCTACCGCCGTTTCATCCAGATGTACGGCGACGTGGTGATGGGCGTGCAGAAGCGTCCGGATGAAGACGAAGATCCGTTTGAGGCTGTCATCCACAAGCTCAAGCACGACAACCACGAAGATGACGTGGACGACGCCCACCTGACCGTGGACGACTACAAAGAGCTCGTCGCTCTCTTCAAGAAGCTCGTCAAAGACCGCACGGGCAAGGACTTCCCGACCAATCCCTGGGACCAGCTTAACGGTGCCGTCGGCGCAGTGTTCGGCTCCTGGAACAACGACCGCGCGATCGTTTATCGCCGCAAGTACAACATCCCGCACGAGTGGGGTACCGCTGTCAACGTGCAGGCGATGGTGTTCGGCAACACGGGTGACAACTCCGGCTCCGGCGTTGCGTTCACGCGTGACCCCGCCACCGGTGAGAAGGTGTTCTACGGTGAGTTCCTCATCAACGCCCAGGGCGAAGACGTCGTCGCTGGCGTGCGTACCCCGAGCCCCGTGGCTGATCTTCAGGCAGTGATGCCGAAGCCCTACAAGGAGCTCGACCGCATCCGCCACGTGCTCGAAGCGCACTTCAAAGACGTGCAGGACTTCGAGTTCACGATCCAAGAGGGCAAGGTGTTCATGCTCCAGACCCGTAACGGCAAGCGCACCGGCGTTGCCGCCGTCCGCTTCGCAGTGGAAATGGAGAAGGAGAAGCTCATCGACTGGAAGACCGCCATCAAGCGCGTTCCCGCCGACCAGCTTGAGCAGGTGCTTGCTCCGATCTTTGAATCCAAGGCTGTGAAAGCCGCCAAGGTCATCGCCTCCGGCCTCAACGCTGGTCCTGGTGCCGCCTCCGGCAAGATCTACTTCAACTCTGACCGCGCAGCTGCTGCTGGCGACAAGGGTGAGCGCGTCCTCCTCGTGCGTAACGAGACCTCCCCGGAAGACATCCGCGGCATGTTGGCCTCCGAAGGCATTCTCACCCTCAAGGGTGGTGTGTCCTCCCACGCGGCACTCGTCGCCCGTCAGATGGGCAAGGTGTGTGTGTGCGGTGCGTCTGACAAGACCCCGGGCATGAGCATCGATTACGAAGCACGTACCTTCACCGTGGGTGGCAAGACCTACAAAGAAGGCGACTCGCTCTCCATCGACGGTTCCAACGGCTTCGTGTATGAAGGCAACCTGCCGACCGCTCCTTCCGAGATCACCCAGGCGCTGGTGGACGGCAACAAGGACGCCCTTGCAGGCCGCAACTACCAGAACTTCAGCAAGCTGATGAACTGGTGCTCCAAGGTGTCCCGCCTGACGGTCCGCACCAACGCAGACAGCCCTGACCAGGTGGCCAACGCCCTGGCGTTCGGCGCAGTGGGCATCGGCCTCTGCCGTACGGAGCACATGTTCTTCGAAGGGGACCGCATCTACGCCGTTCGCGAGATGATCATGGCCACCGACGAAGCCGGCCGCAAGAAGGCTCTTGCGAAGCTGCTTCCTTATCAGCGTGAAGACTTCACCGGCATCTTCAAGGCCCTCAAGGGTCTGCCGGCGACGATCCGCCTCCTTGACCCGCCGCTCCACGAGTTCCTTCCCAAGGAAGACCAGGAGAACGAGATGAAGGACACGATGAAGAAGACCGGCATGAGCCGCGAGTTCATCGTTCAGCGCATTCATCAGCTTCACGAGTTCAACCCGATGCTGGGTCACCGCGGCTGCCGTCTTGGCATCGCGTATCCCGAGATCACCGAGATGCAGGCCCGCGCCATCTTTGAGGCCGCTGCTGACGTGATCAAGGCTGGCGTCAAGGTGAAGCCGGAAGTGATGATCCCGCTCGTGGGCTTCAAAAAGGAACTCGACTTGCAGGTTGAAATCGTGCACCGTGTCGCCAAGGAAGTGATTTCCGAGCGCAAGGTGAAGATTGACTATCAGGTCGGCACCATGATCGAAGTTCCCCGTGGTGCAATCACGGCGGACGAGATCGCTGAAACGGCTGAGTTCTTCAGCTTCGGCACGAACGACCTCACCCAGACCGCTCTCGGCATCAGCCGTGACGACATGGGTGCGTTCCTTACGCCGTATCAAGAGAACGAAGTCTTCAAGAAGAACCCGTTTGCCACCCTTGATCAGGTGGGTGTGGGCGCACTCATGAAGATCGCTGTGGAGAAGGGCAACGCAACGCGCCCCGGCATCAAGCTCGGCATCTGTGGCGAGCATGGTGGCGATCCCGACAGCGTGAAGTTCTGTCACCGTATTGGTTTGAATTATGTGAGCTGCAGCCCGTTCCGCGTGGCCATTGCCCGCCTTGCTGCAGCCCAGGCAGCGTTGGAGGAAGAAGCGCAGCAGGATGGCTCCAAAGTTGCTCCGAAAAAAGCTGTCCGTGGTAAAGCAAGTGCCAAGCCCGCCGTGACGGCGCGCGCCGGCAAGGTTGCCGCGGCCAAGACAAAAACAGCAACCAGCAACCCAGTAACGAGGAACAAACCTATGGCCAAGAAAGCCGCCAAGAAAGCCGCCAAGAAGGCTGCACCTGCCAAGAAAGCTGCCAAGAAAAAGTAACGAAGCAGGTGTCTGAAGCCTGAAGGCCGCAGACAACGAAAATAGTCGTTAGTTACAGAGTCCTGTGAAGATTGCCTTCACAGGACTTTGTTTTTTGTTGGGGGGATGGTGGTGGAGTGGTGGAGTGGTGGAGTGGTGGAGAGGTGGAGAGGTGGAGAGGTGGAGAGGTGGAGAGGTGGAGAGGTGGAGGGGTGGAGGGGTGGAGTGATGGAGTGATGGAGTGATGGAGTGATGGAGTGATGGAGTGATGGAGTGATGGAGGGGTGGAGGGGTGGAGAGGTGGAGTGGTGGAGAGGTGGAGAGGTGGAGAGGTGGAGTGGTGGAGTGGTGGAGTGGTGGAGTGGTGGAGTGGTGGAGTGGTGGAGAGGTGGAGTGGTGGAGAGGTGGAGAGGTGGAGAGGTGGAGAGGTGGAGAGGTGGAGAGGTGGAGAGGTGGAGAGGTGGAGTGGTGGAGTGATGGAGTGATGGAGAGGTGGAGAGGTGGAGAGGTGGAGAGGTGGAGAGGTGGAGTGATGGAGTGATGGAGTGAGGGAGTGAGGGAGTGATGGAGTGAGGGAGGAGTGGAGTGAGGGATGGTTGTCTTGGGCAGGCTTGATGAGGCCGGGCCTTCAGCCCTCAATGGATGTTTGATCATGCAATCCTGGGGCGGTGCCCCAGGCTGGTATGATGCCGGACCTTTGGTCCTCCTGAGGCGGCGAGGGGCGGCGGTTCTGGTAGGCCAGCAGCGGGTCATTGATGCCGTGGTAAGGTCGAGTGCAGAGTATCTGAATGACTGACTGGAACGTTGCTGACTTAACTCCCCAGTTTCATAAATATCCGGCCTCCGGAGAGGCCAATTGTCGGGGAACCCTCCTGCAACAAGGCGCAGACCGCCACGACGCGGGGTTCTTTGCCATTTCCAAACGTTCACCAAAGGTGAGAGTTGGAAATGAGGCCAAAATGCTGTCCGTTGCCCATGCAGCAAGGGTTTGACGGCCGCTGGTTCGATGTATTATGAAACATTGAGGTTAAGGCCTGTTTGGGACACTCTCCCCTCTGCTCAGCCCATGCAGAAACCTCCTTAGGGCAGTGCCATTCATGACTGAGTGTTGTGTTGGGTGGGAGTTTTTGGGAAGTGGGGTTAGTTAGAGGGCGTCGTGCGAAATGTGATGCCTCGGGACGCGGAGCGCTTTTCGTCCCGGAGGGACGTCGGAGAGTAGCCGGTGGTGAAGGGAGTGGAGCGACCGGAACCACCGGAATTCGGGTTCAAGGTATTGCGTCCCGGATGGGACGCCGGACGGGGTGTGGTGTGAGGTGGTAGGGATTGATTCCGCGAACCGTGTCTGGCGGTCGAAGTGCTTCTGCTCCGTTCAGATGGCCTGGTTCGATGCTCACACAGGACTCCCGAAAGCGGCGGTTCCCGCGCGCACTCCAAAAGCGCTGCGCGCTCAGGTGTTGGGTGTGGTGGATGAGGGGGCAGTTTGCCAGGCCTCCGATATCGGAGGCGTGATGAGTCTGTAGCATCGCAGCATCTCCTCCGTCTGAGCGCGCAGCGCTTTTGGGACTGCGGTGAGAATCACCGCTTTTGTGGCCCTTGTGAGATCCGCCAATCTGTGCGCGTGCAGCAGGGGAAGAGGACTTTGTGGGGGATTGGTTGCGCGACTCTGCGGCGACTGAGCCGATGGGGACCATCGGACTACGCTGTGGCGGCGCGTCAGGGTAGTCCGACGGTCCCCGTCGGGTTGGAAGCGGAGGGGGATTCGACCACCGAGAATTCGTTTTCCCTACTCCGCCACCTCGGCACTCTGCAACGACTGAACCTGCGTCCTCACGGCTTCATCATACCCTTGCAGCAGCTCTTTGAGTTTTCCAACATCGCCGCCTGCGCGGTGTACCAGAGCTTGGGCGATGGCGTAGGCGGAGTGGAACTGGCCGTCATCGTCAGCATCGATCCAGACGGGGTTGGTGGAACCGACGACTTTGGGGGTGAAGGCCTTGCTGGTGGGCTGATAAGGGCGGGGGATTTCCCAGAAGGGCTCGGTGACGCCGGGACCGGTGGCGATGGCAACCAAGTGGACGTCGTGCGGGGGCTTTGCCACCTCAAAGTGCGCCACGCCTTTCACGCCACCCTTGAGATTGGCAGGGAGGGTCATTTCCTTGATGAGGATGCCGTTGGCATACAGCTCCACTTTGTCTGCCGTCACCCAGGAGGGCCCGCTCACGGTGACCTGCACCGTGAGATGCTCGCCCAGCTTGGTGGCGAGATCGCCGACCGAATAGCGGTCGTTTACTTTGATCTGCGCCAGAAGCCCAAGACTGACCAGAAGCCGTCCCTCCTTGTAGCTGCGCCAAATCTCGTCCAGCCCGAGGTTGGCCGGGTTTGCGTCATCTGCGGCCACATAGGTCCTGCCCTGGCCGAGGATGAAACGGTTCACATCGTGGCTGTCGCTGGAGGCGATGGCGGAGATCCGGTGGCCGCGATTCAGGAGGGCAAACCAGTCGCGATAGAGCAGGTGCACGTCCGACTGCATGGCGGCCGAGGTGATGACCTCGACGGCATCAATGTCCAGAACGGAGGCATGGCGGTGTTTCCCGCTCTTGGGATTAAACATCATCCCGCCAAAGGGGGTGAACCCGCTGTGAAGATCGCGGGGATGATTGAGCGTGACGACTTTCACGCCGGGTGTGGCGCGGATGGAAGGGATGAGCTTGGCCCAATCCAGCTCTTGGTGATTGGGCGGAACCGCGTCGGCATCCACGGGAAAGGCGTTGAAGTGTCCCGCCTTGGTGGTGACCTCGTTCCCACGCACACCGGTGAAGTAGGGTGTCGTGCCTGTGGAGGCTGCAGCAGGACCGTAGTCGGTGTGATGATTGTGATCGGTGGCGATGGCCAGTTCGATCCCTTCACCGGCGATGGTGCGCATGCGGTCGTCCATGGTGGCGTCACCGTGGCCGCTGTGGGTGAGGGTGTGAATGTGGCTGTCGGCCGCGACCCAGCCGGTGGTATCCACCTCGCGATTCAAGGCCATTCGCAGGTCAACTGTACCGCCTCGTTTCACCGTGAACTCGCGTCGCTCGATGCCCCATTCGAACCCGCGTCCGGCATGGAGCACGTAATCTCCCGGTGGGATGGAGAGAACGGCTTGACCCTTGGTTGCATAGATGACGCCGACGCGTGTTGTCGTCTCAGCGGCGGGTTCGGCACGCAGGGGCTGGAGGGTGCCGTCTCGCCGCGTGAGCGTGAGGCGGCAGGGCAGGGAGGTCCCATCGGCCCTGTTCGTGACGCCCACTTTCACATTGGCTCCGCCAACCGCGACCGCGACCGGCTGAGGCGTGAGGGAGACGGGCCCGACCTCAATGTCATCGAGTGAAGGCGGGGCCTCGATGCGCAGCTTGTTCTCGCCTTCCACCAGAGTGCCGGGAGGGATCTCCAGCAGGGTTTCCAAGGCAGTTTCAGCAGTCGTCAGGTTGCCCAGCTTCTTGTTGTTCAGGAAGACGGGCCAGCTGAGCTTCACATCCCTTTGCCAAAGATGCAGGGTATAGGCGGTGGCGTTGGGATGGGAGGTGAAGGTGAGCTCCAGCCGTTCGCCGTCCACCAGCTTGTCCTTGTAGTGCTCCCATTCCCAAGAGCCTGCGTTGCCCAGGTGCTGCGTGCGAGACTCAAGGATGACTGCCTCTGCCGCGTGCACCGGGGAAGGGGCAAACGCGGCAGAGATGAAAGCGGCAGTGGCTGCGAGCAACCTCAGAGGATGGGACACGGGCGAGGAAGCGGGTTTTAGGAAACTCCCGTCAGAAACATCGCAGCAGGTCAGGCGATGAGCTCCGCAATGGGACGCCCATGATCGACAATTGGCGTGGGACGACCATTCAGATCGTTGATGGTGATCTTGGACGAATCGATCCCGAGGTGATGATAGATGGTGGCCAGGAAGTCGCCCGGGCCGCAGGGGCGCTCGATGACATCTTCGCCCCGCTTGTCCGTCGCGCCGATGATGCCGCCGGTCTGAATGCCGCCGCCGGCCCAGATGTTGGTGAAGGCGCGCGGCCAGTGGTCGCGACCCGGTTGCAGGGTGCCGGCAGGGGCGCTGGCGTCACCTGCACCGGTGCTCCGGTCAAAGCTGATCTTGGGTGTACGGCCGAACTCACCTGTCACCACCACGAGCACCCGCTTGTCCAGACCGCGGGCGTAGATGTCCTCGATGAGGGCAGCGACGGCCTGGTCGTAGTTGGGCATGCGGAAGCGCAGGGCTTCAAACTGGTGGTGGTTCACGGCATGGTCATCCCAGTTGCCCACACGACCGCACAAGGGGCCGCTGAGGCTGCTGGTGACCATCTCCACGCCGGATTCCACAAGGCGGCGGGCGAGCAGAAGCTGCTGCCCCCAGCGGTTGCGGCCGTAGCGGTCACGAGTCGCGGCGTCTTCCTTGTTGAGGTCAAAGGCATCCCTCGTCTGGGGATTGGTGAGCAGGGTCATCGCCTGGGTTTCAAATTCATCCAGCGCACCCAGCTCACCCTCGCGGTCAAAGGCGCGCTCCATCTTGTCCAGGCTCTTGCGCAGGGCGACCCGCTCGCTGAGGCGGCGCGTTTCCGCCTCATCCGACAGGCCCAGGTTTGGAACCTGGAAGTTGGGGCGGTTCGGATCGTCCATCACGGAGAACGGGGCATAGGCATCGCCGAGATACGCGGGGCCATTGTACTCCAGAGGAGGATTGACGCCGATGTAGTTGGGCAGGGGATTGGTGCGCTTGCCTTCCTTTGACCGCAGGTAGTGGGCCACGGACATCCAGTCGGGCAGCCGGGGCTTGGGCTTGTCCCGCGTATCGGCATCGCCTGAGAGCATCTGCATGGAGCCAGCCGGGTGTCCGCCCGCCTTCTGGTTCATGGAGCGCAGCACGGTGAACTTGTCCGCGATGCGGGCCTGGAGGGGCATCAGCTCGGTGAAATGGGTGCCGGGGACCTTCGTGCTGATCGTCTTGAACGGGCCGCGGTACTCGCTGCCGATCTCCGGCTTGGGATCATAAGAGTCCAGGTGCGAGAGTCCTCCGGGGAGCCAGACCATGATGATGGCCTTCCGCTCGTGCCCGGGTTTCACGGCGTTCTCAGCGCGGAGCTTGAGCAGCCCCGGCCAGGTGAGAGAGGCGAAACCGGACAAGCCCACCTGCATGAAACTGCGTCGGCTCCAGCTCAGCGGGCCCGCACATCGGGCCAGTTTGGAAGGGGTGATGATGGAGGACATGGTCGCGTTGGGTGAGGGGATTACGGGCTGGAGATGGGAAGACTTGCGTGGCTGGGGCCGGTGAAGGGCATCGCTATCAGGTGTGGTGACAAAACCATCATGGCGGGGAGGTGCCAGCGGGCTGGAAAACTGCCAGTTCCTTGCCGCTGGTCCGGTCCCAGACCCGGAGGGCGCTGTCTTCGCCCCCTGCTATGATCAAGTCGCCCGGTGAGCTGGCCACGGCCTGCACGTAGTCCGGCAGGTTGGCGATGGACCGGATTTGGGTGCCTTCGTCATTGACGATGCGCACCAGATTGTCACCGGCGGAGGTGACGAGGAGGTTCGAGGAGCCGATGTACTGAAGGGCGGTGACCTCCTTGGTCCAGCCTTCGATCTTCTTGCGCCGCTCACCCGCCAGCATGTCCCAGGTGAGAACCACGCCATCCGCACCGGAACTGGCCAGCACGCGCCCATCTGCCCGGAAGGCCACCCCGGTGACGTGGTGCGTGTGCCCTTCGAAGGTGTTGGTGGCCCGACCAGTGGTGAGGTCGGTGACTTTCGCGATCTTGTCCGCTGCACCGGAGGCAAGGCGGGCACCGTCCGGGGAGAAGGCGAGGCTGAGCACGGCGTCCTCATGCAGATCCTTCAGGGTTTGGAGGGGCTTGCCCGTGGCGGTCTCGAAGACGACGACCTCGCCCGAGCGGGAGGGCTCCCCGCTGCCCACGGCGAGTTTGGCTCCATCAAGACTGAAGGTCACGGTATTGACCCGGTCTGAGAAGCGGTTGGGCTCGGCATCGCCACCGTAGGTGTGGGTCAATTTCCAGGCTGGAATGGCCGCGGTGGTGCGATGGGCGGCACGGGTGACGACAAAGGTTCCATCGGGGCCGGCCGTCAGACTGGCGGTGGTTGTTTCCTTGCTGGTGGCATCCAGCGGGGTGCCGCTGGCCACTGCCCAGAGTCGCAGGGAGCCGTCCTCCAGCACCGCTGCGATCTGCTGACTGTCGGCAGAGAAGGCCAGGGCCGCCGGCGGCGAGGTGGGATTGGCGGCTTCTTTTTTGAGCGTGTTTAACTCTGCCGTCATCTTGGCGGCGGTGGCTTGGGAAGCGGCCAGGGCCGACTTCGCGGCGGCGATGGCGTCGGCATTCCGGGTCTTGGTGTCCGTGATGCGCTTCACCTCATCCTGCGCGTCCTTCAGGTTGCTTTGGGCGGCAGAAACGGCCGCCAGCGCGGAGGTCTCCGTCATGCGGGTGGTGATGAGCTTGTCTTGCGCATCCTTGAGCGATTTCACCAACGCCGGGTCAGGTTTGTCAGCCGGAAGTGCGGCCAGCTTGGCCGCGACTTCATCCACGGTCTTTTGCGCCAGGTCCTTGGCGTCTGTGGTGGGCTTCACGGCCTTCTCCTTCTCGGGCACGAGCTTTTGCATGGCGGCAATGGTCTCGTTGGCCTTTTTCAGCAACTCCTCCAGCGCCTTGTTCTGCGCTTCGATACGGGCGACTTCCCCGGTATGGAAGGCCTGTTCCAGAGTCTGCAATCCCAGATCCCACTCCAGGCTGGCGGTTTTTCGGAGACCGGCATAGGTGCCGCGCAGCTCCAGGAGGGGCTTGGCGGCCCCGGTTTCCCATAACCTGACAGTACCGTCCCCGCTGGCAGTGGCGACCAGTTTTCCCTGAGGGGCGGCGGCGCTGCAGGCGATCTTGGTCTTGGTGGTTTCCTCGATCTTTTTCAGCCAGGCAGGGTCAACTGGCGCGGGGGCAGGAGACGGTGCCACCGAACGGGCGGTGGAAGGAGCCATCTGCCAGAGCTTTGCTTCGCGATAACTGCCGCTCGCCAGACGCGTGCCGTCCGGGCTGAAGGCAAGGCTCTGCACCATGCCGCGGTGGGCAGCCTTGTCAGGAGCGGCGGCGTCATGCAGTTCGGATACCAGTTGCCGGGTGGCGAGGTCGTAGATGAAGATTCGGTTGGACCTGCCGCAGGCGGCGTAGCGACCGTCCTGGGTGATGGCCACGGCGTAGATGGGGTGCACGCCCGCGGCCAGGGGTTGCCACTGCACCTGGCGGACCTCCTGCTGGGCCATCGGAGCGCCCTGGTCGATCCATCGTTTCAGCAGTTCGATTTCGCCAGAGGTGAGATTGACCGCGCCCGACTTGTTGTTGGCCGGGGGCATTTCCATGTCGTTCTGGTGGAGTGAGGCCAGGACCACGAGGCTCTCTGCCCCCTTTCCGGGAAGCAGGGCGGGGCCGGAGTCGCCGCCCGCTTTCATGGCGTCCGGCGTCTCCATGTTCAGACCCGCCTTGGTCGTGGTCTTGTTGTGGCAGGAGATGCAGTTCGCCTTGAGAAAGGGCTGGACGTCCTTGTAGAACTCGAGCGGCTCAACGGCGGCCTGCACGGAGGTGGCCAGAAGCAAGGGGAAGGCAGCCAGAGGGAGTTTCACGAGATGGGAAAAGAGGAAAGGGCGAGAACAGGAACGGGTGAGGGCATCAGCCCCCCGGTTTCAAGGCTTGCTGGAGGTCGTGGCGGCGGAGGCAACAGGAGCCGGTTTGACGGAGAGGCGGATCGGGGCGGAGACGATGATGTCCACGGTGTCCCGGGGTTCCGCCGTGGTGGAGGCGGCTTTCATTCTCTTGGTGGCTTCCGCCATCAAGGTGCCGGCCAGTTGGGCCTTGGCAGCGGCCGCTTTGGCGGCGGCGGCATCGGTGGCGGCGATCTTCCTGGCTTCCTCAGCGGCGGCTTGGGCCAGCAGCTCGGCCTTCTTTTGCTCGGCCTCGGCCAGGGGCACGGCGGCGGGGTTGTAGCGGTACTTGCTCACGGCGGTGCCATAGAGCGCCAGGGCGTGCTCTCCCACGGGCAGCTTCAGGGCGGCGAGGTCGAGCGTGAGTGTGGCCGTCTCCGCCTTCATGGGGATGTCTATTTCCTTCAACCCGGCAAAGCCGTCGCCGTAGGCCTTGAGCTTGAGAGAGGTGCCGGTGAATTCATTGCGCCAGGTGACCTTCAGCGGGACTGTCACGGTGGTGCCGACGGTGGCCTCCACCACCTTGCTGTCGGCGGGTTCGATGGTGAGGGGAGCGGGCTCAGAGTTGCTCACGGAGACAGGCACATCGGCCATGAGGCGAGGCGCGGGGATTTCGCCCTTCGCATCCTTGACCGGCCACTTCATGGTGGCCATGCGGCAGGAGCGGGTGGTTTCCTGGCCATTGATGAGGGCTTTGCCCGTGATGGTAGCCAGGGAGAAGGCATCGGTGGCATCGCTGGCGGCGGTGAGGACGAGGTGTCCGTAGGTCTTGCCTGCGCCGATCTTCAGGCCTGTGGCGGTGACACCGGTGGGCAGACCTTCCATGGCAAGCTCGATGGCACCGTCGAAGCCATCACGCCGCTGGGTGACGACCTCAAAGACACGGGACTCGCCGGCACGCAGGGCCATGGGCTTGGAGAGGGCGGCGCGGTCCCCGTTGCGCAGGGTCATGTGCACACCCCAGGCGGCCAGGGAGAAGTCGGGGGCGGCTTGCCGGACCAGCAGCCGGTATTCATTGTCTGGATCGCTGCGGGTGCCGCCAAAGAGATCCCGCAACTGCAACCGGTAGATGCCGTCCCCTTTGACCTCGAACTTTCCGTTCACATCCGGAGAGCCAGCGTTGTAGGGCGGGCCATCATAGGAGTAGCCGTTTGAGGAGAGCTTCATGGGGCTGGGGATGTCATAGAGCTCTGCCACATCTGTGAGCGTCTCCTTGCCGTCCGCCTGCTTTACTTGCTGCACCAGCACGAAAGGATCTGTGTCGCGGCCGAGGCGCTCGGAAGCCACCTCCACCCACCAGGTTTCGCCCTTCTTGGCCGCGAACTCAAAGGTGTCCACATCTGCCGCGGGGTAGAAGTTCCCGCCGATGTCGCAGGGCAGGGTGATCTTCTGGACTTCGGGAGCGCGGTTGTTGGGCTCCGTTTCGCGATTGGCGGGGATGGCGGTGAGGCCTGTGGGCGGCCAGGACATGGCGCTCACGCTCCGGGTCTCGGGCTGGCGGGGCAGGGGTGTCTTGCCATTCGCTGCCTGCAAGGCCAGCCGGTAGAAGTAGCGTTCACCGCCCTGGAAGGTGAGGTCATTCACCTTGATGAGATAGCGACCATCGGCCGGGGGCGTGAAGTTCAGACGGCCACCCGTGCGGTTCACCAGGAGATCCCGCCCCTGGGCATCGGCGATGACGACCACGGGCGTCAGCCGGGAATCGATGCCTGCCGCCGCACAATCCACGACGATGGCTTGTCCCTGCCGGGCTTGGAACGCATAGTGATCCACCGCCCGTTTCGTCATGCTGGCGTTGCAGATCGAGTCGAGCTCCAGCGGCAGGGCCGTCTCCACGGTGTTGTTGGCCGCGGTGCGGGTTATTTCCTTAAGAGTGCTTACGGCAAAGGCCCGGACGGAGGAGATGCCCAGCCTGGAGAGGACTCTGGCATCATGCACACCGGCAGGGGTGCCTGGGGCCACGGAGACGAGGAACTTGTTGGGCACGGGGGACCCGTCGGCACCCGCAACCGGGCGGGCGGTGACCTGCGGGGTGGAGAACAGCAGCGCTGTGACTTCCTCCAGGTTTTCTCCTGTGAGAGTGATTTCCACGGACCCACCGGAAGGGGCACCCATGGGCATGAGGGTGAGCAGTCGGGGCAGCGGCAGGGTGACCTGCTGCGCGTGGGAGGGCGGAGACGCTGCGAACCATACGGAGACCGCGACGCCCAGAGTGGGAAGGGACAGGTGCCTGCTGATCATGATAGGGGAGCGGTTAGTGGTTGTAGAGAAACTCTTTGGTGTTCACGAGCGCCCAGATGAGGTCTTCGTAGCCCTGTTTGAGGGCTTGTGCTGCCGGGAGCGGCTTGTCTTGCGCATCCAGTCGCGGCTTGAGCAGGTGGGTCTCGCTGAGTCGAATTTCTTCAGCGGTGGGCTCGCGGGAGAGGGCCGCCTGATAGAGCTCGCGAATGCGGTCGGGCACAGACTTCTCCGCCTTGCTCAGGCGGTCTGCGCGACCGTTGCTGGTGGCGAGCTTGGCCTTCACATCCGCAGCGTTCATGAGGTGCAGGCTCTGGGCCAGACTGGAGGATTGCACCCGCTCGCATTCGCACACGCTGGCCCCCTCAGGACGGCCGAAGACCTTCAGGAAAGGGGAAGCCCGGTTGTAACTGTTGTCCGGCAGTGAGATGGCGCGGGTGCCGGGTGGCAGGTCGGCGAAGTCGGACTGGGCACCTGTTACCTGGTTGATGGCATCCAGCAGGACCTCTGCCTGCATGCGCTTGGGGTAGAAGTGGGAGAAGTTCTGCCGGTCCACGGCATTGTGATCATTGGGCATGGCGCTGAGCTGGTAGGCCTGGCTGCGGGTGATGACCCGCACGACCTCCTTCAGGTCGAAGCCGCTTTCGACGAAGTGTTTGGCCAGGTCACTGAGGAGGGCAGGATTGGTCGCGGGATTGGAATCGCGGATATCGTCCTCGGGTTCGATGAGTCCACGCTTGAAGAAGTGTTTCCAATAACGGTTCACCAGGGCGGTGGCGAAGAACGGGTTGTCCTTGGCACCCATCCAGTCGGCGAGTTGCAGACGTGGATCATCATCAGGGGCGATGTCCAGGATGGGGCCGCCCAGCGCGGCAGGTTTCACCGGCGTGCGGGTCTTCTTGTTCTCCAGCTGGGCCGTGCCCCGTTTGTGGAAGATGAGATCCTCTCCGGCGATCGCGGTGGGCTTGCGACCCACCTGGCTGAAGAAGGCGGAGAGGCTGTAGTAGTCCTGCTGGCTCCAGCGCTCAAAGGGATGGTGATGGCACTGCGCGCACTGCATGCGCACGCCCAGGAAGAGCTGCGCCACATCTTCCTGCTGCAGGTGGGGTTCCTTCACCCGCTTGTACCAGGCCACGGGGGGATTGGAGACAATGGTGCCCGTGGCGGCCAGGATCTGGCGCACAATGTCGTCATAGGGACGGTTGGCCAGGAGGCTGTCCCGCATCCAGGCGTGGAAGGCAAAGTTCGCGGTAATATCGGCCGCGTCATCGCGCTTGTTCTTGAGGAGGGCCGTCCACTTGTTCGCAAAGTAGTCGGCATAGTCCGGGCTGCTCAAGAGCGACTCGATGGCTTGATCCCGCTTGTCCGGTGCTTGGGAGGTCTGGAACGCCTGGACCTCCCCCAGCGTGGGGAGGCGTCCGGCAATATCGAGCGAGACGCGGCGCAGGAACGTGGCATCGTCAGCTACAGGCGAAGGCGGGATGCCGATGCGCTTGAGATTGGCAAAGACATGCTCATCCACGAAGTTCTTCGCGGGCGGCAGAGTATCGACGGGAGCTCCCAAGGGAATGGTCACGCTGAAGACGGAGACCTGCCCGGCATAGCGCACCATCACTGCCACGTTGCCAGGGATGTCCTGGGCGGTCACCAGTCCTTCCTCGGTCGTCTCCGCCATGCTCTTGTCATTGGCTTCATAGAGGGACAGGGAGGTGACGTCACGTGTCGAGCCATCGGTGAAGCGGGCGGTGACCTTGAGCTGCTGCGTGGTCTTGGCCTTCATGGACAAGACGGCAGGCTCCACGGCGATGCTGGCGAGCTTGGCATCCTCAGGGCGGCCGTAGGCCATGCCTTCGCGGATCCAGCGGACGAGGGTGGCGTACTCGTGCGAAGCGGGGTCCAGTTTCTTGCCACCGCCGTGTGGGACAATATTGGCGGCCTTCAGCACCAGCAAACTCTGCTCTGGCGCAGCGGGGAAAACGCGGCGGCCCTTGCCCTCTTTGACGATGTATTCGTAGTCTTCCTGGGGCTCGAAGCCGAGCAGGGAGAGGCGGAATCCGCGCTGTCCGGTGCCCGCCTTGGCATGACATCCGCCGGAGTTGCATCCTGCCTTGGTCAGGATGGGCTCGATGTCGTTGATGAAGTTGAGCGCGGTGGACTTGGGCGGCTGGGAGGTGGCCTCAGCGGCAGGGGAGGTCAGCGTGAAACAGAACAGCGCTGTCGCGATGAAGCCCAGTTGCCCCACGGAGGGGTGTGGGTGGTTGCATCTTGGGCTGGGGAAAGGCCGTTGCGGAATCTGTCTGTCCATCAGGACAGAGATACGGAATCAGCAGGCGTGATCTGGCGTGGTGCGGAGGGATGCCCGGCGGAGAGGCGATAAAACGGGCTAATTTGAGGGGCTGATGAGATAAATGCGTAAGAAGCCGTCACAAAAAGTCAGGGCGGGGAGGCGAATGCGGAAGGGGGGAGGGAGTGGTGGAGTGGTGGAGTGATGGGGTGATGGGGTGATGGGGTGATGGGGTGATGGGGTGATGGGGTGATGGGGTGATGGGGTGATGGAGTGATGGAGTGATGGAGTGATGGAGTGATGGAGTGATGGAGTGATGGAGTGATGGAGTGATGGAGTGATGGAGTGATGGAGTGATGGAGTGATGGAGTGATGGAGTGATGGAGTGATGGAGTGATGGAGTGATGGAGTGATGGAGTGGTGGAGTGGTGGAGTGGTGGAGTGATGGAGTGATGGAGTGATGGAGTGATGGAGTGGTGGAGTGATGGAGTGATGGAGTGATGGAGTGATGGAGTGATGGAGTGATGGAGTGGTGGAGTGATGGAGTGATGGAGGAAAGGTGGAAGAGCCGTCTCGGCTCTTGGTTGCGGAGGGGGAGGGGCATGGAGGTGCTGAAGGTGATAGGGGGGGAGTGGGTGACGTGGGCCTCCACACCTGATCAACTTCATGCCGGTACCCAAGGTTGACTCGCTTAGGGCTCGTCCAACCTTGGGCTGAGGTAGATATCCCCTTCAGGGATAAACTTCGAGAGCTGCCGTCGGCTCTACGGCCCGACCAGAATGGGCTCGGTGGAAATCTCCGATTTCACGCCGCGGAGCTGCCACTCCAGATACTGGAAGATGCGTTTGTTGAGCTCATCGGTGTGGAAGTTGTGGCCGCCGTTGGTAAGAGGAATCAACAGGGAGGTGAGGTGCCCGCCTGCGGATCCTCCCCAGACGGCGATGCGGTCGGGATCGAGGTTGTACTTGGCGGCATTCCCGCGAATCCACCGGATGGCGGCCTTGCAGTCATAGATCTGCGCCGGCCACTTGGCCTCGGTGCTCATGCGGTAGCCTACGGAAATGCCCGCGTAGTTGCCGTTGAGCAAAAGGCCGCCCAGAGCTCCGGCGGCGCTTTTGCGATCGCCGCCGATCCAGGCCCCGCCGTGGATGAACTCGACCACTGGGAGGGGCGTGGTGACGGTGCGATTCTTGGGGACGTACAAGTCCACCATCTGCCGGGGATGGGTGTTGCCCGCGTAGGGAAGGTCGAAGTGGGCCTCGATGGGATGATCGCCGATCCGTTCCAGGATCACCTGATTGGTGACAGGAGGGGCTCCGACGATGGGGAGTGTGGGCAGGAGCAGGGCCAGCAGCAGTCCGCGATGGAGGAGATTCATGCAGGGGACAAGACGGCGGGTGGGGTGGGGAAGTTACAGCGGGAAAGTGAAGGCGGTGTGAGTGGCACCGTTTGAGGGCGTGTGGGCAGTTTCAGCGCGCATACTGGAAACAGACGATCAACACCCGGGGTGAACCGGGGAGGACGATCAGGTCGGCCCCGGCACTCAGTTCATAGAACAAGGCATCGGGATCCAGCGGATCGCAGCCCAGTTCCGGAGGAAGATCTCCGACGCGGTAGGGCGACGTTTGCAATCGCACTTGCCGTTCTCGGGAAGGCTGCCGTGACCCGACGAACTCACGCAGGGACTCGGGATCGATCTCGAAGGAGCAATACTCTCTGATGCCCACCATCGCGTATGTGAAGGTGGTGCTCCCCAAAGGGTGATAGGCAAGGTAGTTCCGATGCTTCTGCGGCAGAGGGGTTTTGCAGAGGCGCTCGATCCGTCTCCGGGAGGTGTGAGGCTCGCGAATCTGAGACCAGATCATGATCACGGTCAGTGCCAGGAGCGGGCCGGCAACGGCGATCAGGAATCGGCGGCGGCAGTGCAGCGCCAGGGGGAGGAAGAGGAAGGTCAGTCCCAACGGGCAGATGAGCGATCCCAATGCGGGGACGATCCCGTGAATCAGCGGGCCCGGAGCCTGGCGGAGGGTGAAGCCAATGTTGCTCCACGAACCTGAGGAGCTGGCGAGGAGCACGAGGTCCGCCAGATAGAAGCCGGAGAGGTAGAGTGTCACGCAACCAAAGAACACCCGCCACCCCGCCGGATGGCAGGTGCGCTTGGGGAGGGTGGCAGGCGGAGGTTGTTTCATCGGGCTCCCGCCAGCATGCCGAAGCGGCGATGCGGTGGGAAGTCCTGAGGTGTGAATTCGGCGTGAAGGAGTTGTGAGGGTTTGGTGAAGGAGGTGTGGAGCGGGACGGGGCGGGGCGGAGGATGGAGTGGTGGAGTGGTGGAGTGGTGGAGTGGTGGAGTGGTGGAGTGGTGGAGTGGTGGGGTGATGGGGTGATGGGGTGATGGGGTGAGTCAGCGCGTTACGGAGAGGAGGGGGTGCTGGAAACTACGAAAGGTCGTCGAAGGGAAAGTGGAAGAGTGCCTGAGTCTTTCGAAGGTTGATGACGTGGCGAGAAGGCGAAACCTGCAGACGCTTCAGCTAGTGCCTCCTCACGTGGACAAATACAGGGGCGCTGGATGGATGGTGATCAAACACCTGTGGGTGAGAGTTAAGGCGTGAGCCATCGGGGTGAGTGCGGATACAGAAGCTGTTTGAGCTAGCCTTCTGCCGTGCGACCACCCATGTCGGCCGTAGTTGTCGGCGTGAGGAGAACGGACCAACCGCGCGCGTTTTGGGGTGGAAGCCAAGGAACCAGCCTTGAGGCGGCCGCCCCAGATCGAAGCAGATCCCCAGCGGGGATCTCTAACACAGCCCAACGTTGGACGAGCCCTAAGCGAGTCAACGTTGGGGACCTCCCAGGACGATGATCAGGTGGGAAGGCCGACAGCATCTGCTTTCTCCCCACCGCCATCAACACCCCCACGTCAGTTGGACCTGATGTCATGCGCTGACTGACGTTCGCGGCAAGATGCCGCAAACAGCACGCAGGATGCGTGCGCTCCCCGAGCTCCCCGGGCACTGAGGCCATCTTTTTTTCCTTTCATTGCGTGATAGTTCTCCTGCAATGTGTCAGGGGGCCTGTATCCGACCATGACTGAACCGATTCCTTCCACCGCAACAGCGCCTGCTTTACGCAGTGGGCTGGGATTTCACAGCACCCGGTGGACGCGGGTGTGTCTGGCGAAGTCCCCTTCTGAGGAGGGGCGGGTGGCGTTGGCGGAGCTCTGCGAAGCGTACTACGAGCCGGTGGTGGCATTTTTGCGCTGTGAGTTGCGCGATGCGGATGCGGCCCGGGAGATGGCGCACGCTTTCTTTGCGCAAGTTTTGCGGGGTGGCACCATGGAGGCGGTGGATCCGGCTCGCGGGCGATTCCGGTCCTATCTGCTCGGGGCGGTGAAGCATTTTCTGTCTCATCACCGGATGGCGGCGCACACCATGAAGCGTGGGGCGGGCTGGATCGCGGTGGACTATGAAGGCGAGGAGATGGCAAACGTGGTGGATCCCGCGCAGCCTTCTCCGGATGCGCAGTACGACAAGCAGTGGGCGGTCACGCTGCTCTCGCATGCACTGGATCGTCTGCGCGATGAATGCGTGCTGCAGGGCAACGGGCCGTTCTTTGAGGAGGTGAAGCCTCTGCTGATGGGTGAGGGCGGGTATGGCGAACAATCCGGCCTGGCCCTCCAGGCGGGTCTGAGTCTTCCTGCTTTTCGCATGGCGGTGCACCGATTGAAGAGGCGTTTCCGCCAGAGGGTGCGCGAGGAGGTGGCGGGAACGGTGGGGGACTCTGCGATGGTGGAGGTGGAGCTCCAGGCATTGTATCGTGCTCTTCTGGATGGATGAAACTTTTCGGTGATGATTTGGAATCGACGCGTCAGGACCGGGTATGAGTGAATCATCGAGAGAGATCAAAACAAACTGCCCCAAGTGTGGGAAGCCGTTGGTAAATGCCCAGGCTCCCCAGGGGTTGTGTCCTGCCTGCCTGATGGGCCAGGTGCTGGAGCCAACCCAGACTCACGGGGGAGAGTCGGCTCCGCTGCCCACGTTGACACCTGAGGAACTGGCACCTTATTTCCCACAACTGGAGATTCTGGAGTGTTTCGGGCGCGGAGGCATGGGGGTGGTTTACAAAGCTCGTCAGAAGTCGTTGAACCGGTTGGTGGCGCTGAAGTTGCTGGCTCCAGAGCGGGTGGGGGATGAGGATTTCGCGTTTCGATTTGAGCGTGAGGCGCAGGCTCTGGCGCGGCTGAATCATCCGCATATTGTCGCGGTGCATGACTTTGGAGAGACGCAGGGTTTTTATTACCTGATCATGGAGTTTGTGGATGGGGTGAATTTGCGACAGCTCATCCAGACGCGGCGGCTGTCGCCCAAGGAGGCTCTCGCGATCGTTCCGCCGGTGTGTGAGGCGCTGCAATGTGCTCATGAGCACGGGATCGTGCATCGGGACATCAAGCCGGAGAACCTGCTGGTGGACAAGGAGGGGCGCGTGAAGATCACGGACTTCGGCATCGCCAAGATGGTGACGGGTGATGAGGCCGTTGTTGAGGAGGGGGGCGTCACCTCGGCGACGCTGGGGATGGGGACACCGGCTTACGCTGCACCGGAGGCGAAGGAGCAGGGGGTGATGACGGATCATCGGGCTGACATCTACTCCCTGGGGGTGGTGCTCTATGAGTTGCTCACCGGTGAACGTCCCGGCGAAAGGCTGGAGCCGCCGTCCCGCAAGGTGCAGGTGGACATTCGGATTGATGAAATAGTGCTGCGGGCCCTGGAGCACACTCCGGAGTTGCGGTTTCCCACTGCGGCGGAGTTCAGGACGCAGGTGGAGACGGTGGCGGCGGCGATGGAGAGGGAGGAAGGGGGGGGAAGCCCCCAACAACCTGGGGCGGCGCGCAAGGGGCGGCGCTCGGTGATGGAACTGCTGGCGGGTTCGCCCGTTGTTTCGGAGGTGCTGCAACACCTGACGCCCACAGAGCGGCGGGAGTTCGCTCTGCTAGGGGGTATGTTCTCTCTGTGGAATGTGGCGACGTTTTTCCTCCCGGTGTTCATCGGGTTCATCTGGATGCCTCGTCCGACGGGATGGCTGGCAGCCGGGCTGGTGCTGGTGCTCGGATTGCTGGGGTACCCGCTGTGGCGCAAGATGCATCTGCTGTATCTGTGCTCCACTGCGTGGGGAAAGGAGCGCCGTTTGACGCCCAGTCAACTTGTGGGCGGTCCAGCGGGGAAAGTGGCGCGACGGAAGGCGCGGGTGCTGGCGGTGTTGATCTTCTTTGGCATGGCCATCGCCGCCCAAGAAATCAGCGCGGCCACGGCGTGGTCGAGGTCGAGTGTGATGTTGGGATTGGCGGGAGTGCTGTTGATGTTGGCCGTGTTTGAGGGCTGGCGGATGAGGAGGGGCGGGGAGGTGGAGTGATGGGGTGATGGAGTGATGGAGTGATGGAGTGATGGAGTGATGGAGTGATGGAGTGGTGGAGTGGTGGAGTGGTGGAGTGGTGGAGTGATGGAGTGATGGAGTGATGGAGTGATGGAGTGATGGAGTGATGGAGTGATGGAGTGATGGAGTGATGGAGTGATGGAGTGATGGAGTGATGGAGTGATGGAGTGATGGAGTGATGGAGTGATGGAGTGATGGAGTGATGGAGTGATGGAGTGGTGGAGTGGTGGAGTGGTGGAGTGGTGGAGTGGTGGAGTGATGGAGTGATGGAGTGATGGAGTGGTGGAGTGGTGGAGTGGTGGAGTGGTGGAGTGGTGGAGTGGTGGAGTGATGGAGTGATGGAGTGATGGAGTGATGGAGTGATGGAGTGATGGAGTGATGGAGTGGTGGAGTGGTGGAGTGGTGGAGTGGTGGAGTGGTGGAGTGGTGGAGTGGTGGAGTGGTGGAGTGGTGGAGTGGTGGAGTGGTGGAGTGGTGGAGTGGTGGAGTGGTGGGATGGTGGGATGGTGGGATGGTGGGATGGTGGGATGGTGGGATGGTGGGATGGTGGGATGGTGGGATGGTGGGGAGCGCACGCATCTTGCGTGCAGTTCCCGGCATCTTGCCGGGGACGTCAGGCGGCGTGATGTGGTGGAAGTGGGTGCAGGAAACTACGAAACTTCGCCGAAGGGAAGGTGGAAGAGTCGTCCCGGCTCTTGGTGGCGTGGGAGGACTCGGGTGACGGTCGTGGGGGTGGTGATGATGGCGGGGAGGGAGAGGGAGGTTGCGGCCTCCACACCTGATTTCCTTTCTCCCCCCGATCCCAAGGTTGAACTGCAACCTGCGCAGGCAAAGGGACGTCGCTGGCATCCGCTCCGGGATGCAATACTCATCTTCATCTTCCGGAGGTGTCAGTCGCTACGCTCCTTCAACCTCATGGCGTCTAATGGCTTTGATGCCTCCGGCATCGGGTTCGAGTGCTACTGAGCTTCGGGCGAGCTGACCTTGCAGCAGACCAGTCGCCTGTGCTCCCCCCCTAATGGCAAATGCCCGGATGCGCGGGGGGCGGCGCGCTCAAGGTGTTGCAGCGTAGGTTGATCGCTGCTTCACCGGGCGGGCCCTTCCGCAGGATGCAGAAGGGGGCACGCAGGATGCGTGCGCTCCCCCATGCGCGGGTGCGCGGGGCTCCTGCTACCCTTCGACCTCAGTCGTCACGACGCCCGCAGAGCCTTCTCGCAGGGCTTGCTCGAGGGCGCGCCAGGCGAGGGTGGCGCATTTCACGCGCTGGGGGAAGCGCCAGACGCCTTGGAGGAGTTGCAGATCACCGAGGATGTCTGGCGGATTCTCCGTCTGCTTGGTGATGAGGTCGTGAAAGGCGGCGATGAGTTCTTCCACCTCGGCCCGGCTGCGGCCCTTGGTCTTGATCGTCATGAGCGAGGCGGAGGCCTGGCTGATGGCGCAGCCTTGACCGGTGAACTTGATGTCGGCCAGCTTGAGTCCGGTGTCCGCCAGTTTCACGGAGACCACGATCTCGTCGCCACAGGAGGGGTTGTCACCTTGAACCTTGACCACCTTCTCGCCTGCCTCGGTGGCGTCGGCCTCGGTCAGCTCACCGAAGTTGCGCGGGCGCCGGGAGTGGTCCAGCAGCACCTGCTGGTAGAGTTCTTCAAGGTCGGAGTTGGGGATCATGGAGGGAGGAGAGAAAGGAAGAGAAGGAATCCGCGGATCGGCTTCGATCAACTGAAGAATCGGGCGGCCTCCTGGAGGATGGTGATCATGCGATCGATCTCCTCCTTGGTGTTGTAGAAGTAGAAGCTGGCGCGGGAGGTGCCGGGCAGCCTGAACTTCTTCATGAGGGGCTGGTTGCAATGATGCCCGCCGCGGAGGGCGAGGCCGTAGCGGTCGGCATAGGTGGTGAGATCATGCGGATGCGCGGACTCCATGACAAACCCGACGAGCCCGCTGCGATCACGGGGGCCGATGATGCGGATGCCGGGCACGTCTGCCTCCATGCGCTGCTGGGCATAGCTGACGAGGGTGCTATCGTGCTCCGCGATGTTCTGCCGGCCGATGCTCTCCAGGTAGTCCACGGCGGCGCCGAGTCCCACGGCACCTGCGATGTTGGGGGTGCCTGCTTCAAACCGGTGCGGGGCCTCTTTATAGGTGCTCTTGTGCAGCGAGACGCTGACGATCATCTCCCCGCCGCCATGGTAGGGAGGGGTTTTCTCCAAAACCTCGGCCCGACCGTAGAGGGCACCGATGCCGGTGGGGGCGCACATCTTATGCCCGGAGAGGGCGAGGAAGTCGCAACCGAGAGCCTGCACGTCCACGGGCAGGTGCCCGGCGCTCTGGGCGGCGTCCACTACGGAGAGGGCTCCCACCGCACGGGCGGCACGGCACAGATCTGCCACTGGGTTGACGGTGCCCAGCGAGTTTGAGATATGGGTGAAGGAGAAGATCTTCACCTCGGGCGTGAGCAGCTCGGGCAGCTTGCCCAGGTCCAGGGTGCCGTCTTCCAGCACGGGGACAAAGCGCAGGGTGGCGCTGGTGCGCTCGGCCAGCAGTTGCCAGGGTACGAGGTTGCTGTGGTGCTCCATCTCCGTGAGCAGGACCACGTCCCCCTCCTTCACGTAGCGGGTGCCATAGGCCTGGGCCACGAGGTTGATGCCCTCTGTGGTGCCGCGGGTAAAGATGATCTCATCCGCGCTGGCGGCGTTCAGGAACTTGGCGACCTTGCTGCGGGCGGCTTCGAAGGCATCGGTGGCACGGGAGCTCAGCTCATGGAGCCCACGGTGCACGTTCGCGTTATCGTGCTCATAATAGCGGCTGAGGGCATCAATGACCTGCCGCGGTTTCTGGGAGCTGGCGGCGCTGTCGAAATAGATGAGCGGATTCCCCCGCACCTCCTGGTGCAAGATGGGGAAATCGGCCCGCACGGCCTCCCAGTTGACGCTGTCTGATGTCATGGAGAGACACAAGACCAGAAGACACAAGACACAAGACGGAACCCGGGAAAAAGCACCATCTGTACTCTGCTGGGCAGGGGCAGATGGGGAAACAAGATTGCCCGGTTGCGCAACCTTGACAGACTGGGGGCGTTTCACTTACGGATGATCTCAATGAAGCTGAAGCTCTGCGCCCTGCTGTTCCTTGCCACCACGTCGTTCGCCACGGTCGCGGAGGCGAGACTGGGGGAGACGGTGGAGCAGTGCATGGAGCGCTATGGCCCTGTGATCGAGCGTCGGTCGGCCATCCTGGCGGCCAGTGATCCCGAGTCCCTGGTCTTCAGCAAGTCCGGGGTCACGGTCATCATTGAGTACCGGGAGAGCAAGGCGTGGCAGATCAGCTACCGCAAGGTGAAGATGCTGGCCAACGAGGTGGAGTCCCTGGTGGCGGCGAATGCCGGTGAGGGCCCCTGGAGCGGCTCCCTCAAGCTGGGGGCCAATGAGTATCGTCTCTCCAGTGACCGGACCCGTCTGGCGGCGATGGGGGAGATCCCTGGCGCAAAAGCCGGGATGACCGTGACGGAACTCCGGATTATGACCCGCGAGTGGTTGACGGAAAATCGTGCGGCTTATCTCAGGAAGGCTGACGCGCCACTGACGGCACCTGAGCGGGCCAGGATCAATCCGCTGCCCGGATTCTGAGCTGGCGCGGCTCCCTCCGGGGTGGGGGGCAAAAAGTTCCTGCATTTCCGGTCGAAATCCGGTCAAGAAGGGGCATTATCCGTCATTGCCAAATTGGCCAAGTCCTGATATCTAAGAGACGTTAAGCGACGGGGCTTTTTTCGCCATTTGGCTCCCAACTGACGTTTCAATGACCGCCCAGCCCAGTTCTTCTCCCATCGCCGACGCCTCCCCCACCGGAGCAGACGCAGGCGGAGGCACGGGTTACCATTTGCCAGTGCTGCCGGCTGAGGTGGTGGCGGCTCTTGCTCCAGCGCCTGGCAAGGTCATCCTGGATGGCACACTGGGAGGCGGGGGGCACACTTCCCTGTTGCTGCAGGCTGGAGCGGAGGTCATTGGCCTGGATCAGGACACCGATGCCTTGAGCCACGCGGGGGAGCGGCTCAAAGCGTATGCCGCCACGGGCCAGTTCCGGAGTGTGCAGTCGAACTTTCGCGACTTTCCCGCGGTGCTGCAAGCGCTGGGCATCACGGCGCTGGATGGGCTTCTGGTGGACCTGGGAGTTTCCTCGTACCAACTGGATGTGGCCTCCCGTGGGTTCTCCTTCATGCATGAGGGACCGCTGGACATGCGGATGAACACCGGGGGCGGCCGTACGGCGGCGGATCTGGTGAATGAGGATGAGCCGGCGGAGCTGGAGCGCATCCTGTGGGAGTATGGCGAGGAGCGCCAGTCGCGCCGCATTGTGCGGGCCCTGGTGCAGCGCCGGGAGCAGAGGCCTTTCACCACCACGTCGGACCTGGCCTCGGCCATTGCGGGCGTGATTCCCCGCCGGGGCAAGACCCATCCCGCCACGCTCACGTTTCAGGGGCTGCGCATCGCGGTCAATGACGAGCTGGCGGCACTGGCGGACTTTCTGCATGCGGCACCCGCCTGGCTGAAGCCGGGAGGCAGGCTGGCGGTTATTTCCTTCCACTCGCTGGAGGACCGCATGGTGAAGCAGGCTTTCCAGCGTCTTTCCACGGAGTGGCTGGACCGCCCGGAGTGGCCGGAGCCCCGCCGCAATCCGGAGCATTGCCTGAGGCTGCTGCACCGCAAGCCCCAGGAGGCCACAGACGAGGAGGTCAAACGCAACCCCCGTTCCCGCAGCGCCAAACTCCGCACCGCCGAAAAACTGCCCCAATGAAAGAACCCGAGCTCAGCCTCCCTCGAAATCGCGCCACACCACGGCGTTCCGGGGTGGCTTTCCTGCTCGTGGTGATCGCCATCTCCGTGGGCACGGCGGCGCTGCTGCATATTTTTACGAAGAACCGGACCTACGCGATCGGCCGCCAGCAGGAGCAGGTGGAGCGGGAAATCTCGGCTCTGGAGCAGGAGATTCGCACCCTGGACATGAAGGTGGGGGAGGCACTCTCCCGAAAAAACCTGACGGATCGTCTCACAAGTCAGCGCTCCAGGTTGAAAAACATCCAGCCCGAGAGCATCATCAAGGTTCCCCCCGCGCCGGACCATGTCCCTGCGGCCATCCCTGTTGCTGAACCTGTCACTCCTTTTCCCGCCGACCCAGAAATCACGCCTGCCACAGGCAAACCGCTGCGCCGATGAACGCTCCTGACTCCCCAACGCACGATGTGAACCGATGGGTGCCCCACCGCATCGCGGTGATGCTGGTGCTGCTGCTGGCCGCCTTTGGCGGGGTGGCGTTCCGGTTGTACGGGCTGCAGGCGGTGGATCATGACGTGTGGGCGCGCCGGGGTGAGGGCATGCTGAAGCAGCGTGTGGTGCTGCCAGCCATGCGCGGGGTCATTCGCGACAGCAATGGCGAGCTGCTGGCTCATGACAAGCTGGTGCATGAGGTCTGGGTGAACACGCAGCACCTGCGGGATCTCAATGATGTGCGCACCCGGCTGGCGCGGCTTCTGAAGCGACCGCTCACTGAAGTGGTGAACGGCATGAAGCCCGAGGACGTGATTTCCCAGTATCGCGAGCACGTCACGACGGTGGTCACCGCCACGTTGAATGAAACAGGTGAGCCGGTGCCGGCCGATCTGGCCCTGCAGATGGCCGATGAGAAGCGCATCGAGTTTCCCCTCATCAAGGGGCTGCCCACTGAGACCGCTGACATCTGGAAGGTGCGGCTCAAAGAGGGGAACATCTACGCCATCAGCCTGCGCTCAAGCGTGCGGCGCTTCTACCCGAGCGAAGAGCGCCTGACCCATGTGCTGGGTTATGTGAATGAAAAGACCGTGCTGGAGGAGGATGGCCCGGGGGGGCGCAAGCGGGAGAAGCACATCCAGATCGGGCGCGAGGGGGTGGAGGCGGTGCTCAACACGGAGCTGACCGGTACGGATGGCTTCCAGTGGATCGAGAAGGACCGAAAGGGACGCGAGATCACCTCCTTCCGCGGTGAGGGGGAGGAGCCCCGACATGGTCATGAAGTGACGCTGACCATCGACATGCATCTGCAGGACACGATGGAACAGGTGCTGGAGCAGGCGTTCATGCAGTACAAGCCCAAGCGGATCACTTCCGTCTTGATCGAGCCCAAGTCCGGGGCGGTGCTGGCGATGGCCAGCCGTCCGCACATTGATCGTGAGACGATGAAGGGCATCATCGCCAATCCCGCGGTGAGTGCGCAGTATGAGCCGGGCTCCGTCTTCAAGGTCGTGGCTTACACCGGGGCTCTGGATCGCAAGGTGGTCGGGCTGGGTGAGACGATCAACGTGGATCCCAGTCTGAAGGTCTTCGCCTCCCAGCGAATCAAGGATCACGTGAACGGGCCGGTGACGGTGCTGAACGCCTTTGCACAGAGCAGCAACCGGGCGGCGTATCTGCTGGCGCTGCGGTTGGGCGATGACAAGTACCTTGAGTATGTGAGGAACTTCGGCTTCGGCCAGCGGACCGGCATTGAACTGACGGGCGAAATTACCGGCACGGTGTGGCCGCGCAAAGCCTGGGACGGGCTGACCTTCTCCCGCATGGCCATGGGGCACGCCGTCACGGTGACCCCGCTGCAGATGACGATGGCGGTGGGCGTGATTGCCAACGGCGGTAATCTCATGAAGCCCCAGCTCATCAAGGAAGTGAAGGATGAGAAGGGCAACGTGATCCGCCGGTTGAAGCCGGAAGTGGTGCGGCAGGTGTGCACCCCGCGTACCGCTGAGCAGATGCGGCAGGCCATGATCGAGGTCGTGCAGGGCCAGAAGGGCACCGGCAAGCAGGCGGGGATCGAGGACATTATCGTGGCGGGGAAGACCGGCACCTCCCAGCGTCGCCGGGAGGACGGCCGCGGCTATGAGGACGGGCACTATTGTGTTTCCTTTGCCGGGTTCGCCCCGGCGGACAAGCCCGAGCTCTGTGCCATCATCGTGGTGGATGACCCTCATGGCGCCCCGGAAGAACTCTACGGCGGCAAGCTGGCTGCACCCATCTTTTCACAACTCATGAAACAAAGTCTTCATACCATGGCGGTCGCTCATGCCGTCCAGCGGGAGTTATCCCCGCTGAGCAACGGAGGTGCCCAATGACCATTTTGCGCGATCTTATCGAGGGTCTGGATAAACCGGTCATCAGCGGTGGCCTGGACGTGGAAGTGGCCGGCCTGGCCTATGACTCCCGCCTGGTGAAGCCTGGCTTTGTGTTCTTTGCCCTGCGGGGTGTGAAATCGGACGGGCATGACTTCATCCCCAAGGCCCTGGCTGAGGGGGCGGTGGCCATTGTGGCCGAGACTGCTCCGCCGGAAGACTGCAGCGTGACCTGGCTGCATGTGAAGAATGCACGCGTGGCGCTGGCCGAGATGGCGGCAGCCTACAAGGGGCACCCTGCCCGGAGCATGGCTGTGGGCGGCGTGACGGGTACCAATGGCAAAACCACCACCGCCTTTCTGCTGCATCACCTGTTGAATCACGCGCATCGTCGCTGCGGACTGCTGGGCACGGTGGTGTATGACGTGGGTGGGGATCTGAAGCCTGCCACGCACACCACGCCGGAGTCACTGGAGCTGCAGGGGCTGCTTTCCGAAATGCGTGACCGCGGCTGCGTGGCGGTGGCGATGGAAGTTTCCTCGCACGCCATTGACCAGCACCGCACCCACGGCGTGCCCTTTGCCGCAGCAGTCTTCACGAATCTCAGCCAGGACCACCTGGACTACCACGGGACGATGGAGGAGTACTTCAAGGCGAAGTCGAAGCTCTTCTCCTCCACGGCGGCCTCCCGCAGTGGCAAGCTCGTCATCAATGTGGACGACATCTGGGGTCGTCGTCTGGTGGATGCGCACAAGGAGCACCCCGGCCTGGTCACCTATGGTCTGGGTGTGGCGGCCGACTATCGTGCGGTGAACCCCCGCTATGATCTCACTGGCACCAGCTTCGAGCTGGAGCACAAGGGGCGCTCCCTGCTGGTGCGCATCCCGCAGATCGGCCAGTTCAACGTGTACAACTCCCTGGCGGCTCTGGCTGCGGCCCATGGCATGGGCTGCAATCTGCGCGATACGGTGAAGGCGATGCAGTCCTCCCCCCAGATCCCGGGGCGGATGGAGCGTGTCACGCCGGACAATCACTCTTTCCACGTCTTTGTGGACTATGCGCACACGCCGGACGGCCTGGTCAATGCCCTGTCCACGGCACGGGCGCTACGCCCGGAGCGGATCATCACGGTCTTTGGCTGTGGGGGTGATCGCGACCGTCTGAAGCGGCCGCTCATGGCACGCGCGGTGGAGGAGCACAGCGACATCAGCATCCTCACCAGCGACAATCCACGCACGGAGGACCCTCAGGCGATCATGGACGACGCCCGCAAGGGGTTCACCCGCTCCGCCCACGCCCTCATTGCCGACCGCAAGGAGGCCATTCACACCGCCATCAAAGGGGCGCGGGAAGGGGACATTGTCGTCATCGCTGGCAAGGGGCATGAGCCCTACCAGGATGTGCAGGGGGTGAAGCATCCCTTTGACGACCGCAGGGTGGCCCGCCAGCTGGTGGACATCGAAATCCGCATCAAGGGTGAAAAGCGGCTGGAGGCACGCCAAAGGAGGGATGACCGTCAGTGAAGGCGTTGACTCTCGAAACCATTGCCTCGTACAGCGGCGGTCGCCTGGTCCATGGTGATCCCGCTGTGACCTGTACCAGCGTCAATACGGACTCCCGGAAAATCCAGCCGGGGGAGCTGTTTGTGGCCCTGGTGGGGGAGAAGTTTGACGCGCATGACTTTGTCCCGCAGGTGGCCCAGGCCGGTGCGGCGGCGGTCATTGTCAGCCGGCTGCCAGAGAACGTGGAAGCGCTGGGCTGCGGTGTCATCGAGGTGCCGGACACGCTGCTGGCGCTCCAGCAACTCGCGCGTGCTTACCGCGAACTCTTGAACCCGCTCGTGATCGGCATCACGGGCAGCAACGGCAAGACGTCCACGAAGGACCTCGTCGCTGCGGTGTTGCGGAAGAAGTACCAGGTGTGTGCCACGCTGGGGAACTTTAACAACCACATCGGGCTGCCGCTGACCATCCTTCGCATGGAGGAGGGGGACAACTGCGCGGTGCTGGAGATGGGGATGAACCACCATGGTGAGATCGCCGTGCTGGCGGGGATCGCCCGTCCGGATGCGGCCATCATCACGAACATCGGCGTGGCCCACATCGAGTACATGGGGTCCCGCGAGGGGATCGCCCAGGAAAAGGGCACGCTGGCTGCAGCCGTGCCGCACGGTGGCGTGGTGGTGCTCAATGCCAATGATGACTTTTCCTCCTCCATCGCTGCCCGCAGTCATGCGCGCGTCGTCCTGGCTGGGGTGGGGGAAGGGGATGTGGTGGCCACGCTCACGGAGAGTGGTGCCCGGGGCTCCTTCTTCAGTCTGAACTTTGACGGTCGTGTGGTGGTGGCTGTGCACCTGCCCGTGCCCGGGGAGCACATGGTGGGCAATGCCGCGCTCGCCGCGGCCGTGGGCTGGCACTTTGGCGTGGTACCGCAGGACATCGCCGCAGCGTTGGGCGAGGTGCAGCTGACCAAAGGGCGGGTGCAGGTGAAATTCTGGCGCGGGGTCACCGTGCTGGATGACTCCTACAATGCGAATCCCGACTCCATGCGGGCGGGGCTGAAGACGCTGGCGGCGCTACAGATTCCCGGTCGTCGGGTGGCTGTACTGGGCCGGATGGGGGAACTGGGGCCGCACGCAGAGTCCAGCCACCGGGAGGTGGGGGGGTATGCTGCTGAGCTGGGAGTGGACGCTGTCTTTAGTGTGGGTGAAGAAGCCGCCCTCATCACGAGTCAGGCGGAGAAGTCGGGTGGATCGGGAGACTATAGAAATTTCTCATCGCATGCCGCCGTTGCCGCCTGCCTCACCGAATGGTTGCACGAAGGTGACGCGGTTTTGTTGAAAGGAAGCCGTTCTGCTGCCATGGAGCAAGTGCTCACACACCTCGACAACCCGGCATCATGATACACTGGCTCGCTGAATTTCGGAACTCCGTTGGAGACACGCTGCTCTCCTCCCTGCTCAACCTCCTGCACTATCACACCTTCCGCGCCGGTGGGGCGTGTCTGACGGCGTTTGTGCTCTCCCTTATGTTTGGAGAGCGCGTCATCCGGAAGCTCATCTCCCTGAAAGTGGGGCAGCCCATCCGCTCCAAGGAGGAGGTGCAGAAGCTCTTCGACCTGCACGGGAAGAAGGCAGGTACGCCCACCATGGGCGGGGTCATGATGCTGGCCACCTTCACTCTCTCCGTCCTGCTCTGGACGGACTGGGGGAACCCGATCGTGTGGATGGTGCTGGGCACCACGCTGGCACTCGGTCTGCTGGGCTTCTGGGACGACTATGAGAAAGTTGCGCGGAAAAACTCCAAGGGCGTGAGCGCCAAAACCAAGCTGGTCTGGCAGTTCGCCGTGGCGATCACCGTCTCATGGATCTTTGCCTACGGGCTGCCGGGCGGGGTGACCTATGACAACCAGGTGGTGACGTATCGCAGCCTCTACATCCCGTTCTTCAAGGAGCCGCTCATCCTGGACATGGGCTTCTTCGCGGTGATCTTCTTCTCGCTGATGATCGTGGGCTTCTCCAATGCGGTGAACCTCACGGATGGTCTGGATGGCCTGGCGACGGGGTGCTCCATCAGCACGGGGCTGGCCTATGCGGGATTCTGCTACCTGGCGAGCAATGTGAACTTTGCCAAGTTTTTGCTCATCCCGTACTTCCACATGGCGGATGAACTCACCATCGTGGCCATGGCCCTGGTGGGGGCGTGTTTCGGATTCCTGTGGTTCAACTGTCAACCAGCGCGCATGTTTATGGGCGATACGGGCTCCCTGGCTCTGGGCGGGGCGATCCCCACCCTGGCGATCGGCTGCAAGCAGGAGTTGATCCTCCTCATCGTGGGCGGCGTCTTCGTCATGGAGGCAGGTTCTGTGATGCTCCAGGTGGCCAGCTTCAAGCTGCGCAAGGTTCGTATTTTCCGCATGGCCCCCATCCATCACCATTTTGAACTCGGAGGATGGCAGGAGAGCCAGGTTGTGGTACGTTTTTGGATGCTGTCGTTAATTCTGGCCCTCGTGGGCCTGGCGACTCTCAAACTGCGTTGATTCACGGCCTCTCCCACCCATGGACCCACGTTCCAACCTCGACCTCGACCTTGCCAATCAGCATGTAGCCATCCTCGGTGCCGGCCGCAGCGGACTTGGCGCTGCCCGTCTGGCTCGCCAACTGGGCGCGGTGCCAGTGGTCTTCGATGAAGGGGATCCGGTAAAGCTCCAGAAGGCCGTGCAGGCCATCGTGGATGAGGGCATCGACTGTCGCCTGGGCATTGAGGCGGCGCGGGCGGCGGTGGCGGAGACGGCGTTCAGCCTGGTGGTGACGAGCCCCGGGCTTGATGCGGGCTGGCCCCTGCCCAAGACCTTCACCGATGCGGGCGTGCCGCTGATGGGGGAGATCGAGTTTGCCTGGAGGCCTATCAAGGAGGTCCCGACAGTGGCCATCACGGGCACCAACGGGAAGACGACCACGACAGAGCTGATGGAGCGGATGTTCAACGGCTGCGGTCACCGGACCATTGCCTGTGGGAACTACGGCCATGCTCTGAGCGAGGTGGCGGTGAGCGGGGAGACGTATGATCTGCTCACGGTGGAGGTCAGCTCCTTCCAGCTGGAGACCATCACCAGCTTCCGCCCGCGGGTGGCGGTGTGGCTGAACTTCGCGCCGGATCATCTGGATCGCTACCCTGACAATGAGGCTTACTTTGCCGCTAAGAAGCGGATTTTTGACTACATGACGCCCAATGATGTGGCCATCATCCGGGCGGGGGAACCTCTGGGGGAACTCCAGCCGCGGGTGGTGACCTTCACCACGGAGCCAGATGTGGAGGCGGATTTCATGCTCTACCATGACCGTATCCTCTTCCGCGGGGAGAAGATTGCCCGGGTCTCAGACCTGCCGCTGCATGAGCGCCACAACATTGAAAACCAGATGGCGGCCCTGGCGGCCGGCTGGGTGATGGGGCTGGCCTTCGAAGACATGCTGGAGGGCCTGAGTGGCTATGAGCCGGCGCGGCACCGCTGCGAGGTCGTCAGCGTGGTGAATGGCCGCTCGTATATCAACGATTCCAAGGCGACGAACCTGCATGCCCTGGAAACTTGTCTGAAATCTCAGGACGCGCCTGTGGTACTAATTGCAGGCGGAAAGGAGAAGGGTCTTGATTATTCACCTTTCCGAAGCTTAATTACAGAGAAGGTGACTGCTCTGGTAACCATAGGAGAGATTGCCGACAAATTGAGTGCCCTGTTCTCGGACCTGGTGCCCTGTCGGCAGGCTCCCAGTGTGGTGGCCGCAGTGGAAATCGCCACCCAGCTCGCCGCGCCGCGACAGTCCATCGTATTCTCACCCGGAACTTCCTCCTTTGACATGTTCAGCGGCTATGCAGAGCGCGGCAACGTGTTCCGGGATGCAGTTTTGAATTTGCCCACCCCCGTTTTGAATTAAACTCCGCGAGGAGCGACGCTTATGAATGATAAATCCAACCTCTCACCCACGCGGCGCCTCTTTGCGTCAGAAAGCTTCCGCAGGCATTATGTGTCTGCGGTGGAGAACGGGGATCAGGCGGATTGGACGGAGCGTGAGCAGAGCGGCAACCTGGGCCGCGTGTTTGTGTTTCTGCTGCTGCTCCATGTGTTTCTGATTGGGGCCATCGTGCTGTACAATATTGTCTCTGACCGGCCCAAGGTCTCGGTGGCCGCAAGCATGGGCAAGGCTGCGCCTGCTCTCCCTGGCGATACGACGGAAACGAGCACCGGATCCTTGGTGAAGCGCAGTGAGCTTTCCGAGTATCAAGTGCGCTCGGGTGACACGGTCCAGTCCATCGCAGATGCGACCGGGGCGACCACTGAGGAAATCATCCGCCTGAACCAGTTGGATCAGAATGGTGAGCTCTATGTGAGCCGCCGTCTCCAACTCCCGCTGCGCAAGGAAGTGGCCGATGAGGTGCCTGCTCCTGCGGCGGCAGTGGCTCTGACATCGGGTCAGACCAGCCGCGAAACGACCGTGGCTGCTGCCAAAGAAGTCAGTGGCAAAGCTGGCAAAGGGCAGCCGGAGTCCTTCAAGGCAGCTGTGGTGGGGGAGTCCGCTGGTACGAAGAGCAAGTCTGGTGAATCCCATCCCGCGCCGACCCTTATCAAGGCCAAGCCGGTGACTCTGCAGGACGCGCCTCCCGCAGATGCTCGTGTGGCCAAGCTGGAAGATTCCCCGCCTGCTGGCAAAGCAGGTTCAGGTGGCTCCACCCAGAAGGCCACCCCAGTCTCGCCTGTGAAGTTGCAGGAAGCCCCGCCCAAGGAAAAGCCTGCTCCGAAGGCGACACCTGTGGTGGCAGCGACGGCGAAAGAGAAGCCCGCACCCACAGCGGCGACGGGCGGTGGCCGCTCCTACGAGATCAAGGGGGGGGACACCTTCTACTCAATCGCCCGGAAGAATGGGATCAACGTCAATGATCTCATCAAGGCAAACCCGGGAACGAATCCCAGCCGCCTGAAGAAGGGCATGATGATCAAGATTCCAGCCAAATAAACCATCTGCGGGGCGCCCAAAAAGGCGCCCCTTTCATTCCCTCCCTTTCCTTTTTTCATGGGTCGAGCCAGTGTTTACGTTCTCGTCTTTGCCGTCAGCATGCTGAGCGCGCTCGGCCTGGTCATGCTGGCCAGCACGAGCTACTTTTTGGATGAGACCAGTGGGGAGGCGTATTTCACGCTGCGCAGCCAGATCATTCGTCTGGGCCTGGGGGTGCTGGCGGCAGGGGTCATGGCGTTCATCGCCTATCCGCGACTGTACCGCCTGCGGTGGAAGATTTTTGGCGTGACGGTGGTGGCGCTCCTGCTGTGCTATGTGCCCTTCTTTGCCGACGAGGTGAACGGGGCCGCCCGCTGGATCAGCCTGAAGCGTCTCGGCATTGGCGGGCCCAATTTGCAACCCTCTGAGCTGGCGAAGCTGGCGGTGGCCATCCTGCTGGCGGGGTGGTTCACCCGGCATGAGCCGCTGACCCGGGAGTTCAAGCAGGGGTTCCTCATGCCGGGGTGCATGGTCTTTGTCACCGTCGCCCTGATCGCTGGTGAGGTGGACCTGGGCAGTGCGGCGCTGGTCGGCGCACTGGGGGGCGGCATGATGTTTGTGGCTGGCACCCGCCTGCTGTACCTGCTCCCTGTCCTGGGGGCTGGCCTGGCAGGACTGGCCTGGGTGGTGAAGTTCATGCCCAACCGGGTGGAGCGTATCTTCGCCTTCCTGGATCTGGAGAAATACAAAGAGGGGCTGGGCATGCAGCAGTGGCGGGCTTTGATCGCTTTCGGCTCCGGCGGTGTGGAGGGCGTGGGCTTGGGCAACGGGCGGCAGAAAATGCTCTACCTCCCGGAGGCTCACACGGACTTCATTTTTCCCATGGTAGGGGAGGAGCTCGGCCTGTACGGCACACTTTTTGTCGTGATCACTTTCTCATTGCTCGTCGCGGCAGGCATGAGCATCGCCCACCGGGCACCAGACCGTTTCAGCCGCCTGCTGGCCTTTGGCATCACGCTCACGATTGCGCTGGAAGCCTTGTTGAACATGGGGGTGACGACGGCTCTGCTGCCCAACAAGGGGTTGCCGCTGCCTTTCGTCAGCTACGGTGGATCGAGCCTTGTTTTCCGCATGATTGGCATCGGAATTCTCATCAACATCTACCGTCAAACGCCTTACGAACGGAAGAAGGACTTGCTGGAAATACGGCGTCGTCGTATGACTGCGGTCTCCCATGGCTCGCTATAAGAAAAACCGCCAGAAGTCCAAGAACCCTCCTGTTCAGAGTGCCGTTCAAGGGACTGCCGTCGCGAAGCCGCTAACGAAATCCCGCAGCACGACGCCCACTTCCAGCCAGTCGCCCTGGAAGAGCCGTCATATCATCATCGCCTGCGGTGGCACCGGGGGGCATTTGTTCCCGGGCATTGCGGTGGGTGAGGTGTTGCAGGCCCGCGGACATGACGTGATCCTTTTGATCAGTGAGAAGAAGATCGATGCCCTGGCTTCGAGCGGGCACGCTTCTCTGCGGTTCGAAAAAATGCCTTTCCTGGCAATGCCCAAGCCGCTGTCCCTACAGATGCCCAAGTTCCTGCTGGGTGTGTGGAACGGGCTCAAGCAGTGCAAGGCAATGATCCGTGAGCACGACACGCAGGTGGTGCTGGGCATGGGGGGCTTCACCTCCTTTGCCCCGGTACTGGCCGGTCGTCGCGCGAAGATCAAGACGCTCATTCACGATTCCAATGCCATCCCGGGCAAGGCCAACAAGCTCACCGCAAGGTTCTGCGATACGGTGCTGCTGGGTTTCCAGGAGTGTGCGCAATATTTCCCGAAGGACAAGGAGACCCGCATTGTGGGGACACCCGTGCGCAGCGCGCTCCGTCGGGCGGCAGAGGAGACGAAGGAGGATCCCTACGCGTTCTTTGGTCTCGATCCCAGCCGCAAGACGGTGCTGGTGATCGGTGGCAGCCAGGGTGCCCGCGGGCTGAACAATGCCGTGACGCATACCCTGGACGAACTGAATGCCCTGGGGGTGCAGATGCTGCATATCACGGGTCCAGGAGACTACCAGGAAGTCTCGGACGCCTACGACGGCAAGGAGATCAAGCTGCATGCCCACATCGCGGCGTTCTGCCACCGCATGGAGCTGGCCTACAAAATCGCGGATATCGCCCTGGCCCGCAGTGGCGCTTCCACGCTGGCAGAGCTGGCGTACTTCGGGGTGCCCAGCCTGCTGGTGCCCTACCCCTATGCGGCCGATGATCACCAGACGCTGAATGCCCGCATCTTCCACGAGGCCAAGGCTGGCATCATGGTGCCGGAGCTTGATTTGTCTCCGGAGAAGCTGATCCGCGTGGTGCGTGAGATCACCACCAACGAGCAGCGGGCGGCCAACATGAAGGCTGCGGCGCAGGCGATCTCCCACGCCAGTGCGGCCGAGGAAATCGCGAACATCGTCGAAGAGATGGCGGTGGGGAAATAGGGGACCTTCTTGAGACAGGATTGACAAGATTTTTGAGGATTAACAGGATTGGGATTGGGTGGCGAGGGGCGGCGTAGCGGTCTGCTCTGCCGTCGGTCGGCAATCGGCATGGGCTCGCGAGGATGGGAGCGGGATGTTCTCACACGAAGGCACAAAGGCACGAAGGGTTGGTGAGTTCAGGAAGAGGGCGGGGGTGCGAGCCTCGCTCAGTAGGGGCGACACAACTTTTTTTACCGATTTGTCCTTCTCATCCCGCCCCAATCGTCAAGGGGATGGAATGACGAGCCTTCGGGGTCGCATGGCGGCGTCCGCAAGGTCCGCCGCGTCCATGTCGTGTCCCTGAGAGCAATCCACCCCTATCAAATCCAATCAATATCTGTCCTATGAATGCAAATGGCGAAACCAAACGCGGCTTCGGAGCCATCGCTCCTCACATCGTCCGTCTTTTCTATGGGCTGGGCTTTACGGTCTTCGGCCTCAATGGCTTTCTTGACTTCATCCCCAGACCGGACACTCCCCTGCCAGCACCGGCGATGGCCCTCTTCACGGGCCTCATGGGATCCGGGTACATGATGCCGTTGATTGCGGGCACTCAGTTGGTGTCCGGGGTGTTGCTGCTGATCAATCGCTTCGTGCCGCTGGCTCTGGCGTTTCTGGCTCCGATGATCGTGAACATCGTGGCCTTCCATGTCTTTGCTGTCCCGGATGGGACGATCATCGCGCTCTTCTTTGCGGCCATGGAGGTGTATCTGGCCTGGAGTTATCGCCGGGTGTACTGCCCGATGCTGGCAGCCGTGGTGCGTCCGGGGTGATTGGGGCAGCGAGAGTTGCCCTTGAACTCCGTTTTAGAGTCCAAGGGTTAGTCGTCGAACTCCCACTCCGTTGAAGGTTCTGCGAGTACTTTGGTGACTCCCAACGGGACTGCGGAGACTACCAGATCGATTGGAACAATGAGCCCTGTTGGAGTAAGTCGAAAATTTCGAGGGTGTGCATCTGTGACGAGAATCCCATCGTGTTGACGGATAGAAGGTCACGTTCTGCACCTCCGGTACTGCGATCCATTCTGATGGAACTTTGGTCACAGTGGTGGGTGGGTCTGGCACATAGACCCGATGCTCGCCTCCTACGAAGTCAGGATTTTATTGAGCAGATCCTTCAGGCTCATTGGCAAGGAGCGCTAGTTGCGCTTCTCTTGCTTCGGAGAGGTGCTTTGCCCGTTCTGGGCCAAAATAGACCGTACGGCTTCCTCCCGCGAAACGACGGGCAGATTGCGCAAGGCTTTGCGCATCTCCTCCGGATTGCTCACGACTATCAGCTTTTTTTTCACTTGAGGGGACTTTCACCCAATGAGATCCGTTGTCAACGCTCGCGACTTCACCGAGTCAGCAAGGGGAGGGAGACTCGCAGGAAGGTCATCAGCGTAGGGCTTGTCGTCCCATCCTCTTTGAGGAAGAGCTTCGGCCGGGCTGGTTCCTTGGTGGCCGCACCACTGCGCGAAATCTGGGTTTTACCAGGAACAGGTCCGCCAGAGTCTACAGTTGATCCCTGAAGGGGATTTGTAGCACAGCCCAAGGTTGGACGAGCCTTAAGCGAGTCAACCTTGGGTAGCTACCAAAGAGGGGGGGCAGGTGCGAAGGCCGACCGCATCCGCTTCCTTCCCATCGGCTTCGACACTCCCACATCGCGCGAGGGTTCGGCTGTGCGTTGCGAGGTCACGCGCTGACTGACGTTCCCGGCAAGATGCCGGAAACAGCACGCAAGATGCGTGCGCTCCCCTGACTTCACCGGCACAGGCCGTTTGAGTAGGCACCAGACCGCCGAAACTCCCTCGGAGTAGAGTTCTATATCTCGGTTACCCAACGTAGACTCGCTTGAGGCTGGTCAACGTTGGGCTTGTGGCCGGATCCTCTTCGAGGAGGAGCTTCGGCTGACTGCTTGCATCTGTGATCGAGAGTCTTCGCGATTGTTTTAAGGTCTCGGTTCGCCATTCGCTCCCTGGCCCCAAGTGCTTGCGTCTTGCCGTCTCGAACTTTTCCCGCCATGCTTTTTCCCATGACGCGGGTTTCTCGAGTTCTTACAGGGGTGGGGCTGTTTCTGGTCTCCGCTTCCAGTCTTTTGCTGATGGGCGAGCAGCCCAAGGTGGAGGTGCCGCCGCCAGCGGTCCCGACGGGGGCTTCGAGTGATTCCACGGCGTTCCTCAAGGCGGCCCAAGAGGCGGAGGCGCTGCGGGTGATGCGTCGGGTCAGTGAGGCGGACTTTGTGGGGATGGCAAAAGAGGAGAAGACGGTCGTCCTGGATGCAAGGAGCAGGGCGCATTTTGACCGGTTGCGTATCAAGGGCAGCAAGAGTCTGCCGTACACGGAGATGGCAGAGGCTACGCTTCGGCGGTTGATTCCTGATACCTCGACCAAGATCCTGATCTACTGCCGGAACAATTTGCCTGATGAGCCCGCGTTCGTCGGGGATCCGGGCTCTCTTTTTCCGGCAGAGTTTGATCCTCCAAAGTTTCCCAGCGCAGGTCTCAACATCCCCACTTACATCACCCTCTACATCTACGGGTATCGGAATGTGTGGGAACTGGATCCGATGGTGGTTCCCGGCAAGTCGCTGATCGAGTTTGAGAGCGGCACTCCAGGAGTGAAGCCTGCGGCTGCGGCCGTTCTGGAGGAGTTTGGCACCCTGGTGCGGAGCGGCACGTGGAAGGAGGACTGGCCGGACGGGAAGGGCGGGGTGGAGGTTCGAGAGGTCACGGCGGAGGTCTGGACGGATGCGTTCCAGGCGGCGATTGAAAAGCATGGGCGGTTGGAGATACCGGGCCGGCAGGAGCCGTATTACCTGGACGCGCCGTTGCTGCTTGGCTCGGGCCAGTCGATCAAGGCAGAGCCTGGAGCTGAGATTCGGCTCAAACCTGGCGTGAACTCCTGCATGGTGCGCAACCGGGGCATCCGCGACTTCTCGGACCGTCCCGTTCCAGAAGATCTGGTGCCCGACAGGAATCTGGGGGTTGAAGGCGGCATCTGGACCACGCTGGCGGTGGGTGTGCCCAGCATGAACGGCAATCGTGCGGGCCGGTCCGATGTGGGCAATACGGTGCCGAATTGCAACGGAACGTTTGTGTTCAGCAACGTGCAGGGGCTTGCGGTGAAAGATGTGACCATCCGCCGCTGCCGGTCCTTTGGGGTGCATCTGGGCAATGTGAGCCAGTTCCAGGTGGAGGGGATGCGGTTCGAGGAAAATGGGCGCGATGGCGTGCATGTGAACGGGCCTGCCAGGAACGGGGTGATCCGGGACATTGCCGGTGTGACGCATGATGATCTGGTGGCGCTGAATGCCTGGGAGTGGCGCAACTACACACCGACGTTCGGCCCCATCCGGGATGTGGTGGTGGAGAAGGTGACGGGGGCGCCTGCTGGAAGCAAGGCGACGGATGCCATCCGGCTGCTGCCTGGGGTGAAACGCTTCCCCAGTGGAGATATGCTGGCGTGCCCGATCAGCAACGTGGTGCTGCGAGACCTCACGGACATCCGGGAGTTCAAGCTGTACGACCAGCCCAATCTGGAGGTGGGACGGGACAGGGATTTCAGCGTGGAAGTGGGCACACTGCAGAATATAACGATGAAACAACTGCGTTTCACGCGGCCCGGGGTGGTGCAGATCGCCGCGAATGTGGAGGGGCTGCACATAGAGGATGTGGACCTGCTGTTCACACCCCAGCCTGCCTTCAAGCTGGTGGAGGTGGGGCCCATGTCTGCCACTTACCGGCATGGGCCGGAGCCTGCACGCTGGGTGGAAATCTTTTCGCCGGACCGTGATGTCACGGTGAAGGGCTTCAAACTGGGAGCGGTGAAGATAAACCAGCAGCCCGTGCCAGATGCTGGAGCGTTGGTCCAGATGAAGGATCAGCAGGTGAATCCAGACTACCCCAAGAGCACGCCGCGAGGTGGCCAGGGAAGGGTGCGCTGGGAAAAATGAGGGTCGCTATGCGGTCACGATGATTCCTGATGAAAGCGATAAAAAATGCCGGTGGCCAGAAGGCCTGAACCCGATGCTCCATCGCCCAAGCCCCACTTCAGCCGACAGGTTGACCGGCTGGTGTAGAGGTGGAGACGAGCTGCCAGCCTCTGAGATTCTTCATGGCAAAGCTCAGTCTTTCCCCGTTCTGACGGAGGAGAACAAAGGCATCCCTGCCTGTAACATGACGATCAGCCTGGTAGATTTTCCGGTCTCCGTTGGTGAAGATGATAGTGTATATCCGCATGCCACAAGATAGGCGCATGATAACTGCGCACAATCCGTTACCGGGTCTCCACCCAATTGTGGGGGCAGTGACACAGGCGTCTTCATGAGAGGGGCGATGGGGATGTCTTGCGCCTGCTAAGAACAATTTATTGTATCTCGACTAAAGCAGTCGCGTGCCCAGGGGTACGTCTTGATCAGGTGCGCACAGGACGACGTGGCCATCTTTATTGTAGAAGCCGGTGACGAGGCATTCGGATTGAATGGGGCCGATTTGTTTCTTGGGGAAGTTGATCACGGCGAGGACAAGGCGGCCAACCAGATTCTCAGGAGTGTAGAGCGCCGTGATCTGGGCGCTGGATTTTTTCACTCCGAGTTCTGGGCCAAAGTCCACCTGAAGGATGTAGGCGGGCTTTCTGGCCTGGGGAAAAGGCTGGGCGCTCAAGACTCTGCCAACGCGCAGTTGCACCTTGGTGAAGTCGGACCATTCGATGGTTTCCATTTCCATGATGAGCATGGTGACCGGGGGCGTGCGCCGGTGCAAGGCGCGGCAAAGGAGGCGGTGGCGATTTTTTCGGAATTTGGATAGAGGTGACGCTTTCCTCGTCAGAGGATTTGAGGCATGATCGAGTAGATACAGCCGATGCAGGTCGCCCGATCCGAATACCCAGTGTCGTGCACGAGCCATGAAGATGGATGGCTCCCCGGCCCTTCACTGATGTGCTCGGTGGGCATCTCCTGGGTGTCTTTGTTTCACTCCGTATAACTCACGCTTCTGAAAACTATGAAAGCTGTACTTATGGCCTTGCTGGCTCTGACTGTTGCCACGTGCTTCACGTCCTGTGTGGCGGGGCATGTGGACCGTGTGGAGGATCGCTATGATCGTCGCGAGGATCGTTATGACCGTCGCCATTACAGTGGACCGGGGGACAGGAGGGAGGACTACTGGGACAAGCGGGAGAACGTGAACGACAAGCTCCGCGGACGTCGTGGGCTGATGTATTGAGTTAAGAGATGAAGGCGAACAGTGCCGAGGGCGGAATTCATAGGGCGATGCAACAAGCGTCAACTTAGTCTTCCGCTTGACGACGGCTGCCTGAATGGATGGGCAGGGTGTTGTATCCGATCCTGGCAGGCGGCACCTTGTTCTGGCTCTTTGGGGGCTGGAGTATGCTGTCACCAAGCGGCGGGAGGAGTGTGCGGCTATGGCAGCGCAGAGTCGTACCACGGTTGGGCTCGGGGGCGAACGACGGGAGAAGCGTGGATGGCCAGGCGAACAGGCTGGTGCTGCTTGAGTCGGATTCGCGCTGTTGGAGTGAGTGGGGAGAGAGGAGCAGCGAGGTGGGTGTCCTCAGATCAGGGGGTGTTGGTGGCAGGGTTGGAGTTCCGCCTTTAGGCGGGGTGTTGGATGCGGGTAAGAGGGTTCGAGGAGGTTGTGAAGAGAGGGTGTGTGGGTTGATCGTGGGAGGAAGTTTTTTTCCTCCGGCGACTGAGCCGCCTAAAGGCGGTACTCCAACCCCGGTGCGGATCTTGGTTGAAGATTGAGAAGGGGTTCGCGCTGTTGGAGGGTGTGGGTGAGAAGAGGAGCAGCGAGGTGGGTGTCCTCAGATCAGGGGGCGTTGGTGGCAGGGTTGGAGTTCCGCCTTTAGGCGGGGTGTTGAATGCGGGTGAGAGGGTTCGAGGAGGTTGTGAAGAGAGGGTGTGTGGGTTGATCGTGGGAGGAAGTTTTTTTCCTCCGGCGACTGAGCCGCCTAAAGGCGGTACTCCAACCCTGCCGGAGGACGTTGGAGGCGTCTTGACCCCCAGGGGGCGAAGCCACCAAAGTAGTGCTGGGCTTTAGCCTGGCAATCGCATGTCTCCAGTCAATCGCCGCCAGGCTAGAGCCCCGCACTACCTTTAGCTTCCCAACCCTTTGTGCCTTCGTGCCTTGGTGTGAGAACTCTCAGGCCTTTTGCCTGCCGCAACACGGGCCCGGGCTACTCCTTGAGCCCCGCCAGATCAGGCGTTGCCGGCTTGGCATTCGCGATGAACTGGTCCCAGGTCGCGCCGCCGGGTGTCTTGGCGGCGTATTCGCCAAAGAGGGTGAGCAGGGCGGATTCCACGGCACCTTCGATGGTGGGGTTGCCCTTCGGATCTTTGGCGGCGATGGCGGCGCGGAGTTGCTCGATGTTCTTCTCTGAACCCGTGCGATAGAGGTTGGTGGCCACGCCGCCGGGCCAGTAGGCTGCCTTGCCCCCGCGGATCATGACACGACCGGCGAACTCGGAGGTGAAGATGCCCTTGTTCCCGACGAAGCGATTGCCGCACATAAAGGGCGATCCCCAGCCGTTGAACTGGCGGGAGGCAAAGCTCACGGAGCCTTTGGCAAACTCGAACAAAAGAGAGTAGTGATCCGCCACATCGCCGATATGGTCCGGGCGGGCGGCGCGTCCGCACTGGCCGGTGACGCGGGTGGGCCGCCCGAAAGCCCAGCTCACGATGTCGAGGGCGTGGATGTTCTGCTCCGTGATGATGTCTCCTGCCAGGTCGCGATGCCGGATCCAGTTTCTCAGGCGGCCTTCCGGCTGGGTGTCATCATGCTTGCAGGGGATGAGCTCGGCCTCGTAGTGGCACTCACCATAGAGGAGGTCGCCGATGGCCCCTTCATGGACCCGCTTGATGCCTTCCTGGAAGAACTCGTCCCCGCGTGATTGCACATCGGCCAGGACGACGATGCCTTTTGCCGCAGCATCTCTGGCAAGCTGGCGGATGGTTTCACAACCGGCCACATCAATGGCCACGGGCTTGGCGATGAGGACATGCTTGCCAGCAGCGACGGCATCGATGGCCTGTTGCACATGGAAGCAGGGCGGGCTGTGAATGGCCACGACATCCACGTGCTCCAGCATCTTCTTGTAGCCGTCCAACCCGGTGAATTGCTTTTCGGCGGGGACGTTGAACTTTTCGCCGTACTTGGTGACGCTCTCTGGGAAGTAGTCACAGGCCGCAGCGATCTGGAAGCCGGGGTTTTCTGCGATGATGCTGGAGACAAAGTTTCCTCGACCCCCGCAGCCGATGTTCCCGAGTTTGAAGACGGGGCCGCTGTAGTCTGCCTTGGCTGGAATGGGGGCAGTCTGCGCGGCGAGCTGGGAGGCCAGGGTGGCGATACCGGTGGCGTGGAAAAAGGAGCGGCGGTTCATAGTTGGGTGGACAGGATTCGCGACGAGTGGCTTGGTTTTCAGTCTTCCAATGACCCCGGGCTGTCAGGTGTAACGCGATTTGGTGGAGCGTGAGTTGGGGGCGGTCTTACAGTGATCTGGAGGAGGTTGGTTTTCGAGCGGTTGGAGGGTGGTTTGGCTTGCGGGGGAAGTGTGAGCGGAGAGGAAGCTCGTAGCTGCATTCGTGAGAATGCGGAATGGTAGGTGCGAGTGACCTATTGGGGGGTGGGTTGCTTCCGTTGGATGCGAGCGGCCCACGCTGACCACGTTCTTGCGAACGCAGCCACGACTGAAAGGAAATAACGTGCAGCTACGAGCTGTCCTTGCGGAGTCGTGTTTGGGCTCGAACCTCTGCCTCAGCCTCCTTCAGGAGCAGGGAGGCCACGGACCAGTCGTACCATTTGAAGAAGATGACCCTTTCCTCGCTCGCTTCATCGACCCTGGTGCGACGAATGACGGTCCTGGCCAGTTTAAGCTCCGTCTTGGCGGCATCATCCTGGCCCAGATGCTGATAGCAGGCTGCCATCATGGCTCTGAGGCCGGCCGCGCAGATTTCACGAATGTTGGGTGCAGCGAGGGCCGCCTGGGCGATCTGGAGCACCTTCTCGTATTCGCCTTTTCGATAGTGATACAGGGCAAGAGAATATGCCTCCCATGCGGGGAAGGGGCCATCGGAGTGGGCTTGCACGGCGGCCTCGCAAATGGCGGCTGCGGCTGCCAGTTGTTGCAGCATTTCCGGCGTGGTCTTCACAATCAGACAGGCCTTGAGAATGTGCTCGGCCTGTAGGGGGTCTGTCGCGGGGAGATACCGCGAGAGGGTCTCGGTGCGGAAGGCCTCGTAGGCTTTTTTGTCTCCGAGTTCCAGCAGGGCGGGGGCAGTGATAAGCAGGTCCGTGCCACGCAGGATTTCTTCCGGGCGGGTCATCTGGGTGGCCTGGGCCATCAGGCGATAGCACTGGACGGCTTCCGCCCATCTGCCGTAGGTGGCGTACCAGTTGCCGAGCGTGCGGAAGACGGAGGACGCCTCCTTGGAGGGCTCGATGGAGATCAGGGGCGTCTGCTGGAGGAGCTCTTCCGCCTCGCTGATCTTGCCCTCACCCAGCAAAAAGGCGGCTCGCGAGACATTGGCCCGCGCCTGGGCCTGCCGACGGAGGGCGAGCTCCTGATCCCGGGACTTCTGGGCCTCCAGACTCAGCCGCTCCTGCTCACTCAGTGCCTCCTTCTCCCGAAGGTACAGCATTGTTGAAGCGCCAAATCCCAGGAGAATGGCGGTGATCCCGGCGAGAGCAGAGTAGAAGGGGATGCGGTTGCGCCGGACAAAGCGGGTGAAGGTGTAGAAGTTGTTGGGCCGGCGGGCCGTCACTGGCTTGTCCTGCAGATGTCGCTTCAGGTCCAGCGCCAGAGCGCTTGCGGTTTCGTAGCGGCTGTTGCGGTCCTTCTCAAGCGCCTTCATGACGATGCCGTCCAGGTCACCCCGCACGGAGGCGAGCAACCGGGAAGGCTCTGCCTGGCGTGCGGCGGAGATGGATTTCAACGTGTCCTCACCCACCTCGGTAAGCCGTGCCGAGGGCTTGAGATGCTGCTTGTCCAGAATGAGTTTCCTCATGCCCGCCATGCCGGCGTTCATGAGGACCTTCCGGTCGAAGGGTGTCTGTGAGGTGAGCAGTTCATAGAGCAGCACGCCCAGGCTGTACACATCGCTGCGGGTATCGACATCGATGCCGATCATCTCCACCTGCTCCGGGCTCATGTAGGCCGGGGTGCCGAGGAAGTGATCGTGCCCGGTGAGCCGGGGCTCCACCTTGGTGTCGGTGGCGACTGCCTTGGCGATGCCAAAGTCGATGACCTTGGCCACGGGTTGATGGCGGGGGCCGCTCACCAACACGTTGGAGGGCTTGATGTCGCGGTGGATGATCCGTTTGGAGTGCGCGTGCTGAATGGCGTCGCACACAGAGATGAAGAGGGTGATTCTCTGCCGCACGTCCAGCTTCTCACGGTCGCAGTAAGTGGTGATGGCCTCTCCCTCCACCAGCTCCAGCACGAAGTAGGGACTGCCGTTGTGGAAACCGCCGACATCCAGCACCTTCGCGATGTTCGGGTGGTCCATGATGGCGAGCGCCTGGCGCTCCACATCGAAGCGCGCCTTGGTGATGGCGCTGCCGGTATCGATCCAGAAGAGCTTGAGCGCGACGCGTCTTCTCACTGGCTGGGCCTGCTCTGCCTCGTACACGATGCCGCTGCCACCTTCACCGAGGCACCGGACCAGAAGATAGTCCCCGATGCAGGAGCCCACCTCCGGGGGAAGGTCTGCCGCCGTGGTGTTGGAGGGCACACTCTGGGGTGGCAGATCGCTCATGAGCTGCGTGGCCAGATGCGTGCGGGCCTCCCGCGCCTCCAGAAAGAACGACGTTGCCTCGCTGGCCGCCCCCAGGAGTGTCTTCATCCGTTGCAGCCCATGTGGATCATCGCGGAAGGTGAGTTCTAGGAATTGCCGCTGCTGCTCCGCGTCCTCCAGCGACAGCGCGACTTCGTAGATGGCTCCTTCAACGGCGGTGTTCACAGGCAGGGGCTCCCGATTCACGGGCGGTTCAGATCCTCCTGGATCATCTGGTACAGGCGGGCCTTGGCAAAGGTCCACTGTCTTTCCACCGTCCTGAGGCTGTGCCCCAGCATGGAGGCGATCTCCTCGCTCGTGGATCCGCTGAAGAACTTGAGCATGACAATCCGTGCCGCGTGGGCATCCTCCTTCTCCAGGCGGGTGAGGGCCTCATGGATGAGCAGGATGTGGTCACCCTCTGCGGGCTCCTCGCTCTGGGCGAGCGCTGGATCGTCGGTGAGCTGGCGTTTGACGGCGGACTTGGTCCGGGCCCGGTCCACCAGAATGCGCCGCATCGCCTCCGCGGCGGCACCAAAGAAGTGGGCCTGGCTGTCCCACTCTGACTGGGAGGTGGCCAGGCGCAGCCAAGCCTCATGCACCAGCGCGGTGGGCTGTAGTGTCTGCAGGCCGGACTCCCGGAACAACTTGGACGCCGCGAGCCGCCGCAGCTTCCCATACATGACTGGCAACAACTCTTCTGAGGTGAGGCTCTCACCTGGAGGGGCTGCTGCCGGGTGGGCTGCTCCATCTACAGCGGTCTTCCCGGAAGATTCGGCAGGTGAGGAGGGGGGCATGGCGATGGGTCTGGGTTTTGGAAGGGCAATTAAACGCCTCATCAAGCAGAGGTCCAGCATCAACAGGAAAGATAGTCATCACGTCATGAGGGGCATCGCACCGCGTAGAAGGGTGTTTCTAAAAAAGTGATGCGTTTTGAAAATTCTTGGCGGACGAGGATCACAGAATCCGCATCAACTCGCGCCAATGGTGGAATTGATCGAGATTGGAACTTCATACGTGTCCCTGGAGAAGCTGGTAACGGGATTCCAGCCCGGATGCGGTCCGATCAAGGTGACAAAACCGTCACCAGGCTGGCCTTCGACGCAGACGGGCGGAAGCCGCGCCGTGGGCTGCGTCGCGTCCGCACCCATGTGGGTGCCTCCAGCCGCCTGGCTGGGGTCGCACCCTGGAGTTATCACCTTTAACCAAAAAACCCAAGCACGCCCTTCCTCATGCGCCTCACTTCGTACACTGTCTGCAAAGCTCTGGCCTCCTGCGCAGTTTCCGCCTGTTTCGCAGCCCCGGCGTGGGCGGCCACGGTGGTGACCGATGCGAACTTCAACTCCGGCACCTTTGCGGATGCCGGGCTGTTTGACTTCAGCCTGCAACGAAATCCGACGTTGCGAGCGAATGTGGGAGTGGGCGGATCTACGGGGCTGGAGTTTGGCAACAACGGCGGTGCCGTGACGGCATCCATGACCATTGGTTCCACCGCCACCTTCTCCATGTACGGCGAGTATAACGGGAATGCAGGAGTTAATGGCAGCGCGATGTCGTTTGGCTGGACACGGGCCACGACGGAGTTCAACTCCTTCAGTGGAGCGGGTACGGGGGTGACGGCTGCGGACACGGTTCTGGTGGGTCTGGCTCGCACGGCTGAGGGTGGCTTCAGCTTTGGTGCGGCCAACGGGGCCACGGGAGCAGTGGGAGGAGTTGGCACTTACTTTGGGAATACGGTGGCCTCCCTGACGTCTGGCAACTGGTACAGGCTGGAGGGCACCATCAACTATGACCCGGTCACCGGTACATTCACCTTTGTCGATGTCTCGCTGGATGACTTTGGGGCGGATGGCACTGCTGAGGTCACGGCGGATGTTTTGAGCGGCACTGGAAAGACGGTGGTGGTGCCGGACTTTGGCACGGTGGGGCGCGGTATCTTTGCCACGAACCTGGATCGCGGTGTGTTCTACACGGACAACTACTATCTGGCAGTAACTCCAGAGCCCACGGTGCCCATGTTGCTGGTGTTGGGCGCTGTGGCATTCGTGGGGCGTCGGCGCAGGCCGGGGCGTCTCAGCCCGTGTTCAGAGGGGGCGCACAGGTGAGCCATCGTTCGCCTGCGCATGAGCGCTCGATGGCCCGCTTGTCTCGGAGGCGGGAGCAGATGGGCTGAAGTGAACGACCCTGCCCGCTGCTGTGCCTGCCTGACTTGCCGAGACTGTTTGTCATCCATGAAGAACATTGCCTCATTATCATCCCGTCCCTGCGCTGGCGTGCCCGGCCTGCCGTGCCAGTTCATCCCGTGCCTGCGGAGGGGCTCAGGAGCCCTGTGCACACTGATGCAGGCGGGGGTGGTGTTGTGGTTGTTGCTTCTGGGCACTCAGACGTCGCTGGCCGTCATTGTCGGCACCTTTAACATCCGGTATGACAATCCCAGGGATGGGGAAAACGGAAATGGCTGGCTGCAAAGGGCGCCGGTCGTCGCGTCGCTGATTCGCTTTCACCGTTTCGATGTTCTGGGGATCCAGGAGGCTCTCCACCATCAGGTGGAGGATCTACAGAGACATCTGCCAGCCTACGCCCATGCCGGTTGTGGACGGGACGACGGGCATGAGGCGGGCGAATTTGCCGCCATTTTTTATCGCAAGGATGTCTTCACCCTCAAGGACAGCGGCACGTTCTGGCTTTCTCCGACGCCAGAACTGCCCTCAATCGGTTGGGATGCGAAATTCAACCGCATCTGCACCTGGGTGAAGCTGGAATCGAACAAGACGCACGAGACGCTCTATGTGTTCAACACCCACTTTGACCACCACGGCACGACGGCCCGCCTGGAGGGCGCACGGCTCATCCTTGCGAAGATCCGGGAGATCGCGGGTGGGCGGCCCACGGTGCTCACCGGGGATTTTAACGTGGATCAGACGAGCGAGAGCTATCGGCGGATTCATGATTCGCAGTTCCTGGCGGATGGCTTTGAGACCGCAGAGGAGCGGTATGCTCTGAACGGCACCGCCAATGGGTTCAAGGTAACTGCCTACACCGACCGTCGCATTGATCACATCTTTCACACCCGGGGGTTCAAGGTGCTGCGCTACGGGGTGCTGACGGACAGCTACCGCTCGCCCTCAGGGGATGCGGCGGAAACTGGATCGGTGGCGTTTCCGCGGGAGATGAAGTTCAGGAACTACCTGCCCCGGACGCCTTCCGACCACTTTCCGGTGCTGGTAGAGCTGGAGTGAGGAGGCGGGCGGAGGCGGCTTGTGGCTGTATTCGTGAGAATGCGGGAAGGTCCGGGGGGGATTTGGCTGCGCGGAAAGTCTTGTCTCCGCAGTGGCCGGATGACGTGCCTGACCGCGTTCTCACGAACGCAGCCACGACTGAGCAGGGGGGCGGGCGGAGTGGGGTTTTAGGAAGCTCGTGGCTGCATTCGTGAGAATGCGGAAGAGGCAGGTGCGAGCGGGGGTGGAGGTGGATTGTGGCTGGGGTGTGCGGGCGGCGCTGCCTGACCGCGTTCTTACGAACACAGCCACGACTGAGCAGGGGGGCGGGCGGAGTGGGGTTTTAGGAAGCTCGTGGCTGCATTCGTCAGAATGCGGAGGGGGCTGGTGCGAGCGGGGGTGGAGGTGGATTGTGGCTGGGGTGTGCGGGCGGCACTACCTGACCGCGTTCTGACGAACGCAGCCACGACTGAGCAGGGGGCGGGAGGTGTTGGGTTCTAGGAAGCTCGTGGCTGCATTCGTCAGAATGCGGAAGGGGCAGGTGCGAGTGGGTGTTGGGGGTGGATTGTGGCTGGGGTGTGCGGGCGGCGCGGCCTGACCGCGTTCTTACGAACACAGCCACGACTGAGCAGACGGGCGTGCGGAGTGGGGTTCTAGGAAGCTCGTGGCTGCATTCGTCAGAATGCGGAAGGGGCGGGTGCGAGCGGGGGTGGGGGTGGATTGTGATTGTGTTGCGCGGGTGGTGCGGCCAAGAGGGAAGTCCAAAGCAGCGGCTGGGTGATGGGGTTGTTCCGGCGTATTTCAAAGTCCTGGGGGTCGGGCTTTAACTTTTGCCAGAGCATGACATACTTTTCCTCCTGGAGGGCAAGGCCGCTGAAGAGCAGCGCGGGCTGCCGGACCGGCCAGCCCTCCCAGGCGTTCACATCCGGGGCCTTTGGCCAGGAAGACTTGTCTGCCAGGTAGGGGTGGAGGAAGGCTACGGCCTTGGCCATGCTTCTGCCGTCCGGCGTGGTGAAGGTCCAGAGATTGTCTGAAGGTGTGGAGAGGATCTGGCACAGCGCCGCCATGAGGTCGAGCTGGAATATGGAGTAGGCGTAGGGCTTGGTGCGGGCCAGTTCAAACGGGAAGCTGCCGTCAGTGCCCATCTGCATGGGGATGAAGATTTCCTTGAACTGGCGGCGGCATTCGGCGAGCAGCGCTTCATCCCCGGTGAGCGTGGCAAAGGCGGCCACCTGGAGCCAGTAGGCCACGGCATGGTTGTTCTTGGCATTGGCCTCATTTCGGCCCTTCGGGCTTTCGATGAACCAATGCGTGTAGTCCACGAACCACTGGCGCAGGCTGCCAAAGTCTTCCTGGGACAGGGCCTGGGAGTCGCGCAGGGCCAGGATGGACAACGGCACCTCGATGAGATGCAGGGTGTCGATCAATCCCGTGCCACGTTGCGGGGTGGCCTTGCCCACGATGGCCTGTGCGTAGTCCAGGCTGGGATGCATGCGTGTGGCCTTGTCAATGAAGAACACCTTCAGCAGCTCCACCGCCTTGGCCGCATAGCGTTCCTCCCGGGTCAGGAGGTAGGCGGTCGCCAGCGCGGCAGTGGCATCGCGCATGGCCATGAGGGACTTGCGATGCGCGTTGAAGTTTTCCGGGTTCGACTGACCGTCCCGCATGAGGTAGGGCTTCCCGTCGGGCTTGGCGGGATCGGGCCAGTAGTAGTCGCTCATGGAAAAGAATTCGTCAGGCCGACCCTCGCTGAGCGGGGAGCGGTCGGACGTGATGGATACCGGCTGCATCATCAAGGCGGCATCCGCCTGGGTCAGAATTCGCTCCCGCTCCTGTTTCGCTACCTGGGCAGGGCGGGGGGCAGCGGCGGGTGAGGGGATGGCAAAAAGGAGGGCCGGGAGGGCGGCTAAAAGAAGCTTCGTCATGGCGGGAGATTGGGGCGGCAAATGTCCCCGTTTGTTCGGGAGTTGCGGAATTTTTCTTGCAGATGCCGCCAGGCTGGTGCGCTTCCGCCAGAAGGCGTTCGGAATGAGCCTTGCTTTCCGTCCTCAAAAAGAGGGTTGCAATTCGTTCGATTTTGAATGAGTCGCCTGCCACCAAAGGGCCGCGCCGGCTCATCCTGGCGGGGGGCAATATCTTCTGCGGTCTGATGCCCCTGGTCGCGGTGCCTTTCATCCTGCTGGGCACGAGCATCCCGGCCATCGCTGTGCCCCATGAGGAGGGGTCTTTCATCCCGCTGGTCATCGGGCTGGGCCTCTCTGCCATCCTGGTCCTCTTGGCCATCCCTTTCTTTCTGGCGGGTTGGGGGCTGTTCAAAGATCGCAGTTGGGGGACGGTGGCGGCGATTGTGGCTGCGGTGTTGAACCTCATGAATGTGCCGTTTGGCACAGCCATCTCGATCTACACCTACTGGGCGCTGGCGAAGAACAAGCTGACGAGCTGATCTCCCCCTCGTGCCTGCCCGGCGAGGTTCAGCGGGAGGCAGATTTCACGTTGTGTTCCTGTGCAGCTGGCCCATAGCCTTCCGCTCATGCGGGAAAATTCCATCGAACTCGTGCGGACCACGCTGGACGGTCTCTACCGCTCAGAGTCGGGTCGTATTCTCGCCACGCTCATCCGATTGCTGGGGGACTTTGACCTGGCGGAGGACGCCATGCATGACGCTTTTGCCGCGGGACTGGAGCGCTGGCCCCATGAGGGGGTGCCAGCCAATCCACGCTCCTGGCTGATCTCCACCGGGCGACACAAGGCCATCGATGGGCTGCGACGTCGGGCGCGGTTCGATGCATCACAGGACAAGATCGCCGACCAGCTCCTGCCCAGCGGTGACTTCGCCCCTGCTGAGGTGGGGACGGCATCCGAGGAGAGCGTGCCTGACGACCAGCTCCGCCTGATCTTTACCTGCTGCCATCCCGCCCTGGCACCGGAGGGGCGGCTGGCGCTGACGCTGCGAGAGGTCTGCGGTCTGACCACGGAGGAGATCGCCAGCGCCTTTCTCACCACTGCGCCGACGTTGGCGCAGCGGATCGTGCGGGCCAAGGCGAAGATCCGTGACGAGCGCCTCCCGTATCAAGTGCCTGCGCCAGAGGAGCTGCCGGAGCGTCTGGATGCGGTGCTGCAGGTGGTGTATCTCATGTTTAACGAGGGCTATTCCGCCTCCGCAGGCGCCTCGATCACCCGGGCGGAACTCTCTGGCGAAGCCATCCGCCTGGGGCGTCTGCTGCTGGATCTGCTCCCGGAGCCGGAGGGCATGGGCCTGCTCGCCCTCATGCTCCTGCAGGAGTCGCGTCGGGCGGCCCGGACCTCACCTGAGGGCGAGCTGATCCTGCTGGAGGATCAGGACCGCGCCCTGTGGGATCGAGCCCTCATTGCCGAAGGTGTGAAGCTGGTGGAGCGGGCGCTGACGTCGCGTCGCTTCGGCCCCTACACCTTGCAGGCGGCCATCGCGGCGGTGCATTCTGAGGCGGCCTCTGCGGCTGCCACGGACTGGCCGCAGATCGTGGCACTGTACAGTCTGCTGGCCCGTGCCGTGCCTTCGCCCGTCATTGAGCTGAACCGCGCCGTGGCCGTGGCCATGCGGGATGGGCCCGAGGCGGGGCTGGTGTTGATCGACGGCCTGTTCCAGCGCGGTGTGTTGACGGAGTATCACCTGGCTCATTCCGCGCGGGCGGATCTGTGCCGGCGTCTGGGCAGGAAAAGGGAGGCGCGTGTTTCGTATGAGCGGGCCCTGGCGTTGGCCCAGCAGGAGCCGGAGCGGCGGTTTCTGGAAAAGCGGCTGCGGGAGCTTGGGGGATAGCGGAGTGGGGCGGTGCGTCGGTGCGTCGGTGCGTCAGTGCGTCAGTGCGTCAGTGCGTCAGTGCGTCAGTGCGTCAGTGCGTCAGTGCGTCAGTGCGTCGGGGAGGTGTGGGGTTCTAGGAAGCTGGTGGCTGCATTCGTGAGAATGCGGAAGGGCCGGGTGCGAGTGGGGGTGGGGTGGTTTGCGGCTGTGGTGTGCGGGCGGCGCTGCCTGACCGCGTTCTGACGAACGCAGCCACGACTGAGCAGGGGGCGGGATGTGGGTGGTTCTAGGAAGCTCGTGGCTGCATTCGTGAGAATGCGGAGGAGGCGGGTGCGAGTGGGTGTTGGGGGTGGTTTGTGGCTTTGGTGTGCGAGCGGCGCTGCCTGACCGCGTTCTGACGAACGCAGCCACGACTGAGCAGGGGGCGGGATGTGGGTGGTTCTAGGAAGCTCGTGGCTGCATTCGTGAGAATGCGGAGGAGGCGGGTGCGAGTGGGTGTTGGGGGTGGTTTGTGGCTTTGGTGTGCGAGCGGCGCTGCCTGACCGCGTTCTGACGAACGCAGCCACGACTGAGCAAGGGGCGGGATGTGGGTGGTTCTAGGAAGCTCGTGGCTGCATTCGTGAGAATGCGGAGGAGGCGGGTGAGAGTGGGTGTTTGGGGGTGGATTGCGGCTGCGGTGTGCGGGCGGCGCTGCCTGACCGCGTTCTGACGAACACAGCCACGACTGAGCAGGGGCCGGGAGGTGCGTCAGGAATGTGGAAGAGCCGTCCCGGCTCTTGGGGGCGCTGGATGGTTCGAGGAACTAGAACCAAGACGGTGCTTCTACAGTGCCAGCGTAAAGAAGGCGGGGGTTCCCAACCCCGCGGAGGAGCGGAGGATCAGACTCGAGTTGGCGGTAGAGTGTTAGTTGCGGGAGGCATCAGGGATGGTGCGACTGAGCCGTCTAAAGACGGTACTCCAACCCTGCCGACGGACGTCTGGGGGGGAATTGTTCGCTGGCGGCCGTTGCTGCGTCACATCCGCAGGGCTGGGACCCCCGCCTCCTTTAAGCCTCCCCGGCAGGCGTCGCGCCAAAACAAAACGCCCCGACACAGCCAGGAAGCCATGCCGGGGCGGACAATTCATCACGGGAGCGACGCTTAACGTCTAACGTCTCTCATTTAACTCTCAACTCCCAGATTTTCACTTTTCACTTTTCACTAACTACTTTTTACTTCTAGAAGTTGTACCTCAACGACACCTGCACGTTCCGAGGTTCGCCGTAGTACACGCCGTCGTAGAAGCCGACGTTCTGGTAGTAGGTCTTGTCGAAGAGGTTGTTCACCACCACGCTGAGCATGACCTTGTCGGTGATGCGGTATTGCGCGTTCAGGTCAAACACGAAGTAGCCGTTCTGCTCGAAGTTCAGGCTGGGATCGCTGCCCCAGTAGCTGTTGTTGGTATCGCTCTGCCAGCGCATGCCGCCGCCGAGGGAGAGCTTGTTCAGCTTGCCGGGCAGGCGGTAGTTGGTGGAGAGCACGACCATGTCGATGGGGGCGCTGCTGTTGGCGCGGGCACCGGAGTCGTCCTTCGTGCTCACGTGGGTGTAGCCGGCGTTGATCGTCCAGTCGTCCGTGATGCGGCCGGCCAGCTCCAGCTCAAAGCCCTGGCTGGTGATGGGGCCGGTGGCGATGGAGGGGTAGCTGCCATCCGGGAAGGGGCTGGACCAGTCGGTGATGTAGGAGTTGTCCTGCTCCGTCTCAAAGACGCTGAAGGTCGCGATGAGGCGCTTATCGAAGAACTCGGCCTTGACCCCGGCTTCGATGTTGGAGCCGCGGATGGGATCGATGATGTTCCCGTTGATATCGCGGCCCATCTGGGGCTCGAAGATATCCGTGTAGCTCACATAGAGGGAGGTGGTGTCCGTCACATCCCATACCAGGCCCGCGTACGGGGTGAACTCGGCGTCCACACTGGCGACGTTGTCGTTGTACAGGTGCTTGCCCTTCGCGTCATAGTTGTCCGTGTAAGTCTCCCAGTTGCTCAGGCGGGCGCCGAGGATGAGGGAGAGGGGATCGGCGAGGCTGAAGCGGATGGAGGCATAGCCGCCGTACTGCTCCACATAGCGGTCCGCGCTGGGCGTGCCCTGCTTGGGCTCGGTGGGATTGCGGTCCAGCTTGAAGACGTTCGGGATGTCGGCGGGGTAGCTTGATGAGGAGTTTGTCCAGACGGGGGTTTCCTCGAACTGGCTGTACTGGAAACCGGCGGCGATTTTGTGCTTGCGGCCAAAGAGGTCAAACGCACCCGCCAGGTGGAGGTCGGCGTTGTCGCGCGTTTCTTCCATATAGGTGTTCGCGAACCACCAGCTCATGCCGGTGCCTGTGGTCAGGTCGGGGAAGCCGCTGCCGGCGTAGCCGATGACGTTGTCCGTGCTGCCCTCCGTGTGGGAGTAGCCGGCGCGGATGCTCCAGTCATCGTTGAACTTGTGCTCCAGCATGGTGAAGAGCGTGCCGGTCTCCTTGGTCCAGCGGCTCCAGTCGGCCGCCCAGTTGGTGGAGCGGGGGAGATTGGCCGGGGTGCCATCGGCAGACCAGTAGGGCACGGCCCCCCAGGAGGCCCCGCGGGGGTCGCTCTTCTGGTACTGGTAGCCCAGGCTTAGCGTGGTGTCTTCCGTCAGGTCAGCCTCGACGATGCCGTACAGGCCGAACTGTTCCTCGCTGTAGTGATCGAGGAAAGAATTCCGCTCTTGGTAGAAGCCAACGAAGCGCGAACGCACGCTGCCGTCCTTCGTGATGGGGATGGTCACATCGCCCTCGCCGCGGTAGTACTCCCAGGTGCCGATGGTGGCCGCGATGGAGCCGCCGAACTCACGACCGGGGCGTTTGCGATTGAGGTTGATCGTGGCGGAGGGGTACCCTGGGCCGGAGAGCAGGCCGTTGGATCCGCGCAGGATGTCGATGCTCTCGTAGAAGGAGGTGTCATAAACGGGCGTCGCGCCCCAGGACTCATTGGCCCCGGTGAAGTAGGGCATGCCATCCACCTGGAACTGGGTGATGGGGAACCCGCGGGCGTAGTAGGAGGTGCGCTCCGTGTCCAGGTTCACCACCGTGATCCCGGGCGTGTTGGACAGGACCTCCGCGATGTTCGTAAAGCCCTCCTGCTCGATGCGCTGGCGGTCCACGATGGTGACGGACTGCGGTGTCTCGCGGATGGTCAGCGCCAGGCCTGTGGAGGTCGTGGCGGGGACGGTGGTGATAGGGGGCTCGGCCGTCGCGGTGACGGTGACGGTGTCCAGCTCCTGTGCGGCACCGGGGGCGGCAGGGGCAGTCGTTGTTGAGACTGGGACGGGGGCCACGCTGGCTGCGGTCGCCTCTGGCTTGGCTGGTGTTGCAGGCTCAGCCGCCACCCCGGTGAGGGGCAGGCAGGCCAGGGTCGTGGCCAGGGATCCTACGAGAGCGATGGAGCGGGAGTGTGGGAGTCGTTGCTTGTGGCAATATCTTTGAGGCATACTTGGCCCCCTTCGCTGCCGACGCTAGACGGGTCAACTTGAGAATGCGAATGAGTCGCAATAGAGCAATCCGAGGCTAGTGGGAGATTGAACGCGGGCTAAGAACTACGGGGAATGAGTAGAGCGGGGACGGGGAGAGACGCTCCGGAGGGCCTCATCCTCGCAGTAAAAAGAGTGTTCATGTGAACATTATTTTCTGGCGAGTTTTTCCACCCGGTGCTAGCTGTCTGGGGGAGCTGAACTCCCTTTGACCCCATGGCCACGACTGATCCGTATTTCCGTTTTCCCCTGAGTGCTCTGACGTATGGTGAGACTTCATTGCAGTGCATGGATGCCATTCTGGATCACTCCATACTCTCAGCAGGGGTGGGGGCCAGGAGGCTCGATCCCAAGGCGCACGAGGCGCTGGCGGCAGCGCATGCCCTGCCCAATCCTCCAGGTAGGGAGCAGGCGGAGGACTGGACGGCGTACCTGGATGTCTGTGTCGGCTCGCAGCTCACGCAGGCGCAGGTGGGAGACTGGCGGTCAGTCCGGTCGGGCTACGAGAGGCTGTTACAGCACACGTCAGAGCTCCCCAAGTCTGCCCTCGTCACCATCAATGCCAAGTGGGTTTGGAACGCCTTGGACACCGCCTTTATGGAGGTGGGCAGGTCTCCTCTCCACGAAAATACAGGCTACCTTTCGTGGCGGGAGTTCCGCGTGCTGTGTGCCGTGCTCTCCGTCATTGGGCAGAAACAATACGCCTGGGTCTCTACGAACACCCTTCAGCACCGGGTCTGCGGCTACACCTCAGCCAGCACCTTCAAGGGCAAGGTGCCTGCAGAGCACTGCCCGCGACTCTCCCGCTGGATGCTGGGGGCCACGCTGAACCGGCTGGAGGAACTGGGTTTCTTCCTGCGCGTGCGCGTTTCCAGGTCCCCCACGGGACGTGGAGGGCGTACGGCCTGTAGCATTCGCCACAAGAACCGGGAAGCGCTCGTGATTGAGCTGCGTACCTCGCTCTTCGCCACGGTCGCCGAGAATCGCAAAGCGGACCATCAACTTTGGACCAAGGGGGTGGGTGCCCTGTCCCAACGGACCTCCAGTTCTATAATTTCCAAATTTTAGCCTCAAGTCCCCTGCAACACGACCCCAAGCTGCCCCCATGTCATCGGCAACCTCCCCTCAATCCCTCTCAACCCACTTCCAACGCGCCTCCAACCCCACCTGCAACGGCTCAGCAAGTAGCCCTGCAACATTAATGAAAAAGTCTTCCAATGATAAAGTCTGTTTAGTGAGAAAGTCATTGGCGGAGATAGATCCCACTCAGAACAGAGATAGAATCGGAATCGATTTGGAATCGAGAGGAAGTGTGTGAGTGAATAAGGGGACGTTGGATATTGGAGGTTGAGGTGGAAAGGTAGAAGGGCCGTCCCGGCTCTTGGGTGCGCTGGGGGTTTTGAGGAACAAGCACCGGGACGGTTGATCAGGGCTGGCAGCTTAAAGGAGGCGGGGGTTCCCAGCCCTGCCCGCTGCGCGGGAGACGCCAGACGAGAAGACACCAGACGAGAAGACACCAGACACCAGACCTGAACTCTCGCACAAGAGGTCGCCACAGGCGTAGTCCGGTTGTGCCAACCGGCTCACCTGCCAAACTTCCCACGATCCTCTTCCCGCCTCCTTTAATCTTCCCGGCGGGAGAGGCGCGATGAGCCAGTCCCGTATGCGGGACCAGCACTACTTTTTCCGGCGGGCGTTGTTGTGGGAAAGGTAGAAGAGCCGTCCCGGCTCTTGGGCCGCTGGGATTTTGAGGAACAAGTACCGACACGCTCCTTCGAGGCTGTTGACTTAAAGGAGGCGGGGGGTCCCAGCCCTGCGGGTGAGCGAAGGGGAGAGGGTGATGCTGTCCTTGTGCGTAATGACCGATCGCGACGTGAGGAGTTCTGCGACTGAGCCGCCTAAAGGCGGTACTCCAACCCTGCCGGCGACATCGAGTGTGGATTGGGCGTCTGCGACCGATGCGACGTCACCTACGCGGGGCTGTGAACCCCCGCCTCCTTTAACCTTCCCGGCGGGCGTTGCGGTGGGAAGACAGGCGCAGGGAGGAAGGAGCAAGTCACGTGCCCTTTGACCTGCGATCCAGTCTAGCTAGTTTTGTCGGCCTTGCTTATGTCAGCCAAAGGATTCGACCTCACCTACAATCAGTCCCTCGTGTCTCTGGAGGGGATCCTGGAGGCCGTGAATCGGCCGGGGGACTACTGTTGCTCCGGCTCCCATGAGACTCCGATGCCGAAGGTCGTGGTCGAGGGCTTGGGGGTGCTGTCTTTCCCCTTCCCGCAGAGCAGGCACGCCAGGTGATCGAGATGGCGGAGGTCCTGCGCGGCTGGAGAAGTTGGTCGTCGCCAAGACGCGGACCGAGCACGAAGCTGCCCGGCGCCTCTACGAAACCGATCTGGAGCAGATGCAGCGACTGCTGAATCTGGCAGCGCACGGAGGTGCTGAGGCAGAGGAGATCTCGAAGGAGCTGGAGAAAGCCCTGGGTGGGAAGGGGACCTGAGTCGATGCGGGGCCCGTGCGGCGCATGGCGTAAATTGGCGGAGTAACGTCCTTTGTTGGGGTTTGGGGGCGGGATAGGCTCGCTTTGTCACTCTGCGCACCAAGTAGAGGAAACTACCAAGCCATGAAGCACGACAACCAGAGCATGAAAGAGGAGAGCACCCTGAAAACCGGGCGACGTGAATTTGCCCGGCTCACGATGGGCACCCTGGCCGGGGTCACGCTGGGGCAGGCATCGACCCGGGGCGAGGCGGCACCAGCGGCAGCGACTGCCTCTGCGACGCCGCCCCCGCGATTTCTCACGAGCCTTCGCGGGCGGCCCATCACCATCGCGATGCTCGTCTTTGAGCGCATGGACCAGATCGACTTCACCGGACCCTTCTCCGTGCTCGCCCGCGTGCCGGAGGCCCGCATCCAGGTGGTCGGTCTCACGAGCGCGCCGGTTCGCGATCACAAGGGGCTGATCCTCACGCCTCAGATTGCGCTCAAGGAGGCAGGCCAGCCGGATGTGCTGGTCGTCCCCGGCGGGCCAGGGCAGGAGGCGTTGATGGAGCACCGGGACCTGCTCGACTTCATCGCCGCGCAGCAGCATGATGGCCGTGCCTTGTTCTCCGTCTGCACCGGGGCTTTGCTCTGCGGCGCGGCCGGAGTGTTGCGGGGTCGCCGGGCCACCACGCACTGGTCGGCATTGTCCCTGCTGGGGCACTTCGGTGCCATCACGGCCAAGGAGCGGGTGGTTGTGGACGGTGATCTGGTGACGGCCGCCGGAGTCACCGCGGGCATCGATGGCGCGCTGACACTGGTCGCCCTGGTTCGAGGGGAGAACGTGGCGCAGCAGATCCAGCTCGACGTCCAGTATGCTCCTGAACCGCCCTTCCAGGCGGGCAACCCGGAGACCGCGCCGCCGGATGTGCTGGAGGCCGTGACCGCCCGCTACCGGCCTCTCACCGAGGCCAGAGCCGCGACCGCGCGACGGCTGGGGAAGTGAGGCCCGCTGCGCGGGAGACTGAAGACTTGAAGACAGAAGACATCAGACTTGAGCTCTCGCCGTCGTTGGACGCGAGCACTGGAGCTACTCGCCAAGGTAGAAGAGCCGTCCCGGCTCTTGTTGCGCAGGGTGGTTTTGAGCAACAAGAACCGGGACGGTTTGCGGCACTGGCAACGTCAAGGAGGCGGGGGTTCCAGCCCCGCGTATGTGGCATCGCATCGGTGACAAACCTCCAAGCTATCCCAAACGACCGTCGGCAGGGTTGGAGTACCGTCTTTAGACGGCTCAGTCGAACAACCGCTGACGTCACTCCCGGTCATAGGGTACAACTTCCGCATCACCTACATCCCCTCCGCTCACCCGCGGGGCTGGAACCCCCGCCTCCTTTGAGCTTCCCGGCCTACGTCGCTACAGGGCAAGGTAGAAGAGCCGTCCCGGCTCTTGGCAGTGCTGGGTGATTCGACGAACAAGAACCGAGACGGTTCTTCTACCATCTTGACGCAAAGGAGGCCGAATGATCCCGCGGCGGATCGCCTCAGCGGTGGCTTGGGCGCGGTCGTTCACGCCCAGCTTTTCCAGGATGTGGGTCACGTGGCGTTTCACGGTGTCCTCCGTGATGCCGATGGCGGCGGCGATCCGTTTGTTGGATTGGCCGCTGGCGATGAGTTCCAGGACCTCACGTTCGCGCGGCGTGACGGTGAGGCGGATGCGCTGGCTCTCCAGGCGCTGGGCCAGGTCTGGCGGCAGGGAGGTGCCGCCTGCGGCCACGCGGCGCAGGGCGTCCAGCAGCTCCTCGCGGGTGGAGGATTTTTGCACATACCCGGCCGCCCCGGCGTTCAGCGCAGAGAGGATCTCGTCCTCATGGGAGAAGGTGGAGAACACCAGGATGCGCGCCTCGGGGTCGTGCGCACAGATCGCCGCGGTGGCCTGCACGCCGCTCAGGCCGGGGAGTTGCAGGTCCATGAGCACAACACTCGGCCGCAGGCGTTGGTAGGCCTCCAGTGCCTGATCACCGCGCTTGGCCTCGCCGATGATGTCGATGTCGTCCTCGATCTCCAGCGCGGCCACGAGGCCGCTGCGGACGACGAAGTGGTCATCGACGATGAGGAGGGTCAGCGGGGAGGTCATGTGAGGGGCTTCAAGCGGCGGCGTTCAGGGGCAAGGTTATTTCCAAGACGGTGCCCTGGCCCGGGGCAGTGCGCCAGTGCGCGGTCGCGTTGAGCTTCTCGCAGCGCTCCTCGATGCCGATGCAGCCGAATCGCCCCGCCTGGCCGTGATGCCGCGCCTCGGAGTCAAAGCCCTGCCCGTCGTCTGCCACGGCAATGCGCAAGCATTGCGACTGCATATGCACACGCATTACCACATGCAATGCCTGGGCATGTTTCAGCGCATTGGTCACGGCCTCGCGGGCGATCATCTTCAGATGGTGCACGATGTGCGAAGGCAGCGCGGGCAGCGGGGAGTCTGCCTGGAACTCCACAGCGGGGCCGCAGTCGGTGGTGTGCTCTTCTGCGATCCTGGCCAGCTCGGTCTTGAGATCCAGCGCCTCATGCGAGGGCTGGCGCAGCTCAGAGACCAGGCTGCGGGTCTCCTCATGGATCTGGGAGACGAGCCGACGCGAGGCCTGCAGCAGGCGGCCGCTTTTCTCATCGGCACCGCGCGCCTTCACGGCATCCAGCCGCAGCGCCAGCCCGGTGAGACCCTGCTCCAGGGTATCATGAAACTCACGCGCGATCCGCTGGCGCTCCTCCAGCGTGGCCTCGTGCTGGATCTGACGGCGGAGCGCCTGGGTCTGGCGACGCACCTGTCGGCGGAGGAAGGCGATCCACAGGGCGCAGAGGGCCATCGCCAGCAGCAGCAGGCCCACGGCCAGTGCGAGTCGCCGCGCGGTCCACCACGGCGGGGCGCTGAGCACCGCGACATCGATGGCCGAGCGGGCGCGCAAGTGCACACTGCGTGGCGTGGAGGTGGTGCCAGAGGCGGTGTTGGAGTCCACCAGGCAAATGCCCGTCACCTGCACGCGGGCACCGGCGGGCAATGGGCGGCCATCTGCGGGCATCTGCACTCGCAGGGAGCGACCGCCTTCCTGGAGCACCAGCACGTGACCGTCCTCGGTTTGGAAGCTGCTCGTGAGGTCGGCCGTCACCGTGATGAGATCGTTGTCGTGCTTTCCCTTCAAGAGGTCCGCCATGCTGGTGGCGATCACGGCAGGCACCGGGCCGGGCTCCTGCCGCAGCACCTGCGCATGCACCAGAGAGGCGCTGAAGCGCTGCATCCTGGGGAAGCCGATGACCTCCACCCGCGTGCCCAGAGGGAGGGGCAGGGGCAGAGGCTTGAGCATCTGCATCCGCCATGCGGTCGCATCATCCCGTACAAAGATCTCTCCATCGGGGAAAGCAGCGATGACCGTGCCCGCCATGCGCACGCGATGCCTGTCCTGGCCGAGGGCATCGAACGCCAGCAACTTGCTGCCGGAGATCAGCGGCACCTCATTCTCTGGAGGCGCGGGCTTGATCACCTGCAGGCCGCTCCAGTCATGCACCCAGGCGATGGCTTGTACCAACTGCCGACGCTGGTTCACGCCGCCCGCAGCCAGTCCCTCGATGCGGACCCGGCTGTCTGTGAGCTGTTGCCCCTCCTGCGGCGGCGCGCAGATGCGCACCTCCAGCAGATCCTGCCCCAGGGCCAGGGTCAGGATGGAGCGTGATTCATCGCTCGTGGGCACCACCGCATGCACGATGCCCTCCACCGCGATGCGTTGGAAGAAGTAGCGCCCGGAGAGGATGTCCGCATAAGTCGCAGGCAGGGCAGCGGGCAGCTCGCGATGCCCCAGCTTCACATAGCTCGCCTGCTCGATGCCCGGCAGGTAAGTCCCCGGGGTGGTCACGCCTTTGACCTGGACCTCGTCGCCCGGCTGGAGAGACGTCTCGTTCTGCCCGCGGAAATAGGTGCCCGCCGTGCTGTCCTGGATCACGATGGCTCCGTTCGGCCCTTCGATGAAGACGACCGTCCCGCGGAGCTCCACCGGCAGCTTCTTGGCCGCCTCCTCCTCGCGCAAGGAACGCACCGCCGCCGCCGTGGTGAGCGGGGCCTCGGCAGCGTGGACCGAGGGGAGGGTGGGGCCGCTTAAGGCCACGTTCACGCATAGGCCCAAGGCCATGACCCACCCGGCCGCACGTCTGCTGCGGGGTTGGATAGGGCGGAGTGGCGGCGATGACATGGGTGAGACTAACGGTACTTTATCCGGCAGGCAGCGCCGCAGAGCAATGGAGAAGAGCCCTGCCCGCTGCGCGGGAGACGCCAGACGAGAAGACACCAGACACAAGACCTGAGCTCTCGCACGAGAGGTCATCACAGGCGTCGTCCGGTTGTGCCAAACGGCTCACCCGCCAAACGTCCCACGGTCCTCTTCCTGCCTCCTTTAAGCTTCCCGGCGAGAGAGGCGCGATGAGCCAGTCCCGTATGCGGGACCAGCACTACTTTTTTCCGGCAGGCGGTGCCGCAGAGCAATGTAGAAGAGCCGTCCCGGCTCTTGGGCCGCTGGGTGGTTCGAAGAACAAGAACCGAGACGGTTGATCAGGGGCTGGCAGCTTAAAGGAGGCGGGGGTTCCCAGCCCCGCGGGTGAGCGAAGGGGGAGAGGGAGGTGTTGTCGTTGTGCGTCATGACCGATCGCGACGTCAGGAGTTTTGCGATTGAGCCGCCTAAAGGCGGTACTCCAACCCTGCCGGCGGACCATTAAGATAATCAGGATGTGGTGGACCGATGCAACGTCACCTACGCGGGGCTGGACCCCCCGCCTCCTTTGAGCTTCCCGGCGGGAGCGTTGCTCTCATCCACCCATCCCTGACTCCCTGACTCCAGCACTCCCTGACTCCAGCACTCCAGCACTCCAGCACTCCAGCACTCCAGCACTCCAGCACTCCAGCACTCCAGCACTCCAGCACTCCAGCACTCCATCGCCTCTATTTCCGCGATCCCTCCTCGTCCTCCTTCACCGCCCCCCCCGGTGCCGGCACCTCGGCCACCTGCACGCTCGTGTCCGGTGCCTTGCCGGAGTAGAAGGACACGTAGTGGGTGTCGCCGATCACGGTGGCGTTTGCGTTGCCTGCATCCCACGTGACTGCGCTGCCGGTGGCGACGGCCTCAGACGCGGGCCACTGGAGCGGGGCGTTGAACACGGTGTCTGGGGCCACCACCCGACGGCGCAGGATGCCGCGGCCGCGCTGGTAGTAGTAGTTGCTCAGCAGGCCTGTCCTGGCATCGAGGATCAGGCTCGGGGTGGAGGCGGTCACATCGCCGATGTTCGTGCGCGTGCGCTTCCAGGTCGCGCCGTTGTCGGTGGATACGATCTGGAACTGGGCGCGCTCCGTGGTGGGCACGCCCAGCTCCGTCCGGGCGATGGCCAGGATTTTGCCATCGCCCAGGTACACGGCCGCAGGCTCGGTGGGCCACTCTGCCTTGGGCAGTCCAGATTCCACGGTGGTCTGGGTCCAGGTCGCGCCGTTGTCGCTGCTGGTCACGATGCCCCAGGAGTTGGTGGGTTCGTTCTGGTAGTTTCCTTCGAACCACAGGGCCATCAGCCCGACCTGCGGCACGGCAAAGACGTCGGTGATTTGCATGGGGGACACCGCCAGCTTGGGCGTCGCCAGCAGGGTAAAGGTCACTCCATCCGTGCTGCGGTACAGGTCGTGGATGCGCTCTTTCCCCACGCGACGCACCCAGAGGAGCATCGCGCCGTTGGCATCCAGTCCTTTCCCCACGGGCACATCGCCGTACCCTGGAGAATTGGCCACCGTTGTTTCCTGCGTCCAGGTCTTGCCTCCATCCGTGGAGGTGCGCGCATAGGTGGCGCGGGCGTCCTCGCCGATCGTGTGCCCAGCGCCCCGGGTGTACACGCACACGAGCTTGTCGCCGATGGCCTGCAGCATCGGCCAGGAGTTGTAGCCCTTCACGTCCTCCACGACGTGCGGCTTCTTCGGCACCTGCACCGGCGTCACCTTCACCGTGGCCAGTCCGGCAGGGTGGGTGAACGTGTCCGCCGCATCGCCCGGCTCCCGCTGCACGCGTACCCAGAGCGGCGCACCCGGCACCACCTCGTAGTAGGACTCCAGCACGATCGTCCGGGTGTGGAACGGTCCCGCGGGCAGCGCGGTCCGCACCGGCGTGCCTTGCAGGTACAGGGCCGTGAACGGGGCATCCTCGATCATCTGGGAGAGATGCACCCGGTAAACATCCTCAAACGCCGGGCTCGTGGAGGCGTCCGTCTGGGTCACCAGCACCTCCACCTTCACCGCCGCGCAATCGCCGGGCAGCCCCGTCACCAGACCCGCCACCGACTGCCCCACCGTGCCTCCGGATAACGACCAGACAGGCACCTGCATGGAACCGCCCGACATGAGCGCCAGGGAGGGATTGCCCGTGGCGAGCGTCAGTTGACTGGGCGAGAGCCAGACGGGAGTCGGGGGCGCTGGATCCGCGGCGACGGAGAGGGGCGCGTTGGCCGCAAGCAGGGCCAGACCCAAACCCAAGGACACGGGCAGGGGAATCGGAGAGCGGCGCAAGAAGGAAGTGCGGTGGTTGATTCGCATGGTGGTGGAAGAGTTGCGTGGGAGGCTGCGATGCTCAAGGGGAGGCGCATCACACCATAGTGGGACCCGCTGCGCGGGAGACGCCAGACTGCCAGACACCAGACTGCCAGACCTGAGAATTCTCACACAAAGGCACGAAGGCACAAAGGGTTGGGAAAGTAGAAGAGCCGTCCCGGCTCTTGGGTGCGCTGGGTGGTTCGAAGAACAAGAACCGAGACGGTTCTTCTACATTGAGAACGCGGCAATCAGTAAAGGAGGCGGGGGTTCCCAGCCCCGCGTATGTGACGTCTCATCGGTCCCCAACCTCCAATTTATCCTAAACATCCGCCGGCAGGGTTGGAGTTCCGCCTTTAGGCGGCTCAGTCGATAAACTGATGACGTTGCAGACGGTTATAGGATGCAATCGACGTTTTCGCAATCTTCCCTCCGCTCCTCCGCGGGGCTGGGAACCCCCGCCTCCTTTAAGCTTCCCCGCAGGCGTCGCTCTGGGCAAGGTAGAAGAGCCGTCCCGGCTCTTGGGTGCGCTGGGTGGTTCGACGAACAAGAACCGAGACGGTTCTTCTACACTGGCAACGCAAAGGAGGCGGGGGTTCCTAGCCCTGCCCGCTGCGCGGGAGACGCCAGACTAGAAGACACCAGACACAAGACCTGAGCTCTCGCACAAGAGATCGCTACAGGCGTAGTCCGGTTGTGCCAACCGGCTCACGCACCAAACGTCCCTTGATTCACTTCTCGCTCCGCCCACCCAACAGACCGCGGGGCCGGAGACCCCGCCTCCTTTATTCCGAGGCCATCCGACCATGAAGCTTGTTCTCAGGTACAGGAGGCGGGGGTTCCTAGCCCCGCGTATGTGACGTCGCATCGGTCCCGGACAACCAAGCTATTCCTAAACATCCGCCGGCAGGGTTGGAGTACCGTCCCGCTGCGCGGGAGACACAAGACTTGAAGACATCAGACATCAGACCTGAGGCGCTGGGCGGGGCGATAGCGTAGCGCAGATTGTTAATCTGCTGTGCCGCCGATTGGCAATCGGCATTGGGTGGGGAGGCGACTGAGAATTCTCACACAAAGGCACCAAGGCACAAAGGGTTGGGAAAGTAGAAGAGCCGTCCCGGCTCTTGGGGCGCTGGGCGATTCGACGAACAAGAACCGAGACGGCTCTTCGACACTGGCAACGCAAAGGAGGCGGGGACTCCTCACGCGTCTTTAGGTTCATGGAAACTAGACAGAATCCCAGCCCGAGAAAGACCCCAGGCGTCCAGCGCCCCAGTTCTGGCGTAGGGATAAACGTCTGACTTCCCTCGAACCTTCCTCATGCTCACCTCGAACCCTATGGAACCCATTTACGTGATCGGATGCGGCGCCGTCGGGGTGCCTTTGATGGCTTGTCTCGCTGCCGCGGGGCGGCGAGTGGTCGGCGTTCGCGCCAGCGAGGAAGACGCGCCGGAGCAGACGGTGACCGTCCCCGTCACGGTGGATGACCAGGCGCTGGACCTGCCCCTTCAGACGGTGGGCATCGGTCGGCTGGGGGAGATCAAGGGGCCGGTGGTCATTGCCACCAAGGCGCATGCCAACGTGGCCCTGGCCCGGAGGCTGGCTCCGCGGGTGAGCGGCCCGGTGGTCATCATGCAGAATGGGCTGGGCGTGGAGCGGCCGTTTGTGGAGGCGGGGTTTCAGGAGATTTACCGGTCGGTGCTGTATGTCGTGAGCGAAGGCGATCTGAAAAAGGGCTTCCGCTTCCGCGCCGTCACGCCCTCACCGGTGGGAGTCGTCACCGGCACGAAGGAGCGGCTGCAGTCCTGCCTGGCCGCGCTTCATACGGTCGGCTTCCCGTTGCGAGCGGAGGCGGACATCCAGCGCGAGGCCTGGACGAAGACCATTATCAACTGCGTGTTCAACGCCGTCTGCCCGCTGCTGGAGGTGGACAACAGCCTGTTCTCAAAGCACGAAGAGGCCCGGGACCCTGGCGCGGAAGATCGTCACGGAGGGCGTCACTCTGGCGAACCGGCTGGGCATCCCCGTGGAGGTGGAGGCCCTCATGGAGCGGGTGCTGGAGATCAGCGCCAACTCCACCCAGGCCATCTCCACTCTGCAGGACCTGCGGGAGAACCGGGAGACGGAGATTGACTACCTGAACCTCGAACTCGCCCGCATCGCCGCCTCCCTGGAGCCGCCCGTGTCCCTCCCCATCACCGAGACCCTCGGCCGCATGATCGCCCTGAAGTCCCGGCTGGGGCGGGGGACAGGGAGTGCGGGGTAGGGCCGGCAGTCATCTCGCGTGCTCCTTAACGGGAAGGGGAAGGGGATGTCTGGGATGTTCGATGCTGCCTCGCCTCGCGGCCAAGGAGTAGCCCTTGGGCTCTTGGCTGATCTCCACGAGGAAACATCGCAGACCGGGAAGTTAGTGCCTCCTCACGTCGACAACTACGACCGGTGTTGTTGGCCTCACGGCAGAAGGCATCCTCAAGCACCTACTGTATCCGCACGCGCCCCGATGGCTCACGCCTCTTCTCCCACCCCCTGGTGTTTGATGGCCCATCATCCCAGCGCCCCTGTAGTTGTCGACGTGAGGAGGCGCTAGCTGCAGCGTCTGCCACGCATTTGGGGTGGCCGCCAAGGAACCACCTTGAGGTGCCCGCCTGAAACCGAAGCTGATCCCCAGCGGGGATCTCTAACACAGCCCAACGTTGGACGAGCCTTAAGCGAGTTAACGTTGGGTACTGCCGCAGCAGATGATCAGGTGGGAAGGCCGACAGCATCCGCTTCTTCCCCATCGCCTCCAACACCTCCATGTCATTTGGAGGTGACGTCGCGTGTTGACTGACGTTCGCGGCAAGATGCCGCGAACAGCACGCAGGGATGCGTGCGCTCCCCAGGCTTTCCAGGGGCCTCCACTCCCTGCACCTTGGAGGCTGCCATTGCCCTGGAATACCGCCAGACACGGCACCGGACCCACACCACCGGGTTTGGTTGACAAGGGTGCTAGAGTCCGCGCATGTTTTTTCGATCCATCGTGCCCCTGGCCCTCTGCCTGCTGCTCTCGTCCTGTGTCACCTCCCTGAAGACGGTGCAGACTCCCGGCACTTCCCTTGCTGGGAAGAAGGTGTTCTACGTCGAGCGTCACCCCGAGGAGGACTGGGGCTACCATCAGATGATTGCGGATGAGATGTGCATGATGGGCTACACCGCCTCCGCCGGGGAGCCCTACAAGGGCCCTGCCAATGTCGATGCCATCGTGACCTATGACGACAAGTGGCACTGGGATATGTCTCCCTACCTCCTGGAGTTGAATCTCCGCGTGCTCGATCCCAAGACGCGCAGCCTCATCGTCAAGACTCGCAACTACCGCACCTCCCTGGCTCGCCGCAACCCCAAGACCATGGCCCAGGAAGCGCTCCGCTCCACCTTCGGCCTGCCCAAGAAGCTGACCGTCTGGGTGCCGAGTAAGGAGTGAGGGGATGGAGTGATGGAGTGATGGTTGGAGCGGGGAGGGGAGAGGTGTGCGTTGGCGCCGGCTCATCTCCTCGCTTGCTGCTGGCATGGCCTCCCGTCCTCTCTCCCGCCTATTTCTGCTTGGGCAGCAGTGCCAGAACTTCCTTTTTGAAGTCGGCGACCGGAATGACCCGCCCGCCAAAGTCAGGGGTGGGGTCGGAGTTCATGCCGAAGTCGGACACCTTGCCCTCCTTGATCCGGTGCGTGGAGGCTGGATCCAGTGGGTGATAGAGGTTGGCCCCCATCGCCTGCAGGAAGACCACATAGCTCTTGCCCTCCGTCAGGCTGGAAGGGCTTTCATCGAACGTGTACTGGCAAGGCACCATGATCGTCTTGGGCAGCGAGAGGGACCTGCCCTCGGTGGGCGAGAATGCCGTCTTCCTGCCAGTGTTTTTCCAAACCTCCTCGATCTCCACCGTCGCAATGCACAAAGGACCGTTGTACAAGCCCTGAATCTTCTGATCCGCCCCTTCATTAGGCTTCTCCGGCATGAGGCGGGTAACCTTGCGTACCGTCACCTTCGCGATGACATCGGCTTGCAAGACCTTTTCGTCGAGACTCAGGGGAACGAAGAAGCCCAGAGCGAACTGGCAGAACAGGAGGGAGGTGAGAAGGATGGGGGCGGGGAGTTTCATTTGTTGGTCGGCAGCATTGAGGCTAGTTCGATTCTGGAACTAAATTTACCAAAAAATGCACGCATACGAGATACTTAATCCAGGTCATTTTGGTATGCCCGCTCATGTTCAAGGCCACTCCGTCTCATGCCTGCGATCCAGGCACGTTCATGCTTCAACACGGCCGCAAAGTAGGGGCCAAGCTCTGAATCGCTCTCATATTGTTTAGCTTTCGCCTCAATAGCCTCTACGAGAGCCTTCCATTCATTATTTGGTTCAATGCCCCCGAAGCCTCTATTTGCAGGGAGTGAGAGCAAGTGCTGAAAAATCTCCGTATGGCATTCCTCTCCCGCCGCTCGCGCCTTCAAGAATAATTCTCGGGTGAAATTTACACATTCAAGAACTAATATTCTTGAATGTCGTCTTTGTGCAAAATCTGCGACCCGGCGGAGTTGGTGTGGAGATGACGCAAAACTTAGGAGGCGTAACAAGTTCGTTTCAGGCCCGCCGACACTTTGAAGCAAGGGAATCCCTAAAATTTGGTGCTCTTCATAGCTCAATTCGTCGCCATCAATTAATCGTGCTTGAAGCTGCGCGACTACAGCCGCGGCATCTGGGTCTGCCGACACATCTGCGAAAAAAATTGATCCGAAGTCGGTAGGTAAAGGTTCCAATTCCGGTTTCGCCATTTGTTTGAGCTTGTAACGACGCCAAGCAAGCATGAGCACTTTGCCGGGAAAGTATTTTGCGAACTTGGCTAGCGAACTGATGACTTCGTGTCCGCCCAGTGAATTTAGATTCACCAGTTTGGCTAATATTGCATCGGCAAATTCTGGATTAGGTGCGATTTCCTTTGCAAGCAGATTGGCCGAACAAGCCAATATCTGTTTGATAAGGTACGAATCTTCGGGCTGAACGGGAATGTAAGCGAGTAATGACCAATCTGCTTGTGCGGGGGCGTTCTCGTTTAGGTGAACAAATCGTACAATGGCTCTTGCAACTTGAATCGAAGATTTGGGTGCTGTCTCGCTGATCTTCGACCAGGCTTCATTTGGTAGATCCGTTTCCTTGCGCCACCAGGTAATGCAATCTATTGCGCCAATAGTCAAACCTTCTGCTCCAGTTTCAATCGCGGCGACGCAGAATGAGAGTCTTCTTTGTAATTTATTTGAAGTTGGTGAAAAGATGAGTGCTCCTAATGTCCAGCCAAGCGGGTGAGAAGGCTCGGAAATTAGTTGTTCGGCTAGTTTGAGAGAGTATGATGCATATCGATCAGAGATAGATCTGAGCACTATGTCAAAATTTGGATTGAAGTCGACTAGTGTGCAATCGTTGTGGCATTGACCTAGTTTATTAAGTAAGTTTGATGGATCGGGATAGGTGTCTAGCAGTGCGTCCGCCGTGGAGCGAATGAATTGCTCCTGGCGTTGTTTCGCCTCATCCCGCCTTCCCATTGTGTGGGCCTGTGCTGGGCGATAAAACTCATCCCAGTAGCTCTCCATAGTGACTCTCAGTAGGCGAACTTCGAGAGTGTTAGGTATTGATTCAAAAACAGGTCGACAATGTTCGCGAAATGCCGTTGCATCAAACTGAAGTATCCGACGCAAAATTTCACGTAGACGGTACTGAATTGCCGGCGCATCGTTGGATCTTCCTATCTCTGTGGCAATAGCCAGGGCCTTAAGCCGTTCGTTATGCCATTCACTTAAAAACTCTGGCGTGGGATCTTGTCCAGATAACTGTGCTGCTCGCATGGCATGTTCAAGTACTCCAAGCGTCGCCAATATAAGTGGAGTGGAATGCGTTGCCGAAATAGTTTGACAGATTTTGAGCGTTCCCTCACGAAATTCGGCGGTGTTGCCAAGATGAATTGGGATTGTCCGCCAGTGTAGAGTCCTTCCGGTGCTCCATTGTTCTTCAATACTTTGAGAAAAGAATGGGTGCAGCAATTGTGCTAAGACCCATGCCGGCTTGTTTTCGGTTGTGTGCCAATTATTGCTGCGAAAAAGACGTTGAAGCCATGCTAGCACTTCCCGTTGTACGGCGGGAAACCTGCCTCCATCATACCTGGCGATGTCGCCAATTGCGGAAATGGGATGTTCTCGCTCATTGGTGAAAGTTGCAGGACGGTCTCTCCCAATTTTCCAGAGAATATCCAGGCAGGAAGCTACTGATTCCGATTGATGTTTTGCTAACGGCTTCAATAGAGAAGGCAATGCAGAGAGAACATGCGCATGCGAATTCATGTCTTTTCCGACTAGCCACGTGTTTTTTGGTGATGGCGCGTTCTGAAGTTTTACCGATAGCTGGGCAAGTTCGAGCGTGCGCCTCGGTTGTATATGAGCGAGGTTTGCCCACTGTTTCAATTGCTCGTGGCGTTCGTGGAAACTGTTTTGATTGAAGCGTTCGAGAAACCACTGCCAGACGGGTTCAATGACGGACTGAGCTGAATCGTTCACCTGTAGGGCTTGCCACTCAGCTTCGGCAACATGCTGAATAAGTCGAGGAAATTTGTTGAGGGGGAAAAGTTCGAATACTCGTCCGACGAATGTCGTGTCATTGCCACGCTTGTCGTAGCAAGCTGTAAAAGAAAGGTGGTCGGACAGTAGATCGGGGGTCACGCGGACACCTGCACCAGTGGTCGCTAGCAAGCCGACTTGCTCAATGGCATTGATGATGTCAGAAACATGACTCGGTTGCGTGGCTGGACCTAAGAATTGTGCAGCGATCTTCAGGAAGTCTGCATCTACTTTGACGGGAGCGAGAAGGGCAAGGAGTCTGAGAATGTCGCGTGTTAATGTTGTGCCGAAACTTTCCTCCACTGGTCTTGCTTCACTCAAGAGGCCCTTGAAGACGTGAATTCGGAACTCGGCAATATCATTCAGATCCCGATCAGCTAATTTTCCAGTCTTTAGCAACTCTGCGGCCAGTACAGCCAATAGTGGACAATCCCTTGATAAGTCTCTAAGGCGAAGGCGAAAGCGCTCTGAGAGTTCTGTGCCAAGAGCGGCTTCCGCTAGCTCAAGTGCGTGCTCAGAACTCAGTCGCTTTAGAGGTTCGGGGTGGTTGATCTGCGTTGCATCGAATCCAGCATCTGTGAGCTCAACTTCAACTTGGTCAATTGGTCCAGGTCGTAAGCAAAGCACCAATTTTACATGTTGCCGCGCCGGAAGCTCGCTGAATAGTGGGCGGCGCACGTCGTCCAGTCGATGGGCATCATCAAACACCAAAACCAGAGGACGAGAGCAGGTGTCGATAGCGGGACCGAAGTCTGAAGGTGAATCGGATACAAACCTGAGAGTCCATCCGTTGTGCCGTCGGGAAAAGCCTTGACTCCACTCTCGTAATATTCGGCTTTTCCCGACGCCTCCTCGCCCGCTGAATATTAAAACCCGCTCTTGTTCATTCACAATGAAGTCGTCCAGGGTCTTCAACCAGTCTTTCCGCCCAATCAATCCAATGCGGTGATGGAAAGTGCGCCCCTCTTCAAGAAACGGAGCAAACTTTGCGTCAGAAGTGTATAGTGGCCCAAGTCCAGGAAGGTTGAGAAGTTCCTTAGGCCAAGATGGGCCGAAATTTGTGTAAAGCAGCCGTGCGGCTGTCTCTAACGGAAGTCGCGCCAAAAATTCGCGAGAGATGTCATCCGAATCCCATATTTGCCAATCAGCGTGTTTTGCTACTTCATCACGCGATTCAGACGAAACTGTTCGTGTCACCAATAGGAACTTTCGATCAGCAGTGTACTCGCATTTGGCGATCACATCTCTTGTGTCTGCAGGCCCCCAGCTCTTGTAGTGCTTACATTGGAATGCCCAAACTTCTCCATTTGCGATCTCCGCGCGAATGTCGATTCCGTATTGATTGTCTCCACGCATGCCATAAAGACTGGTGGACACGATGCGCTGTGGGATTCCATCTTTGCCGATTAGTTCGGGGCATGCGGCTAGAAAGTCACAAAAGAAGTTCTCAAACGTATCCCATGAAAATGCGGGTGCGTAGAATGGCAAGAGTCTGGGCTTGGGTGCAACAGGTGGAGGGCCAGTTTTCAGTGCTGACGAGGTGACTTTTTTTGTTCTTGGGCTCTTCTTGGGCATCCGTGTACGGGTCGCGGTTTGGGCGACAGAATATGTCTCGCAAGGCTGGAAGGCAACTTCGAACAAATTGGGGCGATCTATTTGAGGAGTTAACTTCAGCGTCAGTGAATCTGCGGCACAGAATCTGGCTCCGTCCACTTCGCGGCCTTTGCCCCATGGGCTGGAGTCTTTGGGGCCCTTCAGGCCAGTTGCATCATTTCGGAGAGCCGTGGCTGCATGCGGTCAGCGGTCATAGGGGACAATCGCCAGGCCGCCCGGATGCGCTCCGCTCACCCGCGGGGCTGGGAACCCCCGCCTCTTTTAAGCTTCCCGGCGGGCGCTGCTTTGGGAAAGTAGAAGGGCCGTCTCGGCTCTTGGGGCTGCTGGGTGATGCGGGGAACAAGAACCGAGACGGTTCTTCTACCTTGGCGGCGGGTGCTACCTCGCCGGAACGGCCCCCGGCGTTCTTTTCGCGCACGATCGTGTGATGGCGCATGCGGTGCGGTGCTGCTTCCGCACGCATAGAATCGGCAAAGAAATCTCCCTCTCTCTATGCCCATGCGCTCTCGATTTGCTCTGCTGTTCCTCTCTGTTCCTGGCTGGCTGGGATGCGCTGTGTTGGCCCTCCTCTCCACAAGCATCGCCCATTCCTCCGAAGCAGCGCCAAAAGCAGACGCACAACCGCCCGTGGCCCACTGGAAATTCGAGGGAGGGGATGTGCTGGGGGTGTGGCAGGGGAAGGGCTTTCGCCAGGTGCCGGGCCCGCAGGGGCCGGGGTATCCGACGTTTGCGGCAGGAAACCAGGCGATGGAGCTGGCCGGGCAGGATGCGGCGCTGGTGGTGCCAGACAGGCCGGAGCTGCGTTTTCAAAAGGGCAACGCCATCACGATCGAGATGTGGGTGAAGGTGCGCAAGATCCGCGAGGGGCAGATTGTGCATCTCATGGGCAAGGGGCGCAATGGAACCAGGGAGTTTGGCGACAACAACCAAAACTACGGACTGCGACTGAGAGGCGGGCAGGGGAGTGCGGCGATTGGGTTCATCTTCACCAGTGCCGCGGCGGACGGGCAGGCGGCCAAGTGGCACCGCTGGTGGAGCAACGCGACGTTTCAGACCGACACGGGATGGCATCACCTCGCGGTGACTTACACGTTTGGCAAAAAGGACAGCCTGCGGGGCTACATCGATGGCGTGGAGATCAAGGGCGCCTGGGATCTGGGCGGGGCGACCGATGCGGGGCCGGTGCACGATGGCGACACGCTGGTCATTGGCACCGGATACACGCGTGGCACGGCGGAGACGCTGGATGGCTGGCTGGATGAGGTGGCCATCCATCGCACCGCGCTGTCTGCGGCCACCTTGAAAACGCGCTTCGCGGTGGCTCCAGCACCGGCTCCAGAGATCGACCGCAGCAAGCTGCCGGGCGGACGGGTGCTGGTGGAGCTGTGCGAGAAAGGCGTGCCCCAGAAGCCCATGTGGCCCGCGGAATCGCCTGTCGCGACGGAGTCGTATGTCGAGGAGGTATTCGGCTTCTCCGAGCTGCCGCAACACTATGTGGCGACCGGGGTGCGCGGGGATCGTGCGGCGACTTTTATGCTGCGTGCTTCAGCGATGGTGCGGCTGCCGAAGGGGGAGAACCGGCTGCTGCTCCGCGGGCTCGGTGCCGCGCGGTTGTTCATCGATGGCCAAGAAGTGTTGAAGACGCCTTTTCCGCAGCGCGACCGGGCAGGCTACGCCCCTCTGACAGATCAGGACAGCTATCTGGAGCTCGGCCCCGATTTCCGCTTTGCGCCGCCGGGGAACAGCGAGGTGACGGGCCCCTTCACCGGCGATGGTGAAGAGCACCTGGTGGTGCTGGAGACGGTGGTGGGCGGCGGCTCCGCGGGCAATCCCTTCCGGCCGGAGTTGGGGGAGACGGTGGTGGCGATTTGTCCAGAAGGGGGCACCACGTGGTCGCTGCTGTCCCCTGGTTCGCGGCAAGTACCCTACACCGACGCGGGCTGGGCGGCCTACGAGGCGGAGCGGAGCGCCCACTTCGTGAAGGTGAATGCCGAGGCTCGCGCGGCGCGGCGTAGCGAGCATGCACCCTACTGGAATGCACGACGGGATGCCACGGCAAAGTGGCTGGCCGCCACGCCAGAAGTGCCGGTGCCGGATCTGCCACCGGAGTTCCCCATGCACAATACGATTGATCGTTTCCTCGCGGCACGCATCGCTGGGATCGCGGAGGATCGCTCCGCCACACCGGCTGACGGGGTGGACTATTACCGCGATGTGCAGCCGATTTTGGAGGCCAAATGCTACAGTTGCCATCAGGGTGGCAGTGCCAAAGGAAAGCTGGGGCTGGACACGCTCGCGGCAGCGCTGAAGGGCGGCAAATCTGACGGCCCAGCCATCGTGCCGGGCAAGCCCGCAGAGAGTGCTTTGTTCATCCGTGCGACGGCGGATCCGGATGAAATCATGCCGCCGGAAGGCAAAGGCGAGCCGCTCAATCGTGCGGAGCTGGCAACCCTGGAGCGCTGGATTGCCGAAGGGGCGCACTGGCCGGACTTGCGCTTTTCCACCCTGAAGATGACGCCGCTTGCCGACGATCTGACGTTTCTCCGTCGCGTCACGCTCGATACGGTGGGCCTGGTGCCGAGTGAGAAGGAGATTCGCGACTTCTCCGCTGATAACTCACCGGACCGGCGTGCGAAGATGATCGACCGTCTGCTGGCGGACCCCCGCTGGGCGGATCGCTGGATGGGCTACTGGCAGGATGTGCTGGCGGAGAATCCTAATCTCCTGAACCCCACGCTGAACAATACGGGGCCGTTTCGCTGGTGGATCTACGAGTCGCTGCTGGATGACAAGCCGATGGACCTGTTCGTGACGGAACTGATCCGCATGGAAGGCAGCCGACTCTTTGGCGGACCGGCGGGGTTTGGCATGGCATCGCAAAATGATGTGCCGATGGCGCAGAAGGCCATGATCGTGAGCAGCGCCTTTCTGGGGGTGGAGATGAAGTGCGCCCGGTGCCACGATTCCCCGGCCAATCTGACCAAGCAGCAGGATCTCTTTGAGCTGGCGGCGATGATGGGGAGAAAGCCGATCAAACTGCCAGAGACGAGCAGTGTGCCGCTGGACAGGATTCATCAGAGCGGGCGTGAACCGCTCATCAAGGTCACGCTCAAGCCGGGCAGCACCGTGGAGCCCAAGTGGCCGCTGGGCCAGATGAGTTCCGAGAGTGCGGCGGCCTCGCTGGCGATGAAGCCGGATGATTCCCGCGACCGCCTGGCGGCACTGCTCACCGCGCCGCAGAACACCCGCTTTGCCCAGGTGGTCGTGAACCGCTTCTGGCAGCAGCTCATGGGGCGCGGGATTGTGGAGCCGGTCGAGGACTGGGAGAAGGGGCGGCCTTCGCATCCCGAGCTGCTGGAGTGGTTGTCGCGTGAGTTTGTGCGCTCTGGCTACAGCGCGAAGGCGATCCAGCGTCTCATCCTGAACTCGCATGCCTACCAGCGGCAGGTGGATCCCATGCTGGCCGGCCAGGAGCCCCTCTTTGTCTCGCCCGCGCCACGCCGGCTGGCGGCAGAGCAGATTGTTGACTCCCTGTTCACCGCCACGGGCAAGCCCTTTGCGCTTGAGGAAATGAGCCTGGACGTGGATGGCGACCGGAAAGCGGATTTCGCACTGGCGCTGGGCAAGCCGCGCCGCGCCTGGATGCTGGCCTCCACCTCGAATGAGCGTGACCGCCCGAGCCTCATGCTGCCGCGCATTCAGGCGGTGGCGGATGTGTTGGAGATCTTTGGCTGGCGGGGAGCTCGCGTGGACCCGGTCAGCAAGCGGGAGACCGCGCCCAATGTGTTGCAACCCGCGATCATCTCCAACGGCACCGTGGGAGGCTGGCTGACGCGGCTGAGCGATGACCATGCGCTCACGCAACTGGCGATGGAGTATCAACCGGTGGATGCGCTGGTGGAGCGGCTCTTTCTGAGATTGCTCACGCGCAAGCCTTCGGCGGAGGAGCGCACGCTCTATGTCTCCCTGCTCACGGCGGGTTATGCGGAGCGCATTGTGCCCATGGAAAAACTTCCCAGATCAACTCCGCCACCTCGCGTGCGTGAGAAATATGTTAGTTGGTCGAACCATGTGGATGCCGCGGCAAATGTGCTGCGAGAGAAGCAGGCCGAGCAGGCCCGCCGTGGCGATGAGCCCACCTCAAGGCTGGAGGCAGACTGGCGGGGCCGCCTGGAAGATGTGGTGTGGGCATTGATCAATGCGCCGGGCTGGATCACCGCCCCTTGATGCAGACACACAGACTCTTTCTCTCTCTTTTACTCATCACCCCTCGATCATGAACAACCTCTCAACCCGCCACCTGAGCCGTCGCCGTTTTCTACAGCAGAGTGCCGCGTTCGCGGCCGCTCCCTTGCTGCCGGGCCTGATGAAGGCGGCTGCGCCGATGCCTGTGGGCAAAGCGGAACACTGCATCTTCATCTGGCTGGGCGGCGGCATGGCGCAGGTTGATACCTTTGACCCCAAACGTCGTGGCAACCCCAAGGCATCGCCAAAGGTAGCGGGCTCGGATTATGCAGCGATCGACACCTCTGTGCCGGGCGTCCAGTTCACGGAGCATCTCCCCCAGCTCGCGCGTATGGCGGAGCGGATGACGGTGGTGCGTACGGTCAATCATCACGTGGTGGATGAGCACGCCTTCGCCACCAACCTCGTTCATACCGGCAGGATGATCAGCGGCACGGTGACGTATCCCTCCATCGGCTCCATCGTGGCCCAGCAACGGGGTGCGGCCGATCCGGATGTGCCCGCCTACATGCTCATGGGATTTCCCAATGTGAGCCGGGGGCCGGGCTTTCTGGGGGCGCGCCATGGGTATGTCTATCTCACGGACACGGAGTCTGGACCGGCGGGATTCACGCGCCCTGAGTGGGTGAACATGGATCGCACCGCGCGGCGGCAGGCCTTGCTGAAACCGTTGCTGGAGAAAGCGCCGGAGGGCACCATGGCCGGGGAGTACGAGGAGGCACAACGTGAAGCCCTGCGACTGGCGGGGCCGGGCTTCATGCGGCACTTCAAGCTTGATGAAGAGCCCGGTACCCTGCGGCAGCAGTACGGAGGCGAGTTCGGCCAGCGCTGTCTGCTGGCACGGCGGCTGGTGCAGGCCGGGGTGCGCTTCATCGAGGTGTCGCAAAATCTGAATTTCATCAACGGCACCGGCTGGGACACGCACAATGAGGGCCAGATCAACCAGCACACGCTCATCCGTGATCTGGACACTGCCGTCTCTGCCTTGCTCCGGGATCTGGAGGAGAAGAAGCTGCTCGACAAGACCCTGGTGGTGATGGCCACAGAGTTTGGCCGCCCCGCAGAGTTCGACGGACGCGGTGGGCGTGGGCATCAAGGCACCACCTTCAGCATGGTGCTGGCCGGGGGCGGATTGAGACACTGCGGCGCCTATGGCGTGACGGATGAGCTTTCGAAAAACATCGCGGAGAATCCCGTGTCGATCCCGGATTTTCATGCGACGATTCACGCGGCCATGGGCATTGATCCCCATCGGGCGCTGATGGACGGTTCGCGCCCCATCCCCATCACGGATGAAGGCAAACCTATTGCCTCGCTCTTCGCTTGATGTGTAGAGTGCCTGAATGCCTCCGCGCCCCTGCATGACCGCATACCGCCTGCCAGCCTTGAGCTGGCTGGCCGTGCTGGGAAGCAGTCTGGTCTGCGCGATGGCGTTCGGCGTGGAGACGCCCTTGAGAACCGCCCTGGAGGTGCGTTCGCTGCCGCCGGAAGAAGCGGAGAAAGAGCTGCCCGTGGCACTGCAGGGGACGGTGATCTTTGTGGATCCGCGAGGATCGGTGCTCATCCAGGACAAGACGGCGGGGACGTTCTTTCGCGGCTCAAACGTGCTGGCGCTGCGGGTGGGGGATGAGGTCGGGGTTCGAGGTGTCACCTCGCCGGGCATGTACATGCCGGGCATCCAAAAAGCCACCTATAAGAAGCTGGGGCATGGGGAGACGCCGCCCGCTGCCCCGGTGTCCTACGCCGACCTGCTCTCCGGCCGCTATCACTACCAGCTGGTGGCGGCGGAAGGCATCGTGCAGTCCGTGACGCCGAGCGGAGACGGGGATCACACGATCCTTCACCTGGCGATGAATCAGGACCTGCTGGAGGTGGATGTCTATGCGCCGCCGCAGGAAGGGCATCTGCTGGTGGACAGCCGGGTGCGCATCGAAGGGCTGGCCGCAGGGACCATCAACCACCGGCGGCAGCTCCTCCAGCCCATCTTATGGCTCCAGGACTGGAGCTGGCTCAAGGTGCTGAAGGCTGCTCCACCCGTGCAGGACGTGCCGACCATCTCCGCCAGCAAGCTGCTGGCCTTCAGAGTGGTGGGTCAGAACGGACATCGCGTGCGTGTCGCTGGCACGGTCGTCGCCGCCTTTTCAGACGGCACGGTCTTTATTCGTGATGAGGCGACGGCGCTCGGGCTGCAACTGCACCCGCCCATGCTTTTGAGCGCGGGCACAAGGATCGAAGCCGTCGGCTTTCCCAAGATACAGGGGTTTGGCGCCTCCCTGGTCAACACGCGCCTCATTCAACAGGAGCCTGGACCGGAGCCTCCCGCGATTGAGGCGAGCATGACCGATCTCTTGAACGGTGCGCATGACAACGATCTGGTCGCGGTGACTGCGACTCTCTCCGGCTCCTTCAGGGCGGAGGAGGGGCTGGTGCTGGTGCTGCAGGAGGGCGGCAGAACGTTTCGCGTCTCGGCCCCGCTGCTGGCACAGGAGCCGCCGGCTGGCTCACGCGTACGGGTCACCGGGATCTGCCAGGTGGACTCCATCAAGATGACGGCTTCAGGCGTGCAGTCCGTGCCGCGTACGGTGAGCCTGCGCAGCCGCAGTGCGGATGACGTAGAGGTGCTCAACTCACCCTCATGGTGGACGGCGCAGCGTCTGGCCCTGGTGGTGGGCGTGCTGCTGTTCGCGATGGGGCTGGCGGGGCTGTGGATCACGATGCTGCGGCGTCAGGTGCGGCGTCAGACGACGGCATTGCGCTGGCGGATCGAGCGCGAAGCTGCGCATGATGAGCGGCAGCGGATCGCGCGTGAGTTTCATGATACCCTGGAGCAGGGGCTCACCGGGCTGCTGCTCCGGCTGGAGGCCGTGCAGGCACACGGCGTCAATGAGAGAGGGGAACACCTCCTGCGCGCCTCCCGCGGCCTGGTCTCGCAGATGCAGGTGGAGACACGCAGCCTGGTCTCGGAGTTGCGCGTGCCTTCCCGGGAGAACGCGGACCTCGTGGCGGCCTTGCAGGCCATCGTGGATGAGCACCCTCTGGGCTGCGGTCCCGTGCTGAAACTGGAAGTCAGCGGCCCCATGCCCCCGCTTCCCTCCCGCACCGTTCATCATCTGCGCATGATCGCACGCGAGGGGGTGACCAATGCGCTGAAACACGCCCGCGCGGGTTGCATCCGCCTCTCTCTGGGTGTGGAGGGGAGCCGGTTGCGGATGACCATTGCGGATGATGGGCAAGGCTTTGACGCCGAGGCACTGCACGGCGGACAAAGGGGACACTTCGGCTGCATTGGCATTGAGGAGCGTTGCGCAAAATTCGGCGGGATCGCCCTCTGGCGTTCTGCGCCAGGGCAGGGCACCACCCTGGAGATCGAACTGATGCTGGAAAGATCCGCCCCGGCCGCCCATGGGCAAGCCGCCAAACAACTGCTGCTCCACTCATGACCCCTCCGCTGACCGTTCTCATTGTTGATGATCATTTCGTCGTGCGGAGCGGTCTGGCCGCGGCGCTCGAGGTTGAGGGCGACGTCAAGGTCGTGGGCGAAGCGAAGCGCGGGGAAGACGCGCTGGAGGTGTACCAGCTCCGGCAGCCGGGTGTGGTGCTGATGGATCTGCAACTGCCTGGGATCACCGGCGTGCAGGCTACAGCCATCCTGCGGGCTCATGATCCACAGGCCCGCATCCTGGTTTACTCCACCTTTGCCCACGATGACGAGGTGCAGATGGCGCTGGACGCCGGGGCGGCGGGCTACCTGCAAAAGACCGCCTCCCGCGACGAGTTGCTGACGGCCCTGCGGCGGGTGGCCGCGGGCGGGAGCTATCTTCCGCCTGAACTGGAGCAACGCCTGGCGGACCTGCGCCTGTGCGTGGGGATCTCCATGCGTGAGCGGGAGATTCTGGAACTGATCGCGAAAGGACACGCGAACAAACAGATCGCCGCCTTGTTTGCCATCTCCGAAGACACGGTGAAACGCCATGTGAGCCACATTCTCGAGAAACTGGGGGTGCATGACCGCGCGCAGGCCACTGCAGAAGCTATTCGGCGTGGGATTGTGAGAGTGTGACCCCGACCTCACCAGCGCCCGGGCACGCGGTCTGAGGGGATGAGAAATGCCGGGAAATTGCGGCAATGGATTTTGTCAAGGGACCAGGTGTCCCCAAATGGTGCATGATGAGAGGGAGACGGGGTGGGGTGGTTTTGCCATGATCTTGATCAATATCAAGCAGTGCTTCCCCTCCAAAGCGTACTATGAAACTACCTTTTGCGACCTTGAAAACGGCCCGTCCGGACAGACCCCATTTCTCCGGTGGAACGAATGCGAACGGCAAAGGTGCCTTCTGCCTGACATTGCTGGCTCTGGCGTATCTCATCCTGCCGGCTCATTCTGCGGTGACTCTCGGACTGTGGGATTTCGACAATTCGGCGGAGCTCAATTTCCTGAATACCACACCCGCGGCAGGACCCTATTCGGGAAGCACCTACTCGAATGCCGCAGGTGCCGTGCCCTATCTGACCGTGTCGAGTCTCAGCGTGGGCTCGGGTTTGAGAACCAACGGCGGAGCGGGAACGCTTAGCAGCACGGGCACTGCGGTTTCGCCCAGCTACAACGGCGTCATGGGAGTTGGCGGCAGCAATCCGTATGTCTTTCCCTCAGCCGCGGCAGCGACAGCCTCGCCCGCCGCTGCGATCACGGCCAGCGACTTCTTCTCCGTCACGTTGACCCCTGAGAGCGGCTACGCGCTTAACTTGACCGAGATCAGCTTCTACGCTTGGGCAAATCAAACCAACACGTCAGGCAGCTATACGTACTTTGTGCAGAGCAGCGCGACGGGCAGCACCATCCTTGGCACCACGACCAAAGCCTACGACACCACGGGTGCCGTGGTGAACAACAACACCGCGCCATCTTCCTCCAATCTCTACTCCTTTGACTTGAGCGCCTACTCGGCTGATCTGACGAATGTCAGCACCCCGATCACGTTCACTGTAGGCGTGTACTCGACGACCAACGGCAGCCTGCGTCTCGACAGTCTTCAGATTCAGGGTGAGGTCGTCCCAGAACCCTCCCGGGCTCTGCTGCTCGGCGTGGCCCTGGGCTGCTGCCTGCTGCGCCGCCGCCGTGGACCGCTCAGGAGCGCGAGGCTCTCATGAGCTGACTTTCGCGCGGCTTCTTCGGTTGGTGCCTTGACAGTATTAGTTCCTCGTGTAAAACATTCATCCATATGGGTGAATGTGTGACGGCGCTCGACTACACTTTCTCCGCTCTGGCGCATCCCACCCGGCGGGGGATGCTGGAGCTGCTGGCGCGTGAGCCGGTGCGGGTGACGGATCTGGCGGCGCAGTTTGATTGTTCGCTGAATGTGGCGTCCAAGCACATCCTCAATCTTGAGCGTGCGGGTTTGGTGCGGCGTGAGCAGAAGGGGCGGGAGCACTGGCTGCGGCTGGATGCGACGCCGCTGTCTGATGCCTCCGCCTTCGTGCAACGGTATCGCAAGCTGTGGGAAAGGCAGTTGGACCGGTTGGGGGCGTATCTCGACACCATGGCCAGCCAGCAAAGTGGAGCCGTTTCCGCGAACCCGAAGTCCCAAAAGTCTGCCTCCTGATTTTGCGTCATGCCCGTGCATCAACCTCCGCTCGAAGTTCAAGTCATCCGTCGTTATCCGCATCCCGTTGCGCTTGTGTATCAGGCCTGGGCGGATCCGGAGCATCTCACCAGGTGGTTTCGCCCTTATGACGACGTCACGCTGGAGATCGTGGAGCACGATCTGCGAGAGGGTGGCGAGTATGTCTTCCACTTCACCTGGCCGCAGGCGAAGTTCCTGCTGCGGGGCAAGTACCTCACGGTGCAGCCGATGGCATGCCTCATCTTCACCTGGATGCCGGAGCCGCCGGACATCGATGCGGGGAAGGACACGATGGTGTCCGTGTTCTTCCGTCCGCTAAGTGATCACGAAACCGAGGTGGAGGTGCGGCACACCCTCTTCCCGGATGAAGCGATGCGGGCTCGTCACGAAGGGTGCTGGAACTCTACTCTGGATCAACTGTTGCGCCGTCTCTGAGCCAATTTTTTTCCCAACCCCATTGCATCAGCATTTCACCATGTTCATCATCCTGCTCCGATTTTCCTCCCGCCAGTCTGAAGCGCCGCAATTCATGGCCGGACACAAGCAGTGGCTCAGCCGGGGTTTTGACGATGGCGTCTTCCTGCTCGCCGGGAGTCTCGCCTCCGCTCAAGGCGGTTGCCTTCTGGCGCACGGCGTGACGTTGGCCGAGATTCAGCAACGCGTGCAGGAGGACCCCTTCGTGGCAGAACGAGTGGTGACGGCGGAGATCATAGAGCTGGATCCGGGCATGGCCGATCCGCGCCTGCAGTTTTTGGTTTCCTGATCCCTCCAACCAGCATGAACGAAACCTACCTCGATACCGATGGAATACGACGTTGCCACTGGTGCAGTCTCGCTCCGGAGTTTCCCGCCTACCATGACACGGAATGGGGCTTTCCGGTGAGCGATGACCGCCGGCTTTTTGAGAAACTGAGCCTGGAAGGGTTTCAGTCTGGCCTCAGCTGGCGGACCATTCTGGCCAAGCGGGAAAACTTCCGGCGCGCCTTTCATGATTTCGATTATCAACGGGTGGCCCGGTTCGAGGAAAACGATGTGGTGCGCCTGCTGCAGGACGCCGGCATCATCCGCCACCGCGGCAAGATCGAGGCGGTGATCAACAATGCCAGAAGGGCTCTGGAACTGGAGAAGGAAGCCGGCTCCCTGGCCGCCTACATCTGGAGCTACGAGCCGGATCCAGCCAGCCTGGCGGAACCACAAACGGCCTCCACTTCCGCTCAGTCCATCGCCTTGTCCAAGGATCTGAAGAAGCGTGGCTGGAAGTTCGTCGGCCCCACCACGGTGTACGCCTTCATGCAGGCCATGGGCCTGGTGAACGATCATGCCACCGACTGTGCATCGCGGGCAAAAGCCTCGCGGGCGCGGAGGAAGTTCGTGAAGCCCGCTGGTGGGGCTTTACCCGATGGTTCCCTCCGCAGAAAGGACCCATAGGATGGAGCGCTCTCATGAAGCCTGCAGCAGCAACCGCTGATTCCTCCCCTCCCGACAGGGAGGACGATACGCTGGTCGCGCGGTGCCGGCAGGGTGACATGACCGCGCTGGATGCGCTGGATGCGCTGGATGCGCTGGATGCGCTGGTGCGGGGGCACCAGGCATGGGTTTTTAACCTCGCCCTGCGCATGATGTGGCGGCGGGAGGCTGCGGAGGACGCAGCGCAGGAAATCCTGCCGGTCACGTGGGAAAATCTGCCGCCAGTGGCCGTTGATTTTGATGCCGCAGGCCTGCGGGCGAACATCCTCGACAGCCAGCAGAATCACCAGTCCTGGAGCGACTTCAGCATCCGCGCCATGAGGGGCGGTGTGCAGGGCTGCTTCGCCTTCCTGCGCGGGCAGCGGGTGACTTATTTTGGCCGCCCCCGGTGCGAAGCCTTGAATGTCGTCGGCGATGAAGCGCCATTGCGATTTTATCCCAAATCTCCACAGGGGAGCCCTTTTGCCAAAGATCGGTGGGAAGGGCATTCACCCTTGAGGTGATCGCGCTGGATCATCGTAAGGATGCGGGGCTGATAGGCCCAAGCTCCCGGCACTCTTTGGAGCAGATGGCGGAAGGGGAGGGATTCGAACCCTCGGTAGCTTTTGGCTACGCACGATTTCGAGTCGTGTGCCTTAAACCGGGCTCAGCCACCCTTCCGTTTTTTGGTCTTAATTTCCCCGACCTTTTGGGGACGGGAGGAGAGGTTTATCATGAGGGGAGGGGAAGTGCAAGGGGAGTTTGAAGTTTCAAGTTTTCAGTATTCAGAGGGGGGCGGCTGCGCGGGGTTGGGAAGACGGAAGAATTGAGATTGGAAGAGGGAGGTGGGTGGGGTTGGACGTGCTTTGGAGGTTTGGGGGCGCTGGTGCCGATTGCCAATCGGCGGCACAGTAGATTGCCAATTTGCGCTACGAGGTGGTTTGAGAGTTGTGGGCGAGGTGGGGGCTTTGGGTGGCGCGGGGAGTGACCGCGTAAACGCGGAACTCCAACCCTGCCGATTGACCGCTGGGGTGGTTTGATCGTCTGGCGTCGATGAAACGTCACACGAGCGGGGTTGGGCCCCCCCCTCCTTTACGTCAAGATTGTAGAAGAACCGTCTCGGTACTTGTTCTCCAGATCTCCCAGCGAGGGCAAGAGCCGGGATGGCGCTTCTGCCTTGCACTTAAGTGACGCCTGCCGGGAAGCTTAAGGGAGGCGGAGGTTCCAGCCCCGCTGGGGAGCGGAGGGGTGGGGGGGCCGGAAAGGCGGTTGACCTATCGTGACCGCCTAGGAGGTCAGGGGTGCCGCTCGACTGAGCCGCGTAAACGCCAATGCCATCAGGGAAAAAGTGGCGTGGCCGATGACCTCCTTTTTGGGAATGACCTGAGGGCTGAAAGCCCGGCGTGATGGCAGCCTTGGGCAACGCCCAAGGTTGACGTTGGTTTAGATGTTGAGGGCTGTAGGCCCGGGGTCATTCAGGGATGCTCGTCGTGGGCAGGATTGATGAGGCCGGGCCTTCAGCCCTCAAGGGTTGATGGGGACATCTATTCCTTGGGCGTTGCCCAAGGCTGCTATCAGGCCGGACCTTCGGTCCTTCTGAAGTGGCATTCGTGCCACCGGGATGGCGGATGCGCTGTCGCTATCCCGGGCTTGCCTAGGCAAAACAGCAAAACTATCCTTTTCCCTGATGGCATTGGTCCCGCAAGGCGGTGACGGAATTCCAACGCTGCCAGCGGGGGGCTGGGGTGGTTGGTGGGCTGGGGCCGATGCGGAACTGGGTGACGCCAGTCCCGCACGCGGGACCAGCACTACTTAGAGCTTCCCGATCTTTGTGCCTTCGTGCCTTTGTGTGAGGCTTCTCAGGCTTTTCGGGGCTGATACCGACGACCAACCTCCGCTACTGGCGGCGTGTTAAGCATTCGCTACGGGTTGATGATCAACAGCGAAGTTTGGTTTAAATGGGGTACTCCCACCTTGGGACGCCGAATTTGTGTCGATGGACCCGATTAGCAGAGGTGCTCCAGGGCGCGTCCGAGGATTTTCGGGCTACCACCTGCCACTTTTCGGGCGCAAAAAAAGCGGCGCTGGAGTGCAGGAACAATGCCGCTGGAGGGATCAAATTTCCTGCCGCATCAGCTCAGTTTTCCTTAATTTCGCTCACTCTGAGTTGCTTGGAAAAGTTGGTACTTTGCAACCGGAAATCACAAATTTTCGATTGAAACGAACAGGGTTTTTACTTGAAAACTTTTTAAAGTCCCTCGATCCGGCCAAATACTAGGGAAAGCAGGTTTTGCCCCGCCGGTAGTGGCCAAATGTGTGGACCGGCACAACATATTGTGTTCTACTTGTGCCCCACGACACGACACCCGACGCTCGGTTCTGGCTCAACTCCCTCTCTCTCAAGCAGATCTCTCCTTCCGTCTCCCACCATGGAAAAAACATTTCAAATCGGCAATCGCACCTTCGTCTTGGATCAGGACAAAGCTGAGGCGGCCTTTCATGCGAAGCGCGTCATCAATGGGCGTCAGACCATGACGTTTAATCTCCTGCCTCTTAAGTACCAGTGGGCCTATGACCTGTACCGGGTGATGAAGGCCAACCACTGGGAGCCGGAGGACATCCAGATGCAGAAGGACGTGGAGCAATGGCGCTCTGTGGACCAGGTGGCCGAGGTGGAGCGCTGGATCATCATGATGGGCATCGGCTATTTTTCCGCCGCCGAAGGCATCGTGGGGGACAACATCCAACACGTGGTGCGGGAACTCGTGACGGCACCTGAGCTGAAGCTGGTGCTGGGCCGCCATGCGCATGAGGAGAACATCCACGCGGACTCCCTGCTCTATATGATCTCCTCCCTGGGGATCAACCCGCACGAGTGCGAGGCGATGTTTGAAGACATCCCGACGATCGTGAAGAAGAACGCGTTCGTGACGCGCTCCTCCAACGCGCTGCGTCGCGACCTGGACCTGACGCAGATCGAGAACAAGCGTCTCCTGGCGAAGAACATCTTTGTCTTTGGCCAGTGCATGGAGGGGACCCAGTTCTACGGGCTCTTCGGCATGATCCTGAGCCTGTACCGCCAGGGCAAGTTCCCGGGGATCGGCACCATGTTCCGCTACACCCTGCGGGACGAGAGCAACCACATCAAGGTCTTCCGCAACCTGTTCATGGACCTCATTGATGAGAATCCAGAAATCTGGACGCCGGAGTTCCGCGAGGAGCTGGTCGAGCTGATGAAAGAGGCCGTGGCGCTGGAGAAGGAATTCATCCGCGACTGCCTGCCGGTGGCTGCGGTGGGTCTGACTGCCGGGGAGTTTGAGCTGTACATCGACTTCATCGCGGATCGCCGTCTGGCGAGCGTGGGGCTGCCGGCGCTCACCCCGGGCATCGTGAATCCGCTGCCCTGGCTGGCGGAGATGCAGGACATCCGCAAGGAGCAGAACTTCTTTGAAGGCACCGTGACGGACTACCAGAAGGCTTCCTCCCTGCACACGGGTTCCGACGATGACCTCTAGGATAAAAAGACCAAGACTCCGCTCCGATTGATTTAGCCCAGGCTCCCAAGCCCCCTCCCACCACCCACCTGCTGCGCTGCGCCCGTCCCCCTGGGTGCCGCCCCCCGTACTACTATGAGAGGCGTGAATGAAAGATCGAGTCCGGCTTGCACCGCTCCCGACCCCCGCTAGACTTCGCGCCCCTTTTCCGGCCCCTACACCGCATCAGACTCCCAAAAAAGCCCCCCTTCAGCGACCCATCCTCAACCTAAGGCTCAACATGATTTCGACCCACCATTTCCAGGAAGACCTAGAGTTGAAACGACTTGCCACCAAGTCGAAGAGTGAAAAGCCCAGTTTCGACTGGCGAAACGTGGCCCTAGGGGAGAACGCGAACGGCGCGGCAACGCTGAAAGTGCGGGTGAGGGGGGAGCACCGTGACTTTGACCTGGCGGAGATTGCCGAGACGATCGGCGGCGCGCTGACGGATCTGCTCCTCTCCCGCAATCAGGATGAGACTGACATATTCACTCCGGCCAACCAGAAGCGGGTGAAGGTCTTCAGCCTGCAGGTGGCGCAGGAACTGCACGAGCGTGCCAAGCGTAATGCAGAGAAAGTGGGGGATGAGCTGCTGTCGCTCACGGCGCAGGAGATCTACCATGCCATCGAGCACGTGCTGGTGAAGCAGAACGCGCATGATGTGGCACGCAGTGTCATTGCCCGCCGTCAGCGTCTTGAAAGCATGTCTGATACCGAAGCCAACGCCCCGGTGGGCCTGCTGGTGCCCACGAAGATCATCCGCCGCAACGGGCAGGTGGTCTCGTGGAACCCCAACAAGATCGAGCTGGCGGTGAGCAAGGCGTTTGTGTCCGTCGAGATGGGCACGACGCATGCGAAGGCGGTGGCGGAGGCGCTCACGCACCAGATGATCGAGGAGGCCAAGCAGTTCATCCACATCGAGCAGGTGCAGGACCTGGTGGAAGAGCAACTCATGCGGCAGGGCCACTTCAAGGCGGCCAAGGCCTACATGCTCTACCGTGCGCTGCGCGCGGACTCCCGGGAACGGGATGCCAAGTCGGCTGCCGACATCTCCGCACCGGAACTGCCGGTGGATGACGGCCAGCAGGAGATGATCATGGTGCGCATCTCAGACAAGGAAACCATCCTCTGGGATGGCCTGGATCTGCAGAGGCGTATCGACTTTGCCATGATGGGGCTGGACCTCTGCATCAGCCGTGCGGAGATCGAATCCTCCCTGCGTCGCTCCCTGGCCACGGACATCTCGCTGGATCACCTGAAGCAGACCATCATCCTGAACGCAAAGGCCCTCATGGCCCGGGATGCCGACTTTGCCCGGTTCGCCGCGCGCATCCTCCTGAGCTACATCTATGAGGAAGTGCTGGGCTGGGACATCGTGCGCGATGGCATCGGCTCCCTGCAGACCTTCCACCGCCGGGCGTTCCGCCGCAATCTGCAGCGCGGGGTGGAGATTGATCGCATCAACGCCAAGCTGCTGGACTTTGATCTGGACAAGCTGGCCGATGCGCTGGACCCCGCTGCGGACATGGATTTCGACTACCTGGGCATCCACACCCTGTATGACCGGTATCTGATCATCGACAAGAAGACGAAGCCTGCGAAGCGCCTGGAGACGCCGCAGCTCTTCTGGATGCGCGTGGCCATGGGCCTCTTCGTCCGCGAGGAGGATCCCACGGAGAAGGTGATCGCCCTGTACCGCATGTACAAGAGCCGCCGCTTCTGCTCCAGCACGCCGACGCTCTTCAACAGCGGCACGCTGCACTCCCAGCTCTCCTCCTGCTACCTGTACAAGGTGGACGACAACATTGAGTCCATCATGATCCGCGGCATCGCGGAGAACGCCTTCCTCAGCAAGTGGGCCGGGGGTCTGGGTGGCTCCTGGACGGCGGTGCGTGGCACGGGCAGCTACATCAAGGGCACCAACGGCGAGAGCCAGGGCGTGATTCCCTTCCTGAAACTGCACAATGACCAGCTCGTGGCGGTGAACCAGGGCGGGAAGCGCCGCGGCTCCGGCTGCGCCTACCTGGAAACGTGGCACAACGACATTGTCGATTTCCTCGACCTGCGCAAGAACGTGGGCGACGAGCGCCGCCGCACGCATGACATGAACACGGCCAACTGGGTGCCGGACCTCTTCATGAAACGCATGGAAGCCCGCTCCCACTGGACGCTCTTCCGCGCCAACGAGACGCCGGATCTTCACGAGCTCTATGGCCAGGCGTTTGAGAAGCGCTACCTGGAGTACGAGGCGATGGCGGCCGAGGGCAAGGTGCTGGGCAAGCAGATTCCGGCGATCGATCTCTGGAAGTCCATGCTCAAGGCGATCTTCGAGACTGGACACCCCTGGATCACCTTCAAGGATCCGTGCAACGTCCGCAGCCCGCAGGACCATGCCGGCGTCATCCACAGCAGCAACCTCTGCACCGAGATCACGCTGAACACGAGCAAGGATGAGACGGCCGTCTGCAACCTGGGCTCTGTGATCCTGGAAAACCACCTGGATGAGGCAGGCAACATCGACCACACCAAGCTGCGCGAAACGGTGCGCATGGCCGTGCGGGCGCTGGACAACGTGATCGACATCAACTTCTACCCGACAGATGCGGCGAAGACGGCAAACACCCGCCACCGCCCGATCGGTCTGGGCGTGATGGGCCTGCAGTACTCGCTCTATCGCAAGGGGCTGCCCTTTGCCTCCAAGGAGGCTGTGGACTTCAACGATGAGGTCATGGAAGCCGTGGCCTACTACGCCTATGAAGCCAGCAGTGACCTGGCGGCGGAGCTGGGCAAGTACTCCACCTACCCGGGCAGCAAGTGGTCCCGCGGCCTGCTTCCGCAGGACACGGTGGATCTGCTGGAGAAAGAGCGCGGCGAGCCGGTGGATGTGGTTCGAGGAGGCAAGATGGACTGGAGCCCGGTGCGGGAGAAGATCGCGAAGCAGGGCATGCGCAACAGCAACGTGCTGGCGATCGCCCCCACGGCCACCATCTCGAACATCATGGGCAGCAGCCCGTGCATCGAGCCGCTCTTCACGAACAACTTCACGAAGAGCAACCTGGGTGGCAACTATGTGGTGCTGAACCCGTACCTGGTGAAGGACCTCAAAAAGCGTGACCTCTGGACCAACGAGGTGGCAGAGCGCCTGAAGTACTTCGACGGTGAGTTGGCTGCCATGGACGAGATCCCTGCGGATCTGAAGCGCAAGTACGCCACGGCGTTTAGCGTGGACTGGGCCTATGTGCTGGATGCGGCCGCCCGCCGCCAGAAGTGGATCGATCAAAGCCAGTCGGTGAACCTCTGGTGCCCGGACACGGACATGCGGACGCTGAGCCACATGTACCGCGCTGCCTGGCGCAAGGGGCTGAAGACCACCTACTACCTCCGCACGAAGGGCGCGAGCTCCATCGAGGGCTCCACCACCCAGGTGCAGACGGACATCCGCGGCGTGGTCGCCCAGACCGCCGCCGCTGTTGCCGACAAGGCCAAGGTGGATGCCGATGAGTACAAGCAGTTCCTCGCCGAGGCACGCCGGAAGGCGCAGGCGGGTGAGGATTGCGAGATGTGCCAGTAGCCGCGAAGCGGCTAGACAGAAGACTTCGAGACGAAAGACGCAAGACTTGAGTCTGATGCTGAGACGGGAGACGGAGATCGTCTCCCGTTTTTTTGTGGGAGAGTTGGGGGGCGGCCTGGGTGAAGAGGGCGAGCCTTGCGGTGTGTGGCCGCTGCAGACCTCCGCTGTAGGGCGAGCGCCCCGCTTGCCGCGAGTGGTCCCCGAGGTGGCAATCGCGACGAGATGTTCGCGATAGAGCCCAGGGGGGCTTGAGGTGAGGGGCTGTCCTATGCTCCGCTTCCACGCGGGGCCGGAGACCCCGCCTCCTTTACCGGTTGGTGGGTGTTTTCAGGGGGGCGGTTGTTGTTTCAGCAGGCTCGACGCCGCTTTGGTGGACCTTGTGATGGGATCGAACCTGAGACGGTCAAGCAGGGGAGATGTTGCTTCAGTAAAGGAGGAAGCATTCCTGTCCCGGTCGGCCGTGCAACACCTGACATTGCAGGCGGTCATCGGGTTCAAGGGGGTAACGCGCCGGCCCCTCCGCTTACGAAGCCGGTTGGCACAACCGGACTACGCCGGAGGCGGCAGCTTAATGTAGTGCAGAGCTTTAGCTCGGTATTGGAGGACTTGGGTAGCGCGACTGACAATTGATTTGTTGCCATGCCGCCGCGGGCAGTCCGGCTGTCCCCCGCGGGTCGGGGTAGCGGCGTGGCTGAGGTGGACGAGCCTTGCGTTGTGTGGCCGCTGCAGACCTCCGCTGTAGGGCGAGCGCCCCGCTTGCCGCGAGTGGTCCCCGAGGTGGCAATCGCGACGAGATGTTCGCGATAGAGCCCAGGGGGGCTTGAGGTGAGGGGTGTCCTATGCTCCGCTTCCACGCGGGGCCGGAGACCCCGCCTCTTTTACCGGTTGGTGGGTGTTTTCAGGGGCGAGAGCTCAGGTCTGGTGTCTGAAGTCTGGCAGTCTGGCGTCTCCCGCGTAGCGGGCGTGAACAAAAAAGCCAGCGGCGCTCATCACGCCCCTGGCCTCAAGTCTTGAAGTCTTGTGTCTCCCGCGTAGCGGGTCATGCTTCCAACTTCACCGGATTCGTCAGCTTGCCGATCTTCTCGATCTCAATGGTCACCTCGTCGCCTTCCTTAAGCCAGCGGGGCGGAGTGCGGGCCATGCCGACGCCGTGCGGGGTGCCGGTGAGGATGACGGTTCCGGGTAGTAACGTGGTGGAGCCGCTGAGGAACTCGATCAAGGTGGGCACGTCGAAGATCATGTCGTTCGTGTTCCAGTCCTGGAGGACTTCGCCGTTCACGATGGTCTTGATCTGGAGCGCATTCGGATTCGGGATCTCATCGGCAGTGACGAGGGCGGGGCCGAGGGGGCAGAAGGTGTCGAAGGTCTTGCCGCGGCACCACTGGCTGCCGCCCCAGTCTTTCTGCCAGTCGCGGGCGCTCACGTCATTGGCGCAGGTGTAGCCCAGCACGTAGCTGAGGGCGTCTTCCTTTTTGACGTTCTTGCAGCGCTTGCCGATGATGATGGCGAGTTCGCACTCATAGTCCACCTGGTGGCTGGCCAGCTTGGTGGGGATCTCGATGGGGTCGCCGGGGTTCTGGAGGGCGGAGACGGACTTGTGGAACAGCACCGGCCATTGGGGGATGGGCGCACCGCTCTCGGCGGCGTGGTGACGGTAGTTCAGCCCGATGCAGGCGATGGCAACCGGGGCCACGGGGGCCAGGAGCTTTTGCACCTCGGCCGGCGTGTTGGAGGCGCGGTGCTCACCGAAGACGTCGCCCTCCAAGAGGACGATGGAGCCGTCGTCTTTGAGGACGCCGTGGCGGATGAGGTCGAGTGGATCGAGGTAACGGACAATTTTCATGGTGAGCTCGCGAGAATACGCCGCGATTTAGGGTTTCGTTCGAACCTGCGCAAATGGAATCGGTCGAAGCAGGCTCCTGTCTTGGGGTGGAAGTGACAGAACCACGCAAACTGGTGATAAATCGGGGCTCCTGCTCAGGTCGGCGGCACCGTTTTTTTCGCGTTGGCAGTGGGAACGAAAAACGCTACAGGTTAGTCCATGGACTACTGTGTTGGAGGAGCTTTACGACGTTGGACTGGTCAGGTGCTGAGCGGGGCGGCGCTGCTGCTGCTGGCTTCGTGTGCCTCCAAGCCAACGCCGCCTCCCGTGGGGCAGACTCCGGCGAAGCCGGTGCTCTATGAATGGAATGGAGACAGCATTGAGGGGCCGGTCTCGGTCAAAATCGTGCTGGATGAGCAGAAGGCCTACATTTACAAAGGCACGGAGCAGGTGGGCTGGACCTACCTCGCCTCCGGCAAGGGCAGCCGGGCCAGTCCGGCGGGGAATTACCGTATCACGGAGAAGATTCAGGACAAATACTCCAACACCTGGGGTGTGCTGGAGGATGCTGAGGGCAATGTGGTGGATGGCGATGCGAGATCTGGGCGGGAGCCGATACCACCCGGCGGTCGGTTTGCCGGAGCGCCGATGCCGTACTGGATGCGACTCACCGGTTATGGCATGGGCATGCACGCGGGGCATATCCCTCAACCCGGCCGACCAGCCTCGCACGGTTGCATCCGCCTTCCCCGGGAGATGGCTGAGATTCTGTATGAGGCGGTGAAGATCGGTACACCCGTGACGATCACGGGGAGTACGCCGAACTGAGGCCCGGCGAAGCAGGGAGGGGAGACACAAGACAGAAGACGAAAGGCCTGAATCAGTAGCGGGAGGGGCATCGTTGTTTCAGTCGGGCGCGTAATGGCTGAGGTGGCAGGTGGTCAGCGGGTTCAAGGGGATGCCGCGTGGTATTCCTCCGCTCCCAAAGCCGGCTGTCCCCAGCCGGTGGGTGAGCGGAGGGGAGAGCTTTTGCGAGCCTTTTGTGTGTGGCCGCTCCTGACGTCTGCTGTAGGGCGAGCGCTCCGCTTGCCACGAGCGGCTCCTGATCCGGCAACCGGGGCGGTCGCCCTACAACCCAGGAAGTTTGAAGGTGGGGTGTGGGAAAAGTGACCAAGGGCCTGCGCACACGAAACGCCTGAGGTGGCGGGCAGTCATCGGGGTTCACGGGGAAGACGCTTGTCGTATTCCTCCGCTCCCACAGCCGGTTGGGACAACCGGACTACGCCGCGGGTGGCAGCTGAAAGTAGTCCGGCTGTCCCCAGCCGGTGGGTGAGCGGAGGGGACAGCTGTTGCGAGCCTTTTGGTGTGTGGCCGCTCCTGACGTCTGCTGTAGGGCGAGCGCTCCGCTTGCCACGAGCGGCTCCTGATCCGGCAACTACAACCCAGGAAGTTTGAAGGTGGGGTGTGGGAAAAGTGACCAAGGGCCTGGCACACGCAACGCCTGAGGTGGCAGGCGGTCAGCGGGTTCAAGGGGATGACGCGTGGTATTCCTCCGCTCCCAAAGCGGGTTGGCACAACCGGACTACGCGGGAGGCGGTAGCCGAAATGTAGTGCTGGGCTTTAGCCTTGCGTTGGGAATCGTGGGTAGCGCGAGTGAGGCAGGCTAAAGCCTACCACTACTTTGCTTCACCTCGCGGCATCGCTGCCGTTACGCCCGCACCAGCGGCACAGGTCCCGCCGTCACGTTTTCGAGGTCCACCTTGCGGTAGAAGCAGGTGGGGGCCTTGGTGTGGCAGCAGCCGCCGCCGAGTTGCTCGACTTTCAGAATCACGGCGTCCTGATCACAGTCCACGCGGATTTCCTTGACCACCTGGAATTCGCCGGAGGTCTTGCCCTTGTGCCAGATCTCCTTGCGGCTGCGGCTGTAGTACACGGCCTCGCCCAGGGCGATGGTCATGCGCAGCGTTTCCTCGTTCATGTAGGCCACCATGAGGGGCTCGTTGGTCTGGTGGTCGAGGGCGATGGCAGGGATGAGGCCGTCGGCATCGAATTTGGGGGCCAGAACGAGGCCCTGCTCGATGGTCTGCTTGGAATCGCGCTCGGCAAAGGCCAACTGGCAGGCTTCTAGGGACATGATCGTAGGGGGGGGAGGCAGTGATTTTTGGGGAGGGTGAAGATGCCCCGGGGTGGGAAAAAGGAAAGCGCCTTTTGATTTGCTTCGACAACCGGGGTGTCATGCGTAGGGAAGGAGCATGGCATTCAAGGCAGACATCGCACTGCAGTTCGTGAACCGCGCCAGGGAGCGCGGGAGGCTGGGGCATGCCTACCTCATCTGCGGCCCCAAGGAGGCGGATCTACCGGCCTTTGCCGTGCGGATGCTGAATCTCGTCTCCGGCTGTGCCTACAAGGATCTGGACACGTGGGAGAAGCACGGCATCTGCGTGGTGCGGCCTGAGAGCAAGTCCCGCCAGATCAAGGTGGACGCAGTTCGCGAGCAGGTGGAGCCCTACCTCTTTGTCACCTCCTCCGGGGCGGAGCACCGGCTGGTGGTGATCGTGGATGCGGAGCGGATGAACGTGCAGGCGCAGAATGCGTTCCTGCGCACGCTGGAGGAGCCGCCGCCGCGGACGCTCTTCCTGCTGTTGTCTGAGCAGCCCCAGCAGTTCCTTGAGACCATCCTTTCCCGCGTGATCCGCATTTCGCTCATGCCGGAGGAAAACACGCGGAAGCTTTCTGAATCAGAAGTGCGCCTCGTGGACCTGCTCTCAGATCTGGCCAATCGCAAGTCTGACTCCCTGGCGGGGGCCATGACCCTGCGCCGGGAGTTTGAGGAGATCCTGGAGGACATCCACGATGCTCTCACCAAGCAGCTGGAGGCCCAGTTTGAGGAGGAGAAAAAGTACTACAAGCAGACCACTGATGTGGACAACTCCTGGATCAAGTCTCGCGAGGAGGAGACCGAGGCGGCGATCGAGTCCCGCTATCGTCAGGAGCGTGATGCGTTGATGGAGCTGCTGCTGGCCTGGATGGGCGATGTGCTGCGTCACCAGGTGGGCGTGGAGCGTCTGGACCTGCCAGACTACGCCGCGGCGACCAAGGCTCTGGCTGCCCGTTGGGATGGCAGCACGCTGGCAAGGCGGCTGAAGGAGCTGCGCAAACTGCACTCCAATCTGCACACCAATGTGAACGAGACGCTGGCGCTGGACTCAGCGTTCATCGCGGCTTTTGCGTGAGAAGTCATGCGCATGCCATGCGTATTGTGTTTCAACACTGACCTATGGAAGAGCGGCGGCAACTCACCTGGCAGATCTGGCTCACCCGTGTGCTCGCGTGGGGCTTTGGCGGGCTGTTCGTGTGGGCAGGCTGGCTCAAGGTTCAGGATCCAACGCTGTTTTTGATCAGTGTGCGCTCCTTCCGGATGTTGCCGGATCCATTCGCGGCGTGGCTGGCGCTGGGGTTGCCCTGGCTGGAGATCTTTGCCGGGCTGGCGGTGGTGACTGGGGTGTTTCGGAGGGGAGGCTTGTTGTTGTTGAATTTGTTGCTCGTGGCCTTTGGCATTGCGCTGGTCACGGCATTGGTGCGGGGGCTGGATGTGGAGTGCGGGTGCTTTGGCGGGAAGAACGGGACCACGCATATATGGGAGGTCCTGGCGCGGGATGGGGTGCTGTTGGCGGTGGGGCTGTGGTTGGGGAGGAGGGGTAGGAGTTAGGAGTTAAGGGTTGGGAGTTAGTAGTTGGATGGGGGTGATGTGGTGGAGGAGAGGATCAGGGGGGGCGATGCGATGGGCCTACCGCTCCGCGGTAGAATCAGGGGTGGGGATACCATGGGTAGGCCTCGCCAAACTCGGCCGACCCATGGCTACGGATGGGTGAACCCTCCGGGTTCGGAGCCGAGTGATTGCGGCTTTGTAATCGAGGCGAGCGTCAATGTGGCTGAGCTCGTGACAGCGTGGTGGGTGCTTCGTCCTGGCGGTGTGGGAATCGTCTGAGGGCATGCTTTGGCCCGGCGCTGAACCGCATTTTTACAAATGCAGCCACGAGTGCCCCTGTGGCGTCCCTCAGTATTGTGGCTGCGCTCGTGAGAGCGCGGTGGGTGGTTCGTCCTGGCGGTGTGGGAATCGTCTGAGGGCATGCTTTGGCCCGGCGCTGAACCGCATTTTTACAAATGCAGCCACGAGCTTCGTCTGAGGCGGACCTCAGTACTGTGGCTGTGCTCGTGAGGGCGCGGTGGGTGCTTCGTCCTGGCGGTGTGGGAATCGTCTGAGGGCGTGCTTCGGCCCGGCGCTGAACCGCATTTTTACAAATGCAGCCACGAGCTTCGTCTGAGGCGGACCTCAGTACTGTGGCTCTGCTCGTGAGGGCGCGGTGGGTGCTTCGTCCTGGCGGTGTGGGAATCGTCTGAGGGCGTGCTTCGGCCCGGCGCTGAACCGCATTTTTGCAAATGCAGCCACGAGCTTTGTCTGAGGCGGACCTCAGTATTGTGGCTGTGCTCGTGAGAGCGCGGTGGGTGGTTCGTCCTGGCGGTGTGGGAATCGTCTGAGGGCGTGCTTCGGCCCGGCGCTGAACCGCATTTTTACAAATGCAGCCACGAGCTTCGTCTGAGGCGGACCTCAGTACTGTGGCTGCGCTCGTGAGAGCGCAATGCATCTAACTCTTAACACTCACACCCTAACTCCCAACCTTCTTCGTCAACGTCATCACGCACTCCAGGTGGCGGGTCTGCGGGAAGAGGTCAAACGGCTGCACCTTTTCCAGGATGTAACCAGCCTCGACGAACTTCACGAGGTCGCGCATCTGGGTGGCAGGGTTGCAGGAAACGTACACAACGTTGTGCGGTCCGTAGGCAAAGAGCTGGTGCAGGAAGTCCTCGCCGCAGCCGGCGCGGGGTGGGTCCACAATGATGGAGGATTCTGCTGCGGGCAGAAGTACGCCCGCGAAGATGCGCTCGGCACTGCCGGCGATAAACTTTGCGTTGGTGATGTTGTTGATCCGGGCGTTGTGAGTGGCCTTGGCCACGGCGCTCTCAGAGATCTCCACTCCGTTCACCTGCTCGAAGTGGCGGGCGCAGGCCAGGGCGAAGAGGCCGCTGCCGCAGTAGGCATCGATGAGATAACGTGCTCCATCCGTGCGGGCCTCGCGGGCCACATGCTGGACGAAGGCGGGCAGGATAAACGGGTTGTTCTGGAAGAAGTCGCCCGCCTGGAACTCAAAGCGGACGCCCTCCACCACCTCCACGGCGGTCTGGGAGGACTCCGTGAGCACCTTGCCCTCAGATGCCCGCATGAGCAGGGTGGCGGCGCGCTTGTACCGATGGGCGTTCTGCCGCACCTCATCCCGCAGGGAGGTGAGGCGCTCGTTGAGCTCTGGCATGGCAATCTCGCACCGCGGCACATCGATGATGCGATAGCGGCTGCTGTCGGCCAGGAAGCCGATCTCGGTGATGGTCCCATCCCGCGGTGGGGCGAAGTGAGGGGTGATCTTGGACCGGTAGGCGTACTGGGTGGGAGAGGGGATGACGGGCTCCACCGGGTGCTCGATGCGCGCCATGTGCTTGAGCAGCTCCGCCACCTGCTGGCGTTTCCAGTCGAGCTGGGTGGGGTAGTCCATGTTCTGGTACTGGCAGCCACCGCACTGTCCAAAGACCGGGCAGGGGGGCTGGACGCGATGCGGGGAGGGCTCCAGCACCTGAATGAGGTCCGCCTCACTGTAGTTCTTGTGGTTGCGATGCACGCGGGCCACCACCTTCTCCTGCGGCAGGGCAAAGGGCACCATCACCACCCAGCCGTCCACGCGGGCCAGGCCGTGGCCCAGATTGGTCAGGGTCTCAATCTCGAGTGTGAGCTCGTGATGGTAGGGGAACGGGTGGGGGACAAACTTCTTGGGCGGCGCGCGCATGGTCCGTTCATCAACCGCCAAAGGCCCCGGATTGCAACCATTCTCCGCTTTTGCGGCACTCAGAGGTTGGCCATGTGCAGGTTTTTCTGCGGGTGTGACACCGCCTTGACCCTGTCTCCATCGGGGGTTAGCATCGGGGCAGCTTTTCTATCACCATTTTTCCCCTCTCCATTCACACATGTGCGGCATTGTAGGCTATATCGGCAAGCGTCAGGCCAGTCCCATCCTCCTCGATGGGTTGCGGCGTCTGGAATATCGTGGTTATGATTCTGCTGGGATGGCCCTGCAAAATGGTGCCAGTCTCCAGGTGCTGCGCCGGGCGGGACGCATTGACAACCTGCGCCAGCTGGTGGCGGAGACGGCTCCGCAAAGCATGGCAGGAATCAGCCATACCCGCTGGGCCACGCACGGGGCACCCACAGATGAAAATGCCCACCCTCACAGGGACCAGTCGGGCAACTTGGCCGTCGTCCACAACGGCGTGATCGAGAACTACCAGACCCTGCGGGATACCCTGCTGGCGGACGGTCACACTTTTGGCTCGGAAACGGACACGGAGGTCCTTGCCCACCTCATTGGCGTGTATTACGACGCCAGCCCACAGGCTGACCCCGTCGCCCGGCTCGTGGGAGCCGTGCAGGCGGCTCTGCCACGGGTGAAGGGCACCTACGGCATCGCCGCTATCCATACGGATGCTCCAGACGTCATCGTGGGAGCCCGTCTGGGCAGCCCCCTGGTGGTCGGTCTCGGGCAGGAGGAGCACTTCCTGGCCAGTGACGTGTCCGCCATCATCGCGCACACGAAGGACGTGATCTATCTCAACGACTACGACGTCGTCACCATCACGAAAGACACCTTCGACGTGCAGGCCCTGGCCGGCGGCTCCGCAAAAGTCAGCGTGAGCCGGGTGGACTTCACGGAAGACGATGCGGAGATGGGCGACTTCCCGCACTACATGCTCAAGGAAATCTATGAGCAGCCACAATCTCTGCGCAATGCCCTGCGCGGTCGTCTCTCACGGGACGAGGCCACGGTAGTGCTGGGCGGCCTGCAGATGTCGCCCATGGAGTTGCGTCAGATCGACCGCATCATCCTCAGCGGGTGCGGCACGGCCTACCACGCCGGCATGGTGGGTGAGTACCTGCTGGAGACCGTGGCCCGCATCCCCACGGAGGTGGAGATCGCCAGCGAGTTCCGCTACCGGAACGTGCCCACGGACAAGAACACCCTCCAGTTCGTGATCAGCCAGAGCGGTGAAACCATCGACACCCTCGCTGCCCTGCGTGAAGCCAAGCGCAAGGGCATGAAGGTGCTCGGCATCGTGAACAACGTGGCCAGCACGATCGCCCGTGAGACGGACGGCGGCATCTACATCCACGCCGGACCGGAGATCGGGGTGGCAGCCACGAAGAGCTTCACCTCCCAGGTGGCGGTGCTCACGCTGTTGAGCTTCCTCTTTGGTCGCATTCACCACCTGAGCAGCACGGATGGACTGGAGCTCATCGATGAGCTGGAGGCGATCCCGGACAAGATTGCCTCGATCCTTGAGCAGGCGGATCACATCAAGACCATCGCCAACAAGTACGCGGACGCAGACGGCATGCTCTTCATGGGCCGCCAGATCAACTACCCCGTGGCGATGGAGGGGGCGCTGAAGATGAAGGAGATCAGCTACATCTACGCCAGCGGTCACCCCAGCGCCGAGCTGAAGCACGGCATCATCGCGCTCGTGAAGCCGGAGCTGCCGAGTATTTTCCTTGCACCGCATGACGCGGTGTTCGAGAAGAACATCAGCAACATCGAGGAAGTGAAGGCGCGCAAGGGGCCGGTGGTGGCCGTGGCCACTGAAGGACACCCGAACATTGAGAAGGTGGCGGATGATGTGATCTACATCCCGCGCAGTCCCTCGATCCTGAGCCCGCTGCTTACGGTCATTCCTTTGCAGCTCCTGGCTTACTATGTGGCCGTGGCCCGGGGATGCGATGTGGACAAGCCCCGGAACCTTGCCAAAAGCGTGACGGTGGAATGAACATTCTCCGCCAGTACAGGTCTCAGTCTGCGATGCAATGGCGCCTGGCAGCACTGTCGGTCTGTGTAGCCGCAGTTCTGCTGGGATCCTCCGGTCTCAGGGCTGCGGATGTTGTTCCGCAGCCTCACCCGGAGATGCTGCCGGCGGATTTCCTGGAATGCGTGGGCAAGCAGACGAAGGCGCGGTGGCGCACGCTCTACCGCCAGCCTCCGCCCACGCCCTCTTCTGACCGGCGCAAGGTGGCCTTCACTCTGGGGGGGCTGGTGGCGGATGCCTATCTGACCTTGCAGGCAGGCCATGCCCAGCAGTTCAAGAACAACAACCAGGAAGTGCTGAACTACGCCCGCGTGCTGGGCCTGGCGGAAAAGATCACCCCCGACATCCTGGCCGAAGGCAAGATGGCCGAGGCCGAGGACTGGCCCATGCTGCGCGAAAGACTGGTGCAAAAGCAGGGTGTCATCTCGAACCTGCTCAAAGAACAGCGGGATGATGATCTGGCCATCCTGGTGGATCTGGGCATGTGGCTGCGCCTGTTGGAGATCAGCTCCGAGCTCGTGGTCGGGAACACTGCGCTGGAGAACAAGTCTCTTTGCATTGGCTCCAAGACCCTGCTTGATGAAATGATTGCTCGTTATGAGCGCCTCACCGAAGCGGCCCGGACTGATGAAACCATCGCCCAGGTCGGCAGCATCCTGCAAATGCTGCAACGCCACTGGGCTGCGGCAGAGGGTGCTCCCTCTGATGAGGTCGTGACCATGACGCACGAAAAGCTGCGCTACTTGATGGGCAAGCTAACGATGAAGTGAGCCGGCGGCTCGGTGAGTGGTAAATGGTTAGAGGTAAGTGGTGGTGAATGTTTGCCGAATTTGGCTCATCTCCGGCGAGCGAAGTTGGGCTCGCTGAGGGCAGCTAAAAGTTGTATAGAGCTTTAGCTCGGAATGGGATGACGTGAGGTGCGCGACTGGCGCACTAAAGTGCTGGGCTACTTTGCATCGGCTAGGATGCGTTGTGGTTCACCGGTGTCATGGGACGCTTGGCCAGTGAGCGGGGCTGGGAACCCCCGCCTCCTGTACCTACGAACAAGCTTCAAGGTGATATGGTCGCGGAGTAAAGGAGGCGGGGTCTCCGGCCCCGCGGTCTGTGGGGTGCGCGGAGCGGAGAAGGGATCAAGGGACGTTTGGCGTGTGACCTGCCAGCAGGGCAATCCTCACCACCTCACAACCGCTTTACCATCACGTGGTCGTCCATCACAAACCCGCCGCCGATGTCTGTGCAGCGGTCTTCCTCGAACTCGAAGCCGGCGCGTAAATAGGCGCGGATGGCCTTGCGGTTCTGGCGGTTCACGCGGAGCTGGAGCGTGCTCGCCCCGGCTATAGTCGCCTCCGCAATGACATGCGCCAGCGCTGAAGCCCCGACGCCGCGGCTGTGCTGGTTGGGCTTCACGTAGAGCTTGTGCAGCAGGGCGGTGGAATGATTCGCGCCAGATCCTGCCTCCAACTCCCAGCCCAGAAACCCGACCATGCTCCCGTCTTCCTCGCGAATGAGTTGATACCTCACACCGCGGGTGCGGACTTCCTCCTCCAGATGGGGCACGTTGTACATCAGTCCCAGCATGTATTGGATTTGATCGGCGCTGATGAGTTCACGGTAAACTTGGGGCCAGATTTCCCGTGCCAGGGCCTCCACCATAGGCAGATCCTCCTGCTGCGCCGGAACGAAATGCAGGTGGGGGGCGGGTGACCAATGTTCACCCGCCCACTTCAGCGCAGCTTGCCAGGCGGCCACGTCGTCATTAGGGCTGAGTTCCGTGAGATGCCGGACGATGTCTAAGCGGCGGGGCTCAACGATGCCTTCTTCCCGGATCTGCTTTTCGTCTGACGGGTGCTCAGACTCGGGCAGCAGATGCTTGGCGAGATACCAGCAGGCCCAGGCGCGCCAGGTGCGCAGCGTCTTGTGCGGCTCCACCATGCGGGTCGCGAGGTGCTGATAGTGACGGCGGGGATTGCCGATGAACTGGCCCTCTGGACGATGCTGGAGGATCCAGGCTACGGCGTGGTAGGGGCGGAATCCCTCCGACTGTAGGGACACTTCCGGCAGATGGCAGGAGAGCGCCCGGTTCACTAGGAGCAGAGACTTGGCGGGGAATCCCTCCAGCCAGAGGCTCTGGGCATAGTGCAGCGCCGTGTGGTAGAAGGTCGCGCTGCGATCCCGACCCAAAGCGTGAATCTCATCGGCAGAGTAGCGTCGATCAATCTGCGGGAGAAACGGGCAGGAGCTGAGAGCAGGGGAAGTGGGGACGGGGGCTTCCATGGCGGGGCGGAATGGGGATTCGACGGCTGGGGGCCACTAGCCTCCTTGGACCGGGGGCATGATTGCCACCTCCGCGTCCTCATGCAGGGGTGTGTCGCGTTTGGCGTAGGTCTGGTCCACGGCCACGAGGAGGCTTGTGTCCCAGGCCTGGAGCGTGGGCCAGTTCTGAAAAAGGTGCGTCAGCAGATCCGCCACTGTCGCTCCTTCAGTGAGGGTGACTTCGCCCTCCTCGATCCCTGTGAGGTCCTTCAGAACTGAGAAATACAAAACTCGGACCTTCATGCGATGTGGGGGGCGGGGGACGGAATAGGTGGTCAAATGGCGCTCTCACTGAGTACGCCGATGCAGGGCAGATTGCGGTAGTGGCCCTGGTAATCCATGCCGTAGCCCACGACAAATTCGTCCGGGATGTCAAAGCCCACATAATCCACCAGGGGCTCGCGTTCGCGGGGGCGTTGCTTTCTGAGCAGGACGGCAGTGCGCAGGGTGGCGGGTCGGCAGGCGGCGATCAGTTGATCCTGCACGGTGGCCAGGGTCAGCCCGGTATCCAGGATGTCATCGATGAGCAGCACGGTCCTCCCCTCCAGCCCGGCGGGCATGCGCTGGAGGAGTTGCACCGTCCCGGTGGATGAGGTGCCGCCATGGTAACTGCGGACGGAAACGGTATGTACCCGCACAGGGAGCGGCACGGAGCGCAACAGGTCCACCACGAAGAACAGGGCCCCGTCCATGAGGGCGACCACATCCAGCTCCTGACCTTGATAATCGTGCACAATTTCTGCGGCGATCTCAGCAACACGACGTTGGATCGTCTCGGCATCGAAGACGATCTTGTCTAAGCTGGAAAGAACACCTGCAACCGCTTCGCTCATGTTGTATCAGAAAAACCACTGAACTCCCTACTTCCTGCAAATGACTCCCGCTGGCAAACCGAATCTCGCCGACCTCCGACTTAGCTACGAAAAAGGTGCATTGGACGAGGCCACGCTGCCTGGGGACCCGTTCACCCTGTTTCGGTTGTGGCTGGACGACGCCCTGGCGGCCGGGGTGACAGAGGCGAATGCCATGACGCTGGCGACGGTGTCTGCGGACGGCCAGCCCTCCGCCCGTACCGTCCTGCTCAAGGGGCTGGATGAGCGGGGGTTTTCCTTCTTCACAAACTACCGGAGCCGCAAGGGGCAGGAGCTCACCGGCACCCCCAAGGCTTCCCTCGTCTTCTTCTGGAAGGAGCGGGAGCGCCAGGTCTGCGTGAGGGGTGCCGTCAAGTTGCTGGGGCGGGAGGAATCGGAAGTCTATTTCAAGAGCCGCCCCTATGGCAGCCAGATCGGAGCCTGGGTGTCTGAGCAGAGCAGCCCCATCCCAAATCGCGAGTGGCTGGAGGAGCGCGAGCGGACGCTTAAGGCGCAATATCCCGAGGGGCAGGTGCCGCTGCCTCCCTTTTGGGGTGGGTACGTTCTGGATCCTCACGAGGTGGAGTTCTGGCAGGGCCGCCCCAGCCGGTTGCACGACCGGGTGCAGTATGACCGGTTGGCGGAGGGGGCGGGCTGGAAGTGGACGCGGCTCAGCCCTTGAGATCGGTAAAACGGTAATTCAGTGATTCTGTAAACCGGTGGATCAGTGGTCAGGTCTCCGCGTCACTTGGGTGGGGGCTGCGTCGGTTGCGAATCGCTTGCTCTTGACGGCACCGGGTGGGGTCGGATGATGGGGCATGCGCCCTACCGACTGGATCAGTGCCCTCGTGCTCCTGCTTATCGTGCTGGATCCACTGGGGAACGTGCCGGTCTTCAGCTCGCTGTTGCGTCAGGTGGAGCCGGCGCGGAGGAAGCGGGTCATTCTGCGAGAGTGCGGGATCGCGCTGGTCGTACTCTTCCTTTTCCTGGCGTTTGGAGGTGGTTTCCTGAAACTTGTGGGGCTTTCGCAAAGCTCGCTGGGGATCGCCGGCAGCATCATCTTGTTCATGATTGCGCTGCGCATGGTGTTCGAGTCCACGGAGAAAGTGTTTGGCGGGTTGCCCCAGGGTGAGCCGTTCATCGTGCCGATGGCCATACCCATGCTGGCCGGGCCGTCTGCGCTGGCCACGGTGATCTTGTTCACCACCCGGGAGGGCATTTCCACCTTGGGCGCGGTCGGGGCGATCTCCATCGCCATGGGCGTGACCTGTATCGTGCTGCTTCTGGGGGAGCGGATCATTCGTCTCGTCGGCGAGCGCGGACTGGCCGCCATGGAGCGCCTCATGGGGCTGCTGCTGACCGCGATCGCCGTGGAGATGTTTCTTCGGGGTGTGAAGGAGTTTATGAAGTGAGATAGAAGACTGGAAGACGAAAGACAGAAGACATGAGGTGGGAGGTCCAAGCGGGAGCGGTCCGGCTGTCCTCAGTCGGTTGGGTGAGCGCAGGGAGAGATGTTGCGTGCTTTTTGGTGTGTTGCCGCCCCTGACGTCAACTGTAGGGCGAGCGCCCCGCTTGCCACGAGTGGCCGCTGAGGTGGCAACCGAAGCGGCCGCCCTACAGCCCAAGATGTTTGAAGGTGGGGTGTGGGGAGGGTGATCAAGGAGCTGCGCACGCGCAACGCCTGAGGTGGCAGACGGTCATCGGGTTCAAGGGGACGACGCGCGGTATCCCTCCGCTCCCAAGGCCGGTTGGCACAGCCGGACTACGCCGTAGGCGGCAGCTGAAAGTAGTGCTGGGCATTAGCCTGGCGTTGGATGCCGTGGGTAGGGGCCGGGACAAGAATGTCCCTCCCTCCTTTTTACTGACCGCTTCGATGTTTGTGGGCTGCTTGGCGAGAGCTCACGTCTGATGTCTGGCGTCTGGCAGTCTGGGTCTTTGCTAGATCTTGATCCCGATCTTCTTGAACCCGTTCTTAACGTCATTCAGCAGCACTTCAGAGCTGCGGCCGTCGAAGAGGATGTCCAGCTTGTCCAGGCCGAACTGGCGGGAGTTCACCCGCTCAGGGCGCTCGGGGCGCGGAGGAGGAGTGAGCTCGCGGGGGTAGCTGAAGCGTCCGCCGCCCAGTTGTTTCACGCCGGGGAGCTTGAAGAATTCCTCCATGGCCTTGCGATATTCCGCAAGTTTCTTGTCGTACTCGGCCCCTTTGGCGCGTTCTTCTGCCATGGCGTCCAGGTATTTCATGAAGCGGGTGCCTTTGCCATCGCCATCCAGGTGGCAGAAGTAGTACACCAACACATAGGACTGAAAGTAGAGCTGGCGCATGGCGCGGTGCTGGCCCGAAGGGTTCTCAGCGATCTCATCCCACTTGTCGCGGGTCATGCGCATGTGCTCCTCCCAACCACGGAAGTCGGCCAGGGTCATGTTCTCCCGCTCGGCGCGTTCCTTGATGTACTCCTTCAGGCCAGATTCGTGACGCCCAGCCTGGAAGCGGCCAGCGTTGTAGGGGATGGACTCCGTGTACTCGGCGGTGCCTTCAATGATCCACGTGGGCAGGAAGCCCAGATAGTCATGCATGAGCTGGTGCGTGATCTCGTGGACGATCGTGTCGTTGCGGTAGTTGTCGTCCTTGAACCAGGTCTTTCCCCGCAGATCCAGGCCCAGGCTCTGGAAGGGGACGCGGAAGGTGCGGTCACTGCCGAAGTACACCCCACCGGAGTTTTCCGGGGCTCCGCTGGCCACGTAGCTCGCCCGGGTGGCGAAGAACTTGGCCTGGTAGCGACCCAGATCTGCCGGGGGACGGGGCTCGATGCCCCAGGGAAGGGCCTCCACGAGGGCACGTGTGGCCTCGAAGGTGCGGGCAATCTCCTTCATCACGCTGCAGGCGAGCTTGTCCTCGGAGGTGAACTCAAAGGCCTCGGAGCGGTAGATGCAGCGCTTCTCGGCCGGGACCTCGTCCACCACTGTGATCTCGATGGCGCGGGTGGAAACTTCCACGACGTCGGGCCAGGCACGTTTCTCGATAGGAGTGCGAGTGCCGGTGGGGGGCGTTACGCCTGCCCCAGGTGCCGGGCCGCCAGGTGCCGGGGTGCCGTTCTGCTTGATAAAGGCCTGGTCCGCATTGGAGAGGCGGCTCAGGGCAAATTTCACAGACTGGCCGGAGGCGAGCATAAACACGACTTGGTCGCCCTCCACACCGGCCAGCCTGGCCTGCATGACCCGGCCTTGGACATCTGTCCATTGGCGGAGATCTCCTGCCGCAGGAGCCTGCCCAAGGGAGAGGGCAAACGGAGCGCAGGCCAATGCAGCGGTGGCAAAAAAGACGGAGAAGCGCATGGAAGAATTAATAGGCTGTCGAATTATCCCAGACGGGTCCGGGGCGTCAAGACTCTCGTGAGCAGGGGAATCGGACACCGGGACAAATAGGGCTGGCAGTCAGGATCAATTACGGCTTCATTTCTGCTGTCTTGACGGAGAAACATCATGTGCGGATTCATCGGCTGGTTCCAGAACGGAGGAGGTTTGGACGACGGGCGACGGCAGCGGCTGTCCCAGGCGTTGAATCTCATCACCCACCGAGGGCCGGATGACGGCTCAGAAGCGGGTGGTCCGGGGTGGTACATGGGATTCCGGCGGCTCGCGATCCAGGACCTCAGCCCGGCGGGGAGGCAGCCCATGCGGTTTGCCGGGGATCGCTGTACGCTGACTTTCAATGGCGAGATCTATAATTTCCGCGAACTCCGTGAAACCCTGGCGGGCGCGACCTTCCACTCCACCGGGGACACGGAGGTGCTGGGGCGGATGCTTGAGCGTGCCTCAGAGCCGGAGCAGGTGTTGCGCCGGTTGCGGGGCATGTTTGCCTTCGCCTGGTGGAATGAAGAGTCTGGCACCCTGCTCGCAGCACGGGATCCCTTTGGCATCAAGCCGCTCTACTACCGGCTCTTTCCGGATGGTTCATTGATGGTCGGCTCTGAGATCAAGGCGCTGCGCAAGATGATGGGGCCAGACACCGCGATCTCTCGGGCGGGACTGGCGGAGTACTTCCGCTGGGGAGCGGTGCAGGCCCCTCACACCATCTATGACGGCGTGAAGTGCCTGCCCCCCGGGCACCTCCTGCGCTGGAGTGCGGGCGATCTGCAGGTGGAGCGCTATTTTGTGCCCGAATGGCCGGGCAAGTCTGAGCGCGTGGGTGGCAAGGCGGCGCTGGATCTCACGCGGGAGGTGGTGAGCCAGAGCGTAAAGGCGCATCTGGTGAGCGATGTGCCGGTGGGCGTGTTCCTGAGTGGTGGGCTGGACTCGACCCTCATGGTCGCGCTGATGAGGCAGCACGGGCTTACCGACATCCAGGCCTTCTCCATCGGGTACGAGGAAAATGCGGGTGTGCCGGATGAGAGCGATGCCGCAGAGAAGACGGCGGAGTTCTACGGCTGCCGGTTTTTCCGCGAGCGTCTGACCTCAGCCTCATTGTTTGCCAAGCTGGATGACTATCTCTCCAGCCTGGACCAACCCACAGGGGATGCGCTGAACACCTGGCTGGTCTCCCAGGTGGCGGCCAAACATGTGAAGGTGACCCTGAGCGGCCTGGGCGCGGACGAGTGGTTTGGCGGGTACAACTATCACCGTTTGTTGCATCTGGCCCGGCTGCTGCCTGTGGGGCGCACGCCGCTGCGACTGCTCTCCGCCCCGTTGGCGGGAGCCTTGAATGGATTGCTCCCGGCAGGAGCGCAGGGGCACAAGGCATGGAAGGCCCTCTACTATGCCAGTGGCGCCGCCGGACGCAGCCTGCCTGAAATGCATGCTCATGCGCGCGGCATCTTTTCTTCCAAAGAAACCGCCCGCCTGCTGGGCAGTCGCACCCGCGTGGTGGAGCATCTGGCCCTGGGCAATGAGATTCGCGATGTGCTGGTGGCGGATCTGGATCAGCGGGCACCGGATTCCTGGCTGCACCAGTTGCTCCTGTTGGAGACGGAGACCTATCTGCCCAATACCCTGTTGCGGGACAATGATGTGACCAGCATGGCCCACTCCCTGGAGCTACGGGTGCCGCTGGTGGACCCGGAGGTATTCACCCTGGCTGGGCGCATCCTCCCCTCCAGCAAGCTCAACTTGCGCGGTGGGAAGCGGAACCTCAGGGCGGCGTTTCGTGACATCCTGCCGGAGTGGATCGCCCAAGACACGCGCAAGAAGACCTTCACCCTGCCACTCATGAAGTGGATGCGGGATGAGGCGTGGAAGGAGCGCATCAGCGACACGCTGCACAGTCACAAGTGTCGCGAACGAGGGCTGATGAACCCCAAAGTGGTGCGGAAGCATCTGGAGGCGTACTACCGCACGGATGTCTCGGACAAGCGGGCCTGGCGACTGAGCCAGTCCGTGTGGCTCATGTTTGTGCTGGAGTCCTGGGCGGCCCGGCAGACGGAGAGGTTTCAGGAATAAGCGGCGGCGGACTCCCTGCAGCAAGGCAACTCAGAACGGTCGAGGGAAGATTACGAGAGGCGAAAACATGGTGAGAATTCTTCAGGTGTTCAACAGATACGTCCACATGGGTGGCGAGGAGAAGTCAGTGGACCGGATCTACCAGCATCTGGGGGAGGAGCATGTGGTGGCTCGTTGTTTCTTTGAGAGTCGTGACTGGGCCCGCGCTTCTGCCCTCGCCATTCCCGGGCAGTTGATCAGGACCTTCTACAATCACGGCAGCCGCAGGAAGTTCGAGGAGATGATCCAAACCTTCCGCCCGGAGGTTGCCCTGTTTCACAACGTCTTCCCAGTCGGCTCACCTTCTCTGTACCACGCCGCGGCGCGACGCCGCGTGCCAGTGATTCATTATGTGCACAACTTCCGCCCCTTCTCCGTAGGGGGCACGCTCTACTCGAACGGGCAGTTCCTGGAGGAGGCGCTGGGCGGTGACTATCGCCGCGAGGTCCAGACCGGGGCTTGGCAAGGATCGCGCCTGAAGTCTGCCGTGATGGCCCGTGTGCTGCGCCGTTTGCATGCCTCCGGCTGGCTGGAGAATGTGCGTGCCTGGGTCTGCATCTCAGAATTTCTCCGGGACAAGCTGGCCATCGGTACCGGGGTGGGGGCAGACCGGCTGTTCGCCCTGCGGCATTCGTGGGACGCGATGAAGAATCCGCCGCCACCGGATGACCGGGGTTACTACCTCTTCCTGGGCCGGCTGGTGGATGTGAAGGGTGTCGAGGTGCTGCTGGAGGCCTGGCGACATCTGCGGGCCCGGCTTGGCCCCGCTACCCCTGCCTTGCACATCGGTGGCGAGGGCCCTCTTGCGGAACGGGTCAAGGTGGAGGCAGCCAGGCATCGAGACATCAAGTACCTTGGCCTGGTCACTGGCGAAGCCAAGCATGCGGCCATCAGCGGCTGTCGGGCCATGCTCGCCCCCTCCGTCTGGTGGGAGCCGCTGGGCCTTGTGACCTATGAGGCTTATGATTACGGCAAACCCATGCTCGCTGCCCGCTCCGGGGGGCTTTCAGAAACGGTGGTCGCTGGTCTCACCGGGTTTTTACACGAGCCTGGCGATGCTGCGGGCTTGGCCGACGATGTGCTCATCTTGGAGTCCATGAGTCTCTCTGAGCGCTGCCACATGGGGGCCGAGGGCAGGGTGTGGCTGCTTTCCGAATGCAGCCCCGCGCGGTGGAAGGCTTCGTTTGGCGAGGTGCTGGCGGGTATTGTCGCGAGGTAGGTCGGTAGTCAGTGTGCAAGGTGTTGGGGTCGAAGTTGTACAGGGTACATACAGAATTGAGCCCGTGGATGTTGGATAGGGTTATAGGAAATGGGGACGTGGTAGCGGTTTTGCTCAAACTTAAGTTTACGGTAATGAGTTGCCGTCTCAGACGGACTACAGGCTGCGACCCTGCATCAGCGCAGCGGGGAGTTCACTTATCTTGCGTGCTGTTCACGGCATCCTGCCGGAACGTCAGGGCGACCAAATGGAGAGGGGGAGACATCCCGGCAAACTGTGGGACAGCGCGAGAGAGCAGCTCGTGGCTGAGTTCGTCAGAATGCGGGAGGACGTGTCGGGACGTCGAGCACAGCAGGGGCGATGGACGGACCACGCTCTCGCGAACGCAGCCAAGTGTTGCACGGATGCCCCTTTAGGCTTCTTCAACTATAAGCGACTATAAAATTGAAAACTTAGAATGGAAATAAATGCACTACGAATAATTCTGTAAATGGTATACCAGGATCTGTTAGGATCTCTGTTCGCTTTCCCATCTCCCTGCAACTCCACATGGAACCTCCTCTACATCCCGTCATATCACTTCTGCATGCCACGCGAAGCCGTCCTGAACTTGCTCTTCAATGCCGACAGAAATGGCTTGCTGCTGCGAGCAATCCTGACCAGGTGGAGCATTTGTTTGCCTTTGACGCGGATGATGAGGACTCCTGCAAGGCGCTAAGTGGTTATTCACATCATGTCGTTCAGGTGAAGGAGGGAGGGTGTGTCGCCGCGTGGAACTTGGCGGCCGCAAACGCCCGGGGTCAGGTGCTGGTTCAACTCTCCGACGACTGGGTGCCTGTTGAGGGTTGGGATGAGAGCATTCTCGCTAGACTGGGTGATCTAGACATGCCTAAAGTGCTCAAGATCTCAGATGGACATCGTTGGGACGACTTGCTCTGCATGGCCATCTGCACCCGGGCTCGTTATGAGAAGCAGGGTTTCTTCCTGGCTCCCGTTTACTTCGGTCTCTACTCGGATGACGAGTTCAGCTTTCGGGCCTTTCAGGATGGAGTCGTAGTTGACGCACGGGATCTAGTGTTTCGTCATGTTCATCCCGACCACGACAATGCCGCCCCCATGGACGGAACCTACCAGAGACAGAATGTCCTATCGAGGGAGATCCATGGGCGGCAACTGTTCATCAGTCGAAACCCAGGTGCCCTCAGAGGTTGGCTCCACATGCATGGGCAAGTCCGCCACTACGTGTCTCTTGGCGATTCGGCGACTACAGAGGCTACACTGCCCCGCATCTCCGTCATCATGCGAACCCACAACCGACCGCAATTCATGCGGCGGGCTTTGGACTCTATTGCCCAGCAGAGCTACCCCAATGTAGAGCTCGTCATCGTAGCTCACGGAGACGCTCTTGACTACGCGCCAGACCTGTTGCGAAATGCAAAGGTTGCCTCCAGGTTCCATGCTCAGATCATACAAGCGGCACCTGGAAGCAGCCTCGGGGGGATGTTGAATCAGGGAATTGCAGCCGCCACGGGGCACTGGATCATCGCCTTGGACGACGATGACACCTGGCATCACACCTGTTTGGAAAGGCTCGCCACGGTTCTACAGACCAAGGTCTCCCCTGTACCTCGTGCTGCGGCCTGTCAGTACCTTATGGTCCACGAAGCCATCACTGAAAGCGGGGAGGTGGTGGAAAGCTATCGGGCAAAGAGCGGGGAAGAGGTGGAATCACTTCTCATCACCCGGCAGATCGCCAGAAACCAGATCGTCATCCACGGTTTTCTTTTCGAGAAATCACTTTGGTCAGAGCTTGGTGGCTACAGGGAAGATCTGCCGGTGGGAGAGGATTGGGACTTCAATCTGCGAAGCATTCTTTTGACAGACATCTTGCTCCTGCCGGAACCTTTGGCGTACTATCACATCAGACAGAACTCGCTGGATCAGACCCACACAGCGGGGCGCCAACTGCACATTAATATGCAGGCGCACATGACCAACTGTGAAGTAAGACGCATTGCTGACTCACCGGAGGGAAGATCCCAGCTCTTTCTTGCAGGACAGATTTCTCTCGCCATTTCTGAGTTGCGCGATGAAATCGGCAGGCTCAGATCAGATGTGGCGGTGTACCGGAAGCGGGAGACCTCTCTGCAAAAGCGGCTCTCTGCGACCAAGGAGAAGCTTCGGTTGACCAAGAAACAGCTTAAAGAAGAGAAGGAAAGCACGCGTGCGGTCCGAAAACTGTGGGTCTTTAAGCTTCTGCATCGTCTTCGGTTCTGAGGCGGCATCTACTGTCCACAGTTCGTCCCGGCTGGGTTGGCTTGTTCCTCCCTTGATCCCATTCCGGTTCAATCCCAAGTATCCACTTTTTAGCAATGGCCTCTGAAACCACGCGCCCTTACATCATCTATCGCCCGCCTCCAGGGTGGGGTTTCTGGTCAAATTTCTCCTGTGTGCTTCAGGGGCTGGATTATGCGGATCGGGAAAAGCTGGAGCCCGTTGTTGACATGGAGCGCCATCCTACCCGCTACAGTGAAGAGGAGCCGGTGCATGGTGTCACCAACGCCTGGGAGTACTACTTCCATCAGCCTGGCATCCTGTCGCTTGCCGAGGCGCTTGCTCAGAACCCCCTTGACAATGGAGGAGATGTCTCCGGACCTTTCACGAGCAATTTCCATCATGTCATCCCCCCGGCAGACATCCTTGCCAGAGCGCGTGAGCTTGTGAGGAAGTACATCCGGCTCAAGTCTCACATCGTTGAGAGACTGGATGCTGTTATCCCGGTGGATGCTGGCAGAGACATGCTGGGCGTTCATGTTCGCGGCACGGACATGCGGAAACATCGCCCCCCATATCACCCGGCTCCAAACATCCCCGAAACCTACCTGGAACAAGCCATACTGCTAGATCAAGAGTTTTCCTATTCTCGAATTTTCCTGGCATGTGACGAGCAGGAAACGGTGGCTTTGTTTCAAGGCCAGTTTAGAGATCGTCTTCTGACACTCCCAGCGCACCGTACCTCCGTTGACCTTGTGGAGATTCCCCGAGAGTGGAGCTACGCATGGCTCTTTGATGGGGAACGCCACCACCATCGCTATCTGCTGGGTCTTGAGGTGTTGCTGGACGCGCTCTTGCTCTCACGTTGCGGACATTTTGCTTGTGGAGCGTCCAATGTGTCCCAAGCCGCGATGTATTTCGCCTCCGAGAAGCAGATCGTGCATCCGATTACCCCACTGTGGATGTGCCCCTGCGTAGATAGACCATCCATTGGCAGAGCCTATCTTGCAGAGGCCTTGCCACTCTCTCGCAAGCCTTCTGCCAGCGTGCTGGAGGGGCAGATGCATGAGCTGTATGATCTGCTGGAGTATGCCGAAAACAGCAGACACGACGCTCACCAGAACATGGCGGACATGAGCAGGGCCCTCACCAAGGCAGACAAGAGAATTCAGAAATATCAGCAGGAGATTGAAACACTCCGGCAGCAGATCCAGAAACAAACAGCCACCATTGAATTGCTGAAGAACCGCATTTCCAGTTTGATCAATCGGTGGACACGTCTGGGCTGGAATCTCATGCCGTGGAAGAAGCCTTCATGGAGGAGCCATCCTTACAAGTAACCCTTTCCACAGCAATTTGTTGAGTTTATGTTTGATCATATTTCCGTGATCATGCCGACCCGGGATAGTCGGCCTCTAATCGCACATTCGGTCCCGTTGCTTCAGGAATGGCTCCCCAAAGCTGGCGAGGTCATCGTTGTGGACAGCAACTCCACTGACGGCACGAGGGAACTGATTGAGTCGGCGTTTCCCTATCCCAATGTGCAGATTCACAACCGTCCTCCCGGACTCTATGCGGCATGGAACTTTGGCATCCAGACTGCGAGCCGCCCGATCACCTATATCTCTACTGCTGGCGATGCGATCTCAGAGCGCGATCTTGCGACGTTGAACTCTGTTTTCACGAGTCACCCCCACGTGGATGTGGTGGTTTCGTCTCCCAGGTTTCTGGACGGGGACTGTCAGCCAACGCCCGGGAAGGTTTGGCCCATTCACAAGCTGTGGACTGACGAGGTTGATCAGGATGTCATCCAGCTGTCAGGCCCGGATCTTGTGGCTTTCGCACTCAAAGCTGCTCATCCACCCTACTACAACAATTGGCTGTGCAGCTCCGCCAGCAATCTGTATCGGACAGAGTTTCTAAAAAGCCACCCTTTCCCTGAGAATGCCGGGCATGGTGCAGACACTCTATTTGGAATCCAGAATGCGCGGCATATGAAGGCTGCATTCTATCGCCATTGCTGTGGTACTTTTGTCGTGCATGAAAAAAGCAGCAATGCCCATCACTTGAGTGCGGACGAGATTTTCGATCTGTATTTTCTGCGCGGCTACCAGGAGGAGCTCCGCTGGCTTGTCGAACAGACAGCGCCGGACAGTTCTGCCTATGTGAAGGACCTGCTGTTGAACCTTGAGCCTGGCTACGAAATCCACAAGAGATCCCTGCCTACTGTCAGGGTCTCTCTTTTGGAAGATGAAAATGGACGACTCAGGGCCAGAAACCAGGCGCTTCAGGAAAAGGTGGCTCAGCTCAAAGAGCACAACGCGAGTTTGAAGGGGCAGCTTGCCCAGGTGAAGATCGACGGCAAACAGAATGACTTCGCTCTGAAGAAAATTCCAAAGTTTCTACGCCGCTGGCTGGCATAGGTGTGGAATTTAGGTGGGCGGTCTCGGCCCTTGGTTGGTGGCTTGTGGCTGCATTCGTAAGAATGCGGAGGGTGCTGGATTGGCGGCGGTGTTGGGAGAACGGGGGCTCATTGGGTTCGAGGACGCACCGCGTTCTGACGAACGCAGCCGCGACTGAGGGGCGTGGCGGGGTGGCTTGTGGCTGCATTCGTAAGAATGCGGAGGGTGCTGGATTGGCGGCGGTGTTGGGAGAACGGGGGCTCATTGGGTTCGAGGACGCACCGCGTTCTGACGAACGCAGCCACGACTGAGGGGCGTGGCGGGGTGGCTTGTGGCTGCATTCGTAAGAATGCGGAGGGTGCTGGATTGGCGGCGGTGTTGGGAGAACGGGGGCTCATTGGGTTCGAGGACGCACCGCGTTCTGACGAACGCAGCCACGACTGAGGGGCGTGGCGGGGTGGCTTGTGGCTGCATTCGTAAGAATGCGGAGGGTGCTGGATTGGCGGCGGTGTCGGGGGAATGTGGTCGCATGGGGTTCGAGGACGCACCGCGTTCTGATGAACGCAGCCACGACTGAGGGGCGTGGCGGGGTGGCTTGTGGCTGCATTCGTAAGAATGCGGAGGGTGCTGGGGTTGGCGGCGGTGTCGGGGGAATGGGGTCGCATGGGGGTCGATGACGCACCGCGTTCTGACGAACGCAGCCACGACTGAGGGGCGTGGCGGGGTGGCTTGTGGCTGCATTCGTAAGAATGCGGAGGGTGCTGGGGTTGGCGGCGGTGTCGGGGGAACGGGGTCGCATTGGGTTCGAGGACGCACCGCGTTCTGACGAATGCAGTCACGACTGAGGGGCGTGGCGGGGTGGCTTGTGGCTGCATTCGTAAGAATGCGGAGGGTGCTGGGGTTGGCGGCGGTGTCGGGGGAACGGGGTCGCGTTGGGTTCGAGGATGCACCGCGTTCTGACGAACGCAGCCACGACTGAGGGGCGTGGCGGGGTGGCTTGTGGCTGCATTCGTAAGAATGCGGAGGGTGCTGGATTGGCGGCGGTGTTGGGAGAAGGGGGGCGCATTGGGTTCGAGGACACACCGCGTTCTGACGAACGCAGCCACGACTGAGGGGCGTGGCGGGGTGGCTTGTGGCTGCATTCGTAAGAATGCGGAGGGTGCTGGATTGGCGGCGGTGTCGGGGGAAGGGGGCGCATTGGGTTCGATGACGCACCGCGTTCTGACGAACGCAGCCACGACTGAGGGGCGTGGCGGGGTGGCTTGTGGCTGCATTCGTAAGAATGCGGAGGGTGCTGGGGTTGGCGGCGGTGTTGGGGAGAGTTGGGGGCGCGGTGGGGTTCTAGGAGACACCCACTCCTCTCGGGTGCCGCCACGGCTCAAGGATGCGCCTTATCCCTCTTCCCTTATCCCTTGACCCTCTCTCTTCCCCTCAATAACGCATGAAGAAATGCTTGGGGCGGTCGTGCTTTTGCTTGGGTGTGAGGGGCGGCACGTGAAAGTTCATGATCAGGGTGCCGGAGCTGGCTTGTTTTTCCAGCAGCAGGGCGCAGGCGGCCTTCAGGTGCTGCCAGCGGTCCCAGTCATGAGCGGGCGCATGCACGACATGGCGCAGGAGGCTGAGCCATTCCACATGCGCACGGGTGAGGTCACCTTCTGCCACGGCGTCTCTCTGCGGAGAGGGGCGGGTCATGCCGCGACCTTCCAGCAGCCCGAGCAGCTCAGCGGTGCCTTCGCCGTAGCCAATGGGGAGGCCGGCCTCCAGATAACCGGCGTGGTTCACATAGCCGTAGATGCCCCGACAGGCGGCGGCCAGGCGTTCGCTGCCGCCGGGTTCGGTCATCTCCAGGCGACAGTCAGATCGGAGGTTGGCCATGTGAATGGCCAGTTCGTCCACAGGATAGGATTCGTCTTCCAGCGCGGCTGCGACGGCGAGACCCTCGCCATGTTGGAAATAACTAAAGATCACGCCGCGGCGGGTGGGAGAGCCGTCGCTGTCCACCAGGCCAAGCATCCGCCAGGCATGCACGGGTGTGCCCGCCCTGGCCGTCTGATCGGGCACGGTGGCGCTCATGTGGATGCCCGTTTCCGTCGCCCGCTGCACGGTGCGCTCCTCTGGTGTCACCACCCAGCGCCCCAGACTGTCCTGCAGGGCGGTGACGAGCTGGGTGGAGTGGTCGAACTGGGCCCACCGCAGGTTGTCCTTCACCGTTGTGCCCAGGAGGTTTGCTCCAGGAAAATGGGGCATGAGCCGCGGAAGGGCCTTTTGGGTGATCTGCTCCTCCGTGAGCACCTCCAGATGGCGGGGAATGTTGAGCAGTTTCCTCAGACTCTGGGTGGGGACGATGCCTTCGCCACCGCCTTCCGGTGGTTTGCCGAGGGCGATTTCGCTCCCATAGAGCTGAACGCCTGACTGGCGGACAAGTTTGAAGATTCTGCCGGGGCCGCCGGGAAGATCTTTCACATAGCTGGCGTCGCCCAAGGCTGCGCCGTGGTAGGAGTGCGTGGCGCGCCAGGCTTCGCCCAGTGAGACCTGTCCTTCCTTGCGCACCTTGAGTTCCTCCCACTGGCCTTCACTGTTGCGGAGTTCATGCCGGGTGCCGGTGAGGCCAAAGAGCGCTCCAGACCTCCCGGATGGGGCGGTGGCGGCAGGATCGGTGGTTGCTTCGAGACCAAGCTCCGGGGGTGCCTTCGCGAACAGACGTTGGGCGAAGTCCAGGGCGGCCTGGAAGGGGTTGAGGCCGTCCAGGGCGGCCCGGCGCATGATGCGCAGAAACAATGGCCAAGAGAGCTTGCTGCTCCGGCGCAAGCGGGCGGGCCGGGCATCTGCCAAGGTGGGGCTGGTGCGGGAGGTGAGCACGTAGCCGCGCTCATCCAGGCCACGACGCCCGGCTCGGCCATACATCTGGAGCAGTTCGTCGGCGGCCAGTTGCTGCTCCATCGTGCCGTCATGGTACATGGTGGAGGAAACATGCACGCTGCGGACGGAGAAGTTGATGCCCGCCGCCAGTCCCATGGTGGAGACGATGACGCGGAGCTGGCCGCCTTTGGCCAGGGGCTCCACCAATCCCGCCCGCACCGGGTAGCTGAGGCCGCTGTGATGGTAGGCAATGCGCTTCTCCAGCAGGGCGGCGACATCCCTGCCGGCCAGTGACTTTTGCTCCTGGGTCAACGAGAGAGGCTCACCTTGGGGCAGTTGATCCGCCAGCTGTCTGGCGATCTTTTCCGCATCCTTTCTCCGGGGGGCGAAGATGAGCAGGGGGCCAAGATCGGCCATCAGAGCGCTGGCGGCAAATTTTGGCCAGTAGCCTTCCAGGCCGCGGACTTTCTGCGGCAGCACTTCCACTGGCATTTCCTCCAGGGGCACGGGGCGTTCTTTCGCAGAGACGACTTCCACGTTGCGACCAATCCGGCGCATCCAGGCCGCCACGTCCTCGGAGTTCTCCACACTGCCGCTCAGGAGCAGGAGCTTGGTGCAGGCTCCCGCCAGAACGATGGCCCCTTCGTAGTGGCTGCCCCGTGCGGGGTCACCGATCATTTGAAACTCGTCGATGACCAGCAGCTCTGGCCCCTGACCGGTGAGGATTCGCTCGATCTGCGTCTCCAGCGTGGCCACCAGCACCGGGGCCTGCACATTCACCGCGCGGTCTCCCGTGGCCAGGCCCACCTTCCAGCCGGCTTCTGTCCATTCCGCGAACTTGTCATTGGCCAGGGCCCGGGTGGGCACGGTGTACACGGCCTGCCCCTTGGGCGGCGAGGCCTTCACAAAGAGCTCAAACACGTAGGTCTTCCCGGCACCGGTTGGCGCACTCACAATGACATCTCTGCCTGCCCGCAGGTGGTTGACCGCGGCGTGCTGCCACAGATCGGGCAGCTTCAGGTGCTGGGTGAGGGCTTCGAACATGTGGCAGCGAGGCGTTTCCGGCGCTGCCACCTGCCGGGGGTGCGGGAAACAACTTTCTCAGGGGGCTATTCCTCGAACTCCTGCTGGATCGCGTCGAGGTACCGGGAGACGGCGTCCGCACGGGGAATGCTCTGTTTGTCCAGATCGTCCCGCAGCTTCATGTAGTCGTCGAAGGCATGGCTGTAGGTCTGCGTCTGGGAGGCTTCGTACCAGTCCACATAGGACTCTGCTGCGCGCGCCATTTCTCGCACCTCCAGGTGGCGCTTGCGGATGGCGGCGAGCTGTTCCGCCACCCCGGTCTCGCGGCCCATGATGAGGCTCTGAATGACGGCGGCGTATTCACCGATGACGGGCCTGTAGAGCGGGTGGGCCCGCAGTTTCACACTGTTGATGTGGTTGAGCGTGCGCTTGAAGATCTCATTGCGATCCTTGCGCTTGCCCAGTTTGGCGAAGTCTTCCAACGGCAGCAGGTTGGGATCCGCCGGCCGGGTGCCCGGCAGGGGGAGGGGGGATCCCGTATTTGTGTCTATATCTGGAGGGGGCGGGGTGGGGTCACCCGTAAGGAACGGCAGGCCCAGGGGCATCTCGGGCGAGGCCATGTGAGAATCCCCGGGGGCAGGGGGCACCGGCGAGAGACCGGGAGGAAGCGGCTCATCGGGGCGGCGTTCACCTGCGCTGGCTGGCATGGCGAGCTCCGGCACGGCATTGAGATCAGTCCCGGCGGGCAATTCACCAGGAGTCTTGACGGGCTCATTATGGTTCCCTGGAGCAGGCGGGCCTACGAATTCGGGATCAGCGGGGACAATGGCAGGCGCCACCTCTTCCTTGGGCGCGGCTTCGGGCTTGTCCGCCTCCTTCCCTTTGTCTTTGCCCGTGCCCTTGGTCTCAGCTTCCACCTTGGCAGGTTGGTCCGCATTGGAGGCTTCTTTCCCTAGGGTCGTGGGTTTCGCAGCGGTTTTTTCGACCGTTTCAGCCTGGGGCTTTTTCGTTTGAGCAGCCTTTTGGGCAGTTGTAGCAGGCTTGTTGGTCTCTGCCGGGGCGGGCGCGGGTTGAGACTCTTCTTTTTTGCGGCCAAAGAGGCCGCGGAACCCTCGGGGCTTCTTGGGTTCCTCAACGGGAGTTGTTGCTGCCGCGGCGGGACTGTTGCCTGAGGCAGGAGTCGAAGGTTTGGCGGGAGTCTGGCCGTCAACATCCTCCGGCTTGGCCCTCACTGGCGCAGCAATCTTGCGACCACCGTTGAAGTTGAAGAACCCACGCTTCTTGGGGCTCTCTTCCGGCGCGGGTGTCGCAGGGGTGTTGGCAGGCTGGGGTGTGGCTGTAGGTGCCGGAGCGGGAGCGGGCTGCGGCGGAGTCGCCGTCTCCTCCTTGTCGGTCTCGGAGTTAGGTTCCTCGTCCTTGTCCTTCCGGCCGAAGCGGAACCAGCTGCGGGATTTCTTCTCGGACTGGGAGTCTGTGGGTGTCGGTTGAGCCTCGGTGGCGTTGCCCGAGGTCGGCTTGTTGCCGGAGCTGGCATGCTGCTCTGGCAAGCGTAAGGTGAGAGCAGGTTCCAGCGCCTCCTCCGTCTGCACGTAGGTCATGGCTTCGAACGTGGAAGGCGTCGCCAGGGATGCCATCTGCAGGGTCCACCATTTTTCCAGGCTGTTCTTGGAGACGCCCAGCGTGGGGAAATGCTCCTTTAGCAGTTCACGGTCGCCCTTTTTACCGTTGGCAAGGGCGCTGAGGAAGCGGGAAAAGCGCAGGCCGCCATCGGCCTGATCCAGAAGGGCCAGCACCAGGGCGCAGGAGGAGGTTTCATAGATCCCACGGGCCAGGGCATCGAGCTCCTTGGGGTCCGCCTCAATGATGCGGTCGATGCTGTACACCTGGCCGCTGCGAAACACGGCGGCAAAGAGGGCACTGGGCCGGCTGCGGCTGCGGAACTCCATGGCCTGGGTCACCCCCGTGAGCAGCCATCCAGAGAGGAGCTGGCTGCGGGTGGTCTGCACCTCCTTGTGGTTGCGCAGGATGCGCTCCGCCAGGAGCATGCGAACGAGCTCCTTGGAGAAGTCCTCAGTGTTGAAGTCCTTGCGCAACTCCACATTGATCTGCAGGTGAAAGCCCCCGTACGCCAGCTGGCTGAAGCTGGTCGTGATGACCGGCTCGCTCAGATTGATGTTCGGCGGGGTCTTGAGCACCACGACGATGGGCAGGGCGAAACGCCCGTCGTCCTTGAGCAGGCGCCCCAGGTCGGAGGCGATGTCCTCGCACAGCAGGCAGAAGGCACCGCGGGTCTGGAGGTCAGCTCCGTACACGATAAACTGCTTGGTGGCACTGGTGGAGCTGGTCACCTGTGCGCTCGTATTCACCGAGGTGACGGCACCGGAAGTGGCCGGCGTGCCTGGTGTGGTGGAGGTTGCAGGCGCAGTCAGCAGCCCCTGCTGCGACTGGACAGGAGGGGGTAGGGAGGAGGGGCTTTGGGCTGGGCCTTGGACCGCGAAGGCGATGGTCAAGGCAGGCAAAATGGAGGCCAGTCTCATGCGGGATGGGGCGCGGGAGGCTTGCTTGCCCGAGGGCTTGCTTGCTGCGTTTGCGGACGTGCTTACTTGAGGGCTTCTGAGCGCGGATCGAGGATCAATCTGTCCTTCTCAAAGCGGATCTTGTTCATTTGAAACAGGGTGTAAATCTCGACTTCGAGGCCCTTTGTCATCGTGTGCAGTGGGGGCAGGAGGGTGCACAGGATGCCTCGGGGCAGGGGGAGTTGACCAAAGCGGCCATGGCGGGGCTCAATTATGAACTGCCCGCCGCGCCGGTCGATGGTAAAATTCAGGGTCGCTGTGGAAACCAGGCCAAAAGGGCCTTTCCATGAGAAGCAGGCCTTTGACTCATCTGCCTCGAAGTCCAGTGCTACCCGGTCAAACTTCGTACCCAGCAGGCTCGCGAAGGTCTGGCGACCCTCCAATGCGCTGGCGAGGTAGCGGTTCACCTCGGCTTCGGTGATCTGCATCTCCGCGTTGCGCCGGAAAACAGCCTGCTCCATACGGTCGAGCAGGGCGGGAGGTGCCGGTTTGGCGGTGCCTTCCGGCGCTGGCTCCAGACCCTGAATCTGTGACCAGTCCGCAGGGCGGTGCATCTGGAACACAGCCGCCAGCAGGAAGCTGAACCACAGCAGGATGCAGCAGTTGGTAAGGAAGCGCAGCACGGGCAATCGAAGGAGGAGGGATGCCGGAACGCGCGGGCCCGGAAGCCCGCCGGTGGCATCAAGCTGCCTTGGGCGAAGGCGAGGTGCTGGAGGAAGCGGACGAGCTGCTGCCGCTGGAGGGGGAGGAAGCCGTTGAGCTGGAGCCCGAGCTCGAACTGCTGCTGCTGGAACTGGAGCTGGCGCTGTCCTGCTTGGCCGCTGCCTTGTAGGAATCACTGCGATAGTCCGTGATGTAGAAGCCTGTGCCCTTGAAGATGAGCCCTGCTCCGCGTCCGATCTTGCGCTTCACCGGACCGGCACACTCCTGCTGGGGGCAGTCTTTCAGGTGCGGGTCTTTCATGGACTGCACGGTCTCGAATTGATGACCGCAGGTGGTGCATTCGTATTCGTAGGTCGGCATGGTGGATGCTGGGATGGTAAGGAGATGAGACGGAATCAGACTGATGGCCCATGCAGGCGGGACTGGCAAGGGCAAAGACAACGTTGGAAATACGTCCAACGAGAGGGGAATAGCACGGCGGAGGATGGACTTTCCTACGGGAGTGTTTCATAGTTTGGGACCTCCCCCCAAAAGTCTCGATGCAAAACCTCCGCAAGCTCTGCACTCTCCGCCGGTTGTTGCCGCTGGTTGCCGCTTCCGCCGCTCTTTCTGGCCTCACCAGTTGTGCAGATTTCTACTACTATGGGCCGTCCACCACCCTGCGTGGGCAGACCCAGTACATGGAGGGGTATGACCCCGGCCTGCCGAGGGGGCAGCAATTCCGCCAGACCGACAGCTCCTCCTGGTGGCGAGGTGACGGCGTTCCTGGTCCCGCCAAGGTGGTGATCTCCCTGGGGCAGCAGCGTGCTTTCTTCTACAAAGGCGGTGAACTGGTGGGTGAATCCGCCATCTCCTCCGGCGACGAGCAGCATCCGACCCCGACCGGACGGTACTCGATTTCCCAAAAGAACGCGGACCACAAGTCCAGCCAGTACGGAGACTATGTGGATAGCTCCGGCAACGTGGTGGTGGAGAATATCGACCGTCACTCGGATCCCCAGCCTCCCGGCACCCGGTACGATGGGGCCATTATGCCCTACTTCATGCGCTTCACCGGCGGCATCGGCATGCATGCAGGCTATCTGCCTGGCTACCCGGCCTCACATGGCTGCGTGCGCATGCCGCGCGACATGGCCCAGGCTTTCTTCCGCAACGTGAGCGTGGGGACCCCGGTGGAGGTGGTGTATTGACACGTTGGCTGGCCGAGTGATCGATGGATACTGACATCAGCCCCGAAGAACTGGACCAGCTCATGAAGCAGGATGGGCCGCGTCCCTTCCGTCTCATTGATGTGCGGGAGGAGGACGAGTTCCACATCTGCAAGCTGGAATCGGCCGAGCTCATCCCGCTATCCCGGTTCATGGAATCGGCCCCCGTCCGACTGGTGGACAAGGACAAGCCCATCGTCGTGTACTGCCATCACGGCATGCGCTCCGCCCGTGCCGCCGCCGCTCTGCGGCATATGGGGTACAAGGAAGTTTACAACCTCACCGGCGGCATTGAGGTCTGGGCGGTGCGGATTGATCCGACGATGCGGAGATACTAGGAAATTAGAAATTAGAAATTAGAAATGATGAATTAGAAATGAGCTGCCTGTAGCTCTGCCAGAGTCTGTCTGACTTGCCTGGAACGTCTTCGGCAGACGGAAGGGGTCGGAGGTATTTCCTCGAACAAAAGTGGCCACCAGCCCGACGGTGAAGAGCTTTCAGCGAGCCACCGGCATCATCGGCACAGATTGAAACGGTGTATTCGAAGGTCCCATCTGGAGTTTTCAGTTCAAACGCCCTGGAGCTGGGGAGAGACATGGGACAGGGGGGATGGAGGGGCACCTCAAACGTCGTATACAGTGCTCAACTAGGAAGACAACGTAGTCGATTTGGAACGCCTGACTAACCGCCACAGCCTGCGCAGCCCAAGTGCCGATGTGCAAAGCACCAGACTGGGGATCCAGCCTGCGATGAGCATGCCCGCAGCGCCGGGGCCGTCAGGAAAGTATTCGTATATCCGCTTTTCATGGAAAAGAGTGGCAAAGGCAGCGGGCAAGAACAGGCAGACGGCGAACCCCCAAAGGATAAAACAGAGATACCCCAGGCCCACTGAAGCCCAAAACCTGCCCGAAACGAGCACCCGATAGACAGGGATTGTGATCGCGAGGGCAAATGCCAGAATCTGCGAGAAGTTGATCAGCAAGATTTGGATCGGAGTCATTGAACCGGCTTAAGTAGGGCAGCGAACCAAATGCCTTAAATCATGACGAAAAGTCAGCCAATGATCGAGACAAAAAGGGTGTGGGGCGCAATTTGGACTAGGCCACCTGCGAGCATGTCCATCTTGTTCCGTAGCTTCTGGCCAATTGTTCCAAATGGTTCATCGGATGAAGTCTGCAAGTTCGTTGATCTGGTTCAATCCTTCAATTCGCAGACCTGCCCGCGGGTGATCGGAGTGTCTAGTCGGCAGGTGGCAGGAATGCCACTTCAGACGGGCCCGGTCTCATCAAGTCAGCCCACGATGAGCATCCCTGAATGACGCCGGGCCTACAGCCCTCTACATCTAAAACCAACGCCCACCTTGGGCGTTGCCCAAGGCTGTCATCACTCCGGGCTTTCAGCCCTCAGCTCGTTTGCAAAAAGGAGAACATCGGCCTCGCCACATTTTCCCGGATGGCGTGGCATTGCTGAGGCCCAATTGGGGCCTCCATTCCTAATTCCTAATTCATCATTTCTAATTTCTGACGTGCCTCTGTGGTTAATCCGAAACTCCTATCCCCCCCGACTCACTTCTTCGGCGGAGTCTTCTGATTTGGGCGCAGTTTCCCGCCCATCGGCAGCAGGCCGTAGAAGAAATAGGCGGGGGATTTCAGGAAAATACCCGTGTCGCGCCAGGCGATGCGGGGGAGGATGACGGCGAAGACGTCGATGAGGGAGGCGTGGCGTTTGAGCTTCTGCTCGATCCAGGCCATGACGCGTTGTGAGGCGTTGAACTCCACCGGGATGCTGAGCACGTTCACCAGCATGATGAGAGCGCAGAGGGCGGAGCACACCATCATGACGCGGGTGGCGGGCATGCGCTTGAGCACCATGAGGATGAGGCACACCAGAGCCACCAGGGTGGGGGCGTAGCGGGTGAGGCGGATGTTGCCCTGCCGCCACTGGAAGGCCTTGGCGGAATCTCCCTCATGGGTGGCGTGGGCGGCCTCATGCAGGGCGACGGCCCAGGAGCCGGCATCGGTGCCGCTGGAGATTGCCCGGTCGAGGAAGAGGCATTTACGCTTGGGGTCGTAGTAGTTCGTGATCAGGGCGTTGTGCTCCATGATGGTCACCTTCGTGGCACCCATTTCATCCAGGAACTCGCGGGCTGCTTCTGCCGCGGTCTGTGCGCCTGGCACGGTGTGGATGGAACCTGCCTTGAGCGCATCTTCATACCGACGGGCAGCAAAGCGCGCGATACCGAGGGTGATGAAAAGAATGATGAGGAAAATGCCGATCATGAGATCTGGGGAGGGAAGAGGGGTGGGGGAAGTCGCGTGAGGTTGGAGGCTGGTCTTCGTTTTTTGCTATCTCCACTCGTGCCGTGGGTAGCGGCCTCGTAACTGGGTTTTCACCGCCTGGTAGCTGGTCTTCCAGAAGCTGCCGAGGTCACCTGTGGTCTGCACGGGGCGCTGGCTGGGGGCGAGAATCTCCACCAGAACGCTGACCTTGCCTCCAGCAATACGCGGATTCTCCAGGGTATCATACAGGTGCTGCAGGATCACGGCCATCTGCGGCGGGGCGTTGTCGCGGTACTCCACCCGGGCGGTGCGTCCACTGGCGAGCTTCACGCGCTCCGGGGCGTATTGCTCCAGCATGTCCCGGTGGGCGGCGGAGAGCCAGGCGTGCAGGGCGGAGTCGGGGGTGCGGTCCTTGATCTGGCGGTACGCCGTGGCACCGTAGCAGATCTGCTCGATGAGCAGGCGGCGGTCTTCCTCAGTGATGGTGGGCAACTCCAGCTCGGGCATCCAGATGGCCAGACAGTTGAGCCGGGTGATCCACTGCTCGGTCTTCTCCGTCCAGGTCGGGAGGTCCAGGCGCTTGGAGACGATCTCCTCCGCCAGCAGCGTGGCGGCCAGCCCCAGATTGGGCTCGCCGCGCTCGCGGCTGTGCAGCACCAGATCGCGGAAGCGCGTCTGCTCCAGGTTCATCACGCGCTTGTTGATGGCATCATACGCCACGTGGAAACCGGAGGTGACGTCGGTGGGGAAGAGCTCCCGCAGCCAGGTTTCCTCGATCCGTGTCACCAGGTTCAGTTTCACTTGGAGTGCTTTGCCCTGGATCTCGGCGATCTCCGCTGCCACCAGCAGGGGCGGTGGCTTGATGTGGGCGTCTTTTTCCAAATGGCCTTTGTAACCGGCAGCCAGGGCGTAAACTCGCGAACCCGATGCGGTCTCCACGCCGAGGTGGTCGGAGAAGGCGGAGAGGATGGCGCGGGCGAGATCCTCCGCACGGGGCGGGGGCACATCCTCGTTGTTCATCTGCGCGCGGTTGGCCAGCCCCATGCGGCGGCACAGGCCACCGATTTGCTCGTAGGTGCGCATGGCATCGTGCGCTGCACGCGCATGGATGCCATAGGGTGCGCAGGCCGTGGGGTCAAACTTGGTGGAGGCGGCCTTGTCGAACGCGCGCATCAGCGCCTGGAACTCGCTCAAGTCGTCGCGTTGGAAGAAGTCTTCCTGCTTGCGTTTGGTCAGCTCCGTGGGCTTCATCAGGAGGTCGCGCCCCTGTGCCAGCGCGGCACAGAGGGCGGCGTCTTCCAGGCAGTTGAACTCTGCCGCCGTGATGAGCATGCGGGAGAAGCGCGGATGCAGCGGGAAGGCGCTCATCTGGCGACCGAGCTCTGTCAAAGAGCCGTCCTGACCCTGGATGGCGCCGAGTGCGGCGAGCAATCCTGTGGCGCGATGGGCCGATTCCTCGGTAGGAGATTCGTACCAGTCGAAGGTCATGCCGGCAGCCTTGGTCACCACTTTGAGGGTGAGAAAGGCCTCGCTCAGGTCCAGCCGGCGGATTTCCGGCAGTTCGTTCTCCGCCCGATGCAGATGCTCCCGCTCCGGCCAGAGGCGGACGCCCATGCCGGGGCCCAGACGACCTGCGCGACCGGAACGTTGCTCCGCACTGGCGCGGCTGATTTTCTGCACCGTGAGGGTGTTGATGCCACGGCGGGCGTCGTAAGAGGAGATGCGGGCCAGGCCACTGTCGATGACGGCGCGCACGCCCTCGATGGTGAGGGAGGTTTCTGCGACGTTCGTGCTCACGATGATGCGGCGGCCCTGACCGGGCTGGAGCACCTCGTCCTGCTGTTGAGGGGGCAGCTCGCCATGCAGTGGGAGAATGCGGTAGCCGCGGGCAAAACTGCGGCCCTGCAGGGCGGAAATGGTCTTGCGGATCTCGTGGCCACCCGGCATGAAAATGAGGATGTCATCCTGCACGCCGCGGGTGGTGACGAGGTCCTCCGCCGCGCGGGCGGCCTGGTCCCAGATGGCTTCCTCGAACCCGCGTTTGTCGCGTTGCGGTGCCTGGTAGGAGATGCTCACCGGGAAGGTGCGGCCCTCAGAGTCGAAGATCTCGCACGGGTTCATGAACTCCCGCAGCGGCTCCGGTGTGATGGTGGCAGACATCACGATGATGCGCAGGTCCGGCCGGTGCACGGCCTGGATGGCGCGGGCCCAGGCCAGGCAGAGATCGCCGTCCAGATGGCGCTCGTGGAATTCATCGATCACCAGGCATCCTACCTTGCCAAGGGTGGGATCATCCAGCAGATGGCGGAGCATCACGCCCTCTGTCACAAACAGGATGCGCGTGCGGGCGCTGCTGACATTTTCAAAACGCACTTGATAGCCGACTTCCTCACCGAGGCGGACACCGCGCTCCGAGGCCACGCGGGCAGCCAGCATGCGGGCGGCAATGCGGCGGGGCTGTAGTACCACGATGCGTTTATCCCCGGCCAGATCATGGTCCAGCAGCATCTGGGGCACTTGCGTGGACTTCCCGGAACCCGTAGGGGCTTTCACCACGGCATTGGCCCTTTTCGATGTGCGGTTGAACCATCCGACGAGCGGATTGCGAATGGCTTCAATGGGGAGATGGGACGTGCGAACTGACACCCCTCGTTGTGCCGCAAAGTTGGGGGGATGGCAACGGGAGAGACAGAAGACTTGAAGACAGAAGACGAAAGACCTGACGTGGGAACGAAGGGCCCGCCACCGTCTGCCTCAGTTCTGGAATACTGCGGCCCAGAGGGCGCGGGCGACGAGGAACCAGACAAAGATCCAGAACATGAGCAGCACGAACCACACGCCGATGAAGCCCGCTAGGAACCAGCGACTGCTGCGTCGCACGGTGCGGTCGCCAGTCTTCCAGCGGTTGAGCAGGCGGAGGTTCCGGGAGTTGGACTTGAACCAGACGGAGAACAGATCGCCGAGGCCGGGAATCGTCCCAATCGCGTCGTTGATCAAAACATTGGCCCCCATGCGGATCAGCACGGAGATGGGAAGGCCGCTGCGGATGCCCTCGGTCACGAGCACAAGGCCGACGCTGGAGGCGAGCAGATCTCCCAGTCCGGGGACGAGACCAATGATGGGGTCCAGTCCCACGCGGAAGTTCGTGCCGGGGATCCGGATGAAGTCATCCATCCACCGGGCGATGATGCGTGAGATCTCGGAGGCATTGTCGCCATCACGGCCGACGGGGGCACGGCCCTTCCCGTCAGGCGGAAGGACGTCCACATCCACATTGAGGGGGCGTTTGGTAGCGGGCATGGGCTGGAGGGAGGGAAGGGGGGTAAGGGCCAGGGGAGAGGGAAGGGCCCGCGATGAAGGTCCGACATTCAATGGCGGGTGGCGTTGAATGTGGGCGGGGGATTTGGGCGGGGGATTTGGGCGGGGGCGTTGTTTAGAGTGAATCGTGGGAGAGAGCGTTGACGCATCGAACTTTTGTGGCGGGGGGGTAGGTCAGCCTCTGATCCTGTTCTGGGTGCAAAAAAGAAGCCGCTGAATCAGCGGCTTCTCTGCGGGAAACGGTAGTTTGTTGCTGGCTGGCCCTATGATGTGCGGCCGGGGAGCTCCACGAGCATCTGGGCGTTGTTGGGGAAACGTTCCATGAGGGAGATGACGCGCTGGATGGCTTCCATGGGCTTATGACCCGCCAGGCCGCGGCGCAGCAGGTGCACTTTCTCCATCTGGAAGGCAGGCAGAAGCAGTTCTTCACGGCGGGTGCCGGAGCGGAAGATGTTCACCGCCGGGTAGATGTACTGCTCGGCGATTTTGCGATCCAGCACCAGTTCGAGGTTGCCCGTGCCTTTGAACTCCTGGAAGATGAGTTCATCCATGCGGCTGTTTGTCTCGATCAGCGTGGTGGCAAGAATGGTGAGGGAGCCAGCATCGCGAGTATTGCGGGCGGCAGCGAAGAGGCGGCGGGGCACCTCCAGAGCACCTACGCCCACACCACCACTCATGGTGGCACCGTGCTTCTGGGCGTTGTTGAATGCGCGTCCCATGCGGGTGATGGAATCCAGGAGCATGAACACATGCTGACCGGCTTCGACGAGCCGCTTGGCACGCTCGATCGCAAAGAGAGCGGTGCGCAGGTGGCTCTTCATATCGCTGTCGTTGGAGCTGGCATGAATCTCCGCGGTGGGCAGGGCGCGGCGGAACTCGGTCACTTCTTCGGGACGCTCATCCACCAGCAGAATCATGAGGTGCATCTGGGGATGGTTCTGCACCACGGCCTCAGCGATATGCTGGAGCAGGGTGGTCTTGCCAGCGCGTGGCGGGGCCACAATGAGGCCGCGCTGACCGCGACCTACGGGCGTGATCAGGTCCATGATACGCGTCGTAAGACGGTCGGGCCGCGTCTCCAGCTGGATTCGCTTGTTGGGATTGATGGCCTTGAGCTCCTCAAAGAGCGGCAGGTTGCGCACCTTCTCAGGTTCGAGCCCGTTAACCTCAGTAATCTCCGTGACCTGTGGTCCACGATGTCCTTCGCGATGGATGCCCTTGATGAACATGCCTTCGCGCAGGCCAAGATTGCGGACAAACTCGGGCGAGACCCACGGGTCCTGGGCGTATTGGGCGAAAAGGCGGCTCTTCTGGCGGAGAAAGCCGTAGCCCTTGGGGGTCATTTCCAGGATGCCTTCAGAGGGTTCCGGTGGGCCAAGCGGCCGTTCCGGAGCTGGTTGGATGGGCTGCGGGGCATCGCCAGGGTGGCCATCCTGGCCGTGACGCGGCTTGTTGCGGAAGCGGTCCTTGAAACGCTCACGCTTGTTCCATTTGCCGCCCTGCCGATGTTCACGCTGGTCCTGGCCATGTCCTTGTCCCTGGCCGGGGTGGGGGCCGGGGGCGTAGGCCTGGTTCTCACGGCTTTCACCTTGGGATTGGGATTCGCCTGCATTCTCGCGGTACTGACCTTCCCCGCCATGGGAGGCGCCGTGTTGCGAATGTCTCGGCTGGGGGTACTTGCTCTGGTGACGGCGGCCGTACTGCTGATTGCGGGAATATTCCTGGGGGGGCTGCTGGGGCCGCGGCTGAAACTGCGGATGGCTGGCACCTTCATGAGCGGAGGCGGGAGCGGGGCCTGCGACGGGGGCTGACTGGGCGGAGGGAGCGGGTGCTGGTGCCGATATCGGTGCCGCAGGAGGTGCGTATTCTACCACCGGAGGCGCGACCACCGGCTTGGGGGCAGGAGCGGGTACTGAAACGGGGGCCGGGCCAGGTTCTGGTGCGGATGCCTCGCTTCGGGGGGCCTTGGGGGTCTTGGCAGCTGTGGCACGTGCTTTGGCAGCCTTTTTTGCAGGAGCAGCGGATTTGGCAGGTGCGGGAGCCTCTACCGGGAGGGGAGGTGGAGCAGGCGGCGACTTCTCACCAGCCACTTTCCTGGCGGTTTTCTTTGATGCCTTTTTGGCAGCGACTTTCTTGGTCGTGCTTGGGACCACGGGTGCGCTTTGGGGCTCGTCAGAGAACAAGGAGCCAGCGGAGCTGCTGCGGACGGCAGGCTTGGCCGCTTTTTTGGCAGCACGCTTTTTGGTTGCACCGATGCCGCGAGCCGAATCTGGAGCCAGCGGGAAGAGCGTGTCGGCCAGAGGTGCGGGGTGCATAATGAGGTCTTCAGGCATTGTAAGAATCGTCGAAGAGATAATCTGACGCTGGCTCACTCTGAGAGCTGGGCTGCGACATCGTCCGCGATCTCGAAGTTCGCATGGACATTCTGGGTGTCGTCGTAGTCGTCCAGTTGGTCGTAGAGTTTCAGGAAAGCGCGTGCGGTGGCCACATCTGTGAGGGTGACCGTGGTGGAAGGCTGATAAACTAGCTGCTGCGAGCGAGGTGAGACGCCTTTGGCCTGGAGCGCACCGCCCACGGCAAAAAGCTGGTCTTGAGCCGTGTAGATGACCCAGTCATCCTCACCATCCACCATGTCCTCGCCGCCGGACTCCAAGGCCAGCTCCATTGCAGCATCCTCTGTGAGGGTGCCTTTGTCCAGGCGGATTTCTCCCCGGCGCTGGAACAGGTAGCTCACGCTGCCAGCATCGGCGAAGGTCCCACCCAGCTTGCTCATGATGAGCCGGATATCCGCGACGGCGCGGTTGCGATTGTCGGTAACCACCTCAATGAGCATGGCGACTCCACCCTGGCCGTAGCCCTCGTACACGATCTCTTCCAGCGACGCGCCACCGAGTTCGCCCGCGCCCTTTTTGATGGCGCGTTCGATGTTGTCTCCGGGCATGTTCATAGCGCGAGCATTGAGAATGGCGGTGCGAAGCCGGGCGTTCAGTTCAGGGTTTGAACCGCCCAGCTTGGCAGCGAGGGTGAGTTCCTTGCTGAATTTGCTGAAAACTTTGCCGCGTTTCGCGTCAACAACGGCTTTGATATGTTTGACCTTCGACCATTTGTTGTGGCCTGCCATGCAAAAAATAGAGCTGGGATTGGGAGTGGGGAGGCCGGGCTGTCCGGCGCATGTGGATGCCTGAAGAGAGAACCATCAATGAACGAAGTCGGGCGATTCAAGGGTTGGCTCCTGCCGAAAAAACACCATATAGGTCGCATCTGCTGCGGCTTTCTGGGCGGGAGAACCGTTGCGCGGGAGGCAACTTCGGTCACATGCGCGGGCTTGCGAGCCCGTCGACATCCTGAGTGTGAATGATAACGGCGGCTCGCGCAACCCCTTTTTTATTCCGTTGCGGAGGGGGGTGCCGGAGGACAAGTGCCTTTCGCGTAACTTTCGTCTTGCTTCCTGCGTGGGCCGGTGGAAAGCTGACCGCCGTTTTTCAATCTGAATATCATGGGACAACAGCACAGCAAAATCATCAAGCGCCGCCGCCGCAAGGCTTACCTCGAACGTAAGAAGGCGCTTGCCAAGTCCGGCGTGGTTCGGAAATCCTCCCGCGTCAAGGCGGAGGCGGGTTCCGACGAGAAGAAGGCAGCCAAAAAGCCTGCGGCCAAAAAGAGCACCAAGGCTCCTGCCGTGAAGAAGGCGGAAGGCAAGGCTCCCGAAGCTGAAGAGCAGGCCTAGTCCGGCCAGGTGAGTCTTTTTTAATCTTTTGAGTGGCGGGGCTTCGGCCCCGCCTTTTTTTGTTTTTTGGGTTCAGGGTCTTCGCTTTTCAAGCGGTAGGGGGTGGATGAGAACCGCTCTTGCATGTTTTGGGCCGGGGGGGAAGGTGGAAATAATCCCGAGTCCGTAAGCCGCCGGGCGTAGGGTTGGGGGAAATTAGACCGGGTTCTTTCCTCGGTGCCTGTGGGACGCTCGCGGCGGAGCGTATGCGGCCATCGGGCCCTGCCCCTCGTGGACGACGTGGAGTATTCCTTGGGCATGCGGTCGTATTCCGCGGGTCAGAAAGTTGCAGACGCTTCAGTTGGTGCCAGCCAAGGAACCTGGGGTGGTGAAGCATAGACTGACAGGGTTCAGATGGCCTGTGCCTGGGAAGCTCGGGGAGCGCACGCATCCTGCGTGCTGTTTGCGGCATCTTGCCGCGAACGTCAGGCAACACAAGACATCAGGTCCGACTGACGTGGGGGTGTTGATGGCGGTGGGGAGAAAGCAGATGCGGTCGGCCTTCCCACCTGATCATCGTCCTGGGAGGTGCCCAACGTTGGGCTGTGTTAGAGATCCCCGCTGGGGATCAGCTTCGATTTGGGGTGGTCGCCTCAAGGTGGTTCTTTGGCGGCCACCCCAAAACGCGCGCGGTTGGTCTGTTCTCCTCACGTCGACAACTACAGGGGCGCTGGGTGATGGGTGATCAAACACCAGTGACTAGGAGTTGAGGCGCGAGCCATCGGGGTGCTTGCGGATACGGAAGGTGTTTGAGGATGCCTTCTGCCAGGTGCCGAACAACACCGTTCGTAGTTGTGGATGTGACGAGGCACTAGCTGAAGTGTCTGCAAGCCTCGTCCTTGCGGTCATGTCATCAAGTTTCTACCGACGCCACATGCCCCTATGTCCGGTCATCTGCTCCGCTCCCCCTAGGTGGGCACCGCCAGACTCTTCCGCCAGGTGCCCGTTTACCACTTACCGCTTACCGAACTAACCAAGCATCCGCTTCGCGAGCGCATAGCCCTCGTGATCGGCGGGATTGAAGAGTTCGCGGAATAGACGGCTGGTTTTGCCGCGAACCAGGCGGGTGTGGTACTTCACGAGGGAGGTCACGCGATCCACCTCTGCCGTGGGGCTGAAGGCATCCTCCACCTTGCTCTGGGCATAGGAGGCGGCACAGCCAAGGGCAAAGATCTCTGCACCGATGTCCACCAGCCGGCCGAGGACGAGTTGCTCACGTTCCAGCTTGGGTCCATAGCGCAGCATGGCATACAGGGTGTGCCGGGCCAGCTTGCGGCTGAGACGACGGACATCGCGCATGCTCTGCTCCAGATCCGGGTGCAGGTTGATATCATCCCTGTCATCCGAAAAGGGAAGGAAGCGCGTGGGGTACCATTTGGCGTAGTGCCTGGCTGCCCGCAGAAACACCAGGGCGCGATCCTTGAGCGGCAGCTTGGTATTGAACGCGGCAGCCCCCAGCTTGAGATGCGAGTCCAGCATCTCCCGGGCGATGAAGAGGCGCATGATCTCGCTGCTGCCTTCAAAGATGGTGTTGATGCGGGCGTCACGGAAGAAGCGCTCAATCGGTTCCGGCTTCTCGCCGCGGGACTTCAGACTGTCCGCCGTTTCATAGCCACGGCCACCACGGATCTGCATGGTGTCATCCACGATCTCCCAGCCCCGCTCACTGCCCCAGAGCTTGCCCAGGGCGGCTTCGAGTCGGACGTCGGCATTTTTGTCCCGATCCACCAGGGCGCTGACATAGCGGACCACCGCCTCCAAGGCGAAGGTGTGGGCGGCCATGCGGGCCAGTTTGTCTGCGATGGCAGCGTGCCGGCCGATGGGCTGGCCCCATTGCACCCGATCGCGAGCCCAGCGGGTGGAGACTTCCAGGCAGTATTTGGCCAGACCGGCACATGCTGCAGGCAGGGTGATGCGGCCGGTATTCAAGGTGGTAAGCGCGACCTTCAAGCCCCGGCCTTCGCCACCCAGCACATTCTCCACGGGCACCCGCACGTCGTGAAAGCGCATGACACCGTTGTAAAGAGCACGCAGCCCCATGAAGTGGCAACGTTGCACCACTTCCACACCGGGCATGCTGGTCTCCACAATAAATGCGGTGGTCGCATGCGGATGCGTCGGGCTTGGGGTTCGAGCCATTACCACCAGCACACCGGCCTTGGTGCCGTTGGTGCACCAGAGCTTCTCCCCATTCAACACATAGTGTGTGCCGTCTGCGGACTTGACCGCCTGGGTCTTCATGCGTGCGGGGTCGGAGCCGACGTCCTGTTCTGTCAGGGCGAAGGCGCTGATCTCGCCTTTCGCGCAACGCGGGAGAAAGCGCGCCTTCTGCTCCTCTGTGCCAAACATCAGCAAAGGCTGCGGCACACCGATGGATTGGTGGGCGGACAGCAGGGCGGCCATGTTCCCACATACGCCGCCCAGCAGCATGGCCGTGCGGGAGTAGTTGGTCTGGCTCAGCCCCAGCCCCCCGTACTTCACAGGGATCTTGATGCCAAAGGCACCGAGTGACGCGAGTCCTTCCAGCACGGCATCTGGGATCTCGCCCTCCCGGTCGATGGCATCAGGATCGGTATGCGATTCGAGGAAACTTTTTAACAGCAGCAGGAAGGCGTCCCCCTGGTCGCGGTCTTCCAGCGTCTGGCGCGGGAAGGGGAGCAGGGTGGAGGTGTCAGGGGCGCCGTCGAAGAGAGAGGCCGCGAAGCCGGAGTTGCGGTCCCTTTCATCGCGGGCCGCCTCGGTCATCTCCAACGCGGCCCGCTGGCCTTCAGACATCTTTGAAGTGTCGAGCACCGACTTGGGAGGTGTGGAGGAGGGATGCTTGATTTTCATGGCAGGTCAGATGGGGGTGAAGTTGCAGGAGGAAACAGGGGCCGGAAGGCCGGGTAGCCGGAGCCGAGGATCATGGCCAGTTCGATGTCACTGGCGGAGGCGGCTACGCCCTCCTCCAGGCAGAGCTGGGCCTCTTTCTGCATGAGGCCGTTCAGGTAGGTGGCCATCTGTTCACGTTCTGTGAACTCGGGCAGCTCCCTGGGCTTGATGTAGCGGAGGATTTCGGGATTGGGCTGCGGTCCGTGGCGGTCGTTGAAGCCGGTGTAAAAACCGCGACCGTTCTTGTGCCCCATCATCCCTGCCGTGGCGAGTTGGTCGAGCAGATCGCTTTGCGGGATGCGGTCGCCAAACGCGGCCCTCAGAGTCTTCTCGACATGCAGGGCAACATCGAAGCCCACCTCATCGAGCAGTCGGAGGGGGCCCATGGGCATGCCGAAGTCCGTCATGGCGTCGTCCAGCTCCCAGGGGTCCCGCATGGTGGAGGCGAGTTGCACCGCTCCCAGCAAGTAAGGCATGAGAATGCGGTTCACGACAAAACCAGGACGGTCCTGCACGACGATGGGCGTCTTGCCCAGCCCCTGCACAAAGCGGAGCGCGGCGGCGATCGCCGCCGGGGAGGCCTGAGCAGGTGCGATGACCTCCACCAGAGGCATAAGGTGGGCGGGATTGAAAAAATGCAGACCGATGACCCGCTCAGGATGCGGGGTGGCGGCGGCCAGCTCCTCTACAGAAAGTGCGGAGGTATTGGTTGCCAGGACGGTGTCTGGGCGGCATTGGGCGGCCAGCTCGGCAAAGAGGCGCTTCTTCACCTCCCTGTCCTCCACGACGGCCTCGATGACGAGGTCCATCTGTTTGAGCGGCACCTCCTCTGAGGTGTAGGAAATAAGGTCATGCGTCTCCCGGCCCTGTTTGGTGGTGAGGGCCCGGCTCTTCACCCCGCTATGCAGCAGTCCTCCGATGCGCTCCGCCCCTTTGGCCAGGGCGGCGTTGCTCATGTCCTTCAGCAGCACCCGGGTGCCCCGGCTGGCGAGGGTGTAGGCAATGCCAGAGCCCATGACGCCCGCTCCGATGACGGCGGTGCGGGTGATCGGAGGAGCCTCGATCCCATGAAACAACGGAGGCAGCTTCTTGGACGCGGCCTCCTTGCGCAGGAAGACATCGATGAACCGGCGGGCACCACCGGATTCGGTGAGTCGGCGCAGGGTCTCCTGCTCCAGGGCCAGGGATTTCTCTGCGGTACGGCCGGCACCGCGGGTGATGACATCCACCGCCGCGATGGGGGCGGCGTCATGATGGCGCATCCAGGGGAACTTGCTCCAGAGCATGGTCTTGGCCCGGAAACGGAGGAATTGCGGCACCGGCCAGGCCTGGGTGAGGTGCAGGTGGTGACGGCGCGGCCGGTGGTTCGCGGAAAGCGCCAGCTTGCGCGCCAGGTCCTCCATTCTCTCCCTCGGCACCACATGCTGCACGATCCCCAGCTTCCGGGCATGGCTGGCCTTCACCAGCTTCCCGCGCACAATGAGGTCCAGGGCCTTGGGCAGGCCGATGAGCCGTGAGAGACGGGTGCAGCCGCCCCAGCCGGGAATGAGGCCGAGCATGACCTCTGGCAGACCCAGGCGGGTGACATCGCTGTCGCTGGCAATGCGCCAGTCACAGGCCAGGACAGTCTCCAAGCCTCCTCCCACACAGGCTCCGTGAATGAGGGCGATCTTGGGAATGCGCAGGGCCTCCAGATGGGTGAAGACGTCCTGCCCAAGCGCGAGGAGGTTGCGTCTTTCCTCATCGGGCAGCGTTTGCACGGCCTTCAAGTCTGCACCGGCGATGAAGACGCGGTCCTTGGTGCTGCGCAGAACCACAGCTTTGACGCCGGCGTCCCGGTGCAGGTCTTCGATGTGACAGTCAAACTCATCGAGCGTTTTGGGATTCCACACATTGGCAGGGGAATCCGGGGTGTCGAAGGTGAGCCAGCAGATGCCGTCGGCGTCCACTTCCTTGTGGAAGCTGGCGGGGCGGTGTTCGCTCAGGTGCTTGCGGATCGGGGTGGTCAGCATGGCATCTTCAGAGGGGTTTTCAGTGGGGTCGAGGACGATGAGATCCATGGCGGCAAAGGGGCTGAGGTTGCGAAAAGGGTGTGAGGAAAAAACGGTCGGGTTAGAAGGCTTCGAGACAGACTGCGCCACCCTGGCCGCCTCCCACGCAGAGGCTGACGAGCGCCCGTCGCTTGCCGGCGCGGCGCAGTTGATAGAGGGCGGTGAGAATGAGGCGGGCACCGGTGGCTCCCACCGGGTGGCCCAGAGCGATGGCTCCACCTTGAAGATTGAGCTGGGAGTCATCCACCTCGCCCAGCGGCGTGTTGAGGCCCGCCTTGCGGGCGCTGGCGGGATCCTTCAGGCACTTGAGCACGGCGAGGATTTGGGCGGCGAAGGCTTCGTTGATCTCGATGATGTCCACGTCACTCAGCTTCCAGCCCGCATGACCGAGTGCTGCGGCCATGGCGGTCACGGGGCCCAAGCCCATGCGTTCCGGATCACACCCCGTGTAGGCATGGCTGACGAGACGTCCCAGTGGTGCCACCCCCAGCTGCTGGGCGCGAGCTTCACTGCAGGCCAGGAGAGCCACGGCTCCGTCTGTGACCTGGGAGGAGTTCCCCGCGGTGACCGTGCCTGTGAGGGGCTCAAAGATGGGTTGCAGCTTGGCCAGTTTGGCCGGCGAGCTGTCGGTGCGCACGCCGTTGTCATCCTCCACAGCCACGAGATCCTTGCGGCCGGAGAACATGGGCGCAATCTCCTCACGCAGATGGCCGCGGTGCTGGGCCGCCAGCAGCTGCGAGCGCACGGCCATGGCATCCTGGGCATCGCGTGAGATCTCGAACTCACGCGCCAGGAGCTCGGCTGTCTGCCCCATGTTGATCTCGGCCACAGGATCGGTCAGGCCCATCTTGATGGCGAGCAGGGGCAGGAAGTCCTGGGGGCGGAAGGCCGTGGCCGCCTGGAGCTTGCCGCCCATCCCACGGGCGCGGGAGAGCAGGGCAAACTTGATTGCCGCCTCGTGACGAAAGAGGAGCGGCATCTGGGACATGCTCTCTGTGCCACCCACCAGGAAGACTTCCCCCTGGCCAGCGGCGAGTTTTTCCTGGGCTGTGGTGACCGCCTCCATGCCGGAGGCGCAGTTGCGGTGCACCGTCATGGCGGGGCGTTCCTTGGGCACACCGGCCCGCAGGGCGATGACACGGGCGATGTTGGCCGCGTTTGCGGGCTGGGACACGCAGCCAAACACCGTTTCGTCCACAGCAGCGGGGTCTATTCCGGTTCGTGTAAACAAGCCGCTGGCGGCATGGCGGCCCAGTTCCACGGCGTCGAAGTCCGCCAGGGTGCTGCCAGCCCGGCAGAAGGGGGTGCGGGCACCGGCCACAATGACAAGGGGGGAGGCGTTCATGGAGGATCAAAATGGGTAATAATTGCGTGCGGGTGGGGTGGAGCCTTGGTGGCCGTCAGCCCGGGGTGGCGGTCTGGGGCTGGCTCTGGCTCTGTCCGTGTCCCGGTTGGCCTAGCCCCTGGCGGCGGTCAGCCACCTTCTCCTCCTTCAGCAGGCGCCCCACGCCCAGAAGATTGCGGAGCTCTGGCACGGTGTGAAAGAGGATCGCATTCGGCGTCATCTCCGTCACTTCATGGAACCGGCGGATGAGCAGGTCCTTCAGCGTGTCCTCGTTGATGTTGCCATCCGGGGCCACGTGGAGGTACACTTCATCGCACTCCAGCGGATCATCATGGCGCTTGCGCAGCTCGATCTGCCAGGCAGCCAGGCCGCGTTGGTCATCGAGCAGGTGCTCCAGCATGTTGAAGTCCACCAGGGTGCCCTTGATCTTGTCCAGCCTGAGGGTGCGTACCTCACTGGCGCGGGAAATGGGGCCCAGCAGTCGTGGGCAGCGGCGGCCACAGTGCGGGCAGGCGTCCCAGGTGAGTCCGCCCTCCGCCATGTCGCCCGTGCGGTATCTCATCGCCACGGTGCCGCGGGCATCCAGCGGGGTGAAGACAATCTCGCCGGGCGCACCTGGAGGTACCGGCACCCCGGTCTTGGGGTCCACGAGTTCGATGAAACCGAGATCGGGATAGAGGTGGAATCCGCTGGCACCCTCATGCGGGAGGGTCGGGCACTCCGTCCAGGCCATCTTGGCCTCGGTGAAGGCATAGATGCTGATGACATACACCCCCAGTGAACCAAGCTGGGCGCAGAGCTCGCGAAGCTTCGCACGAAGTCCTTGGGGCGTCTTTTCCCCGCCGAGCACGATCCGTTTGAGCGAGGTCCAGTGACGATTCTCCTCCACGGCCTGGCGCAGCACGTGGTACACAAAGGTGGGCATGCCGATGAGCACGTCCGGCTGGATGCGCTCGATCAGGGCGATGTTGCCATCCGTTCCCATGGACTTGCCGCCGCCGCTGGAGATCATGAAGGTGCCGAAGCCCAGGCCGGCGTAATGTGACTGCCAGAAGGCAAGGTGCGGGGCGTAGGGGAAGATGTTTACGTGACGGTACTCTTTGTCCGACCGCCCGGTCTCCATGATGCGTCTGCCGGAGAGTTCGAGGTGATTGAGATCATGCTTCGTGTAGAGGAAGGGCACGGGCTCGCTGCTGCGGCCAGTAGTGCTGGTCAGCAGGAGGGGGCGGAATTCCGCCTCCAGCTTCTCCTTGGTATGGCTCATGCCGTGCAGCAAGGTGTTGATGATGACCTTGGGCTCGCGGCGCAGCGTTTGATGGTTGGGGATCAGGACAAACTCCCGCAGCTTTTCTTTGGAGACGGTGAGGTCAGACTTGCTGGTGAAGGGCACCTTGGCCCAGTCCTGCATGGTGCGGATGTCGCCAGGCTCCAGGCCGATGCTCTTGAACAACTCGCGGTAGTGCGTCGAGAAGGGCAAGACGCGGGATTTCAGGTAGTCGCGCAACCGGCGGATCTGCCAGGCCTGCCAGAATTCAGGGGCTCCGGCATCCCAGAGAGGGGAGGAGAGGAAGGGTTTCATAGTGCTTGAGAGTTGGGGTGGTTTCAGATTTGAGGCTGGGCATGCGATCAGGTGTCGGCGGAAAGTGGAGGGGGGTTAGACGTATCCGGAGAGTCCGGAGTGGCGGCCAGAAGCTGAGGGGTGGGAATCATCCGCCGCAGCCTTGTCACCGTCGTTCACGTCAGAGCTGTGTTCCGGCACCGGGGTCGGACGTTGAATCAGATCCAGGATGTGCGGCAGGGCGGCTTCAGCTGCTGTCCTCCCGGCCACGATGTAACGGTTGAAGTTCTCAAAGTCGTACCAGCGGGACTGACCGAAGTACGGATGCACAAGGACATCTGCGCGTGTGCCCTCCTCGGCAATGAGGCGCAACTGGGCGCTGGTCAGACAGCGTTTGAAAGTGTCCAGCACGTTGCCATACGCGAAGAGGTTCACCTTGCGGTTCGCGGAATCTCTCAGGCGACGCCACACACCTTCTGGAGGAGGTGGGGGAATCGGGTAGGTGGAAATGCCCGCAGCAGCCAGGTCGGCCGGGGTGGGCATGACGTTCACCGCAATGATGCCACTCATCGGGCTGTGAGTGAACCCCTTGTCATCGCCCGCCAGAGAGGGCTCACCGCAGGTCAGGATCTGTCGCAGCAGGTTTACCGGCAGCGGTTGGGACGCGCCGCCATCGATATAGCGTTTCCCGTCGAGCTCAACTGGGGCCACAATGCCGGGGATGGCGCAACTGGCTTGCACCGCCGCCGCTGCCGACGTGTCCATCGGCAGCACCTCCCATGTCACGGAGTCCAGGTTCGTGGCCACCACATACATGGGGCGCTCCAGCTGGGCCAGTGTGCGCTGGCCCAGGCTCTTTTCCAGATGCCGACGCAGCTTGTTGCCCCGCAGGAAGCCGGACAGGGGCGGGCACACGGGATCAATGAGCCGCAGCAGCGTGCGGCGGTCTTTGATTTCGGCCGCCAGTTCCTCCAGTTGCTGGCCGTTGAACCCTGCCGCCCAAAGCGTGCCCACATAGGAGCCCATGCTACTGCCGATGATGGCAGAGATCGGGATTTTTTCGCGCTCAAGTACCTGGATGACTCCCACATGTGCCAGACCGCGGGCACCGCCACAGGAAAGGACCAGTCCCAGTCGGGGTGGCGGGGGGGCCACCGGGGCGGGAGGAGCCTCCATGAAGCGGTTCAGCCAGTCTTCGGCGGAGAACCAGGGGAAGCGGCGCATGGCATCGGGCAGGCGCATGGCTTTTGGATGGGTTGTTGGAGGATTAGACTCACCACCAGCGAGTTAATTCAAAACTTTCGATCAAATCCGAATGCTAATGATCGAGAAACCCAAAACGCGTTTGGAAACGTATCAGTCCAATGGTACGCATGTTTCGCAGGGTGTAACGGCGCGGTGGCAGAGCCGGACTTAAATGATCCGGGTGACGGTTTTGTTGCTTGTTTCAAGGTTCCAGCACCGTTTGAGATGCATGATGAACTTCGCTCCCTTGACCCCGCGTTGGCCCCTCCGGCTGAGCCTGTTGGCTGCGCTCATTGCTGCGCCTGGCACTCATCTCCATGCTGCCGAGGCGTTTGAAGTGGGAGCGGGGCGGGAGGCTGAACTGCCGGTGGGAAAGGAGGCTGATGGCATCCGGGGAGACTTTGTCCTGCGCAATGACAAGATCACTGCCCTCGTTTCCCAGAACGCGCCGCTGCGCCGTGCGAACATGAGCACCTTCTACGGTGAGGACGGCGTCACGCCGGGGTGTCTCTATGACCTGGCGCTCCGTGACAAGCAGGACGACCAGTTGATCTACTTTGGTCCGGCGGGGCAACGTGGGCAGGTCTCGTACGTGAAGATCGTGGAAGATGGCAAGCAGGGCGAATGCGCAGTGGAAACGGTCATTACAGCAGCGAAGAATGGCGGCGTGTACAAACGGCATGAGTATCGCGTGCGGGACGGGGAGCAGGGGCTCAGAATCCAGACCACGCTGCGCAATGAGGGCAAGGCCCCGGTAAAAGTCAGCACAAAAGACGCCTGGACGAGGTTCAATGAAACGGGTGAGCGCGACGGTGTGACCTGGGCAGACGCGGTGGATCCCGATGATCGCATTGGCTATGCGTATGGCAAGCTCTCAGCACCCGGTGCGGGAGCGATCGCGGATGAGGTGGAGTTGCAGCCCGGCCAGGTGCTGACCTGGGTGCGCTTCCTGGCCATTGGGCGGTCCCCGGCCGAGGCGTGGTCGGCGGTTCGTGGAGCCAATGGGGTGCCGACGGGGCGCCTGGAACTGGCGCTCGCGGAGGCAGACGGCACGAAGCCTGTGACAGGTGCGGGGCTGGTGCTGGAGCAGGAGATCAACCCTGGGCAGAAGTCTGATGGGAGCGTGGTCGCTTATCCGGACAGTCAAGGACTCATCGCCTTGTCCCTTCCTTCCGGGACCTACCACGGGAGTGTGGAGGAGGCTGGAAGACTGCCACGCCGGGTGTCCTTCACGCTGAATCAGGGTGGGGTGGTGAAACAGCAGGAGAAGCTGGAGCCCGCCACTCGATTGAAGTTTGTCGTCCAAGATGCTCGTGGGCAAAGCCTGCCGTGCAAGGTGCAGATCCTGGCCACGGGCGAGACCAAGCCGTTGAATCTCGGTCCTGTGATGCGGGCGCATGGCTGCAAGGACCAGTATCATAGTGAGAAGGGCGAATTCTCCGTTCAAGTCCCGGCCGGAACTTACAAGGTGGTGGTGACACGCGGGATTGAATACTCCCACCATGAGCAGGAGGTCGCCTTGGCCCAGGGCCAGGAGTTGGTTGTCGATGCCAAACTGGCGCGTCTGGTGGATACGACGGGGTGGATCAGCACGGACTTCCACAATCACTCCACGCCCAGCGGGGACAACATCTGCGGCACCGCAGACCGGCTCATCAACATCGCCGCAGAGCACCTGGAGTTCACACCCACAACAGAGCACAACCGCATCTATGACTGGCGTCCCACCATTGAGCGCCTCGGGCTCTCTCAGGAGATCCAGACAGTGGTCGGCATGGAACTCACCGGCAGCGGCTCACACTTCAACTGCTTCCCCCTCAATCCGGTGCCTTTTGTGCAGGATGGGGGAGCCCCCGTGTGGAATGCGGATCCTCGCATCACTGCTCTGACGTTGCGTGGCTGGCAGGGAGAGCGGCAGGACCGCTGGGTACAGATCAACCACCCGGACATGGCCTTCCTCTACAATGACCGCCATGCCGATGGCGTGGCAGATGGCGGCTATCTGGGCATCACCGAGATGGTGAATGGCATGGAGACGGAGAACTTTGTGGACGAAGGGGTGCTGGCGGATTCGCCCTGGCGTCTGACCAAGGCAAAGAACTCACTGGCCACCCGGGTGGAGACGGTGCGTCAGTTCATCTGGCTGCAGATGCTCAATCAGGGGCACCGCATTCACCCCGTGGCCGTGGCAGATGCCCACGCGGTTCATGGAAACGGCGTCGGCGGCTGGCGCATGTACCTGCCCAGCAAGACGGATGAGCCCGCCAAGATTGACTGGACGAACGACCTCGCCGCGCATGCTCTGGCCGGCCACTTCATCCTCACCACCGGCCCGTTCCTGCAGGTCACGGCGGGAGATGGTAAACTGCCGGGAGATGACGTGCGTAGCTCCGGGGTGCTGCCCTTGAAGGTCAAGGTTCAGTGCACGGACTGGATCGACATCGACCGTGTGCAGATCCTGGTCAACGGCCGCAAGGAGCCCAGCCTTAACTTTACCCGCGCCACGCATCCGCACATGTTCAAGGACGGGGTGGTAAAGTTTGACCAGACGATTCCTGTGAAGCTCGGCAAAGACGCCCACCTGATTGTCGTGGCCCTGTTAGAGAACGGTGATCTGAAGACCGGCTACGGCACCAGCGGCCAGGCCAAACTGCGCCCGATGGCGTATCACACGCCCTTCTATGTGGATGTCGATGGCCACGGCTTTCAGGCCAATGGGGATAATCTGGGTTATGATGTTCCGGTGGCGAAGATGACGCCGGATGAGGTGCGGGCGAAGATGGGGAAGTGAGTTTTCAGGGTTCAAGTTTGCAGTTTTCAGCTGGGAGCGTGAAGCTAGTAATGGTGGAGGCGGGAAAGTAGTCACAGGCTTCAGCCTGTTCAGTCGTGCGTTCATGTGACGTAAAGGCAGGCTAAAGCCCACCACTACTTTTTAGCTGCAATGTGAGGAGTCGTCCGGCTTTCCTTGGCCGATTTGGGGGCGCGGGCTTTGTTCGCCCTTCGCCCCCGTCGCTACTCAATCTTGGGGCCCGGTGCTCCCCGCAGGTTCCACCGGATTGAAGTGACCCTGCGCTGGCGGCAGTGGCTTTGCGATGGGGGGAGTGTGATCGCTCTCGTTGAGCATGGCCTTGATCTCGCGCACTTCATCCGCGCTAATCTTCCTCGAACCCAAGGCGTGCATGACCAACTGGTTGACGGAGCCGGAGAACACGCGCTCCAGCACATCCTTCACGAGATGGCGTTGGGTTTTCTCTGCCGCGACCGCCGCACGATAGACATGCGTCTTGCCCTGGGTGTCCCGCAGGACCAGACCCTTGTCTGTCATAATCTGGAGAAACGTTAGTACCGTCGTGTACACCAGCGGCGGAACGCGGTCCTCATTGATGGTGTCGAGGATCTCACGGACTAAAATGTTAGTAGATTGGCGGGGCGTGGAGTGGTTTAGGCGCTGCGCTGGTTGAGGGGCCCGCAAGCGGGCTGTTGAGACGCTGCGCTGGTTTAGGCGGGCTTCGCCCTGGGTAGATGAGCAGGGTGGTGGACCGTGTAGCGCAGATTGGCAATCTGCTGTGCCGCCATTGGTAATCGGCTTCGTTGCGCTGGGATGCGACAATAGGAATCGAGAAGGTTCCGCTACTTTTCCTCGACCTTCGTGCCGGGAAACCCCACGGCGTCCACCAACTCCCAATGACCTGGCGTGGGCGGCAATGGCTTTGGCTCAACTTTGAGCGCACCTGCCTCAACTGCAGACACATCCTGGAGGATGCGGTGGGCAATGGGTGCGGAGGTGTCTCCGCCGGATCGGCCGTGTTGCACCAGCACCGTCAGAGCCCACTGCGGTTTATCGGCAGGAGCGTAGCAGACGTACCAGCAGTTTCTCTCACGAACATATTCCCGTAGCACGGGATGCTTTCGATACTCGACCATGGTGCCAGAGAAGCCATTGATAGTGGGCACCAACTGAGCTTGAGACGGTGTCACTTTGGCAGTGCGCTTGCGCATGCCTTCCCGAATGATGCTCAATCCTTCTGCGCTGAGTCCGTGGTCCTTCAGGTTGCTGATCTGGATGGAGTTTGTTTTTCGGTAGAGTTTGGTTTCTTGTTCGCCGACATGGCGAACCAACTCAGGTTTCCAGACCGTGCCGCCATTGGCGATCGTGGCCGCGATGGTGGTCATGTGCAGGGGGGTGATCGCAATCCTCCCGCTGCCCACAGAATTGGTGGCGGAACTGGCGTCCGTCCATGGTGAATGGGAGCCGGCGTTGAGATCAGAGGTTTGCGTTTTCAGCCAACTTGGCCCTGGGATGAATCCTGCGGCCTCGCCAGGAAGCCCTGTGCCGGGCTTGCTCCTCAAGCCTGCGAGATCTGCCAACCTTTCTATCTTGTCATATCCCATGGAGAGGGTGAGGCCATAGAAGTAGAGCCCGCAGCTGTTCTCCATGGCTTTGTCCAGCGTCTGTTGGCCATGTGTGCCGCCTTTGCTGCGAATCCAACAGGGTAATGACTTCGAGCCGGCCTGAAACACACCGTCGCAAGCGTGCACGTCGATGGCGTGACCGCTGGTCGCCGCCGCGAGAGCGGTGACCAACATGAACGATGCGCCAGGAGTGAAGGGGGTGGTTGCACGATTGAGCATGGGAATCGAAGGATTCCTGCGATAGGCCTCAAACGTTGCTTCGGAGATCTGCGGGACAAAAAGGTTGGGATCGAATGACGGCAAAGAAGCCATGGCAAAGATCTGGCCGGAGGTCACATCCATCAGCACCGCAGTGCCGCGACCAACGTTGGCATCGCGAAGAGCGTTCTCGACGATGAACTGATGCCGGGCATCAATCGTGAGCCAGACATCCTGGCCAGACTTGCCGGAGTTAGAGTGGTCCGTTTGAGCTGGGGTGGATGCGAGGTCGTCATTCAGCATCTTCTCAACGCCGTCGATGCCGAAGGGTGGTTGCCAGGGCTGAGGTTGAGTCACTGCGCCAAGGACATGACTGGCGAGTGATTGGAAAGGGTAGCGACGTGGAGGCGGCGTGGTCGAGGAGTCCTTCGGGTCTGGTTTGTCGGTGGCGAGTACGATGCCGTTACGATCGCGAATGTCGCCGCGAGCTGGGAGTGGGGAAGGGGAGTTGGCGTGAAGATTGTCGATGCTGAACGTTGCGGTCGCCAACAGGAGTAGCGTTGCAAATGTGTTTACTGGAAGCATGGTGAAAATAGCGTAAGGGGACTTTCGGCTGGGACAAATGGATTTCAGAGAAAGTTAGGAGTTGGGAGAGTTGGGAGAGTTGGGAGAGGGGGCAGTAAAGTAGTCACAGGCTTTAGCCGGTTCAGTCGAGTGTTCATGTCATGTGGACGCAGGCTAAAGCCCGCCACTACTTTTCGGCTGCAATGTGAGGAGTCGTCCGGCCGTCCTCGGTCGTCCTCAGCCGGTTTGGGAGCGGAGGGGTGGACGTCTCGAGGTGGTTGGTCGTTCGATATGCTTGGCGTATCAGGAGACGTTCGTGCGGGGCTGGAACCCCCGCCTCCTTTACCCCGGGTGTGCGGAGTTGGGGCTGTTAAAGGAGGCGGGATCTCCGGTCCCGCTGGTGAGGGAAGTTGGCGGGCGTTGTAGGCGAAGCAGTGTGTTGCTTGCATGAGACGTCAGGGGGTGCCGCGTCCTGAGCCGCGTAAACGCGGTACTCCAACCCTGACTGCGGACCGGAGTGGTGGCTCGGCCGTCCTCGGCCGGTTTGGGAGCGGAGGGGTGGACGTCTCGAGGTGGTTGGTCGTTCGATATGCTTGCGTATCAGGAGACGTTCGTGCGGGGCTGGAACCCCCGCCTCCTTTACCCAGGGTGTGCGGAGTTGGGGCACCTAAAGGAGGCGGGATCTCCGGTCCCGCTGGTGAGCGAAGCTGGCGGACGTTGTAGGCGAAGCAGTGTGTTGCTTGCATGAGACGTCAGGGGGGGCGCGTCCTGAGCCGCGTAAACGCGGTACTCCAACCCTGTCGGCGGACCGGAGTGGTGGCTCGGCCGTCCTCGGCCGGTTTGGGAGCGGAGGGGTGGACGTCTCGAGGTGGTTTGACGCTTGAGGTGCTTGGCGTATCAGGAGACGTTCGTGCGGGGCTGGAACCCCCGCCTCCTTTACCCAGGGCGAGCGGAGTTGGGGCTGTTAAAGGAGGCGGGATCTCCGGTCCCGCTGGTGAGCGAAGCTGGCGGACGTTGTAGGCGAAGCAGTGTGTTGCTTGCATGAGACGTCAGGGGGGGCGCGTCCTGAGCCGCGTAAACGCGGTACTCCAACCCTGTCGGCGGACCGGAGTGGTGGCTCGGCCGTCCTCGGCCGGTTTGGGAGCGGAGGGGTGGACGTCTCGAGGTGGTTTGACGCTTGAGGTGCTTGGCGTATCAGGAGACGTTCGTGCGGGGCTGGAACCCCCGCCTCCTTTACCCAAGGTGTGCGGAGTTGGGGCACCTAAAGGAGGCGGGATCTCCGGTCCCGCTGGTGAGCGAAGCTGGCGGACGTTGTAGGCGAAGCAGTGTGTTGCTTGCATGAGACGTCCAGGGCAGTGCGTTCTGAGCCGCGTAAACGCGGTGCTCCAACCCTGACTGCGGACCGGAGTGGTGGCTCGGTCGTCCTCGGCCGGTTTCTTGGCTCAAGATGCGCGTAGAAATGGGCTTGGTCGTCGTCCAACCTCGCTTGCGGACAGGGCTCATGCGTACCACCATGCGCCATGTCGTTCGTAGGTTCGCGCCGCTTTCTCTCTGCTTCCTTTGTCTCATTCGCTATCCTCGCCGCCAGTCTTGCACTGGGCCACGGGCTGATGGCCCAGATCCCGGCTTCGGGAATCGTGACGGATGCCAGTGGGGTGAACATTCACTTCACCCATCCGCAGCAGGGGGAATTGGAGATGATTCGCGCAGCAGGATTCAAGTGGATCCGGATGGATCTCACTTGGGAGGCCACGGAGCCCAAGGAGGGGGCGTACGACTTTGCAGCCTATGATCACCTCATGAAGTCGCTGGAGGCGCAGGGGTTGGGGGCGGTCTTCATCTTAAACTATTCCAACAAGAACTACGAGCCGCTCCGCTCCATCACCTCTGATGAAGGCAGGGCGGCCTACGCGCGTTGGGCCGTGGCTGCGGTGCAGCACTTTCGGGGCAAAGGGGTGATTTGGGAAATCTGGAACGAGCCGAACATCGAAGGCTTCTGGAAGCCCAAGCCGGATGTGGAAGCCTACGTCAAGATGGCGCGGGTGGCGTGTCAGGCCATCAAGGAGGCGGCTCCGGACGAGTGCGTGGTGGGGCCGGCGAGTTCGACGATCGACCTCGAGTTCCTGGAAGGTTGTTTCAAAGGCGGGTTGCTGGAATGGTGGCAGGCGGTGTCGGTGCATCCTTATCGCCAGGGCGGCCCGGAATCAGTTGCGGCCGAGTATCACGCGCTGCGCCAGTTGATTGGCAAGCACGCACCGGCGGGGAAGAAGGTGGCTGTGCTCGCGGGTGAGTGGGGCTACTCGGAGGCTTGGGCGAACTTCGATGCGAGCTTGCAGGGGAAGATGCTCACCCGCCAGTGGGTGGTGAATGCCGCGAGCGCGGTGCCGGTATCGATCTGGTATGACTGGAAGGACGATGGCCCGGATCCCAAGGAGGCGGAGCATCGTTTTGGCACAGTGGAGCGCCAGCATTTCCCGGGGCGGGCGGCGGCCTACAACGCCAAGCCAGCGTATCTCGCCGCGCAAACCTTCAATCGAGAGCTGGAAGGCTTCCACTTTGTGAAGCGGATCAACTTGGGGAATCTGGATCATCACGGCTACTTGTTCGAGCGGGCCGGGGCGCAGTGCCTCGTGGCCTGGACGGCGGGAGGTGTGCCAGCCAGCGTGAAGGTGCTGGTATCGCCAGGAGCCATCAGCAGGGTGGGGCATCTCGGGCAGGTATTGCCACCCCTAAGTGGAGGCGAGCTCCAACTGGAACTCACCGATGCCCCGATTTACGTGAAGTTTCAGGAAACAGATCCGCTGCTCCGCCAGGCGATGGAGGCGGTGCCCATGAAGCTGACCGTGCTGCCCTGTGCCGGGGACAGGGCGGCGGTGCAGGTCACCACCTATGGTGAGCACCCAGTGGTGGGGAAGGTGAAGCTCATCGGCACGGAAGGTCTGGAGGTGCAGGAGGCCACGCAATCGCTGAATTTGGCCCCAGATCAGGCGGCAACCACCGTCTTGTTTCCGCTAAAGGCATCTGCCTCACCCAGCTACCGCCTTGGGGCTGAGCTGGAGGTGAATGGTCAGACCGTGCTCACCGTCCCCGCACGTCATTTTGTCGCCCAGCCTGCGGAGCTTGAGAAAGGGTTGCGCACCTTTGTGACGGGAGACGACAAGGTGTCGGGCAAGGCTGAACTCAGCCGCGGGACGGCTCCCGTGGCCCCGCCAGTGGGCAGCGCTGACGCCTGGCGGCTCAAGTGCGCGTTCGGTGCGGGCTGGAAGTTCGCCCAAGTCATCGGGGCCGAGGGCACTCGCCACCGCGTGTCAGGGATGGCTGAGGCGGGGCCGGTTGATCGCGTCACCCGGTTCGGCATGTGGGTGCACGGGGACAAGAGCAAGACCGCCCTGCGTCTCCGCCTTCAGGATGCCGCTGGACGCACCTGGCAGCCGGATGGCCCTAATGTGAGCTGGACAGGCTGGAGGTTTGTGGAATTCAAGCTGGATGAGCGGACCGCCCACTGGGGTGGGAAGGCTACGGGGGCGGAAGACGCTCCTGCCAGTGTGGTGCCGGTGCCGCCCTTGATCTGGGACACGGTGCTGCTGCTGGACAATCCGGCGCGTACTACCTGCGAGGTGGAGATTTGGTTCCAGCCGCCGCTGCTGTTGGAAGAGTAGGGGAAATCAGTGGGCAGTAGGCGGTGCGTCAGTGGTCAAGGTGTTGGCTGCTGGCGCGGTTCGGCGGTGCTTGCTGAGCCTGCGGATGCTGGATAAGGCAGCAGCGTGGTTGGTCAGCGGATGGGGTTTGAGGATCGCCCAGTCTCTCAATTGACAGCTAGGAAATCATCAGTAATACTGACAATCATGGGTGCCGACTTTCCATTTTCCATGCCGAGATTTCCAGAGGACGCCGAGCGCGAGCCGCTTCCGGAGTCGCTGACTCGCTACATGGGATTCCTCATTGCGAAGGCGCATCAACGTCTGTGGACGCTTTTTAATGACGAGTGCAAACGACTGGGGTTCGACGTCCCTTGCGGGGGAGTGCTCCATCTTTTGGATGAGTCCGGCTCCATGTCCCAGCAACAGTTGGGCAGGAAGTTGCGCATCGACCGTACCTCCATGGTGAAGCTTGTGGATGCGCTTGAGGAGAAAAAGCTGGCGAGACGCCGGGATCATCCGGAGGACCGGCGCATTTACCTCGTGGAGATCACACCTGCGGGAAAGAAGGCCCTCGCGGAACTTCAGGTCGTGGGGGAGGCGATGGAAAAGCAGCTTCTGTCTCCGTTTTCAGAGGACGAGATCAAAACCATCCGCCGTGCGCTCCTGACCCTGGCGGGTTAGACGAGTGGAGCTGCGATCCCTTTCGACAACCTCTCCACACCCACCGCCTACTGCCATGCTGGGACTCGCTCTGAAAATGCTCTTTGGCGACACCGCCAAGTACTTGATGCTGATCCTGGGGTTGTTCTTTGCGACCTTCCTCATCGCCCAGCAGAGCTCCGTATTCTGTGGGCTCATGATGTGGACCACCGCCACGCTTACCAACGTCCCGGCACCGATCTGGGTGGTGGATGAGAAGGTGGAGCAGGTGAATGAAACCAACCCTCTGCGTGACACCGATGTGGCCCGCGTGCGCTCCGTGGACTCCGTGGAGTGGGCCATGCCGCTGTATTCCGGCATCCAGCGGGTGCGATTGCAGTCTGGCAGCTTCAAGATCATCCAGTTGATCGGGATTGATCCCGCTACGCTGGCTGGGGCACCGGTAAAGATGATCGAAGGACGGCTGGAGGATCTGCGACTGCCGAACACGGTCATCATCGATGACCTGGCGGTGAAACGGCTCGCGAAGGTGCGGGGTCAGGCCATCAAGGTGGGTGACGTGTTTGAGATCAATGACATGGAGGCCCGGGTGGTGGGCATCTGCGAGGCCATGAACAGCTTCACGGGCGGTCCGTACGTGTGGACCACCTATGAGCGGGCCCTGCAATACACCCCTGCGTCCCGCAAGATGCTCTCTGCCGTGATCGCCGCCCCGCGGGCCGGGTTCACGGAAGAACAGGTGGTGGAGGATATTCGCCGCACCACGGGGCTGAAGGCCTTCGTGAACAAGTCGTTCAACTCTTCGCCGCATGACTTCGGCACCTCCACCATCTGGTGGTATGTGAAGAACACCGGCATCCCGATCTCCTTTGGCACCACGGTGATCGTGGGCTTCATCGTAGGGGTGGCCATTTCCTGCCAGACGTTCTACGCCTTCGTACTGGAGAACATCAAGCACCTGGGGGCCTTGAAGGCCATGGGTGCCTCCAACGGCAAGCTCTGTCTCATGCTCATCGTCCAGGCTTTCACGGTTGGTATTGTCGGGTTTGGCTTGGGGCTGGCGGGCACCACCCTGTTTGCCATGGGGGCGCTCAAGAATGAGCAGCCTCCGTTCTACATGTCCTGGCACATTCCTGTATTTGCGCTCGCCGTGATCCTCTTCATCTGCAGTCTGGCAGCGTTGCTGGGCATCTGGCGGGTGAGCCGGTTCGAGCCTGCCATGGTCTTCCGCGGTTGATGTGTTGCCCTTCCGCCTTCGTGGACACTCTCTCATGACCTCGAACCCTGATCCCGTTCACCTTCCGGACCACGCCGTGCGGCTCTCCGGGATTGTGAAGAGCTTTGGCGATGGCAACTCGCGCCTGACGGTGCTGAAGGGCATCGATCTGGACGCTCGCTCCGGGGAGATCATGATGCTGGTCGGCCCCTCCGGCTGTGGCAAGACCACCCTCCTGAGCATCATGGCGGGAACGCTGCATGCTGATCAGGGTGGGGTGGAGGTCTTCGGCACGCGTCTGGACAAGATGAAGGCAGCCCACGTCACGAAGTTCCGCGCCCAGAACATCGGGTTTATTTTCCAGTCGTTCAACCTCATCCCTACCATCAATTGTGCGGAGAATGTGAGCGTGCCGCTGCTCATCCAGGGGACGCCCGCTCGCAAAGCCGAGGCGCGGGCCAAGGAACTGCTGGCCGCAGTGGGGCTGGGGGATCGCTGGCACCACCGTCCCACGCAGCTCTCAGGGGGGCAGCAGCAGCGCGTGGCCATCGCGCGCGCCCTCGTGCACGAGCCGCGTCTCATCATCTGCGATGAACCCACCGCATCACTGGATGCGAAGAACGGCACCATGGTGATGGAGCTCTTTGACAAGGTGGCCAAGGCTCCCGGCCGCGCCGTCATCATTGTCACCCATGACAACCGCATCTTCTCCCACGCTGACCGCATCGCCCAGATGGATGATGGCCAGATCGTGGAGGTGCATGATGTGGACAAGAGCCGTCCGCCGGAGCTGCATCACTGAACATTGTGTCACCCTCTTTTTCTTTATTTCCATGAACCGGATCTTTAGCAACCTGGTCAAGTACGCCACCTTTGCCGGGGCTGGCGCGGGGTTTCTGGGCATCAGCATGGTGGTCATGCGGATCCAGGCAGGCGAGTCCCGCCAGATCGCGCCCCCCCCCGTCGCCCCGCCGCAGAAGCCTTATGCCAGCACGGTGGCTGCGACAGGCATTCTGGAGGCCCTCAGCGAAAACGTCGCCATTGGCGTACCGGTGGCGGGGCTGGTCACGGAGGTGCCCGTGAAGGTGAATCAGTCGGTGAAAGCAGGTGCCTTGCTTTTCAAAATCGACGACCGTGACCTGCAGGCACAAAAGGTGCGGCAGGATGCCTCCGTGGAGGTGGCCCGTGCCAGGGTGGGGGTGCAAAAGGCCACACTTGCCAAGGCCCAGGATCAGCTGGATCGAGTGAAGTCCGTGCCGGACTCGCGGGCGCTCAGCGTGGATGAGATTCGAGCCCGGGAGAATGAGGTGGCGATCGCCAAGGCCCAGCTCCTGGCGAGTGAGGCGGAGCTCACCGCGGCGCTCGCGGAGGTGAAGCAGACCCAGGTCATGATTGATCGCCTCCATGTGCAGGCCCCACGGGATGGGGTGGTGCTGCAGGTGAACATCCGCGCGGGTGAGTTCGCTACCAACGTGAAGGATTCTCCTGTGATGGTACTGGGGGATCTGGAGAAGCTCCAGGTGCGCGCCGATGTGGATGAGCAAAATGCGTCCCGCATTCGCGAGGGGCAAAAAGCGACCGCCTTCATCAAGGGCGATACCAAGACCGCCATTCAGCTCGACTTCCTGCGTGTGGAGCCGTTTGTCATCCCGAAGGTGTCGCTCACGGGTTCCAGCACCGAGCGTGTGGACACCCGGGTGCTACAGGTGATCTACAGCATGAAGCGCCCCGAGTCAGTGCCCGTGTATGTGGGGCAGCAGGTGGATGTCTATATTGATGCCGCCAGCTCTGAGGCGCTCTCCGTCGAGGCGGCCAAGGGGGCTGCCGCCAGATGAGCCGGTCTGGCGGCGTGGATTCTCTGTGTGAATGTGCAAAAACGCACTTTTGGGTTTTCATGATCCAAGGCACCCACTAGTGTTTGCGTCATGCAATGGCGCATGCGTATTCCGTTTCCGGCCAGTGGACTGTGGGTGTGGGCTCTCGTGGTGAGCCCGCTGGCCCTCGCGCAGAGCGAGCAGGACTGGAATCTGGAGGGCGGGACTGTTTGGAAGTCCAAGACACTCTCCGTGGGGCGCTTCTTTCAGATGGGCATCAACGGCCAGTCCACGCCCTACCGCACGGCCATGGATGCGGTGGAGAAGACTGCCCAAGCGGGTGGCAACACCGAAATCGAAGGGGCGACGGTTGGTCGCCAGTCCCAGATGGGGTTCGAGGTGCGTCCTTTTAAAGTGGACCGTCTGGTGCGCCGGGATGACAAGCGCAATGCGCTGCTCGTCATCGACACCATCTCCAACACGGAGGGCCAGGAGAACAACCTCCAGCTCGACTACTCCACGCCAGTCGGCAGTCAGGGCGGGGTGAGGTTCAGCGGCACACTGAGCCAGGGTGGGGAGATGCGGGATCTGGGCAATGGTCTGCCAGACGGCACCTGGTCTGCCATCGTCATGGCTGAGAAGCAAGGGACTCCCGCGGTGCCGCTTTTTATCTGGGGACAGCCAGATGCTCCCTGGCGCGCGGTCCTGCAGGATACAGGATCCACGCTGCGTCTCCGCTATGAGGGGGCGGTGCCTGCCAATGGGAAGGTGGCCTTTCTCCACTGGGTGGGCACGGCCGGACTGGACCCCAAGGTGAAGCTGGAGAAGACCTTCGATCTCTTTATTAAAGACGGCAAACTGGTTGAGCCTGGGGTCCCTCCTGACGTGGCGGCGCTGGTGGTGAACTTCAAGCCCTCTTCCCTGGGGGCCACCACCACAGAGGGCGGCGTGCCCAGCTTTCCGCGTGCGGGCCGTCTGCTGGCGCTGGATGCGCTGACGGGCAAGCTGGACATCAAACGCACGGACAAGGGACTCCTCTGGATGAGCAAGGACGAGCAGATCCCTGGCGACATCTCGGTGGAGAAGGTGGTGCTGACCTTGGCTTCAGGGGAGAAAGAGGTGCTGAGTGCCAACATCGCCGCAATCCGCGGCGGAGCCGGGCGGGGGCGGGATCACCGGCTGTATCTGCGGGATGGCACCGTGCTGACGGGTCGAGTCCGTTTGATCAAAGGGGCGCTGAAAGGGGATCTGGGGGAACTCGCGCTGGATGCCGATGCGATGGAATTGCTCACGTGGCCAGTCTCAACAGAGGACGGTCGCGTGCCAGAGACGGCCGCTGAGTTTGTTCAATATATGGACGGGTCCTTGCGATGGCTTGCCAAGGGTGACCCGGTGGCTGTGGACTTGGTCGCATCATTCGGGAGAATCAAGGTCCGCAGCGAAGAACTGTGGACGCTGGGGCGACGTCCCGATCCTCCGTATTGCATGGTTGCCACCCTGACGGATGGCAGCCGCATTCAGGGCGTGTTGGGAAGTGGGGCGATCCGACGCGAGGTGGTGGGTGACGGCCCGTCAGATATTGCGCTGCCCCAAGTGGTGCGCTGGGGCGCGGTGGAGGCCGCCTTGAAGGAGATGGCTGGTGGACCGGAACCGAAGGAAAGCGCCAAGCCCACGACGGGAGATGCTCTCAATCAATATTGCTGGATGCGCGACGGATCCCTGCTGGTGGGCATTCTTCAGGAGGATGAGACGCTTCGCGTGCGGACCAGCACGGGCGTGCTGACCCTGAAACCTGATGCCGTGGCCAGAGTGTTCTGGGACTTCGGTGCGGGCGGTGAAGCGGCCCTGGAGCTGGGCAACGGCACCAAGGTGCGCGGGGAAATATTGAACGAAAACCTCACCTGGAAGCTCGACAAGCAGACGGTATCCCTGCCGGTGGGGCTGATCACCGAGATCGTCCGAAAGGCCAAGTCCTAGAGCCTGACACCCCATGCGATCCTGCCGCAACTGCCATCTCTCCACAGGTCACCCGCTCACAACTTAGACATTACCCCCATAGCATGCACATGACGCAGTGGATGAAAGGCGCGGCTGCCGCAGGACTGGTGTTCTGCTGGACGCTCGGGTCGGCGAACGCCCAGCTCAGCGGGCTCGTACCAGTGAACCCGCAGCCCCGTACGGACAAGCTGGGCAATGACTGGTACGTGGAGCAGAACGGCATGATCTCCCGCCAGGGCGGGGGCAACTCCATCCTGAGTGGGGCCATGATGCTGATGGTGGGATCAGAGCAGTTCTACTGCAACCAGCCCATGGGCACCTCAGACGGGAAGGAGATGGTGCTGATGGGCCAGCAGCCCATGCAGGGGCTGCAGGTCACCCGCTATGTCCGCATGCTGGAGAAGGAGGGCGGCATGCGCTTCATGGAGATGTTCACCAACACCTCCGGCCGCGACATCGCGACCAATGTGGAGATCCGGCACAACTTCAGCGGACAGGTGAAGAGCATTCTCACCGATGCGGCCCGGGCCAATAACGGCGCTTTTGAAAAAGGGGAGAGCGGCATCGCCATCGTCCCTGGTTCCACCAACTACCGGGGCTATCTCTTCACTGCCTGTGCGCCGCGGAGTTCGGTGAAACCACGCATTGCTTCGCAGAACCAGTACCAGATGTCGTTTTTCTACAGCATCACGGTACCGGCTGGGAAGTCGGCCTCGATCCTGCACACGATCACCCAGGCCAAGCTCTCCCTGCGCCCGGACGCCCCGGAGTTGGAGAAGCTCTTCCGCCCCTTTGCCCTGGTGCGTTTTCTACGCGATCTGCCCAAGGGCAGCGGTGCGACGCTGGTCAACGTGAGGTCCGCTGGCACCGGTGCGTCGGATTTGGCCTCGTGGTTCCCGGAGGAGATTCTGGGCATCAAGCGGGAGCCGGTGGATGTGCTGGGCATGGGGGAGGGCACGCGACTGAGGGGGCGGGCTACCTGCGGGCAGCTCACGCTCCATCATCGCCTGGGGAAGGTGGTGGTGCCGTGGGCGCAGGTAGTGGCGCTCACTGGGGGACGATTCGAAGGCAGGGAAAGCCGCCTCTATTTGAATGATGGTCAGGTGCTGCGGGGAGAGCTGGAGACGGAGGAACTGAAGTTCTCCCTGAGCAGCGGCCTCCAGATGTCTCTGAAGATTGCGGACGTGGATCGCCTGGTCATGGGGACCACCGCCGCCACGGGAGCCGCAGAATGGCCCAAAGGCGTGGCGGCGCTGATGGAGACCTGGAACGGCGAACGCTGGGCTCTTCTGGACTCCAAGCCGCCGGAGATGACGCTCGCCACTACCTGGGGGGTTCGGAAGGTGGCGCTCAATGATGTGGCCGCGCTCACCTCGAATGCGGAGGAGGGCGCTGCCCCGAGTGTGACCTTTAAGGACGGCTCCCGCCTGCGGGTCTGGATGGGCAGTCAGGGGGAGTTCAGCTTCGCCACCGCCCAGTTTGGCGCGCAGACCCTGCCTGGGGTACAGGTGCGCTCGCTGGTGGTGGCGGCAAAGGGGCCGCAGGTGTCTGAGGAGAGCCTTGAATCGGACGATGGCGAGCCTGCCACGAGCTTCGTCGATTTGGCTGGAGAGCAGCGTCTAGTGGCGGCTCCAGCAGACCCCATCTGGCACATCGTGACCTCCGGCGGCGTGGTGCCGCTGGATCCCGCCAGCATCAAAGAGATGCGCAACGTCTCCGAGGACGTGCCCGCCAGTGGCACGGATGACTCGGCGTGGTTCCAGATGGACCTGTGGGGGGGCGGTACGGTCATGGGCCAGCTGCGCGAGATGGTGCTGGGTTTCCAGGTCGGCGGTACCTCCTGGCAACTCCCGGTGAAGGAGGTGGTCCGCGTGGTCAACCCGGTGCCGAAGATCGCCGACAGCACGCTGGCCCGGATGGGTCAGCTGATTCGAGAGCTGGGCCATGACGACTGGAAGGTGCGGGAAAAGGCCAGCGGGGAGCTGGCTACTTTTGGCGAGATGGCCCGCACCTCTCTGCAGGAGGCCTTCAAGCAGAGTGAGGACCCGGAGGTAAAACGCCGGATCGAGGGCATCTTGGGCGATCTTGAGTGAGGTTGGTAGAGGATTTCCCACAATTAGCACTGACTGGCCGCCGCCATGCTCTCAGAAAGACAAGACAACCGCTCGCCAGCCGTATAGACTCTTCAAAGCCAGTGTTTTTTGCATGACTGAAACACCCCCAGCTTCCTCGCTCACTTTCGCCAATGCCGCCAGTTCGCTGCAAGGGCGGCTGGTCCTCCGGAAAGGTCTGCTGCACCTGCTCCAGACTTGGAAATATGCGGCCGGACTCCTTGTCCTGTTGATGGTGATTCGTCTCCTTGGCCAGGGTTGGGCGGGGGCCACCGTGGGCTTCATCGCTCTGGGGCTCTGGGTGCTGGGCTGCTTCGGCTGGGCGTGGTACAAGCGGCCCGCGCCCTATGCCGCCTTCTCCTATTGGGACCGACAAGCCTCCCGCAGTGATGCGTTTGCGAATGGCTGGTGGTTCGAGGGGCAACCGCAACTCACAGAGGGGCAGCGCCTGCATGTGGAGCGCAACCGCCGCCAGCTGCCGGAGGCGTTGGGGAAGCTGGGGCGTGACATCCCGCTGCCAGACGTTCGCTGGCTGCCACTCCTGCCCGTGGCGGCGCTGGCCATGATGTTTCTTCCCTCCGGGGCGGTGATCGGTCTGCCTGACCCTGAGCTGACCGCGGAAGGCCGTCGCCTGGCCGTGGAACAGGGGCGCGAACTTGCCGAGAAGAAGCTGGACGTGGACAAGATGCAGTCTCTGACGGAGCAGGAGAAGAAGGATGCTGAAGCCCTGCAGCAGAAGGTTCAGGAAACTGCGAAGGCGTTGCAGCAGAATGAGGCCAAGACCGCCCGTGATGTGCTCTCTGAGCTGGAAAAACGCGCCCGTGAGGCTGAGCAGCTGGCAGACAAGCTCAAGGCTGGCGAGGACGCCTGGGCCTCCGCCCAGATGGTGGCGGAGATGCGCAAGCATGCGGACACGGCCGAACTGGGCGATGCCGTGGCCAACAAATCAGCGGAAAAGACCGGGGACAAGGCCCAGGATCTGGCGGACAAGCTGCGCGACCAAAAGCTGACGCTGGAGACCAAGGAGCGGTTCGCGGAAACGCTCAAGGAGATCGGCAAGGCCGCCGAGGCGGAGGACAAGACCCGCACGGTGGGGCAGCATGTGCTGGGGGCGGATCGCAACCTCTCCCAGGCGCTTCCCAAGGAGGCTGGGGATGAATTCCAGTCGCTGGCAGACAAAATGAAAACCCTGGCCGCACGCGAGAAATCACGTGAGCAGCTGGAAAAGCTGGCCCAACAGCTCCGCCAGTCCGGCAGTGACATCGCCGGCCAGAGCGGGCAGGGGATGAAACAGCTCGCGGGATCGCAGGCGCAACAGAATCAGGGAGCCCAGGGGCAGCAGGGTCAACAAGGACAGCAGGGCCAGCAGCAGATGATGACCATGCAGAATGCGCCGCAGATGCAGCCCATGCAGATTCCCGGCCTTTCCATGTCGCCCCCGGGGAGCAATCAGCAGGGCAACCCCAATCAGGGGCAGCAGCAAATGGGGCAGATGAGCCCCGTTCCCGGTACGGGGCAGCCCATGGCCATCGTGCCCGGCAGCAACCAGCCGCCTGGAGGCAACAATGGCAACAAGCCGATGCTGATCGCCCCCATCCCAGGCATGACGCCTGGCCAGGCACCCGGTGCCGCAGCCATGCTGGGCTCCATGCCAGGGGCCAATCCCGGCGGACTACAGGCGGGCAACGGTACTTCCGCCATCGGGAACACCCCCACCGCCCAGGCCAAGGCGGGCGTGCAAGCCACGGTGGATGCGCAGCGCAATGCTGACGGTGCCTCCTCCGTACGTGCGGTGGAAGGCCAGGCCCGCAGTGAGGCTGCCGGTCGCAAGGCTGAGGCCACCACGCTGGAGTCCATCGCTGCAGAGGAAAACGCCCTGGATGACCAGGCCCTGCCCCCGGCCCGCCGCGAGCAGGTGCGACGTTATTTTACAGAACTGAGAAAGCGGTTTGAGAAGGGCAACTGAAACCGCCCCGCCCCGCTATCGCCATCTTCCCACCTCCCTTTCCATCCTGAAGAAACATGAGTGACGACCTTTCATCCGCCAGCAGCCAGAACCAGAGTTCCAAGAAACGCCCTCCAAAGAAAGGCGGCAAGCCCGATGGACTGACTACCGGTGCTGGCGAGTCCGGCATCGTGTCGGACGATGTGCCGATCGAGAGAGCTGAGGCACCTGCCAATGTCATCGACATCCGCACGCTGCCGCAGCGTCCCCTTGAGGAGGAGTTGGAAGGTTTCCGGACCATTTTTAACAAGCTGAAGACGGAGATCCAGAAGGCCATCGTGGGCTATGACGATCTGCTGACGGATACGCTCCTGGCCATCTTTTCCGGCGGTCACGTGTTGCTGGAGGGGGTTCCCGGTTTGGGCAAGACCTTCCTGGTCCGTGTGCTCTCCCAGGTGGTCGGTCTGGAGCCGGGACGGGTGCAGTGTACGCCGGACCTCATGCCGGCAGACATCCTTGGCACGCACATTGTGAATGAAGACTCTCACGGTCGTCGGGTGCTGCACTTTGAAAAAGGGCCGGTCTTCAAGAACCTGCTGTTGGTGGATGAGATCAACCGCGCCACGCCCAAGACGCAGGCGGCCCTGCTGGAAGTGATGCAGGAGCGTGCGGTGACCACCGGCGGGGAGCGCCATGTGCTGCCGGAGCCATTCTTCGTGCTGGCCACGCAGAACCCGATGGAGATGGAGGGGACCTACCCGCTGCCCGAGGCGCAGCTGGACCGCTTCATGTTCAAGATCAAGGTGCCCTTCCCCACACTGGAGTCGCTGGTGGAGATCAGCCGCCGCACCACCGGGTTCGAGGAACCCAAGCTGGAATCCGTGCTCAGCGGGACCGAGCTCATGCGCCTGCAGTATGTGATGACCCAGCTACCTGTGGCGGATCCGGTGGCGGCCTATGCCTCCAAGCTGGTGCTGGGCACACATCCAGATCAGCCTGGGGTGCTGCCCGTGGTGGGGCGCTATGTCTCCTACGGGGCGAGCCCCCGTGGTTTGCAGGCCCTCATTCGTGGAGCGCGCGTGTGGTGTGCGGTGCGGGGTGGCACGGCGGTGAGTACGGAGGATGTCCAGCGCGTGGCCCTGGTGGCCCTGCGCCACCGGGTGATCCTGAACTTCGAAGGCGAGGCCCAGCAGATCAAGGTGGACTCCCTGGTGGAGGATCTGATCAAGCAGGTCGCGACACCGGCCATGGAGGCGGCGTAAGGAAACTACCCTGCACATGCGGTACGGGGAACGGCTGATGATGGGGCGCGGCGGCCTTCGCAGGAAGGCGGCCGGGCTGCGTCTGGCCGCGGTGACCGTCTCTGCGGTGGGCCTGGTTTTTGGACTAAGCCTGACCTGGGCCCCGGCAGCGGCGGAGGAGACGGCGGATTTTGACAAGACGTCTGTCACCTTGCGCACCGCCCTGCATTACGACCCCTCCGTGGAGGTCCCGCTCCAGAAGCTGGTGGAGCTCTATCGCAGTGCCGGACGCACGGAGGAACTCCTCAGCCTCTACAATACCCATCTTGCCCAGTACCCTGATGATGCCGGAGCGAGTCTGGTGCTGGCGCGCATTTACACCCTGCTCCAGGACCGCAAGGCGGGTGATTTCCTGAAAGCAGCAGTCGCACGCCATCCCGACAGCGCGTTGCTGGCCTGGCAGTTGGGACGCATGCTCCAGGAGGAGCGCAATCCCAAGGCCGTGGAGGCCATGGCTTCTGCCGTGCGGCTCGAGAAGTCCGCCGCGCGGAAGGCGCAATGGTTTGGTGAACTGATGAAAGTGGCCGCCACCCAGGGGCGCGAAGATCTGGTGCTGGAAGAAACGCGCCGCCTCATCGAGGAGGGGGCTCTGACTCCGGAGCAGCGTCTGCGCTGGGCCCGGCAGGCCGCGGGCCAGAAGCTGACCAAGACGGCCGTTCGCATGATGGAAGGCGTGGATGCCGCCCGCCTGGGTACGGACAACCAAGTGGACGCCACCATGCTACAGGCAGAACTGCTGGCTGCCGATGGCAAGCCGAAGGAGGCAGGCTCCCTGCTTGATGCGCTGTTGGAGAAGCTCGCGCCGGACTATTGGCGGCGGCGGGAGATTCTCATGCTGCGCCTGGACGTTACGGGCTCCGATGGGCGCGACCTGATGGTGGAGGCGGCCAGAAGCCGCTGGCAGGCCAAAGACGGGCGCACCGCCATGAACGCGCTGACACTCGCGGATGTGCTGGATGCTGCCCATCGCGGCCATGAGGCCTTGCAAGTGCTCAGGGAGGCCATGGAAGCTCTGCCCGGTACTCCGCAGGTGGAGCAGCGTCTCCTGGACCTGTGGGAAAAAGAGGGGACGGATGCCGCTGCGCTACAGTGGCTGGAGAAGCTGATGGCCGCGCATCCCGATCGTCAGGATCTGTTGCTGCGTCAAGTACGCTGGCTCTTCGCCAACAACCTTGGCCCCAGAGCGCATGAGGCTTTTAAGACGCTGCTGTCCAGACTGGAAATGGCCGATCAGGTGGGACGCAGTGTGGAGCTTTCCCGCTGGTTGCGCCGGCGCAATCAGCTACAGGATGCTGGCCTGCTCCTGGAGACGGCACTAGGCAAATCCCCGGACCGGTGGGATCTGCGCCGGGAGTTGGGCGAGCTCTACTTCACCCAACGTCGCACAGATGAAGTGGCGGCCCTGTTTGAAGGGGACTGGACCAAGACTCTCACCCCAGACGCCCGACTGGAGATTGCGCAATTCCTCATGAGCAAGCAGCTCTGGGTGAACGCTAAAAAGCTGGTGGAGCCCTGGCTGGTGGCCCAGCCAACGGCTTTTGAGGGGCACCTGCTCCTGGCCAAGATCGAGGAAAAACTCGGGGATGACGCCCGCGTGGCGGCAGCCTTCGAAGCTGCCCGGGCTCTTTGTGATACGGACGCCCGCTATCAAGCTTGGATCGACGCGGTCATGCAGCACGCCGAGGCGCGGGAGATGGTGGAACTGGCGGTGCAGAAGGAGGCGGGCCTGCTCGCACCTGGTGGCAAACTTCCCGAGGATGAAATGAGCTTCAACCGCTGGCTTGCGCTCGTCGGCCAGGCCTCCGCCCACAAGGCGGAAAAAGCAGCCGAAGAGATGCTGAAGCTGGCACTGGCCCGGCAGGGGCTGGCGGCGGACCGCTCCCTGATGCTGGAGAAGCTCCGGCTCGACCTTATGGCGTCAGACAGTACCCGCGCCATGGAGACAGAGGCAGGTCTCCGCAAGCTGCTGGAGACGGATACTGCCCATCGTGAAGATCACCGCCTGCGTCTGGCATTATTGTACCATCAAGCGGGGCGGCAGGATTTGGCCATGCAGTTCCTTGAGGCTCTGGATGCGTCCAAGGTCACCGAGGTCTCGGGATTGCGCAGCATGGTGCCCATCTGCCTGGAGAGGGGGTCCCTGGCCCTGGCGCTCACTTGCGCGGAGCGGCTCACGCGTCTGGAGCCGGCAGAAATGTCGCACTGGTCGCAGTGGACCAACCTCCTGGCCCAGACCGGACAGGAGGAGCGGTTGCGGTTCGCCCTGCGCGAGATCCTGGGCCGGGCGCATGACTGGAAGCTGACGGATGCGGTGCGGGAATCCCTGCAGGAGCATCTCGTGGCCAGTCAGTGGCGCAGCGTGATGTCCAGCCTGAGCGCGACGGATCCCAGCACCTGGGCTCTGGCGCGCCGCGAGGCGTCCGCGCTGGAGAAAGCGGATCTCACCAGTGATCAGCGCCGCTGGATGGACTGGCTGGTGGCATACCTCAGCTCACGAATGGGGGATAAGAAAGCCGCTGAAGATGCCTTCTCCGCCTTTGGCAAGCTCAGCGACAATCAGTGGATCACCTTTCCGGATGGGATGGAGCTCAGTGTGGCGGGTGCGAGGGAATCACTTCGTGAAGGCCCCTCTGAAGCCGCTGCCACACGATCGCCATCGGGCCCAGCACCTTGTCTGCCGCCTTTCTCCCTGGGCTGGGGGTTCGCCGTGGATCAGGGGATGCTGATTACCCGGGTGCTGACGGACGATGCCGCTGGCCTGGCCTATGTGGTGGATGATCGCAGCAACGTGCATGCCCTGGACATCCGCACCGGCAAGTTACGCTGGCGTATCAGCCCGGACGGTGGCAGCAAGGTCGTCCCTGCTGTCTCATCGTCCGGCGGACGGGCCCTGACCACGACGATCGCGTCAAGGGTGATCGTGAGAGGCTCCGGTCAGCCAGACGTCCGCGTCCCGCTGGAGATGTCGGTTCGTGGAAACCGCCTCTGTCTGCTGGAGAATGAGAAGGTCACCTGTGTGGATGCCCGCTCCGGGGAGCTGCTCTGGCGCAACCAGCTCTCCGAAGTGGACGGCTCCGCGGCGGGGCCGCCTGCCATGAGCCGGCTGCACCAGGATGAGGGGCATGTTTTTGTCTGGCAGCCGGGAGTTTCCACGGTTTCCTCCATGAACCCTGTCACTGGCAAGCTCCTGTGGCAGACGCTGGTGCCGTCTCCACCGATACCGGCTCCCAATCCCTACAACAGCTGGGGCGGCTATGATGCCTACATCAAGCTCAAGTCCGGTCTGAGTGTGGAGCATGGCCGGGTCTTCGTCTTTGCCCAGTCTGCGGCGCTGCTCCGTGCGGACAGCGGGCAGGTGTTGTGGCGTCTGGCCACCGGAGATGTGCCGGGATTTCCCATCGATCTCCAGTCCCAAGGCGATACTGCCACACCCCTGGCACCCCCTCCGCCCCGTCAGTTGGTGGCCTTCTCGCCGTCGCGCATCCAGATTTCTGGCGGCTTCATCTCCGGGTTGCATATGATGGGTATGCGGGGGGGCATGGGCGTAGCCAGCGGAGGCTGGGGCTACGCGACGGGGTTGAGAGCACTGTTGCAAGGGCAAGGTTATTATTCGCCCTATGCCCTGCTGCACGAGGGCAGGGTGTGGATGGTCAATGGCAACGGCACCGGCATGGTAAGCGCCATGGGGCTGCCGCTGGGTCAGCTCTCGCACAGCGGGATGGTCATTGGGGTGGGGGAGGGGCAGCTGGTCTGTTTTAACGGTTCCGGTTTTGGCAGCACCTCGCCACAACGCAATGGCGTGCAAACTTCCCTTGGCTTGGTTGAGAGCAGCACTCCGGAAGGCCAGCCAGCACGCGCGGATGTCCTGCCGTCCGGCAGTCTGCATGGCTCACGGTTGTACGCCAGCCTGGGCACGCGGCTGCGCATGTCCGACCTGCGCAGTGGCAGTGTCTTGTTTGACGTGCCACTGCCCCCAGAGGCGGATGCCTGGGCCAGGACCTTTGCTGACGAGACGGCCCCCGCGCAGCAGTCCAGTACGATGGTTATTACCTCTTCACGCCGGGTGGTGTCTGGCGGACTCCAGAACCGGCGCACCTATCTGCCTTCAGGCGTGCTTTATCAGAACGAGCGGGGCGGTGGGACTCTCTGTGGTTCCACCACCGCCGTGGCTGCGGGCGTGTGGATCCTGCCCGTCAGTGAGCGGGCCCTGGTCTGCCTGCGCGGTGCTCCGATGGGGTCACCTGCTGTTTCCGCGAACTCGCCCGCTCCCGCTGCCGCCCCTTCCTCTCCTTCTTCTCCCGTCTCCGTTCCCCATCCATGACCGCCACCCTGACCCGCGAGGATCTCTTTGACGCCCATTTCCTGGACCGTCTGCGCACTCTGGCCCTCCGGCTGCGCAAGCGACGCCAGTTGATGCGCCGGGGCATGCAGAGCAGTCCGGCGACGGGATACACCCGGGAGTTCAAGGACTATCGGCACTACACACCCAAGGAAGACTTCCGCGCCATCGACTGGCGGCTGTACGCCCGGCTGGACAAGCTCTTTGTCCGTCTTTATGAGGAGGTGCAGGAGCTGCACATCCACATCGTGGTGGACACCAGCGCCTCCATGGAGAAGCCCTTCATCGAAAAACGCCGACAGTCGCTCCGCTTCGCCGTTGCCCTGGCCTATTTAGGGTTGTCTGGCCAGCATCGCGTGAGCCTGTACTCCATGAGTGACACCACGCGGCAGGAACTGCCTCCGCTACGGGGGCAGGGGAACATCGAGAAGATCATCACGGCCGTGACCAAGTGGGCGTACGGCGGCGTGACCGATCTGGAAAAGTGTTTCACGGACTTCCGGCCCACCCGGCAGAGGTATGGTAGCATCTTTGTCATCTCCGACTTCTTTGGTCGTGAGGTGGGAACAGCGGTGGAGGCGGTGAAACGCGCCGCAGGCTGGCCCGGCGAGACCCACTTTGTGCAGGTAATCCACCCGTGGGAGCAGCGGCCCGAGTTGGATGGGGAGGTGGAGCTGGCCGATGTGGAGACCGGCGAGCGTCGCCGCTTCTGGATCACAAAGCGCGAGGTGAAGCTCTATGCCGAGATGTTTGACGCGTTTGCCGAAAACCTGAGCTCCGCCTGTGCGGGCCGCCAGATCGACTTCTACACCTGCCGCAGTGATGAACCGTTCGAGGATCGCTTCCTCGATCTCCTGATGAGGGGCGGTTCCCTGGCCTCCGCGTAAACTGCCCTGGCCCCGTGATGGATCCTCTTTTCTGCCGCCTCTTTCGACTCTGTTCTGAATGAAGTTCCTTTCTCCCAACTTTCTCCACTGGCTCTGGCTGGCGCTCATCCCCATCGCTCTCTGGCTCTTCCGCCGGAAGGCCAAGCGGGTGCAGGTGTCCACGTTGCTCTTCTTCCGCACGCTGGCGAAGGAGCACCAGGAGTCAGCCTGGCTGAGGCGGTTCAAGCGCATCCTTTCACTGCTGATGACGTTGCTCGTCGTGCTGCTGGCAGTGATGGCCCTGGCCAAGCCTTTCCGCGAGGGCGGTGGGGAGACGCCCAAGAGCCTCGTGATCCTGCTGGACCGCTCGGCCTCCATGGCGGCGACGGATGGCAAGGGGCGCACCCGTATGGAGGAGGCGAAGACCCAGCTCAAGGACCGCCTGAGTGCGTTGCCAGAGAATGTGGTGACCTCGCTCATCGTGTACGATGCCAAGGCAGAGGTGACCCAGTCCCGCAGCACCAACCGGCGGGAACTGCTGCGCATGATCCAGCAGACCCAACCGGTGCCGATGGAAGATCGTGCGGATGAAGCGCTGCTCGTGGCCCGGCGGCTTGCGGCCCTGGATGCACCTTCAGAAATCTGGCAGATCACGGATGAGGTCTCTCCCCAGACTCCGCTGGCGGCTGAAGCCCCTGCCGAAGGAGTGAAGCCGCCGAAAATGCGCCTGCTGAACGTCGCACTGGAGAGCCCGGTGAACTGCGGGATCACGGGCTTCCAGATCCGCCCGGCACCCCTGGCGCGGAACCGGTTCGAGGTATTTGTGGAGGTGACGGCTGGTCGCGCCAATGCCAACCCGGTGGAGAGCACCCTGGAGGCTCGCCTCGACGGTCGTCCGGTGCAGCTGCGCCAGATGACGCTGAAGCCGGGCGAGAGCAACCGCCTGATTCTGCCGCTGGAAGGGGGCAAGGGGCAGCGTCTGGAGATGGAAGTTCGCACCCCTGGCGATTGTCTGGGTTGGGACAACGTGGCCGTCTCGCCCTTGCCAGAAACCAAACCGCTCGTGGTGGCATGGTTTTCAGACTCGCCCGACCCTTTCGTAGAGCTGGCGCTCACTTCCATGCTGGCGGAGGACCGCATCCAGGTGCTGAAGGGCGGGGTGAAAGACTGGCCAATGAAGGAAAAGGCGGACGTCTATGTCTTCGAGAACTGGGTGCCTGCGGCCTGGCCCACAGATCGCCCCGTACTGGTGCTGAATCCTCCCAACAGCTCTGGCCCGGTGCATGCGAAGAAGCTGGGCTCAGGCGTGCCCTATGAAGCGGTGCGGGCCGTGCAGCCAGAGCATCCAGTGCTGTACCGGGTGGCCAGTGGCCGGGTGGCGGTGACACAGACGACGGTGCTCAATGTCAGCGACACGCTGGAGACCCTCTGGATGGCGGGCAATGAGCCCGTGCTGGCCGCCGGGGAGTCTGGCGGGCAACGGTTGGTGGTGGTCGCTTTTACCCCGGGCCGCAGTGAGCAGCTCGCGTTGCTTTCCGCCTTCCCGCTGCTGGTGGGCAACGCCATCTACTGGGCAGCGGAGAACAACGACGCCCTGGCCTCCCTGAAGGCCGTGCGCCCTGGGGACCTGGTGGAAATGCCAGCGGGTCTGGTGAAGTGGCACGCGTGGACGGGGACAAGATTCGAGGAAACCTCCCAGGATGCCAAAGGGGGCTGGTTGGAGCTTTCTCAAGTGGGTCTGGTGGACGGCGGTGATGGCCGCACCCTGGCCAGTCTGCTGATTTCTTCGCAGGAGACCAACGTCCCCGCCCAGGTCAAGGCGGAGGCTGGCGGGGGCCAGGAGGTGAGCGAGCGCTGGGCCCGCGGGGGCAACTGGAGCACCTCACTCCTCTGGCTCGTGCTGGGAGTGCTGCTGGTGGAGAGCTGGTTGTTCCACCGCCAGGCGGTGTATTGATAGATGCATTACAGAAGTTTCTAAATTTGATCCGGGAAGACGAACTTACATGGACTGGGAGTCACCTTATCTACTGCTGCTGATCTTTCCCGCCCTTGCGTTCCTGCTGTGGGCGGAGCGTCGGTCGGCGCACCCGATGTCAGCCCGGCGCAAGCAACTCCTCCTGCTGGTGCGGGCTCTGGGCATCATGCTGGCGCTGGTCGCCCTGGCAGGCCCTGCCAAGGTGGTGTCGAGCAGCCAGCGTGCGGTGGTGCTGGCGCTGGACAACAGCCAGAGCCTGGGTGCGGAAGGGGTGAAGACGGTCCTGCAGAAGGCGGATGACATTCGCAAAGCCCTCCCGGGTGATGTGGAGGTGTACACCACGGGATTCGGCGATGAGGCCCGGCTCTACTCCGAGGCGGAACTGAAGGTGGGTGGGGATAAGTTATGGGCTGATGCCCTGAAGACCCACGGAGCCCAGAGCAACTACGCCGGGGCGCTGGAGTACGCGCGCTCCCTTTTCCCGGCCGGCACCTCGCGTCACGTGGTGTTTGTGGGGGATGGGCATGAGACCCGTGGCAGCCTGATGGAGGCTGCCCGCGCCGCGATGGTGGCGGATGTGCATCTTCATGCCGTGCCCGTAGCAGGTCCCCGGAAGCCAGATGTGCGTGTACGCCAGTTCCTGCCCAGCCAGAGCCGTCTGCATGAAGGTGCCGCCCTCCAGCTGAAGGTGGAGGTGGAGAGCACCATGGACGGCGCGGGGCTGCTGAAGCTGTTTGAAAACGGCGTGGAAGTGGAGCGCCGCAAGGTGAAGGTGGTAAGCGGCAGCACGGTGACGGAAACCTTTGTGCGACACCCGGATACCCGGAACATCTACAAGTACCGTGCGGTGCTGGAGGGATTTGCGGGCGATGCCATCCCGGCCAACAATGAGGCGCTGACCCTGGTGGACGTGCGCGGACGCCTGCGCTTGCTCTATGTGGAGGGCGATATGAATGAAGGCCAGTATCTCGTGCAGGCCATGGCCAAAGAGGGGATCGAGCTGGAGCTGCGCGCACCCAACAGCATCCCGAATACGCCGCAGGAGTTGAGCGGATTCGACGGTGTGATCCTCTCCGATGTGCCCGCCCACCAGGTGGGGGAGACGGCGATGGTGGCCATTCGTGACTATGTGGACAAACTAGGCGGCGGCTTCATCATGCTGGGTGGCCCCAACTCGTTTGGTGTCGGTGGCTACTATCGCACCCCAATTGAGGAAGTCCTGCCTGTGCGCCTCAAGGCTCCGGATGAAGAGGAAAAACAAAGCAGCGCCCTGGCCCTGGTGATTGACCGTTCCGGCTCCATGTCTGGTGAAAAGCTGGAGATGGCCAAGAGTGCCGCCATCGCCACCGCGGAGGTTCTCACCCGCAACGACAGCATCGGTGTGTACGCCTTCGACAGTGAAGCCCATGTCGTGGTACCCATGACGCGGCTGACCTCCAGCAGTGCGGTGGCCGGGCAGATCGCCGGGCTGACCAGCGGCGGGGGCACGAACCTGCACCCCGCCTTTACCGAGGCGCGCAACGCCCTTCAGCGGACGAAGGCCAAGATCAAGCACATGATCATCCTCACCGATGGTCAGACGAGCGGTCAGGGGTATGAGGCCCTGGCCTCCCAGTGCCGCGCGGAGGGCGTGACGATCTCCACGGTGGCAATTGGCGACGGGGCGCATGTGGGCCTCTTGCAAGCCATCGCCAGCTTGGGGGGTGGCAAGTCCTACACCACGCTGGATGCCGCCAACATTGTGCGCATTTTCACCCAGGATACGCTAGTGCACACGGGACGCATGATCCGGGAAGATGCCTTTGAGCCGAAGCTGGTGGAGCGCCATCCCATCCTCGCGGGCTGGGACAAGTTCGAGTCGCCCCCGCTGCTGGGCTATGTGAAGACCCTGCGGAAGAGCACGGCCCAAGTGCCGCTGGTCACGGATCTGGGCGACCCGCTCCTGGCGCACTGGCGTTATGGCCTGGGCAAGGTGACCGCCTTCACCAGTGATGCGAAGAGCCGTTGGGCCAGCCTTTGGATCAGCCGGTGGAATGGCTTCGGCCAGTTTTGGTCCCAAGTATTGCGGGAGACCGCCCGTCCGCCGCAGGGTCAGAATATGGACCTGCGCTGTGAAACCGCCGGGGAAGAGGCCCGCGTAAGTGTGGATGTACTGGAGGATGCCGGTACGCGGGGCAATGAAGCCCGTGTCACCGCAGAGGTGTTCTATGTCTCAGCGGAATCTCTCGGCGCTCCCTTGAAGCCGGTGCAGGCGCTTTCATTGCGCCAGGATGGGCCAGGATTGTACGAAGGCACCTTTCGCCCCGAGCAGCCGGGCGTGTACCTCGTGCGGGCCCAGAGCGGTGCCCAAATGGTGACCGCAGGCTGGGTGCACAATCCCAGCAGCGAGGTCAGTCTCGGAACGGTGAACGAGAAACTCCTTCGGGATGTCAGCAGACTCACCGGCGGCACCTACATGGACCAGAGCACCGCGTTGGATCTTGGAACCACCAAGGCCCGTCGTTATGTGGAGCTCTGGCCTTACCTCGTCATGGCCCTGCTCGTGATGTTCATGCTGGACGTCGCGGTGCGGCGCTGGGAGCATGTCACCGGCCTGTGGGACATCGCTACGGGGTGGATCCCGCGGAAGGCGTAAGGGGGGCAAAACGCAACGTCAACGCAGGTTGCTCGGCCTTGGGTTGGCTTGAGGGGCACCGGCTATAGACCAATGCCATCAGGGAAAAGTGGAGAGGTCGAGCATCTCCCTTTTGTGAAAGTATTGAGGGCCGAAGGTCCGGCATCATTGCAGCCTTGGGCAACGCCCAAGGCAGGCGCTCGTTTTAGATGTTGAGGGCTGTAGGCCCGACGTCATTCAGGGATGCTCGTCATAGGCAGACTTGATGACACCGGGCCTACAGCCCTCAAGGGTAGTTTGGCCATCTATCCCTGGGGCGTTGCCCCAGGCTGGTATGAACCCGGACCTTCGGCCCTTCTGAAAGGGGCTCACCAGTTACAGTCGTGGCGGTTGCACCATCGCGGCTCCGAGGCGCGCCAAGGCAAACGAGCAAGACGATGCGTTTTCCCTGATGGCATTGGGCTATAGACCGGGAAATTTGTGGCTGCCAAGGAACCTGGGGTGGTGACGCATAGACTGACAGGCTTCAGATGGCCTGTGCCTGGGAAGCTCGGGGAGCGCACGCATCCTGCGTGCTGTTGGCGGCATCTTACCGCAAACGTCAGTCAGCGCATGACATCTGGTCCAACCGACGTGGAGGTGTTGATAGCGGGGAGGAGGAAGCGGATGCTGTCGGCCTTCCCACCTGATCATCGTCCGTGGAGGTACCCAGGGTTGACTCGCTTGAGGCTCGTCCAACCACTGGGCTGTGCTACAAATCCCCTTCGGGGATTAACTGCGGACTGAGCAGCAGTTGGTTCCTCTGGCGCCTATCCCAATCGCGCGCGATTTGGGGTGGTCACCAAGGAAGTGACGCCCTCCACGCACTCAGGCGAAGTTCTTCCTCGAAGAGGATGGGGCTACAAGCCCAACGTTGACGAATTGCAATCGTGCCACCTCTACAACACTCTGATGAACGACGCACACCTCAGGAAATTAGAACCCGGAGGGTTCACCATGAATAGGACGTCGTCGATGGGACTCCTACCGCGGAGCGGTAGTCCCATCGCATGGCCGACCGCTGAGGATATTCCCGCGATGCAACTGGCAGATCCTTGGGTGCTATGGGCCTACCGCTCCGCGGTAGCAGTGCGCCTCCCCCCTACCATGGATAGTCCTCGCTCTACTCGGTCGACCCATGGCTACGCATGGGCGAACCCTCCGGGTTCATGAGATAACTCGCGCAAGGGGCCGGGACCTCGACCCCACTTGCGCCCCCTCATGCTTTGCCCGGCTTTAACTGCATCAGATCCGGCGTCAGCCCAGACAACACCGAGATCGCTCCCTTGAGCTGGTCCCACAGGGCTTCTGGTTTTGGCTCGGACTTCGCGCGCCGATTCTTGTCCCACTCCTGGTAGTACTCCATGAAGCGGTCGTTCACGAAAGGGCTGTGCCACCAGTTGGGCTCGGCTTTCGTAAGCGCTTTCATGCACTCCCTTACCGATCCCAAGGTGGGCCAGCGCAACGTGGCCGACAGGTGATGCACCAGATGCGCGCGCAGTTGCACCGGCAGGTCCTGATGATAGTACACCTGAAACTCATGCAGGAACAGACGTGGGTGGAGGATGAAGCGATCCGTGCGCCAGGCGCATTTCTTCTCCACAAGCCGGTGCCATCCATCGTAGTCCGAGGCATGCTCCACCTCGTTGATCATGTTCCTGGCCTCCAGCTCGCCGATGTCGGCTGGGTAGGAGACATTCATATACCGCAGATAGGCGAGTTGTTTCAACGAAGCGGGCCGCGGTACAGGGGTGCGATGATGGTAGGACGTCATGGCGAACCAGGGGTGTTTTATTAGGATACGTGCCTGGGGGAGAAACGGGGACGGGCCTGGGATCAGGCTGCGCCGCGGGCGGCGAGAAAGTGATCGCGCAGGTGGGCCGGGCTTTCTTTGGTAAGATCCTTGGTGAGATTCACCTCTATGGCGTTGGTCCAAGCCTGGGACAGATGGGAGAGAATTGCTCCATTGATGTCTGAAGGGGCGGCAAAGCCCCACTTCTTTGGGCGATGCAGGTCCAGAAGCTCGGTCACATGTTCGCCGATCAGGCGGATGATGCGCGTCTCCTTCTCCGTGTCCACATGCATGCGCTCAGCGGTGGAGTTGCCCACATGGCCGGTGCCGCGCTTGGCAAAGGAGCCTGCCTGATCCGTGTAGATATCCTGATATTTCTGGTGGGCCTCGTCGATGCGGATGGTGTCGGCAAGTTGTGGCACTGATCCGGCCTGCTGCCCATTGGCCATGAAGGTTTTGATCACGCCGCGGTCGGCAACGATGAGAAGAGGAGGCGTTTTCATGGAATGCGAAATAGGTCTGGGTTGATTCTAAATGGTCTCGCGCCCGCGGAATTCGGGTGCAGGGATTGGATTGGATTCAGTGCAGGGGCTAGAGAGCTGTGGCAGGCGTTGGCGAGTCAAAGCCATTCGCGCCCCGTTCATCGAGCACGCGCCAGGAGGACTTAATGGCCTCTTTTGCCACGGACCAAGGGAGGCGTGAAGTGCCGCGAGTTTCTTCCCAACGGTTCTCCAGGGTGATCTCGATATCCTCAAACAAGGTGCCGCGCTGCCACGCGTACGTTTCATAACCGAGCCGGTAGGCGGGCAGATATTCCTCAAAACCGAGACTGGGATCCAGGTACGGTTCGCTGATATAAGCATCGCGCCACCACTCCTCCCAGCCTTCCGGCGCAATGGCCTGTACTCCATCCTGAGGGTCGAGGGACTCGGCCACCTCCTTGCCCATAAGCCCGCCGGTGACACCGCCAACAATGGCTCCCACCGCAGAGCCGACCGGCCCGGCGATGGCCCCGGCAATGGCACCCGCCACCGCTCCGCCGGTGGCCCCCAGACCTGCGCCGAGGGGGTGGCTTCCGGGCTCGCCCGTCACGGGATCTTCATGATGCTGATGCAACAGCTCCTCCTGGCGCTTCTCTCTCTCGACGTGCTCTGCCAGGCCTTTAGCGTCGGTAATCGTGGCGGTTTTCATATTCGCGTATGGAGTAGGGGTTAACTTGGCAAGTGCGTCAGTCCGCGAAGGACCGTCCGTTGCCTGCCTGCGACTTCAAGAACGGTATTGAAGGGGGAAGTGGTCGCTTTTAAAGACGAACGACGCCGTGCTCCTCACCTTCCGCGATGCGAGGCTGTCGTCCGGCGACGTAGGCTGCGGCCGACTCCATGAAGGAGTTGATCTTGCGAAAACCGGAATTGTCCCAGAACTCTCCATTCTCAGGAACGACGGAGATCAGGACGAGATCGGGGTCCTCAACGCCGTCGGGAAACCAGACGCGAAAGGGCTCTTTCCAGATGGCTTCTGTCTTGGCGCGGTTCTCCACGAGGGTGGCCCGCCCGGTGAGCGTAAGGTAGGCATCATGCTCCCGTTGGCAGATCACGAGCACGCGAGTGTCCGTCTCAATTTCGTGCGCCTTGGCAGACTCCCGACGGGTGAGGAACCAGATGCGACAGTTGGTCTCCACCTGTGCCAGCGCCATCGGTCGTGCGTGAAAGGAATGCGTCTGTCCATGCGTCACCAGCATGGCGGTGGAAAATCTGCTCAACAGTCGGCGGAAATGCTCCTGCTGCTCTTCCAGGGAGGGAAGCGTGTTCATAACTTGACATCGGATCTCAATCCACCTGCGGCCGTCTGGCCGGATAAGGGAGCGGGTATTAGATCAGGGATGCGGGGTCATCTGTGCCCGCGTCATGAGCCGGGGCGGGGGTGGCCGGCTTGATCGCTTTTTCCTCCTCGTCCTCCTCCTCAAGCTGCTGCCGCCACCGGCGGGAAATCCACGGGCGTACCAGCCCATAGGCCAGGTAGGAGACGAAGAGCACCATCGGCATCCACTGCCAGTACCGCACAGTGAAAAAGAGGACTAGGATGCTCACCAGCACCCAGTGAAACGAGCGTCGGGTGCGGAAGTTCACCGCCTTGAACGACGGGTATTCCACATTGCTCACCATGAGGTAGGAGAGGATGAGCATCAGCACCGGCAGGGCATAGCGCCAGCGTCCGATCTCGCGATTGGACCCATCCAGCCAGAGCAGAAACAAGGTGAGGGACACGATGACCCCTGCTGCGACAGGAATGGGGCAGCCCCGAAAGTGGGTGGATCCCCCCTGATGAGGCATGGCCGCGAGGCAGTTGAACCGCGCCAGCCGCATGGCCCCACAGACCAGATAGATGCAGGCGATCAGCCAGCCCAGACCAGTCATGGATTGCTCAAACTCGGCCAGCACAATGTCATGCATGAGCAGGGCAGGGGCTACGCCAAAGCTCACCACATCCGCCAGCGAGTCAAACTCGCGCCCAAAGGAGGAGGACTGTCCCGTCATGCGGGCCAGCCGGCCGTCCAGGAGATCAAAGAAGCAGGCCAGCAGGATGAGGCCAATGGCCCAGATGTACCGCTGGTGACCATCGTCTGGCTGGAAGCGGCCTACAATGTGGAGTGAGGCAAGAAAGCCACACAGCAGGTTGCCCGCCGTCATCAAGTTGGGCAGGACGAAAATCCGGGGCTCGCGTTCAGCGGTGTCTGACATGGATGGGTGCCTCAGGTAGGTTGGTGGGGGCGGGACGCCCGCTGTTCATTTAAGCGGATCAGGAAATCAGCCCGGGTCAGTCTCCAGTGTATCGCTGGAAAAAGCGATCACGGATGCGGCAAAAGATGGAGGAGTGAATTGCAAGCACGGCCTGTGAGGAGGGAGGATTTTGCAACGGACGGTGCGACTGGCTCAAACGCCGCCTCGCCGGAGCGTTTGTAGCAGTCTCGTGAGATTGCGGCAGGGCTCGCACGTCTATGCGGGTTGCCAACCTCAAGTTTAGATCAAGGTGCGCATTTTGACCGCGTTCTCACGAAAGCAGTTGTCGCTGGATGTCTCGACAAAGAAAGCACCTTGCATCGCAAGTTCGAGGCACAACCACTCCTTGCTGTCCTCCGGATACGGGACACTCGCTCATCTGCACCAACCCCCGATCGTGTGCGTGAAAACTTTCAATAAAAGTAAACCGTTACTTTATTGACGGCGCGCGGCGGTACTGGCTTTATCAGCGCCGTGAGTCCGGAATCTATCAACCTGTTGTATCTCTCCCTCGGGGCAGTTGCCGTGCTGATCTTGCTGATCGCCTGGCTGCGGCTGAATGCGTTTTTGGCGTTGTTATTCGCTGCCCTCCTCATGGGCCTGGGCGCAGGGATGTCGCCAGCGAAGGTGGCCACGGCGTTTCAAGACGGGATGGGGGCTACGCTGGGCGGGATCGCTGGCGTTTTGGGGCTTGGCACGATTCTGGGCGGCATGCTGGCCGTCTCGGGCGGGGCTGAGGTGCTGGCCGTGCGGCTGGTTAAGATCTTTGGTCCCAAGCGGGTGCACTGGTGTCTCATGATCCTGGCGCTCGCCGTGGGGCTTACCACTTGGTTTGCCGTGGGCCTGGTCATGCTGGCACCCATTCTCCTCACCCTGGCAAAGGAGACGAAGGAGCCTTTCCTCAAGCTCGCCATCCCCATGCTGGCGGTGCTTTCCATTATGCACGGCGTCATGCCGCCGCATCCAGGCCCGCTGGTGGCCATTGAGGCGCTGCATGCGAACCTCGGCAAGGTGATGCTCTGGGGCTTGGTGGCAGCCATCCCTGTGGCGGCCATCTCCGGTCCCATCTTTGCCAAGTGGGCGGTAAAGAACGTGCAAGCCTCCGCGCCCCCGCCGGTAGCGGCTCCCTCCACCGAGAGCGAACGTCCCAAGCCCTCCCTGCGCGCCACGGTGGCTGTACTGAGCCTCCCGGTGATCCTCCTCCTCAGCCAGACGGCCGTCGAGCTCTGGCATGATGCTCCCCAGCAACTCAAGAATATCGCTGGCGTGATCGGCAATCCCACGGTGGCGCTCGGCCTTTCTGTCATCTTTGCCTCCATCCTTTTCCGCTTTAAGCGTGAGGAATCCCTTAAGGTGGGGGAAAAGGCCATCGCTACGGTGGGCATGACCCTGCTCGTCGTAGGCGGTGGCGGCGGCTTCAACCGTGTGCTGCGTGAGAGCGGTGCGGCCAACGCAATTGGCGAGATGGCCCTGGCCTTTCACCTGCCCACCTTGGTCTTTGGCTGGCTCTGTGCCGCGCTCATTCGTGTGGCCACCGGATCCGCCACCGTGGCCATCACGGCCGCTTGCGGTCTCGTTGCTCCGCTCATGGTCAACTCCCCGGGCGTCAACCCGGAGCTGCTCGTCGTGGGCATCGGCTGTGGCTCGCTGTTCCTCTCCCACCTGAACGACGCCGGCTTCTGGATCGTAAAGGAAACGCTCGGCCTCTCCGTCTCCCAAACCCTCCGCACCTGGACCCTGACCGAGACCCTCGTCGGCATCAGTGGCCTGCTGGTGACCCTGGCGCTGGACGCGGTGTTTTAGGGGGAACAAGGAGACACAAGACTGCAAGACACAAGATCTGAGCTGTGGCCCCGGGGCTCGCCTTTGGGTCAAGTGTCAGTAAAGGGAGGGAGGGACATTCCTGCCCGGGGCCGCCACAAACTTGCCACACGTCCCTCCGTCCAAGTCTCCCCGGGCTGTAGGGCGACCGCTCCGGTTGCCTCATCAGGGGCCATTCGTGGCAAGCGGAGCGCTCGCCCTACAACCCACGATGGTTTGACCACGGGGCTGCATGGCGATGCGTTGGGACGCTTGGGGCGGACCGGGACAGGAATGTCCCTGCCTCCTTTTACTGAGCTTGGCACCCAGCACAGCTACTCATCGGGAAGTTGGCTTGTCGACTTTGACGATCTGATGGTGTCCCAGTCCGGATTGCCCAATGCCGGAGGCATCAAAGTCATTAGACGGTTGAAGGAGCGTCGCGACTGATCCCTCCGGAAGATCTGTTCCGACGTTGATCGGTTATAGACGCTGTAGGGCAAGCGCTCCGCATGCCGTGTGCGGATCCTGACGTGGCAACTGGATTGGGCCTGGAGGGCATTGAAGTTCTTTCCTTGAAGAGGATGTGGCCACAAGCCCAACGGTGACGCGGCTTCCAGCGAGTCAACCCTGGGTACATCCAACGATGATCCTCAGGTGGGAAGGCCGACAGCATCTGCTTTCTCCCCACCACCATCAACACCTCCACCTCAGACGGATGCGATGTCATGTGCTGCCTGACGTTCGCGGCAAGATGCCGCAAACAGCACGCAGGGATGCGTGCGCTCCCCGTGTTTCCTCCGCCCCCGCACGTCCGCTCAAGGATTCATCAACTCCCGCTGCTCTCTCCTCCATTCATCCAGCTCCGTCCGCAGCGTTTTCACCCGCTCCGCCTGCTCGGGATCTGCGGCCAGGTTGTTGAGCTCGTGCGGATCGTTCTTCAGATCGTACAGCTCAAGTGCGGGGCGATGGGCCAGGACACGATCATGGGAACCCTGATGCCTGCGTCATAGCAGTTCCACTTGCCGAAGGGGAACTGGGCTCCGTGATCGCTGGTCATCATGAAGGCCACTTGGATGCCCAAGGTATCCTTCACTGTCGTCATGACCTGCCCAAGTTCATCGTCCAGATGCTTCACCGCCGCTCCGTAGGCGAACCGTGCGCGACGGGTTTCCGGCGTATCGGCTTGGGAAGGGGGGAGCTCCGCCTTGCTCAGATCGGCATCCGCCGGTGGCGCAGGCCAGGGGACATGAGGCCAGTTGGACCCGACGAATAGGCACAGCGGCTTGTCGCTCTTGCGCTGCTTCAGCCACCGGATCGCTGAGGGTATGCCCTCGGGATCGTGAAATGTGTCGTGCTCGAAGTGATCGAACCCATAGTCGGCCGTGTGCTTGTAGTGGGACACCTTGCCAAAGGCCACGACCTCGTACCCAATCTCCTTCAGATAGGCGGGCAGCTTTTTGATCGCCGCTCCCGGCTTGGAGTGATTAACTTCCGCCCCGTTGTGGACCGGGGTGAGCCCGGTCAGCAGTGCGGCCCGGCTCGGGGCACAACTGGGTGAGGCGACAAAGGCATGCGAGAACGTCATCCCTGCCGCGGCCAGTTTTGTGAGGTTCGGGGTGCTAACGTCTTTCGCCCCCTCGGACTCGGAATCGAGGAAACTATAGTCGTCCGCCAGGAAGACCACGAGATGGGGCGGGCGCGCAGTTCCCATGGCAGTCTGTTGCGCCTGGGCGTCACTGGTGCCAGCGAGGAACAAGGTTGCGGTGCCGGTTGCCCATGCCAATGCCAAAAGCATCAAAGAGTGAGAGGTTCGTGATCCAAGCCGCAAGAGGGGAATCGAGATCATGCCTGCCATCCTATGAGAGCCGGAGTCGCTTGGCTGCATGGCAGAATCCCAGCAGGAATCACACGGCCGCGCAAGTCACTGCTTGTGCCGCACACTGCGAATCCGATGCCATGTGACGATTGCATGGCTTTCTGGAAGATCTCCCAACTCCCACATGATCAACGGGAATCCGCCACGGATCGCCCGGTCTCAATGAACCCGGCATGTGGATTCTGGATAGGAACTGGTGTGGGCAGAGTATCTGACCCGCGCGAACCGGAGTTGAGTTGCCGCTCGAACAAATTGTTTCAGCGAACAGGACTGCCAGCTTTGGAAGCGCCCCGTAAAGTATTTCCTCAATCCAGTTTGGACGGGAAAAGTGCGTGGGCTGGGGATCGAACCCAGGATTCGATATACAGCGTTGATAGTGAGTGGGTTATGCCGCGACTCCCGGGGAGGGGATCTCTTCAAACTTTGCTGGACATCATGGATTGTTCCCATAATGTTCCCACACTATGGCTTCTGTGTTCAAACGTCCAGGCTCTCGCTTTTGGTATGCAGCTTACCGGACGCCGCTGGTTGACGGTGCGGGCAACCGGCAGTGGAAGCTCGAGAGGAAAGTCACCAAGCACACAGACCGCTCAAAGGCGCAGAAGGCGGCTGATGTTTTGGAGGACGATGCCCTGAGGGAGAGCGGAGCAGGAGAGGATGGCAGCAAGCGAATCTTGGGAATTCTCAGGAGAGCTGCAGAACTGGCAATGCAGAAAAGGCTGACGATCGACGAAGGGCGTTCACTTCTGGCGGAGATCGTTAAGGAGGCGACCGGTGAGTCGCTAAAGGTCTGGACGATCAAAGGGTGGCTCAATGAATGGATTGCATTGAAGACTCCAACCACCAAGAAGGCCACGGTGACGCGCTACCAGCATAGCGTGGATTCCTTCCTTGAGTTCCTCGGAGAAAAGGCAGAGCTTCCTTTGGAGCATCTGTCAGTACAGAATCTCAGGAGCTTTCGTGAGATGCTCCACAAGGGAGGTCGGACCGCAAAGACGTGCAACGGTTACATCAAAGACCTCAGGGCTTCGTTGTCTGCTGCAGTGAAAGAAGGATTGCTTCGAAGCCTGCCTGCAGGAACTCTCCAAGACCTTCCTGAGGAGGATGGAATGGAACGGGAAACTTTCACTCCGAAGGAAGTGCAGGCCCTGGTGACGGCCGCTTATTCGAACGAATGGAGGGGGGTGATACTTCTGGGGGCGTTTGGAGGGCTCAGACTGGGCGATGCTGCGAGACTTCGGATGTCGAATCTGAATATTGCTGAAGGAAGCATCTCGTACATTCCTGAGAAGAGTAGCCGACGAGGAAAAAAGGCCAAGGTCTTGCTTCCCATGCATCGGGAACTTCAGAAGCATTTCGCGAAGATGCCTCCCAATGCCGATTCTGATGACTACTGCTTTCCGTCGCTGTGTCGAATCAGCGTCAGTGGTAATCGCGGACTGTCTGCCAAGTTCGTGAAGATCATGGAGAAGGCGGGGGTGTCCCGGGGCAAGGTGAAGTTGCGGATCGAGGGGGAGGCGGGGCGATCAAGTCACTCCAAATCGTTCCATTCTCTAAGGCATACCTTCAATTCTGCCATGTTAAACAAGGGGGTGGCTCAAGAGATCCGAATGAAGATCGTGGGACACAGCGATACGGAATCGAATGATGGCTATTCCCATGCTGAGATTCAGTCCCTGCGAGCCGCCGTCGACCTTGTCCCTGGGTTCGACGGGCTTTGAGCTTGATCTGCCTAGCCATCGCGGGCCCTCGGTGACCACACTTGGCCAATCCTTAACCTAGTTGGAGGGTGGATAGGTTCCAGTAGCAGCATCTCCCACACGAGAAAAATAATTCTCGTTCAACAATGTTTAAAGATGTGTGTCGAAATTTAGGTGCACTGGAGCGTGTAGTTTTGCAATTGCAAAACAGCATACACTGAGCTCCAATGTGGTCGCCCGCAGCATCGGTTGCGGGGGGCTTTATGCCTCTCCCAGATGAGATTCAGATTGCTTACGACCCGTGCTGGGGCACCTAGCGACTGTGCCAGACGAAATTTAAACGCTAACTGACGACGACAACTCCCGGGACATGGTCGTCACCTCCGTCGTCAGTTGGCAAATTTTTTCCAGATGCCAGAGTTTAAATTCAATCCGCGAACCTACCTCCACTTCGACCATCCGATCAACGAGGCCGCCGCGAGGGCTCTAGCTACCGATGCCGCGGAAGTATCCTGCCACTCATTCTACCCCTTAATCCACCACGTTGTGGAGACCGTGAAGGTTCAGAAGAAAGAGGGCGGGGGAATCCAGAAATCAACACCAAAACAAAGGAGGATCGCGTACGCGGCTCACGCCGATAGCCACATTTTCGGATGGTACTCACAGATTCTAAGCGAGTGCTACGAGCTACACTTGTGTGAACTGGGACTTCAGGATGTTGTGACTGCATTCAGGAGTCTGCGACGACGGGAAGGAGGCAGAGACGTCGCGCTCAAAAACATACACTTTGCGAATGATGTGTTCGAGGATATCCGCAGGAGAGGGCCGTGCTCAGTACTCGCGATGGACTTCTCTCAGTTCTTTGACAGACTAGACCATCGGCATCTGAAGCGTGCATGGTGTCGGTGCATGGGAGTGGAAACACTACCTGCGGATCACTATGCCGTCTTCAAGGCGATCACGAAACACGCAAGCGTGAACCGTGTTCAGCTCCGTGAGGTCATGGGTTTAGACGCTCACGACAACCACAGCACAAGAAGACAGCGAATTTGCACCCCGGCTGAGTTCCGAGACAAGGTCAGAGGTGGAGGGCTAGTCGAGGTGAACCGATCGAGGATGGGTATTCCTCAGGGATCGCCCATCAGCGCAGTTCTGGCGAACATCTACGTTTTGGAGTTCGACGAGGCAATGAAGTCGTTTGCGGATTCCCATGGGGGGCTGTATCGCCGGTACTGTGATGATCTCCTTTTAGTCTTGCCCAATACCGAGGCTCGTGACGAAGCTGAGCGACTGGTGCTGGAGTGGTGCACGAGACTCTTTCTACAGGTTAACGACAAGAAAACTGAGCGCATCGACTTCAGGATGGTTAACAGCTTGTTAACGACTCCCAAACCTCTGCAATATCTGGGGTTTACCTTCGACGGTCGCCACAAGCGGATACGCCCTGGATCTCTTGCCCGGTATTGTCGCAAGATGAGAAGGGGAGTGAGACGTGCCAAAGCGATCATGCGCAGATGTGCCGAGGTCCCTGAGTTTCCTCATCTTCCTCGTTTACGGGTGAAGCAGCTATACATCCGCTATTCATACCTGGGCCGTCACAACTTTCTTAGCTACGCTTTTGAGGCCGCCCGCATCATGGGAGACGGCGGAATCAAGAAGCAGGTGAAAGAGCACTGGCGTCGGCTAAAAGAAGAGATTCGTCGTCAAGAGCGCGGCGAAGCTGAATGCTCGTATGACGTGGAAGTGTGATCGAAAGCGCTAGTCCACTCTGAGCAGATTCGCTCTAATCATTTTCACTGGTAACGTTCATTGATCCTGAGATAGGGGCTTCACGGCATCAGGCGCTTCGTATTTCACCGTGTTCATTTTCGGTGTCACGGGCCACTGGTTCATTTCAGTGGCTGCCCTGCCTGTTTGCACTTTTTCCACTAGTCGGGCAAGCTCCTGGGGACTGATGGCATCATCCATCCAATGCAACCAGTCTTCGGGTTCCAAGATCACGGGAAATCGATCGTGAATCCACGCTCCCCTGGTGGTGGCCGTGGTGGTGAGGATGGTGAAGGTCTCTGTCCGTGGAGTGTCTGGGGCAGTATCTTTAGGTTTCCAGGACTCCCATAGACCCGCGAACACCATGAGGCCCTGGCCGGGGAGGGTAAAAAGCCATGGCTGCTTCTTCTTGTCGGGAAGATTCTCCCATTCGAAAAAGCCGTGACTGAGCACCAGGCACCGCCGGGATTTGAATGCGGCACGAAACGCCGGCTTTTCCGTTACCGTCTCGGAGCGGGCGTTGATGGCCTTGCTGCCAAAAGACTGATCCTTTGCCCAGAAAGGCACCAAACCCCACCGCAGGGCTTCAACCTCGTGCCCTCCTCCTACTGTGGACCGGATCACAGGAGACATCTGGGTAGGAGCGATGTTGTAGCGAGGCGGAAAGGCGCTACGGATCTCCAGCCCGGGGATATGCTTGAGTTCGTCTTCCCGCAGTTCTCCCCGAAAGCGAAAGCGGCCACACATGTCTCAGGTGTACCACGGGCGTCAAGATATTGAGACGAACCTTGAGTGTCTGAGCTTCCCGTCCTCGGTCCATTCCACGAAGGCAACTGTCGCTTTCACCTTCGGATCCACCCACCGGCATTCTCGCTTCTTCTCTCCGTCCAAGCTGCGTCCCAACGGCTCTTGCCAGTCTCAGGCAAGTTGCTGAAAGGGCAGGTCTTCACGATGAGCGGCCGGATGGCGTCCATGACCTTTGCCCTTCTGTAACGCCGTAAAGTCCGCACGAACGCTGCTTACGTAGTCGAGCTTTCAGCCACACCTACGGCCCACGATGAGCTCTTCGAAGCACCTTCCGTTAGGGACATATCCACTAATGATGATGGTGTCTTTACGCTCCGCCTTCCATTTGACCCGGCATGATTTTTTCGAAGACTCGCGCGGAAGTGTTCTTTAGAACAGAACGAATCATCAAATCATGATGCGTATATTTAAAAAGCGCAGAGTTGCCTCTTCAACGTAGTTGATTTTTTTTTGAAAAAAAAGTTGCGACGGCGCTACATATAGGCAAAATCCTCGGTACCTACCACTACCGGTTGTGTTTCACTTGCGGAGTCCGCTTCCAAGCGGGTTCGACAGAGGAATAGCAGAAGGGAAGGTTGTACATAGAAAGACCGCACCCAGCTTTCGCCAAGTGCGGTCATCCAAGTTTCTCTGCCGTTGTCCTCGGTGGGAAAACGTTGGGAAACTGAGGAGGTAAGAGACTTCAGTTTTAGCACCTTCTGTGCCCCCACGTCAAACGAAAGGGCAGTTAAGAAGACCTGTGAGAGAAGCAGGTGTTCGGGTGGACAGTGGTGTCAGATCCCGAGCACAGCGTTTTGAGCAGGCAGTGCGCACATGAAGTACTACTATTACAAAGACAACAAGGGCGAGTGGAGGTGGTGGCTGAATGCCTCCAATGGAAAAACGCTCGCAGTCAGCAGTGAAGGGTACCACAACAAGCAAGATTGTTTGGATGCTATCACCTTGGTGAAAGGCTCCGGATCTGCGCCTGTCGTCGAGCACCAGACCTAACCAAAGACTATACCCGGCGCCACAGAAGTGGTGCCGGGACCTCGTCATTTACTACGGCAAACTTGGTTGGGGGCGTTCATGCCACGAGTGATGGATAGAAACTGTCATTCGTTTCAAATATTCGCACTCGCTGGTGGTGGACTCACCTGCGATATCGCAAATAGGACCTTTGGCATCATTAGCCTCCCCAGCCGCCTTTCGTCTTAAGCGATACAACATCATCATCTGCCACCTAACAATGAAAGTAGCGGAGACCTTTAACGAGTTCCTAGATAATCTTACCATCCAGAATGCAGAGACTATCAGCCTGCGCTACGGTGAATTGACTGCGGCGCTCAACAAGAAATTTCGTGAGACCGAATCCAAAACCGCCAACAGCCTTCAGGTTGGTTCATTTGGTCGGAAAACTGGCATCAACGGATTGTCAGACCTCGACATGCTTTACATTATGCCCCAAGGGAAGTGGGCGGCATATGAGGATGGCGGACAGCTGAGATTGCTTCAGCACACCAAGGACGCAATAAAGGCCCGCTATCCCTCAACAGTTGTAAAAGTGGATAGGCTCGTCGTTACCGTTACCTACACCAACTTCCATGTAGAAGTTCAACCCGTCTTTGAGCAGGTCGATGGTAGCTTTAAGTATCCAGACACCAAAGGCGAGTCCAGTTGGAAGATCACTAAGCCGCGTGAAGAGATGGCCGAGATTTCTGCCAAGGATACTGACAAAAACAACAATCTGAAGCGTCTTTGCAAGATGGCGCGGGCATGGCGTAATAAACATGGCTTGGAGATGGGTGGACTTCTGGTTGACACTTTGGCTTACAATTTCCTTTGCCAAACAACCGAATACGATAGCAGGAGTTTTCTTTACTACGACTGGCTCAGTCGTGATTTTTTTCACTATCTTTGGAAGCTTCCTGAGCAGGACCGCTACGCTGCTCCGGGCAGTCGTCAGTGGGTCAGGGTTAAGAAAAAATTTCAGCGTAAAGCTAGAAAAGCGTATGCGCTGTCTGTTGAAGCCATAAACGCTGAGAAGCAGAAGAACGCGAACGAGAAGTGGCGCAAGGTATATGGGCGGCCCTTCCCCCTCCCCAAAGAGGCTATGGAGGAGTCCATCACGAAAGCTGCTTCGACTTGGCGGGATACCGAGGAGTTCATCGAGGATAAATATCCGGTCGACATTCGATATACGTTGAAGCTTGATTGTGAAGTGAAGCAGTCCGGCTATAGGATAAATCTCCTTCGCGACATGCTTGCTAAAAAAATTCCACTCTTGGCGAGCAAAAGCCTGGAATTTTGGGTGAACAAGATCACGGTCTCTGAACCATACACTATTAAATGGAAGGTCCTAAATCGCGGTGAAGTCGCGAAGCGTAGGGACTGTGTGCGCGGGCAGATCTGGCCTGATGGAGGCCGTATGCGAAAGACAGAGACAACAAACTTCAAGGGAGATCACATTGTCGAATGCTATGCCATCAAAGATGGTGTAGTAGTAGCGAAGGATAGAATCCACGTTCCAATCGAAGACCGATAGGCAGGGCATCCTTGCTAAAACAGCTACTCGGAAGTAGGTGAAGTTGATTCGAAAACATTCAATACAGCAGACCGTCAAGATCTCATGAATCCGTCCCATCCCGAAGAAAGCGGTACCCCAGGCGAAACAGGTGCAGCATCTGCTGCTCTCCATTCTCGAACTGACGACACCCCTTTCTCCCGTCGTGTTTTTGAAGGGCAGATCCGGGAATGTTATGGCCGTGTCGTCTACAGCCATAAGACGCATGAGAAGTGCGCAGACTTGTTGCTTGACGCCTGGGCGCAGATCAAACTCTGCCAGATTGTGTGCTCAGCTGTGGCTGCGGGGGGATTTATAGCTGCTGCCTTCGATGCTGGGAAATGGTCATCCATCGTGGGTGGTTTGGTTTCCACTGCTCTTCTCGGGCTAAACACATACACAAAGAGCTACGACCATGGGCAGCTTGCTCAGAAGCATAAGCAAACAGGCGCTGCGCTTTGGATGATTCGGGAGCGGTATTTGACTTTGCTCGTTGATATCGTGATGGGGGAGCGGCCTATCGAAACACTCCAGAAGGAACGTGACTCGATCACTGCGGATCTGGGGAAAATCTACGAAAGTGCTCCAGCCACCACTAGCAAAGCATACGCCAAGGCCCAGGCTGCTCTGAAGACCAAGGAGGACTTAACCTTCGCTGATGAGGAGATTGATGCATTTCTTCCCGGGGTTCTCAAAAGTGATCGCGATCAAAGACTGAAACCTTCTGGAACGCCTGATTCGACTTTACGGTAATGTAGGTCGAACATTAGCGATTGGGCACATTGCCTTGGGAAATGAGTTCGCATTAAAGGTGTCGGGTCGGGGTATTGAGGTCTTCACACTTGCGAAAAGGGAGACTGTCAGTGATCAGCTTTGCCTCTTACTATATGTCATCCATCGTCAACGCCCTGTCTTAACAAAAGAACCCTTCGGAACGACAATCGTGAAAAAGTTTTGCTGAGATTGCGGCGCTGAGGAGTAGAAGATAGCATAGCCATGCGCCTCAACTACCGCTTTGGCAATGGACAAACCAAGTCCCGATCCTTGGATCTGGCTACTCAGGGCGTTAGGTCCTCGGACGTGTCTTTCAAATATTTTTTCATGAAAGTCGTCTGGAACAATTTCTCCGTAAGACGTGAATGTTATACGAAGATCGCCAACTGCATGCGAAATTTGAATATAGACGTTCGATTTAGGGTTGCAGTATTTCAATGCGTTGTCTAAGAGAATCAGGGGGACAAACTGGAATGACTGATAGAGCGATAGGAAGATCTCTCCTTTGAGTTCTCCGAGTTGAAGCCAGACCCTTTTCTCGCTTGCTCTGGATTCAAACAACTTTACAATTCTGAACAAAAATCCATGCAGGGAGCATTGGGACCTCCTTCCAAACGTGATGGACTGCGGGTTCGTGATAATATCTGCAAGGTTCAATTGTTCGGTAAGTAAACCGATTGAACCATATAGGTTCCTCAGAGGTTGGCTCGACGAATGCAGCTTTGAGCTGAAGTCATTGCCACTTGATGACGATATCAGGGCCTCGCAGTTTGACATGACGAGTGAGAGAGAAGATCTAATGTCGTGGAGGAAGCTCACCGTTTCCTTGGTTGCAAGGTCCAATTCACGACTCAGTAAATGGCCGACAAGTTGAATATTCCCGATGATAGTCTGAGCGTTGTGATGCGTTATGCAAAGCCTTCGGAGATCCACTTTTAGCTGCGTTGGCGCTTTTTTGTTTCGATCCTCCACGATTAACCCGTTGAATGTGATCTGTGTCCCAAGCCATGATGTAGTGTAGTACGACATTGTTTCAGGGCAGACATTGTGTTCAAGGGGCGATGCAGACTCGCTAGTGCAGGCCTTGTGAACACATTTCAGACAGCGAGAAGGCTGTTTTTGTGTGTTTCCATCGTATTCCTGTCCACTTGCTATGAATGGCAGAGGGCATATAGTCCGGAGAATCTCAATGCTTCTATTCACGGTGTGCTGTATAGACGGGTAATTAAACCGACGACCAATGAGACGGCTGCAAGTGATTCTCGACTGAGCTTGATAGTCTCAGATATGTCGTCTTTCGTTAAAGGTTTCTTTTTCTTTAGACTCTTGGCCATTCTTGTCTCCAGTTTGCTGATGTCCTTCTCGCTAACCTCCTGTGATTGAAGTAGGTTTTTTATTACGGACCAGTAATAGTCTATAGAGAATCTGCTTGTGAGTAGTTCGTCGATCTTTTGTTTGCAGATCATTATTGACGATGGCTTGCCGAGATAGTCGTCAGCAAGTTTCCAGAAATCTGATTTGTTTAGGTCGTGTTTCTTGCCAGAGTATGCAATCACGATCTGAGCTGGATTGTAGGTTTTGATATGTCGCAAGAGATCGATCCCATCTTCATTTGATTTGTTTTCGGGAAGTATCCCCTGGATATCAAGAACGACGATGTCATATTCTCCGGACTCAAGTGGTTTGTAGTTCTCTACCTTGAACCAGTGAGTGAGGTTGTAGCCCTCCTTTTGAAGTAGTTCTACAGGAAATGCGTTAGGATCATCGTCAATGATAAGGATTCGAGCTCTCTTTCGTTGCTCCTCGAACGATCTGTGCTGAGCAACGTCAGAAATCGTTGGAGCTTTTAGCCATTTTGTGACGAAGTGCATGCTTGAAGGGGCCGTAGTGAAGTGTGGTGTTTGTTCGAGGTGAAGGTGGTGTTTTTTCTTCTTGAAGATGAAAATCGGTCACTGGTCTAGCAGGTCGGGCACTGGACTGCAAGTGGACATTTAGCGATGGCTGCCAGCTAAAGAAAAGGAACCCCTAAAGCCGCGGGCTGGCAGGGATCCCTTTTCTTGAGATAGTTCAGCCCGAGTCCCACATGGACATCCAGCAATCCATGGAGGGACCTTGTCTAGGAACTGGACTGGCTTGGAAACCCGAGGAGTCTTGGATCGGAAGTGTGGGTTTTCACTGGCCTTGAACGCAAAATGCGTCATTGCGGAAGGAGTGTCGGCCCGCTCACCTTGCGATTAGGCGGGGGATAAGGTCATGTCGAGGGCCTTTCCTCGTTTGCGTCGTAGCGGAGGTCCCAGGCCAGATTGTGGGCAAGCATATTAACCTGAAGCACCTTGTCCATGAATCGCGCCTTTCCATTGAAGGATGAGATTTTCCCGATGTCTCTAATGATTGACTGCAGCTTCTTTTCGATCTTTTCAGCAGCTTCGGCGCGGCGAGTGGGGCGGGGCGTCTCTTTTATAAAGGAACCTTGGACCGCTCAACAGGTTTGTCGACCTGGAATGAACTATTGTCAAACCGGTGAAGTCGGGCAGTTAACGACCCTCTCCGGCCCGGTCAGCCCGATTTTACCTCTGCATTGCAAACAAAAAAGATTGCAATGCAGAAGGGGCTGCACAGTATTGTCTGGTTTGATCGATACTCGTTCACATTTTATCAGTTGTCTCCGCCCCTAACCAAACAAGTAGTCGTTCCCGTTATGTCCCGAAGAATCAAAGGGTCCGCAGCGCGTAGTCTCTCGCTCATCCGACCGTTTTTAAAGGAGGGCGAGCGGTACATGCTCTCGCTGGGCTTGCCGGAAATTGGCAGTCAACGACTCGTGGAGATTGGGTGCCCGTCGCAGCCGACTACGGACACATCATTTTTACCCACACCCCTTGGCACTCATTCAATCTCTAATTCGCAAGCATCCGAGACACTGGACAAGTCCGGCGACAAGGAAACGGTTTATAGAATGGTTTACAGCAGCTGGGAGGACTGGCATGGCACTTCCCATTCAGGAATTGTGTCCCGTCCATATAGGCGATGGCCCCGGATAATAAATCCTCCGCAGGAAGAATTAATTCATATTCAGGATATTGATGGAACACTCCATCTTTGCTCTTCAGTTTGTACATACACTCCAAAAGACGAAGCGAGAAATATCCATGTGTTGAACCTCTTTCTTGAGTTGTTCGGTGAATTTGACCTTTTCGATGAACGTGGACACACTCTGCTTGCACCGAAAGTTCGGCGATTAAACTGGGAACTGTTGCCGAAGGGGGAGTTCCCTTGGGAGCGGGCGGAAAAACATCTTTCAGAGTCTACGAAGCACTTGAGTCCCGACGAACAACTCGTGGTTTTTTCAAGACTTCGGAGGTTGGCGGAGTTCGGCCCTGACCTGATTGCCGTGGGTCGGGGCGGGTTCCGGGGCTATTTTGCTTTTGGCTTCAACAAGCGTAAACTGTTTGTGTTGGAGAGCACCGAATTGGACAATGCCACATATGTTTTCGGCTCAGATTGGGAGCCATTGTCGCAGTTCACCAAGAAGGATATACTCTGCAATCATCTTCACAAGGAACGACTCGTTCACGATAAGCGGTGGCGGTGGCGGCTTGCCAAACTCTTCAATTGACTCTAACCAAGAAGATTCCACTTGATGAAAGCGAACAAACCACACAACCGAAAGATTCATCAAATCATCCCTGCTCAACCTGATACCTGGGCGATTTTTGGCGAGAGCCACGAAACCGTAGAATTGTCATTGCCTGTAATTTGTTGGTGTCTCACAGAAGAACAAGGGAGGCAAGAGGTCGAAGCACGAGTTGCCGACAACTACGGGAACACCACTTTTGCGGATAGCAGCATCAACTTTCTCGGAATAGTCTATTGTAGATCCGGGGAAGTTCCCCCCAACGCAAGAACGGTACTTCTAGTAAACGACCAATATCAGGTTTTCGCCGACTTAAAGGCCGACGGAAAAACTTCACATTGAGGTGGATCTCAGGTCGCTAAAAGCGTCGGGCGGATCTGCGAAGACGTTGGCCGTGGCACGGAAGACCAGGAAACCTCATCTGCACCTTCACGCTGGGCTGGTCGATGCTGTAGGGCAACTACGTGTCTTCATTGAAGCGCACCACGTCGCCAAGTTGAATGTGGCGGGCTCCAGGGAATCCAAAGAGCCGGGGCTCTATGCCTGGACGACGGAAGTCCTCACCGCAGCACTGAAATGAACCACAACGACGGACTCATACGGGCCGAGGGCTATTGTGATCTAGGGATGTGGCAGCAGGCGTTTGATACACTTGAGGACATGCCGACTGAGGCGAAGGTCACAGTGTCGGTGCTGCTACTGCATGCCAAGATACTTGTTGGGGTTGGGGAGTTGGACAAAGCCTTGCTTTTGGTATCAAGTGTCGCCCACCAGGTGCCGGGAAGTGATGATGTTGAAGCTGCTGTATGTGACGTCCTGATTGCTTGTGCCAAAGCTGAGGCGAAAGCGGGACGAATCGAGAAGGCGAAGGGCTTCCTCAGGCAGTGCATTGCTCTGAATCCTGAAAGGCGGTTGGAGGTGCTTTCAGCTCGAGAGCTTGATGGCATTTGGTGAGGTAGATTAGCGGCGAGCCTCGAAGCGGCGTGCGACATGTGTGTCCCCCATATCGAAACTTTCTTCATGCCTCGTTACGTCGCGCTGGATCAGGCCACGGCCGACCGTATGAGAGGTGATTGACTTTTTTCTTCCCGTCCTGTAAATGCGATAGGTATATGCCCGTTGAGATCCCTCCATCCGGTGAAACCGGCCCTGAAAACCTAAAAGGCTCTCTTTATCAGGGACTTGGAGGCGAATTTGCCGCTCGCTTGTCCGCCGACGCCACGATGCCTGACGCCGCTAAGGCTGCTCTCATAGCTCTCCTCGCGAAACCCGTCGTGATTTCCGCGGACATCCTAGCAGCATTGGCGATCGAGAACCCGAAGGAGAAGGAGGTGCAGGGTGAGTGAATCAGTAAAACTTGTTAGCCTTGAGCACTTCCGGGGCTTGCCGAACACGGAATTTGATCTCGGGGGGAAAAATATCGTGATCCTAGGGTCAAACGGCAAGGGAAAGAGTGGCCTTGTGGATGGCTTTGAGTATCTCTTTTCAGGACAGGTTGGGCGGTTCGTCGGTTCGGGCACACAGGGCATTAACCATGATGAGGCGGTATGCCACATCCGGCGCGGGGGAACACCAAAAGTTTCCGTTACGCTCTCGCCATCGAGAGCGGTCGTTAGCAGAACGCTCGGAACGGACGCCCCCACTTTCTGCCAGCGGCCACAAGGTAAAGCCTACCTTGATGGGCATCCGGGCGTAAATGCCTTCATTTTACGCCGCGCGCAGATTCTCGAATTCATCTCCAACAACGCCTCCGACCGCTACAAGAAGTTCGTTCAACTCCTCGGCATTTCTGAAATCGATGCGCTCCAAGGAGCATTTGTGACCGCAGAGAAGGAGAGCGCCGGCACAGCGAGAACGGCAGGCGAGGCTTACAAGGCGAGGCTGGCCGCCTTCGATGACGCCGCTTCCCAATTCGCGCCGAAGAATCTCAAGTACATTCTGGCGAAGGTCTCCACGGTGATTGATGGACTAGCTGTTGGAAAAGTTTCCGACTGGGACGGTGCCGGAAAGGCCTTGCAAGCCTTGAAGGAGAAGCGACCGGAGGCGAACAAGGAAAAAATCGACGCATTGTCCAAAGCGATTGTCGTCCTTGAAATGTCGTCGGACCACGCCTTGCAAACCGACCTGGAAGAGCTGGCGAGTAAGTCGAAGAAGCTGAAAGAGGTCTCCGCCGGAATCGCCGATGCCGCGAAAAGCGACATCATTGATGGCGGCCTCACTTTCTTCGCCGCGCATCCGGACGAAGAGTCATGTCCGCTTTGCGAACAAACATTGCCGGAAACGGTTGGCGCATTGGTCTTGCGTCTCAATACTCGGAGCGCCGCTTTACGCGAACTCAAGGAAGCGCAGAGCGCCCGGAACACATCCTTAGCGAAGGTAAGAACGAGTCTGGGCGCAATTGTCACCCTGATTGCCAGAGATCTGGGCCATGCGGAACAATTGCTTCGCGATGCGGTAGAGTCGCTGAAGGTCGCCAAGGCCGATGCGGAAGCTCTCCTTGAGGCCGCGAAGACTTCGGACGAGTTGACTCCTCCTGCCAGCCTTCAGGATCTAACCACTCTCCGGGCGGGCTGCCTCGCCGATCTGAAAACGAAGAAGGAAGCGCTGGTGGCGCCAGATTCTTCAAAACTCGAAGGCGCTATCGCCTTCGTGGAACGCGCCATCGCTTCTGCCGAGGTTATCCGTGCCGCTTGTGATGAAGATGGCCGCGCGACCGAGGTTGCTCGCCGGGCAAAATTTGCAAATGCGGCCTTCAAAAAAAGCAGGGAATTCGCAATCGAGGAGGTGTTTGCCCGAATCTCGGGCACCGTGCTTGCATTCTACAAAAAGCTACATGACAGCGAAGAGCAGAACGAAAGATCGGAATGCACCGGGCTTGAGCTCAAACCAGATTCCCGGGCTGCCGCTGGCGGATTGAAGCTGGCGATCCAGTTTTTGGAGCTTGCAGACCCGAAGGATCCTCGGGCGTTTTTGAGCGAGGGGCATCTCGATTCGCTCGGCCTTTGTATCTTCCTTGCAACGGTGAAGATCTTCAATCCTACCGGCACAATGCTCGTGTTGGACGATGTGCTCACCAGCATCGACAAAGACCATCGCCATAGAGTCGGCGAGCTGCTCTTTGACGAATTCCACGAGTATCAGATTCTACTTACGACCCACGACGAATACTGGTTCGATCTTCTCAAATCGCTTTCCCGCGCCCGCGGCATTCAAGGAACGTGGAAATTCACGAAGGTAGAAGGTTGGACAGTCGAGCGCGGGCCCACTCTTTCGGTAAGTGACGATTCGTGGGCGTTCATCAATGCAAATCTCAATGAAGCCTCCTACAGAGCGTTGGGCGGACCACTCCGGTTGGTGCTGGAGGATTTTTTGAAGCGGGCGGCGGTGAAGCTGGAAAGCAAAGTGAAGTTCAAGATAGACGGCAAATACACCAGCGGCGATTTCGCGGCGGCTGGAATCCAAGATGACATCCGAAAGAAACTCGCCGCTGCGGTCAAAGCCGACGCCGCAGCAGCCACAACTGAAGCCGCTGTCCAGACGGCCGTGGGGCGCGTGTTCGGAACGGGAGATCTCATCAACTTTCTTAGCCACGACAATCCAGGGCGCTTGGAAGTGACCTTCCCGCAAGCGCAGGACTTCGTTTCTGGTCTGAAGTTCCTTATCGATCAATGCGCTCGTTATAGTCTGATGCGTGGGCAGTAGAGCATTGAACGCCGGTCGAATCGACGACGGCCCACCAATGCGAAAAGCGGGGCGGATCCGTGGGATAGTGTTGAAGGGGAAAAGAGCTTCCGGCCATTGTCTCCATAGTATCACCGCCAAGGCGAAAAACAAATACGGGAAGCTGTGCCTAAACCCGCGAATCCGCGGACTTCATCGCTTTCATGAACCAGGTGGTGGAAGAGTACCCTGGAGTGCGTCTGTGCGTGGTGATGGACAACCTCAACACTCACAAAGGGATCCTGGCCCAGGAGTGGTTGGAGAAGCACCGCTGGTGAGCTTCCGCTACACCCCCACGTACGCCAGCTGGGTCACTCTGGCAGAATGCTTCTTCTCAATCCTCACACGCAAAGGGCTGCAACAATCGGTGCACCGGTCCAACCGGGAGCTGGTGCGCTTCCTCAAGGAGTTTGTTAAGCAATACAACAAGACCTGCGGCGCCTACATCTGGACGAAAGGCCCTAAGAAACTCAAACGGATCATTGAACTAACAAAAGCTTACCAAGTTTCATTGCACACACACTAACCGGACCATGCACTAGGTCGGCTTCCAAAACAGGGGGGAGGGCGAGTATATTTCTGCCAATGGGGATGCTCACCTCTTGCCCCACTTCACTGCCAACATGGTGAACTCGCGCATCCGATGCCCAAAAAATTGCGGCCTCTCAACCTGTTTTGTAGCGTACTATTATCACTTGCCAGCACATTTCCCCTCTGCCTAATTGCCGAAGATTCGCATGCTCCGAAAATGGCAGCGATGGCGCTGCGATCAATTTTTGAACCAACAACTTTTGGAAAATTTATATGATGGACCCTGGAACAATCTTTCTTTCCGCCTGTAAAACGCTGGCTACGCCTGTTGTGGCAGGCTGGGAACTCGTTGCAAACCGAACAAGGCTAAAGCTGCTCTTGCCAAGAGGTGAGGCAGTGAAAGAGTCGGACGCGCACGTATTGGATCAGAACAATGGCATGGGGCTGTTTTACTTTGGAGTGACTTCTTCATCTGAACAGGATATCGAGGTGTCAGAGATCAATGTGACATTTGACTCGCCGCTCAGCATGAGAGATCCGGCTTCGCCTGGCCTCCAACCGTTTTTTGTTCAAGGCCAGTCCACAGATGCAATTTTGCCATTTGCACTTACATGGTCGGGGAAATTCCTGGTCAAGCATCGCTTGATCGTTCCGTTTGGAATTGAAGCGCACTTCATGGATGGACTCCAAGCGTCGGAAATTCAAGTGTCATTAAAAGCGAAGAGACTTGCCAAAAGGTTCGGCTATATCTTCGCAGGAAAGGAGACGGTCAAGATCCAGAAGATAGTGCTTCGACGAAGCTATAGCCCGCCACATGGTTTATTAATCCCTGAAATGCACCGGTCGGCACCTGTCCAACCATTCATGCGCGTCACAGCAAGCGCTGTGAGTGGCGGTGCAGTGCGAGTGAGCACTGTGGATGCGGTGGGGCGTTCCGACTCTCGATTGGTTTAACGTGAACCGTGGAGCTACTAGATTTACTGCTACAAGGTTGAAGACCGCGAATTGCGGTTCAAAAGGCAATTTACTCTGCGGACTTGTCGTATAATGACCGCACTTTTCCTGCATGACAATCTATGGCCTCGGATTCGGCGGGGCGTGAACCGACGTTTCTTGACAGTTCGGGGACGAATTGTAGCCGGAGCACTCAGCTCTAGGTCTTAAGTCAGCAGTTCGGGGCGGCAATAAAGCGCTCATGCAAGGTTTTCAAGAGTGCGCTCCCAGCGCTGACGCGGGAGGTCAAGCCTAAGCAGATGAACGAGGGATTCTCGTGAAGCGATGCCCGGCGAATTGGAAGACACGCGGTCGCTCTGCTTGGCCAATTATCAATGAGCAGATGTCGAATAATGCGGATGCCTTGGCGCCTTTCCTTGGCAGGCGCCGCGCGGCATCTATGAAGTGCGAGGCGACTAGTCGCGGGCCTCGGGTGTTTGAGGTGGCTATAGTGTCAATGAAGGAGGCTTTGCAGCCAATGCGATGCTCCGCGCCAATACTTCCAGAACCATGGGCGGGACTGTACCGTCAAGCTCTATGGAACCACGAATTCAAATGGGACTTTTTAATAGGCAATTGAAGCGGGCTCAACGATTGGAAGACTATCAATCAAAACCTCGTGAGCGCAACGATTCGCTCCACCGTCTCGCGGGTGAGCTGCGAGTGGAGAAGATGCGCTGCCCGCCATTCATTGATCACGGCCTCCGTGTACGTCTCGCAAACCTCAGTCAAGCCGGTGGAGGTGTAGTGTCGCCCTTGGACGTAAATACCGTTCTCAGACTCGAAATTTGTCCGGCTCTAAAGGTGGGTGAAGTATATGGTGGCGTAGACGGACCCGGTATTCTGGGGTCTAGCCGAATGAAGTCAGAGTTCTACTAAGGAATGTGCGTGAACAAGGAGATCGATGTGCTCCACGTAATAGTGCAAAACGCGTTGCGCAGGTAGTGCCAAGACTGGCAGTCCCGACTAAGATGTCATCAGTGTATCGGGATGGAAATCGATTCTATCGCGGGCATTCCAGTAGCTTGACAAGTGCTTCGGTGCGAGGGACACTGCACGAGTCATTTGTGACAAAGCAGCCATGAAACCGAATCCGACTGAGTGGAAATTTCCAGTTCTCGCAGGGGTGATTTTTGAAAGCTCAAACTTCGACGTCAAGGCCGTTCGAGAGTTGTCCGATGCAGAGCAGGCGAAAATTGAAGAATACACAAAAGTGGGTGCTCATGCGAGAAACCGTTTCAAATTGTTTGCGATCCTTCGTCGAAACTACGAGCAATGGGGCAATTATGTGCGGTCGCTTCTCACGCCGACAAAGGACCTTGTTGAAGATGAAATGTTGGAACTCGACAGGCTACTTCTGAACTTTCAATCCTCAGCAAAGTCTGTGATTGATCACTTTCGACAAGATTGGATTCAGGTCCATAGAGGCTCGCCAGATGAAGTGAAATTCCAGGAATGCTTGCAGCATTTGGAGTCCAGTAGTTGGGCCTTTGCTTTCTTTCAAGATTTAAGAAATTTCACACAGCATTGCGGTCTTCCTGTGGGAAATTATTCGAGAAATGTTGATGCCTCATCCGTTAGGCTATCGATTGAGGCTGACTCCAGATGGCTAGTAGAGCGTTACAAAAAGTGGGATAAGTCCAGATTGAAGGAGGGTGACGGGCGTTTGGATCTTATCAACTTGACAGACGACTATTATATTCGTCTCAGTCATGACTTTGCCAACTTTGTTGCGCAAGCATTCGCTCCAACCTTATTTGATGCGCACAACTTTTTTGCTGGATTGGCAAACGAAGTATCTGATCGGTTCCCTGGTGCGGAGTATAAGATAGTTCAAGGTATCAGGATCAACGGTAATAAGTTGACCTTTGATTTTGGCACGCCCCCCGCTAATCTACTTGGATGGCTTGGAATCAGCGTTGCGGAGAGACCGGTAGATGGATGCAACCAAACAAATGAAGAAGGAACCTCGCATGTTCTGTAGGGAATCTCGGCTGATTAGGCGACTTGGTACCTCTTAGGTTGGCGGCATGTCGATAAATTCCTGGCTCCCGGAATTATGGCTTCGGGTGTAGCCCCATTTTGGAGGAAGTGAAAGTCACGCGGTCTAGTGCTGGCGCGTAGCCACTTGAAAGCTAAAGAAAAGGAACCCCTAAAAGCCGTAGGCTGGCAGGGATCCCTTTTCTTTAGCTAGTTCAGCCCGAGACCGACATGGACATCCAGCAGACCGTGGAGGGCTTCGGTCCTTCTCGGGAGCTCTGCGAGACTGCCGTCTTTGAGAGCTTCCGTGAAGGCGTTGAAGAGGCTCCAGACGCTCCGATCTTCAAAGACCGGGTATCGTGGTTCCCGCCATTCCTTCAGCACAGAGGGGATGAGTCGGTTGCTGCACACTCCAACGTCAGTGGCCCGAATGATCAGGTCATGAGCGGTGGTGTCTTCGATGTCAGCTTCCTTGTAGGCTCCGATGCGTTTGTCTTGGTCATGCCATTTCGCCATGAGCTGACCGATGGCTCTCTCCGTGATCCCGGGGAGGTCTCTGACGATGAATCGGGTGTGTTTTCGGGCGAACTTGACCTCTCCAGAGAAGGAAAGGTTGTCGCAGACAAAAACGCTGGCTCCGGCGACAATACCTGCTGGGAAGGTCTTGTCGTGGCTGTTTCTGAGTCCCAACACCCAGCAGTAGTCATCATCGTTCTTTGGTCCCAAGATCTCCATCAGACCGAAGTAGCGATGACCTTCATGGCTGAGGCTGTGGGCCTGGGTGCCGATGCGGAGATTGGTACTGGCCAGGGTCTTCTGGACGGTGTCGATCAGTCGGTTGTGCGGGATGGGACACCAGCTAGATGTCGACCTGGGTGTTCTGACATCCTGAACTTCATCCAGCGTAGCTTTGTGAGCTCCGCAGTGAAGGATCAGGTTCGGGGTGGGACGTTTTGGTTTGGGTTGTTCGAGTAGTTGCATATGCATGGGTGGTCTAGGGTTGTGGTTTTGGCTGAAAATGAAAAACCCATGCTTCTCTGAAGGGGAACATGGATGACAGTGAGAGATGAGGGGATGATCCGACGGAGGATCGCCGAAATTTTCCTGCGGCTTCGGCAAGGTCCAGAAGGGCCGTCCGGACACTTCGGACAGGTTTTTCCAAGTTGTTCTAGATCTGGGTGATGGAACAGCGTCAATGGTATCAAAAGACGTAGACGTTTGAGCAGAATTTTGGTTGTGGGACTGGACACTGAGTTTTGGCGAAGGTATGCCGTTGTTGCATGGAGACTGATGCACCCAAAATATTTGAGAGCTTACGTTCATTGGTTGAGCGCGCAGGAGTTGTCTCCCCAGAGAAGACGCTCTTTTCTTTAGCCGGCAGAGGTCACTACGAGAATCCGTTGTCTGACCTGTTGGCGTTCTTTCTCAAGCCAGACGAAGGTCACGGGCTGGGTACGTTGTTTCTTTCAGTTCTCATGGGAACTGTTGACTTGGACTCTGAACTGATTGCCTACGGTCCTGTGTCGGTAATGCGTGAGTTTCCAATAGAAGGCGGTCGGCTCGATATTGTTGTTGTCGGCCATGATTGGGGAATTTTGATGGAAACAAAAGTCCGTGCTGACCTTTATAATGACCTCGACACCTACGAAAGAGGGTTGAGGAGTGGATTCCCAAACGTCTCATGGAAGTACGTTCTGCTTTCACCCCGGGATGGACGTCCTGGTGAAAAATCAAACTGGAAATGGAGATCGCTAGGGTACCTGTCTGGCCGTATTGGGAAGGCCCTTGATTCCATCAAGCGAGTACAAGAAGCCTCAAAATGGGTTGTGTTTGCCCGTGAACTATGTCTTCACATGAATGAACTACAAGGAGAGAACATGACTATAACCGAAGAGCAGGCGAGATCTGTTGAGGAGAATCTGTTGACGATAAAGGCGGCGCAGAATTTGCTAAGAGGCTACAATGCCTTCTTGATCGGCGAGATTAATTCCCGGCTGTCGAAAGCTGTGCCTGGAATTGCTTTTGACTTCAAAGACGTTGGGTGGGCATTTCGTTACTCAGATGTGACAGGTAAGCTTTGGATGCTGATGTTGGAGACACCTGGGCAAGGGGGTGACGGAACAAGGAAGCAGTTCTACGCCGGTATTTGGGTGGTTAATGGATCATCCCTTCTTGAGGGCGTGGAGAATCGTCTTCGAGATCGTTCTGTTGAACGTGTCAACGAAGAAGGAGGATGGTATTTTGGTAAATTCTTTGAGAACAGGGAGGGAGGCCGTGATGAAGCTATCGGCTTCCTAGCCAACTTGGCAGACACTCTGTTCTCAGTGCTGCCCGTTGATGTTGCAGTACAGAATTGAATTCCGTCCTCAACCGTGAGCACTTCGGACAGTCATTGAGCCCCAGTGAAATAGGCGTCACTTCGTAAGGTGTGCCCAATTCTAAATGGAGTGCAGGTTAACCGTCCGAAGTGTCCGGAGTCGTCAGTATTCCTCTGGCAATATTACCGTAGTCATGGATCGATCTGCTTCGGTGATGATCCAGAATTTTTGATCCCGCCTGTCGTGGTAGACGGAGAACACTCTGGTTCCTTCTACCAATGCAAGATCGTTTGCCTGGGCGTCTTCGTGATCGCAGTCTCCCCAGTCTCCACGTTGATGCCGGTTCAGTGAGTTCAACACCTCTTCGGGATCAAGGAGGTTTAGGGCGCCTGGAGTGAGGGAAAGACCGCCCATTTCGAATTTGGGTTCGGTTTCCATTTGATGTGATGATGTCATCTGAAAACAGGAAGGGCCGGATATGCACGAAGCACGTCCAGCCCTTTCCCGTTTCAGGTATGGTCGTTCCGCTAGATCCTCAGGCGGGTGAGGGATTGAATGGTGGCTCGTACCGATTGCAGACCGCGTTCAGCATTGCGACGACCCTTCTGGAGCTGTCGGAGTTGCTTGGACGCATCCTGGAGCCGGTTAAGGCCATTCACGATGGTGTCACGAGCTTCTCCGATGACCTGAACGATCTGATCAATGCCTGGGGCTTGTTCATGATCAGGAGGGGTGTTTGTGGGGGCTGGCATGGGATTCCTTTCTGGTTTGGGTGGTTGAGGTGTGGGCGACGTTTGTGACGTTGCTGTTTTGCGATGAGTAAGGGCAGGCTGTGGAGGTTGAACTTCTTCAACTGCGCCTATTGTTCGCACAGGCATGATGATCATCTGTCTTCCACCGCGGTAGAGTCGAAGTGGAGAGATTTCATCAATGAGCCCAATAGTGGTGAGGCCGTACTCCAGGGCTTTGGATAGGTAGCGACGGTCACAAAAGATCGTCACATCTGGTCCTGTTCCTTTGGCGTCTGGAATCGAGATGCGACTCCATGGATCGGTGGGTTCCTGTTTGGTCAGGAGTGCGACCTCTTTCCCGTTCCATTGAATGCCGATGGTCTGATGCTTGGGATCATGACACGGCATGCTCTGGATGACCTGCGCTACCGCTTGCAGGTTGTCGGGAACCAGTTCGAGGTGAGTTTTTGCCAAAGTAGGATCCGGGACGCACTGTTGCCAGTTCGGGAAGTTGCCGGGAAGTTGTTTGGTAATGAAGCGCCACCTCCTGCTGCTGATTTGTAGACTGACTTCAGATTTGGCGTCCGAAGTGTCCGAGACCTTCATTTTCCATTCGCCATCGAGATTGAAATCCTTCCACGCCAGGAACTTGTGCCTTGGTATGAGCAGGGATTTCTTGAATGGCAGATTGAAAGAATTGCAGCTGTAGAGGTGATGCCCATCCGTCCCGACAACGTAGTGTGCATCATGCTTGCTTACGTCGACGCAGACGCCTTTCAGCGGCGGTCGAGTGTCGTCAGTGCAGGCGCAGGTCATGGCGTCTAGAATCGCCATTCTGAGCGATTCAGAGACCGGTGTCGGTTCTCCGTTAATCCTTGGGATTTCCGGGTATTCCTCGACCGGGGGAGCTTTGGATTTGGTCTCCCCGATCTGGCCGACGAGATCAAACTTGATGCTGTGGTGGTTGTTGGGGCCGGCTTCCAGGTGGATCCGTTGGTTCTTGTCGCAGGTCTTCACCACCTTTTGGAGGTTGTCGAAGGGGACGAGAAGCGAGGCGGGTTCACCTTTGGCCGGTTGTTCGAGTCTGAGCGTCACGAACCTGTCGAGGTCGGTGGCGGTGAGACAAATCCAACCTTCCTGTGTGCGCTCGATTTTGAGGCATTGCAGGACGGGGAGGGTGCTGTTCTTTGGAATGATCTTGCTGAAGCCGCTGAGAGCCGATTTAAGCTCTGCGACGGGCAAGGTTATGGGTGTCATGGTGTGGTTTCCTTTCTGGGTTTGAGATTGAAAATGAAAAACCCATGCCTCTTGAGAGGACATGGGTTTAAAAGCGAAGTTGTAGCTAGGATTAGGTACTTGGGTGTGAGGGCAATTTGGATGAGATCCAGTTGTCTGTCGCAATAAGCAACTCGTGTCCCAAGTGGACAATCGGATTTACAATTGCGAACGTAGAAGGCCCATCGAACTTTAGTGCTGTTCCAGGTGTAATGTTCGCGTACTGCGTCAGCGTCTGGCAACCTCTTGTGTCCTGGAGGAAGTCGATGTCGCAAACTCCTGCTTTGTGTACAAGCAAATTACGGATGGCTGCGCTAGCGTCGATGCGAAGGTCGGATAATATTGAGTCGATTTTTGGGTCGCTCGCGAACGCCTTTGTAAACGACTTGCGGATTGCCTTCCTGCTTCGGAACTTCATGTCCTCTGGAGCTACATGACCGAAGATAGTCGGTAGTGAGCAAAGCGATCCGTTCAGGACGTCTTCACACAGAACTTCAAATGCCCCCCACATCTGGACGCAAATGGACTTTAGTAGATTTTCTACCACTCCGTGCAAGTAGGCGGAGTGCGAAATTACCTCCTCAAACGTTACTGTTCGTTCTTTTAAGTGGTCGATTTGTTGATCGCTGCTGATATTGAACTCTCGTGCCATGAGTTCACGGGATCTGAGGCCAATACGCAGCATGGTGTCCTGGTTGTGGGTCGGCACTTTTCGGTGTTTGCCCATTATCTGGCGATGTGCTTCAGTGGAACACTCTTGCCAAATCTGTGCCGCCCAGAAGGAAAAGCCTGGTAGTACTGCGAGACCCGCGACCAGTCCGACGTTGTACGTGAAGTGTGCGTGTGCTTCGCGGCACGACTTTTGATACAGTCGAGGAGCTGTCGGCACCTGGTCGATTTTACCTACCTCAAGGAAGTCAAGCTTGTGCATGTCTTTCGGGATTGGAGAGGGATGAACTGTCCCTGTATACTAGATGCAGGGGCAGCCCAATTCAATGTACTCGTTTTAGTGCATTTTATACTTCAGTTGTCCCACCACGCATTCAGCAGCGCGAATGTCATCCCTTCTGCCCAGGTAGACGGGTTGGAAGATGGAGCCGCTCTCCTTGAATGCGTACAGGTACCGGCATTCCACCACATCCCCGGGTTTTGGAATGTCGTGATTTACCGGGATGGTGACGTTCCCCGCTGGCTTGATCCTGTCGCCTTCAAACAGCAGCAATGAAATGCTCCGCTTGTTGGGATGGATCTTGCCGACGATGAACGAAGCCGTCTCGTAGAACTTGCACTTGAGCTGGGAACCACCTGAAGCCGGTCTGCCTGGAATATAGGTAGAGTCTTCGTGTTTGAAGACCACACCTTCTTTGCCCCGGGCCTTCATCACGGCGAACACCGACCGTTTATTGTCAGTCAGAGTAGCCGTGGGGACATGCTTGAGGTGCATGTTGTAGATGCTGCCTGCCAACAACTGGATGGCTTTAAGCATTCTCTGCCCGTAGGGCTGATCACGCAGGTTTCCATTTGCAAGTTCCAGGAGGTCGAAGACGTGAAGAGTGTCGCCAACGGCTTCACCATCCACAAGGAAGTCACCCGGGAGTTCCATTGCTGACTTAACAATTGTTAAGGGCAGTTCCGTTTCCAGTCCCAGACGGTTGATGCCCGTGACCTGGTTCGCGGTCTTCTTGAGGAGGATCCGCCGACCATCGAGCTTTTCCTGCATCCAATAGGCGGGATCTTCAATGTACTTCTGTGCATGTTCTTCCGTGATGGGATTCAGGAGTTGGGGAAGGATATCCGTATTTTTACGGACGCTGCCGGTCTCCGTGTATCGGGTTCCTGCTTCTCCTTCGATGTAGCCCTTGGTGGTCTTTTCCTTCACCGTCTTCTGGAAAATGATCTGAGCATCTTCCAGGGCAACGGGAACGTCGGTTTTGGTGCCCGTCTGCAGGGTGGAGCCTCTGCGGCCGTATGCGATGTTGACGGCGAAGCGAAGACCCTGCGGGACGATGCTCACCGTGTAGACTTTGTCGGATGATCCTTGGCGGTAGTAAAGAGTGGTTTGCATGGCTTGAAATGAAAAGACCCGCACGCCGGTGAAGGCATGCGGGTCTGATTTGGGTTGGGGTTGCGGGTGAGGGGAGTCCCTCTATTCGTAGTAGTTCGGTGGCGGTCTGCGTCCCTGCGTGTTGCGCCCCACCAGTGTTTTGCTCACGTGGATGAGGGCGATGATCAGTCCTACCAGAAGCAGGGCTGAGAGAGGGAAGATGACTACCTGCGAGGTCATCGTCGCGATCAACGCTGCCCAGACATTCAACTGTCCAAGCGCGTAGGTGATCAGTGGCACAACCAGAAGAATCGGTACCAACAGAAAAATGGCGATGCGGGCGTTAATCCGCAGCCATTCCCGGAGGGTGCCGAGAGGAGAGAGCCAGTGCTCGATGAGGTTGAAGATGTACCGGAGGACTTCTGCAGCCCGTTCAGGAGCCGAATACTGTGGAAAGTCCGGATCCGCTTGAGGCGGCTGAACAGACCTGGGGTTCCAGTACTTGGAAAAGTACTGGCGACATCGGGTGGCCCAGTTGTTGGTCCGGGCTGGCGGAAGCACTTCCGGATTGTCTTCATCAATCCAGCGGCTGTCGTTGAGGTTGGGATGCTGCATGGCGGGCTTTTGATCCAAGGGCGGTTCCAAGAACGAAGAGGAAAACACATCCGATGCAGAGCATGCCGGCGGCAATGGCCCAACCATCGGAGGTTTTTCGTTGTGACTGGAGCTGGTTCTCCATGAAGACGAGCCGTTCTTTGTGATCGTCTTTCTTTTCGGGAAACCAGCCTGCCTTTGCCGGACTTGTGACCAGCATCAGACAGCACAACATGAGGAGGGGAATGATCTTCATAGGCGGGTAAAAGAAGAGAGCCAGCCTCCACCACGAGGGCAGATGGCTGGCTTCTCTTCCGGTTTTGGGGTGGTGATGGTTCGATTAATTCCAGTGGCGGCACTCGTTGAAGAACTCGCAGCTCGCGCAGCCCATGCCTGGTGAAGGAACGAAGTCCTTGCGGTCGATTCCTTCCAGGTAGGCTTCCAGAAGATGAAACAGCCTGTTTTGCTGGCTGTCGGTCATCGGAGGAAGCTGGGTGATACAGAGCTTTGGGTTCTTCAATTTGACCAGATGATGCAGTTCAATGCCTTCTTCCCGGATGCTTGCGGCTTCCCGGAAGAGAATGGCATAGATGCTGGTCTGCACTTCGTGAGTGTGCGCCACCTTCTCAGAGTTGGGTGTGGTGGACGAAGTCTTGTAGTCGATGATTTTGCGTTGCTGGACCAGATCAAGGACACCGATCAACCGCGGAAGACCATGGGAGGACAGATCGGTTTCGACCGGTACTTCCACAGCATCGGGTTTTTCAGCGTGTTCGAATCCGGACTGGCGGTAGTAGAGTTCGCAAAGACGCCAAGCGGTGAGCCTTTCGTCTTCTTCTTCTCCCTGCCAGTCGACGGGTTCTTCCTTGTTCTGGTCGTCCCACGCTTTCGAGAACTCGTCATGGAGTCCTTTGAGGGTGAGGGGTGTCCCGATCCATCTCGCCTTGTGCCATGCTTTCAAGGTGGCGTGAACCACATTGCCGACATGGAGTGAAGCAGGTTTGGGTTTGGGCAGTTTGAGCACGTAGCGGTAGTAGAACTTCAACCGGCATTGCAGAAACAAGGTGAGCCGTGAGGCTGAAACTGTTTGCTGCAAGCCGGTGAGGATCTCATTCTCGCTGCGCTCAACCTTTTGGGGTGGAGAAACAGCGAGATTGGTCATGCCGCCTGTTGTTGAGGTTGTTGATGCCACCTGGACTGACGGGGTTTGCCAGCCAGGGTGAGGAGTTCCTCAATGAGCTGGGAAGCCTGCATCTTGTTGAGATGCTTCACGCCCAGGCCGTAGAGACGATGGGCAAGAGCTTCGATCTCCTGCTTGTCGAGGTTGTTCTCGTTGGTGATGCGCAGGATGAACCCGCGTTGACCATCCGTACAGGCCCAGCGGTCTTGTGAACCATTGTGGACCCTGAACTGACGGCCGTTCTGGTTATTCCCGTTGCGGTGGAAGCCATTGCGGAGACCAGATGAGGAACCCTTTTGGCCGTACTGCTTGGGATCGGGAACGAAGCCGACCTGTTGAATCTCCTGGTCGACCGACTGCTGAAGAAGCTGGTAGAGCTTCTGACATTCGGATTCGACCTGATTGAGATCGGTGAGTTCGACTTCGACGGAGGCACTGAAGCTGTGGCTGCTGTATTGGGGCAAACCAAGCTTTTTGCTGTAGTTGGCGGATAGTCTGACTGCCATGGCGGTGTTTTGTGGGTGTGGGGTGGATCCAGAGCATGAAAAAACCGGCCTGTGGTGGGGCCGGTGCTTCATTCCTTGGGATGTGGGTGGTTCCTACGCAGCTTTCGCCGGCGGAATCTGGTACTGAGCCTCCTGTTCCCGGAGGGTTTCCGCAGTCTGCCATCCTGAGGAGCCGGTAAGAGCCTGGCGCAGAAGCTGATCCGTGAGTTTGGTCATCGGAATGCCTTTGGCTTGGGCCTCATGGTAGAGGACGGAGACGAGAAACCGCGAGATGGGAGGGCTGTAATGACGGTGCTTTGCCTTCATGACGCCTTCCGGAGAGGATTTTGACCTGTTCAGCTGGTGCTGGAGGCTAACCCTTTCGCGTTCAATGTATTATACCACTAAAAGAACCGCATTTGCAGGTCGGCCGAATCTGTCTTAGCTTGCGGCAGGCGAACTGAATTTGATCGATTATTGGGTGCAACTATCAAAGGATGATGAACGACGAGAAAGATCTGCCGGAAAGGGTCATCTACGCCTGTGACGTGGGATCCACACTGAAGAAGAATTTTGGATGGGCACGGATAAGCGCTCTGAGTACCCACTCCGATGAAGTTAGAGGTCATCGGAGCATTGAAAAGTTGGCAGAATGGATTGAATTTGATCTAAGATCTGGAAGGTCCGTAGCCTTGGGGTTTGAATCGCCTGGCTATATCCCTGTTCCGGTGGACGCAGGTATGTTGAGTAAACGGAGATCTGAAAATGAATCGCCATCGTGGTCTGGAAAGGTAGGCTGCTACGTTGGGTTGATTGGCCTCCATCAGTGTGCGTGGCTGCTGAAGAGAATGGACCACCTGAAAACAGAGGTCTATGCAACACTTGATGTCTCGAAGTGGAGATCTAGTAAAATTCCGTCGCTGCTACTATGGGAGGCTTTTGTCAGTGGGGCTGCGCATAATCGTGATGGCAGGTGCGGTTGTCCGATCAAAGATGGAGCAACCGCAGCAATGTGGTTCCTAGAATGGGAGAGGGCATGCAGTGTAGACTGTCACCTAACTGGGAAGACTGCGTCTGAGTCGTTGAGTCTATTGGGCGCTGCGCTAGTCTGGTCCGAGTGGTCCACCGATCTTGCCTGTCTCAAGGCGTTCCCGTTGGTGATAAGGCCGATAAAGGAATTTGAGTCTAACGGCGAAATTGAACTGATTGGAGACATTCCAAGAACTGCGTGCTCGGTCAGCTAAAAAAGGGTTTGGCTTGCGCCGCCCCCTCCATACTGAGCCCTACTGACGGACTGCCGGCATTTCGCTTGTTTTGCCCTGCTCGGTGAACAATGAGAACTTCGCCTTGCCTGTTGAGATCTTCTGAACCTCGTAAACAATGCGATAGCTCTTGAACTTCACCTTGGCGTCGCTCAGGATCTCCAGTTTCGACGAGCCAATGTCTTCAAAGGCTTTGCCGGTATCCCTGTTGACCCGGTAGACTGCTCCGTCGAAGTCGAGCTTGAACACTGTGTGTGGATCTTCAGGGCGTGGGCCAACAATCCAGGTCCCGTAGCACCAGTCTTCCGGTTCGAAGTGTCCCAGGTCAGCAAGCTCGCGCTTGATGCCCCAGATCAGTTCGTTGTCTTTGGCGTTGGAGACCTTGGCCTTGAGCAGGAGTTGCTTCAAGACCTCGTAGTACTTCTTGTTGACGTTGGCGAGTTGATCCAGTTTCACCTGTTCGGCTTGCTGGTACGCCGCCTCTTTTTTATCCTTCAGTGACTTCAGTTCGTCCTTGAGAACGGATTGGCTGAAGGCTGAGGATGCCAGAATGGTGAGTGCGATGGTGGTAACGATGTGTTTCATCATGGTTTTTGAGTGCAGTGGTTTTTGTCTGCACTTTGCTATACCAGTTGTTGTGCTGGAATGAGGGGAGGGGGTCAGCGCCTTTGGCGAGCCCTTACGAGAATGTCGTGAGCCAAACTTCGGGCGTCGACCTTGCCGGAAGCAACCGCGTGTTTCTCTCCGTCGCTACCGTACTGTCTGACGATTTCCTCGGCCCGTTGCAGCTCTTGGCGTTCGTCCTTGGACTTTTGACGTCGTTTATCCTGTGCATTCGAGCGGCGAGCAGAGTAGACAACGAAAGCCACAGCTCCCGCTCCTAGTAAAAGTAGGAAGGCTATCGCTGCTCCTGATCCGGAACCTCCACGTTCGACAGTGCGGACTGCCGTGTGCGTTGTGGATCCGGCTGCAAGAGCGATGAAGAGGATGATGACGCCAAAAAAGGCCAGTGAGATCTTGCCAAGGCAGTTCATGATTGATCGGGTTGAAGGAGAGAGGAATCAGGAAGTGTTGACGCCTCGTTTGACGGTGTTGTGATGGCTTGAGCTTCCCGCACCTCTCTCAATCCCATCTGGACCAGGCTGAGCACCACCACCCACGCAATGAAGCCGACTGCCATGTATTTGGTCATGAACGGCAGATCCAGAGGCGAGTTCCAGATGGTGTGAAGAAGAACGGCAACGATGAAGACTCGGAGGAATTTGGGATCCTTGAGCATCTCGAACTTGAAGGGATTGTCTCTCTTTACCCTCCAGAGGGCTGCTCCAACCATCGCAGTCCAGATTCCGTGTCCACCTAGAGGAGTGAAGATGGCGCGAACCAGCAGGGTCTCAGTCATCATGACCACCCCTTGGAAACCGCTGTGCGTGGCCCAACCGGTGATCAATGCGTCAAATGCGTAGCCAGCGGTCTCGAAAATTGCGAATCCGGTTCCGACGCAGGCACCCAGTACCAGACCGTTTAAAGTCCATGGGAACCGCAGTTTTCTGGCCGCAATGATCAAGGCGACCAACTTTCCGGACTCTTCTACGATTCCAGCGACGGAAGCGCCCATCCAAGAGAGGCCGATGCTGTCCGACCATTGGAAGAGGAACATTGAAACCAGCAAGGAGAGCATGCCTCCCGTGAGAACCAACTTGATGACCTGATAGACGGAAATGTTCCTAGGGACGTTGATCTCGAAGAAGAGAACAAGGATCGAGAGTGGAACTGCAAAAGCTCCCACGATGATGACTCCTGGGATGAGCTTGAGGTTCTCGAAATGGAAGCAGGTGTAGTAGAGGCCAATGAATGCACCAATGGAGAGAAGGAACGCTCGCAGGAATGCCCACGGTTGAGGCCAGCGGGTGTCGATTTGCGCCAGTTCAGGGGTGTTTGAGGGGGTTCCGGCAGCGAAGTGTACCTCAAACTCTTCGTCCGTGCGCTTCTTGAAGACTGCCGAGAAGAGATTGGCAGAACGAAAATCCTGAAGCTCCTCAAGACCCGCGGCGGAGCTGATCTTGCTGGCGACCGAGCCGAGCATCTTTTCGGCACTGGCTTTGAAGTCGCGAGAAGCTTCGACCTGCCAGAGGGATCGACCAATACGGAGCTGTTGTTTGGCGGAAAAGCTGCCGCCGGCGAACGGCTGACCATCCAAGAATACCGTTGCTGCCCCCAGGGGTTCAACGGTGACCTTTTTCTGGGCGACCGAAATCCGGATGTGTTCGTCGAGAGCGTCCGAGTCGTCCGAGAGGATGCTGCAGGAAGCGGACCGGCCGAGGGTGACCGGGGAATCCTCCTTGAGAGATGCCCGTTTTCCTTTGTCCGGGCCGCTGATGCAGACCAGAAAAGCAGATCCCTGAGGGAGAGTCGGTATTTCCGGTGCCGGGAAAGGGAGATCGATGTGTTCGAGCACCTTCTCAAGCGGCATCCAGGCTGTCAGACGACCGTACCAAGCCGGTGTGGATGCGGGGAACTGCTGTGAGTCAATAAGCTCTCTGGCTTCACCAGGAGAGTAGGGGCCGGTACTTTCGCCGTCTCTGAGGATGAAGATCTCCATGGCCGAACTTTTTGTGGGCCTTCCGGTTGATCGGCGAGGCATGGGTCGAATAACCTCTAGGAAATTCCCCGGTCAAGGCAAATATTCCGTATCCGGAATGGCTTCTCGCTAATTCTCTGCGGGTGGCATCAGAATTGGATGAGAAGCTAGCTGCCTTTCTTCGCAAAAAGCGAGGGGAGATGACCTATGCTGCTTTCTCTAGGAAGGTTGGCCTTCCTGCATCCACCATCTTTCGGCTTGAGCAATGCCAGCAGAGTATCACCCTCGGGAGGCTTCAGACAGTCATGGAGCGTCTAAAGTGTTCTCTCGATGACATCTTCGGCTAGGGGCCGCAGTGTGGACGAAGAGAGTGCAAGCGAACTTTTGCCTGGCTCTTTCCTCCCTAAGATTCTGCTTGGAGCGTCATACTTTGTGACTACACTGCCTCCATGGCCAATACCTCATCCAAACCGTCTGTCGAAGCCCTCAAACAAGCCCTCGCCATCGCTGAAAAGATCCAGCGACTGGAAACCGACTTGGCTGCGATCCTTGGCGAGTCCAGTGATGCTCCCGTAGTTGCCAAGCGTCGTGGTCGGCCGGCGAAGGTGGTTTTGGAAGTTGAGGAGAAAGCTCCCAAGGCGAAAAAGGCAGCCAGGAAGAAGCGAGTGATGTCCGAAGAGGGACGTCAGCGCATTATTGAGGCCCAGAAGAAGCGGTGGGCGGGGAAGAAGAGGTCCTAGTCATGGGCAGTTTTGCGAATCACGTCTGAAGGTCTTGGAGGAGGCAGTGATTTCCAAAAAGTTATGAATAGAATGCTTGCCATCAGGATTTAAATTACTAGCATCTGGGGCGATGGACTACTCCGGCCCCGAGCATCAGCACGAAAAAGTGTCACCGCCTCAAATGGTGACGCCGCCGTTTGCTCATTTTCAAACAGGTATGCAATCCAAGCCTAGAGGGAATGCTGCCGTGTGGGCAGTGGTGGGGGCCATTGCCACAATCGCCATTCTAGGCATCGGGTATTACGTCCTTACGTTCACCGGGGATCCCTACCGGACGCTGGAGCGGTTCCCTGTGGAAGACTATATGGCTGGATACGAGCGGGTTCTTGGCGGTCGGTTTCAGGCAAATCTTGTGGTCGATGCAGATCTTGGTTCGGCCATCTCCGAGGGACGGTTGTTTTCGTTTCGCGAGGAGACATCACAAAAGAACTTAGCTGTGCTTGTACCACCGGACCAAAACAATGTCGTGTTTGTAAAGGGGCAGGGGTACACCGCAGAACTGGAAGTCGGCAAAGGAGGGATTATCTATGCGCGAAGATTCAAGAAGAAGTAGGGCTATTGGGCTTGTGATCTGTGCGGGATTCAGCCTTGGCCTTGCTGCGCAACAACCGTCTGGCGCACCTGCGCCGGAGTCTGGAGCCACGTCTCAAGGTGCTGCACCGCAAAGCAACACCCCATCTCCACAAGGCAGTCCCAATGGGGGGGCGACAGGCACGACACTCGACTATCTGTACAATCGCAAGCCTGGTGATGGCTCAGCGGCCCAAGGTGGCGCAGGCGGAGCTGCAACTATGCAGCAAAAAGCAATGGCCGCAGACATGCTCAGTGGAGCTGAGAATCTCATTCCACCGGAACTGGAAAGTTACCTCAACTCCGCCGAAGTGGATGCTCAGGAAGTTAAGGCATACGAGGATCTGTTCAAGCAAACGGTGAATTTGCTCCGTGACAAGCGGCAGGCCGCAGTAGCTGTCGGGAATCTCTACACCTTAAGCGAGTATCCGTGGGATGCTGGGATCAGCCGGCAGCTTGCCAACCGCGTATTGAGCTTCTGGGACATGCGCAACAACCAGGCTGAATTGGATGCCGCCAACAGGGCGCTTCAGCAGAAGGTCAAGGTTGCGAGTCGGAATGCCGACATGATCTCAGATGATGTGTGGCGTAAGGAGGAGGATCGGACCCGCCGCAATGCCATAAATGGTCGACCTCAGGGTCAGGGAAGCAAGCAGGGCAATCAAGGCGACAAAAACAATGGTAACAAGGCATTTCTCCCGAGCCCGAAAGATGCGTCAGATGCGGTGAGCGGAGTGATGGGGAAATTGCAGCTCACAGAGGAATACTTTAATTCCCTAGATTCGAGGGCCCGCATGCGTCTCAATGAAAAGGAAATGGAAGAGCTTGAGAAGAAGGCCAAGGCTGATTTCAAAAAGTTCGTCGACGTCCTATTTCAAGGAAGGCGTCACTATCATGCGAGAGTTTCTGCGGATTTCTACAGGATTCTGTTCGGGGACGGGGACCTGCCTCCAGAACTGGCGCAGCAGGCGGCGTTGTCATCGGAAATCATTCGTCAAACGGAGAGTGATATTGAGGTGTTCAAGTTCAAAGTACAGCAGCAAAAAGTTGCTTCAGGATCCAAAATCCTACGCGAAGCTTTTTTCAAGTCTCAGTATCATCCGGCATTTCAGTCTGTATTGAGGGCTCAAAAGCTGCAAACCGCTGAGTACTACGAGAAGCTTCAGCAGGTGCAGGCAATGATTGAAGCGAAGGACTTTGTGAAGCTGGAGACCACTTTGAAAGCACTTGAGAAGGATGTTGTCGACTTTGATGGCACGAAGCCAAGGGCCTTGGTGGACGGTGTAAAACGTGAGAGTCAGATGCGTCTCGGTATGGCCAAGCTTGCGGCGCAACAGGGGCAACTCGACAAAGCAATGGAGGAGTTCCGAGTGGCGGCGGCGACATGGCCTGGAAATCCCGATCTGGAGACGGCATCCAAGCAGTTTTTTGCATCACAGGATACCAAAAACCAGGGGGCTGACGACTTTGACCGTGCGGTCAAGGATGCAAACTTCAGGCTCATTTTCGAGAAGCAGTTGCAATTCGCCGGGGCGGTACATGGAGACCCCAAACGGGAAGAGCAATTGAAGAGTGCACTGGAAAAAGTAAAAGGTGCTGAACTAGCTTATGAAAAGGCCAGTCTTCTCGACCGCAGTCGAGATCCATTCGGCGCTTGGGAAGCTTTGGAGCTGGCTACACAAGATTGGCCCGAAGATTCGAAGCTTAACAAATTTCGTGCCGACGTCTCGGTGCGTGCGACAGACTTCGTTGCATCCATCTCAAAAGCCCGCGATGCCGAAAGGCGTGGGGATGACGGCTTTGCTTTGACCTGGATGCTCAATGCCCAACGGCAATATCCTCCCAGCCAAATTGCCAATGAAGGGATTCAACGCATCTCTAACACGATTCTGGGGAGACCTGCGCCAGTATCAGCAGTTGCTGAGCGTGGTGCCAAAGGGGCGGAATCGCCAGAGGGGACCAAGAACAGCAATTCTGGCAGAGCTGATTGATCCAGTTGTGTCGAACAGCCATTGCGTCCCTACACCCCCTTTCACGATTCCATGACAGGAGTTAGTGTGCATCAGCTCAGCTTTGCAGCTTCAAAAGACCCCGCCAAGCTGCTGCTGCAGGATCTGGACTTTGAAATTGCAGGAGGTGTTTTCGCTGTTTTGGTTGGTCCAAGTGGGTGCGGTAAGAGTACGCTCTTGCGGGTGCTTTCCGGTTTGACTTCTGCTACTTCGGGTCTTGTGCGGGTTGGAGGATATGATCCCGCTGAGCTTCGCACGGCCCTACCGCTTGCAGTTGGATACCTGCCTCAGTTCGCGGCATTTCATGAGAATCTCTCGGTTGAGGAGGTTCTGAGCAATTCCATGAGTCTACGGCTGCCTGGTGGAGTTTCACAGAATGACAGGGCGGCCTGGCTCAGGTCGATTGTGGAATTGTCAGGACTATCTGCGATCCTACATCAGCGTGTGGCCACTCTTTCTGGAGGACAACGGCGACGGCTGGCGCTGGCGGAGGAATTGGTAAGTGACCCGCAGTTTCTACTACTGGACGAATTGACCAGTGGGCTGGATCCCCATGCCGAACTTGAAATGATGCAATGGATGGCGGGGTTGGTGCAGCAGACAGGCAAGACGGTGGTTCTCGTGACTCATTCGGTAGCCAACCTGCAGTTTGCCAACACGGTACTGTTTCTCAACCGAGGGCGTCTGCTTTATGACGGTCCACCAGACCAGGTCCTTCCGTCATTTGGTGCGAGTTCGTGGGAAGAGGTATATGGGAGAGCCGACCAACTCGTGGCAACACGATTGGAATCCGGGACTTCAGATCGAGGGGGAGGACCAACTGCACTGCGTACCGCAGCACCGGCAGGAGTGATCAGACAGTTTTGTGTACTTCTTCAAAGGCAGGCCACTCTTTTCTTTAGAGACAAGGGGCAGATGTGGCTTCAGTTAATGCTGTTGATCACTTTTCCGGTTCTCGTGGCCGTCTTTGCCTCGAATGGGCTCCCTGAAGTCAGAAGTCTCTCGCTAAGGATTGAAACCAGTGTGGTGGATGGACTTACCGAGAGGCTCCATTTGATGAAGGAGTCTTTTCATGTGTCTTCGCTGGTCGCTGGCCTGAGCATGTTTCAGGTAATCCTTTTGACGCTGATAGGGGCCAATAATGGAGCCAGGGAGATTGCCAAAGAAAGGGATGTTCTGAACAAGGAGCTGAGATCGGGTCTGTCCCCCTTTGCTTACATCGGGACAAAAGTGGTCTTTGTGACTGTACTGAGTCTGGTGCAAAGCTTGTCGATGACTTGGTTCGTGAAAACCATGTGCGGCTTCCCAGGGGAACTTGGAGCTCAGTTTTGGATACTCTTCCTGTCGACTCTGGCCATGAGTTCGACGTGTTTGATGTTTTCAGCTGTTTCACGTTCGCCGGAGAGGGCGTCGTTGCTGGCCATCTATCTCGTTGGTCTTCAGCTACCACTGTCTGGTGCCGTGCTGGCGCTTCCAGCCTGGCTAACCCTTCTGACACGACCTTTTATTGCAGCGTACTGGGGATGGAGTGGCTACCTGAGGACCTTCGAGTCCTTCAGGCACTATGATATTGTCCAGCAGACAACCAAGACCGCAATAGCTCAGTACAATGCGTCATGGGTTCTACTGATAGTCCATGTTGTCGTGGGCTTGGGGATAGCCTGGGTGGTGCTGGCACGAAACAAGAATTCCCTTCACTAATGAAACGATCTGGTACAGCAGCGCGAGTGGTGCTGTGTGCGCTCGCATCATGGTGGAGCTTCTCAGGGCTGGAAACGGCTGAGTGCGCACCTCCAGTTCTAGAGCATCTGCAATTGGTGCCCAACGACCACATCCAAAAGGCGGACTTCTTCTATCTCAAGTCAGAATACAAACCGAAGGCGGCAATCATTTTGTGCCCCGGGAAGAACGGAAACGGCGGCAAGTGGCTGCTTGAAAAGGAGTGGCAGGAATATGCTCTTCGGAACCAGATCTTGCTTTGTGGCATCTGGTTTGTGTCGAAGCAATCCTACCCGCTGGCTTGCTATTCCGACGCAACGCTGGGGTCTGGAGCCCTGGTGATCCAGGCACTCAAGCAAGCTGGCGCAGGTGACCTTCCTCTCTTGGTGTACGGCTTCTCAGCAGGTGCCAGATTCACAGCTTCCTTTGCCGAGATTTACCCTGACAAAGTGGTGGGTTGGAGCGGATGTGGAGTTGTAAGATGGGAACCGGCCGCCCCATCTGAAAAATATGCCCCAGCACTGGTGGCATGTGGCGAATTTGATGCCACCTGCTATTGGGCTTCACTCCAGCACTTCCAAAGAGGAAGGGAGCTTGGTAGACAGTGGACTTGGATCAGCATTCCGCAGGCGTCCCATAAGCGAAGTTCGGAGTTCGAATCCTTTGCGAGAGAATACTTTGAATCGCTGCTTGCAAGCCACTTGTCGAAACTGCGTCCTTCAGGGGTATGGAGGGATATTGGCACCTGCAGGGAACTGGACCCGAAGGACGTCAGCACTCACCCCACGTTCGCTTCTTGGTTTCCATCTCCGAAACTGGCTAAAAAATGGGAAACTTTTCATCGGCCATGAAGATCTTTCAGAGCGCATTGTTTTCGACCTTGCTGGTGGTGGTGCCTGGATTGCCGGCGCAGCAAACGGCATTGGGTCAAAAGAGCCTTCCTGCTGCAACCGTGCCGCCAGCAACGACACCCGCTGTGGCACAACCGAAGGGTCCAGAAGCGATGCAAGAGATGCGGGCAAATGCTCTGCCATATCGAATTGAACGGAAGGCATTTGGGGCAAACGATTACTTCAAGAGAGTAGAATTTTTCTGGGTTCCAGCAACTGCGAAGCCCAAGGCATATATCGTTGTTGCCTCGGAGATGGCCAAGCCCAGGGTGCCTCTCGAAGATCCCCACTGGGTCAAATTTGCTCAGCAACACCAACTAGGAATAATTTCAGTTGGATTTGATCCACAGGAGCCTGCCCGGCGTTTGTCCGAGACGACGGGGGATCTTTCGAACAGGATTTACAGGCTTGCAGAGGAAGCATACGGGGCAAATCTAAAAGGGGTATGCTTTGCCAGCGGTTCTGGAGCCGTCTGGATGCATCGCATTATGATGCGTCAACCCTGGCTGTGGGGGTTCTGGTGCACGAGCGATGTGCCACGGTATCCGTTTGTGCCGAGGGGCATTGAGTATCCTCCAGGCATAGTCGTGTCGACGCTGGCGAAGTCGTACCAGGAGAACCTGTTCTTCTTTCAAGATCTCCGGCGCACCAAAGTTGAAAACAAGATAAACTTCCTGCTGATAGACGGCAAGGGTGTGGGGCGTGCCTATTTGGATCGTTACGCGCAGAATTCCTTGAGCTTTGTACTGTCGGGTGGAATTGCTCAATCACGGTGGTTTCATATTCATACCGAGATGGATTGTGCAACGTTGGAAAAGGCTCCCTCGGCCACACTTCAATCATGGGTTGCGGGGGACGAGTTGCCCGGTGCATGGAAGCTGCTGCATCAAGAAAGACCCAAAAGACCCGATTGTGCCATAGCCGCAGCGGAGTTGAACCTTGTAGAGCTCGCGACATCCTCCAAGATCTACTTTCGAGTTCCTGGCAGGGTGAAGGAGGGGGCTCCCGTGCGAATGGTGCAGCTCTGGCTTACCTGGGAAAATGACGATGAGGCTCTGATTGGCCGCCTTAAGTCAAACACAGACCTCAGATCAGCTTTGTGGGAGAGAGAACGCATTGGGGTGATTGCTGTGAATGTCAAAAAGCTGGGCCTAGGGATTGATACGGATCCACAGGATGTGGTGCGAATAGCCAAGGTGGCTAAACTCGTGAATCCAGAACTGTGGCGGGTCGTGGGCAATGCGATTCGGGAACTGGGATGGCCTGGTTCGCCATATTATCTGTTTGCCAATGGCAGTGGAGCCGACTTCGGACAGGCTCTGATTTTGGAGGATCCTACAAGGTATGCTGCCGTGCATCTTCACGCTGGCTCCCTCTTCTCTCCCACTTCGGCAAGCTCCAGTCAGATACCGTTGCTGCTGACTTCAGGAGGCAAGCATCGGGGTTATGAAGAGTCTCTAAAGTACTTTAGGTCCTCGGCGTCGAGTCAAAGACCGGTAGTATTTAAGGCTCCGCAGGGAGCCGCCGGAACTATTGATGATTGGACAACACCGCTGAGTGTTGCATTTTTCGTATGGGCAAAAGATGCCGGAGATGCAATGGCGCTGCAAAAGGCGGGAAGCAAACCCGCGGTAGCGGAAGTGTCCCAATACATGCTTAAGCAAATGCAAGAGGCACCGGCAGTGGCTGATGTGACTAACGGTCGAGTTTATTTTAGAAAGGATGAGGGACAGGTTCCAGATGCCAATCGTCAGAGATTGCCCAATCCCGATATCGAGGAAGCGTGGCGTGTCGGAAGTGCTCCCAAGCAAGGTCCTGGCCCGGGTGCAACGGCCTCAAAGGCTACAGAACCGCCGAGCCCTCCGGTACAAAGCGCAGGAACGATCCCGGCCCCCACAAAAACACCGAGTGCACCATGAACGCATTCAAACTGATTTTGAGCAGTCTGTGTCTCACAATGGGCCTGACGTCCTTGACCGTGAGCGCGCAAAGCAAGGATGGCAACGGTGCAACCACCGATGCTGGTGCAAAAGTTGCTGACCACCTGCAAGGGACGAATTTGCCTGGCGTGGAGGTTTTGCAGCATCAACTGGTTTCAAAGAATGAATTCGAGACATTTGTGCTCCAGGGGTATGCTCCGAAAGCGGACTGCGGAAGGGTTCTTGTCGTTGCGAATGATGCAGATCGAAGCGACATCTTTCGTGACGAAGCTTGGATTAGGTTTGCGAGGGAAACGGGAACGAGTCTCGTGACATTGCGCTTCAACGTGGTGAAGAAGGTTGAAAGCAAGATCATCGTCGATGCGATCGAGCAAACCTTGCCGCATTGGATCGACAGCAAGCTTCTTGATTCTGCCCCCAAGAGAGATTCTGAGGAGTCAGGATCTTCGGATTCGGTGTCCAATCAAGTTGCGCATAAAGTGCCGATCATGCTGTACCTATCGGGCGAAACAGGTTTTTGGCTGGAGAGCTGGATGGCTCGACATCCTGGTCGACAAACGAGGTGGGTTCTGGCAGGGGCCGCCCGCTTCGCGGAGATTCCGAGAAGGAAGGACTTTGTATGGCCACCTGGGGCAATCTTGTCGTTGAGCGAAAAGGAGTATATCGGGCATCTCGAACACTTCGAAGAACTGAGATCAAGCAATAGAAACAACGAGATAACGTTTGCGGGGTGGGACATCAAGGCGGAACCGTCCCTTGTGGATGGCTTTGTCCTGTCTTACCTGAAGGAGAGTCTGTCAGGCAGTGGAAAGTCCGGACAATGGCTAAATGTTCACACGCTTACCCCTCACCCTGAGGACGCGAAATTCCAGCCTGATCCCATACGATTCGGATGGTATCCAAGCACTGAGTTTGTTGGCGTTGTTAAGGCGTTGAGACCTGTTGACTGGCCCAAAATGACGCCGGGGTTCGGGCGTCGGAGTTTCAGCACGCGGGAATTTGCCTCGTGTGAGTTGCGGTGGATCAAGAATGTGGCAGCGCCTAAGGCCGTCCTGGTGATAGCAAACAGCACTCTCCCCGCTATGGTGAGGTTCGATCCTGAGTGGATTGACTACGCAAAGAAACGTGAGTGGTCGGTATTGCTGGTGGGGTTGAAGCAGGGAACTGTCCGTTCTGATGACTCGGCTGTAAAGGGTCTCGAAACAGCGTTTTACAGAGAACTCAACAGCCTCGCGGGAGCCGACTACAAAGACTTGCCATTGGTGGTGCATGCACAGGGTGCTGCCGCTACCTGGTTTCAGTTTATGTTGGTCCGCGCTCCCTCCAGATACCGGGCTTGGTACTGCAGCGGTGCCAGCAAGTTTCCTGCGATTACCACTTTGTTGAAAGTTCCCCCGGGGATTGTGGTGGCCGAATCCGATGGTCAGTACAAAAACAGTTTGTATCACTTCGAGGACTTGCGTCGTGCGGATCCGTACAATCCAGTCGGATTCATGGCGATGCCCCAGGCTTGGTTGCCCGCTCGGGTGAAGGAGAGCTTTGCCAGAAGCTTCCTGGACTCTGTTTTTAGCTCCAACAAGGAGATGAACCGCTGGGTTCACCTCCATAGTTTGACACCACCTTCTCGTTCGATGACCGAAAGGCCCGATCCGAAGGCTTATGCGTGGTTCCCCAATTCGGAGTTTCTGGGGATCTGGAAGTCAATGCGGAAAGAGACTGAATCAACACCCCTTGCTCAGATTGCCAAAAGAACGTTCAAAACAAAGCTCCCGGAGATGCCTGAGCTGAATTTGTTCGTTAGGGTGCCAGGATCGATTCCAAAAGGCCAGAGTCCCAACGGGATCCTCTGTTTCTGCACCTGGCAGCAGGAGGACACTTCGCTGGTCAACAAACTCAAGAGCACTGACGACTATCTGGTGAGGTTTGCTGATCGAAGCGGCCTTGCGATGATAACCTGGAATACGGCTCACTTGCTTCCACCTAACACCAGGATCGACACCTTGACACCTGAGATGGAGAATGAACTGCAGCGTAAGTTCAGTGTCTTTGGTGAAGCTTGGAGAGAAGGTGTTGGAAAGATTGCGTCTGAGCACAAGTTGCCCAACGATGGCATGCTTCTCTACGGAATCTCCCGGGGCGCATTCTTCTCAAATCAAATCGCGATGCGCTACCCAGGGCAGTTTCTTGCAGTTCATACTCACATCGGAGTGGGCTACAGGGCACCATTTTCCAGAGGTGCCGAGCAGACGCTCTGGCTGGTAACAACCGGTGAGGCTGATGGGGGATTTCGTGACAGCTTCGACTTCTACCAACGTGGCCTTCAAGCCAAACTCCCGATGATCTTCAAGGCTGGGCCAAGCCTTGGTCATGCGTCTCGACGCGACATTGAAGAGCTTTCGGTGGCGTTCTTTGACTATGCGTTGAGCCTCCGGCGAACAAGTGTCGAGCAGCGTGCCAAGGATCGGCATCCCAAGATTCCGCCTGCGGTACTGTTTGCAAAAAACATGGCAGCACCGGCATACTTTGGGGACCTGATCAATCATGAAATCAGTCCTGCCAGTGACGCAGACAACTGGTGGGTGCCCAAGGAACAGCGTGTGCCCCTGCCAACGGAGGGAATTGCTAAAGCGTGGGGGATGACATTGGAAGAAGCTACGCGGAAAGCAGATGATGGACGAGCATTCGCCGCATTGCCGGCGGCTCAAGCAGGACAAGCTCAACCACAGGCTAAATGAGGGACTACTTTTTCGAGGGGGTGCGCCGTTTGGACTGGGGCCTTGGAAACCCCAATTTCACGGGAGCGTTGATTGCAACTCTCATGATCTCATTGTGGATAGCCGCTTATCTGTGGAAGTACGGATTCTGGCTCTCGTTATCAGCCAATGCCGTGCTTGGCGCGTGTCTGGTGCACACCTATTCACGCGGTTCGGTTGTCGCATTGGTCGGAGGAACCATTGTCCTCGTCTGCTGCGTGAGACGATGGCCCGCGAACAGAATCATTGCATGTGTGGTCACCGCTGCGGCTCTGGTCGGCTACAGTGGCTATTTAGGTGCCTCAAAACGCTATGAACCAGGTTTTGTCGCGCAAGATGGTTCAGTGGTTAATCGATGGGCTATTTATGAAAAGGTGCCCAGGATGATGTGGGATGCCCCGGAGGGCTGGGGAGCTGGGCGGGCGAGCGATGCGTACAGACAATGGTATCAGGAGACGGGTCGACTTGAGAAGTACCGTCAGCTTGTGAGCAGTCATTTGACCTGGCTAGTCGAGTTTGGATGGGGAATCCGAATAGCCTATGTCTTGTCTTGGGCCGCCGTCATCGTCCTTTGCTTTCCGGGAAGAGCTCAACACTGGTTGTCTGTTCCATTGGCGGTGTGGATATGCTTTGGTCTTTCCGCATCCTTCAGTGACACTGCCCATCAACCGTGGCTTTGGATAGTGCCAACCCTCTCGCTCGTCTGTGTCGTTGTGGCCCGTGTTGTTGTTGCCGACTGGCCTTCTGGTATTCTATTCGCGGTCTCGGCTGTTGCCGGAATGATGCTCCTGGGAGTGTTGGCGGTATTGGGGGGTATGGGAAAAGGCCATCTGGAACTTGCTCTCCGCCAGGGGATCGTGACTATCGGGAAAGGAGGTGAGCAGCTTTCCGTTTTTGTAGCCAAGCCTGATCAAGCAGTCCTCGGCGCGTTTTACGGACACAAGCTTCGATCCGCTGCTGAGGATAGCAATTTAGCACCGAGATTTCACATACAATGGAAGGAGCATAGTCGAAACATTCAGGATGTGGACATAGCGGTAGTTTCGGGTGTTGGTGTCGCGGAAGAGAAGTTGCAGTTCAACCCGGTGGCTGCGAGGCGAATCTGGTTGATCAATCCTGGCAATCCCTCCAACACTGTCTTTGAGCAACTCAAGGAACACGGTGAGGTTCATGTGTTGTTGGGGGCATTCTGGACAGGTGAAGCAAAACTTTTTTGGGAGCCCCAAGGAATTGCGTCCAAGAGGTTCACAATCGAACCCTGTCCCTTGGCAGGTCAATATGTTCCGAATTGGCTAACCGCTGTTCTGAGTGTTGAGGGTGCTACTTTTTGACCGGTTGCTTTTGATCTGCCTGTTCCGCCTCCCATCGGATGTCTCCTTGAAAAAGAGCTTTGCCTTCTGAGTTGAGTCCAGAGCTGGGATAGACCTTTATCGGCCGGATTCCATCCTCCGGATGGAAATGATCTTGGAGCATGTAGTACAATTCAAGCGATTCGATCTTGCTTGTGTGACTCTGGTTCCACTCCCTTGTGATGTATCTCGCATATTCATCGACTTGGGACTGGCGTCGCCCTAGAAAAGTGCTGTGCAGATACTTGTGCCACCTTGAGTTTTTGAATTCCTTGGCAACTCCCTGAACTGGCTTGTTCCAAGTGACTGGACCGCCCCCATGGAGAGGGTCGAATTCCCTGCCGTCGGAAGTTTTGGCCTTGGCGACATACCATCCGTCTCGCGTAGCCGGCCGAGGGGCAAAAAACTGCCAATTTTGGGCAATACCCAACCAGTGTCCTGGTGTGCGAAGCATCTCGGGGAAGATCTTGGCAAGAGGCTTTGTGTAGAGGACGGAGAGATTCCACCATGACACATATAGCAAGCAGCTGATGACAAGGGGATTCGGCAGGCGGTACCATTGGCGGAGTGGCAATTGTTGGCTACAAGTGTCAACCTGTGGATGGCGGGCCAGACGGCCAAAATGGTGGGCAACTCTGTCCCAAAACTGTGCTGGGAGGAAAGGCAGCCAAGCTACCGCGCACACCCATGGGAAGATGCCAAGTCGCATTGTGAGACCCAGGCCGAGCAAATGAAATGCCATGAATGAAATCGCCGCTGCTGTACGGGCGATCCAAAATCTACTGCCCAACAGTGCGACAATTGGTCCCAACTCCTCCAAAACTATCGTCGAGCAAGTTAGAACCTTCAAAAGGCTAGGAAATCTCAGGGCTTCGGGACCCAAATACGCCTGAAAGGACTCAATTCCCAATGCGAACTCAACGGCAGAATAGTCGGACCGCCATACAGGATGACTTTTGAACAAAGCGGTCGACCAGTACATGAGGCATACTTGAAGCAGAAGTGCTCGCTGGGGCCAGCCGGTAGTTGGAGCAGAAAATTGCTTATCGGAAGTAAGAGTCGATGAAGGCAGAAAGAAGTTCCAGAAGAGCAATACAAGCAAAAGTGTGTCCGCACCCATGTTTAGACCGGGAGTCCGATGTTGGACTGAGGACACCAGCACCCACGTTATCAATGTGGCCCATCGATTGGATCTTCCAGAGGCAAGCCAGAGTCCTGACAATGCAGTGACAATAAGAAGCCCGGTGTTGAAGAGGAGGCTGCCGTTCAGGTAGTGAAGCGACCAAAGCCAAGGGTATTTGCCAAAATCTACCATCGCGGCATTGCGTGGCCAGATCCCATCGTCTGTATAATGCTCCCTCACGTCCAACAAACGCATGAGGATATCGACCGCTATGACAATGCCCAAACCTAGCCGGAAGGCCATAAGGGATCTCCTTTCTATCGCGAGAGAGAAAACACTACTATGGGGTGAACTTTTGGTGGACATCTGCGTAACCATGGAGATAATCTCCACAAATTCTCCTGAAATATGAAAAAAGCATTCAGAGCGGTTCTTCTGGCGGGGCTCCTAGTGATGGGGCATCAGGCATTCAATCTGGCGGCCGCCCTGCGTCACAATGGAGGTTCTTCTGCGTGTTACAGCAGTTCGGAGACAGGTGGGACCGCCGCTGCGGCTTGTGATTCGTCGACTACCAATCCACCTACAACAAGTTGGTAGGGGTTGCTGGTGAACAGGTGTAACGGTTGGTTGAAAAGCTTGGTCTCTTCGTCTGCATGAAAGGGAGTTTGCTCGTCCTGCTGGGGTTGTTTGTGTCTTCACTGGCGCATGCGGCAGTGCCGCCTGTGTTCAAGTACCTCAACAATGCTCTCTGGAGTGCTGATCGCCAGGGATGCTTCAGCAAGTGGTGGCTCTGTGACGAGAAGATCACGCTTGATGAGGCCACGGAGTTGCCGGTGCGGTTTTTGTTCAACAGCAAGCCACGTTATGTGTCAGATGGCTGCCTGGGATATGGTTGGTGGTTCCCGCTTTTGGAGAGCACAGTCACTCAGAGTGACGAAACTGAGGTGACGGTCCATTCGCCGGGCGGTTTCGTCTATCGCTTGTTCAGGGACCCCAAGAAGCCCGATGCGTATGATTCTCTGGATGCCGCCATAGCGGGCAAGTTGCTGCCAGGCGACGCATTTGAAGTGGTGGACAAGAAGGAAGGCTGGAAGTTTCGGTACCACAAAGGCCGGATTGTGGAGGCAACGACTCCCAAGGGTGACGAATTGAGGTGGGCCTACGATGGAACCAGAGTGGGCAAGATCAGCTCGAAAAAGAAGGGGGATCTGCTCACGGCCCGATACGGTCCGACCGGGCACTTGGAGAGGTTTGAACTTGTGCCCAACAAGTACTGGACGGAGTTCGGGTACACGGAGTTTCCTGTGATGGCGAAAGCTCTGGGGAAGGCGCTGCCCGTTCGCATGCTTCCCAGTGTCGGGTCAATCAAGGACAATCAGGACTACCAAGGCAAGATTGGCTACCGGCCTGATGAGGATGGTTTGCTGCAGGCGATGAGCCTGGAGGAACAGCTTGGCAAGGGAAAGCAGCATGACGAAACATTCAAATGGAACGTCGGAAGCGGAGCGATAGCATCTGATGGGAATCGCACGTACAACGTCGAGATCCCTGAGGGCGTTGCGGCCGGAGCGAGGGCGAAGATAGTCGCCACTGACCGTGACGGGAAGCGTGAGAGCTACTCCTATGATGAGAAGACCGGCATCTGGGAACATGGGTTGCCAGATGGATCGGTGAAGAGAACTTATTTTATGTTAACACCCGGGATGGGTTATGGGAAGGCCCGAAAGATAGAAACAATTGAAAAGGGTTCAACAGAGCCGAGACTTCTTGCGCTAGCAAGCTTTGACAATCAGGGGCGAACAATTAGGGAGAGAATTGCAGATGCTCTCGAAACTACGCAATATGGTGCTGGACTGAGCAGAGTTGTCACTAAGCGGGATGCGGGGGGCTCCAGTATACTGCAAGTCCTGAAGTACGACTCTCTTGGTCGTTTGGTAGAGAAGACTGAAAAGAACGAAACGCGAACCGACTACGTTTATGAAGGAGCTTCACCGTTATTGCACGAGCGAATTACACATTTGGCAAGTGGTCTGAAGCGCGAAATATTCGATGACCGTGGTGATGTGGTGAGATGTGAATACCCTGATGGAAGCGCCGAGGTTATGACCTATTTGAGTCGCGGACAACTTTCTCGACATGTGCTTAGAAGCGGTGCGATCCGTGAATTCAAGTATTCAGGATCTAAGCAGATAAGCCGTCTCCTAAACGGAAAGTTAACATGGAGTTTGATGCAGCACAGTCAGACGGGGGCTTTGTACGAGGTCAATTTTGGAAGCGACGGAATGGCGCGTTCCATATACGATACGGCATCGAAGCGACTCCTCGGATTCCGCGAATCGCGAATGTTTGCTCAATTGCTAGTTGCAGTTGAAGCGGAGGCGGTCAAAAAGTGAATTTGCCAGAGATCTTTTTCCACTTATGAGATGTTCACCTGCAATAATGGCTTTAATGTTGTGCGGTCTTTTATCCAGTGTGGTGGTCGCAGATGATGGTGCGGCACCCTCTGTGGATGTTGTTACCCCAGACTATTTTTGTGATACTGGTCGCGGCGTCGTCTTGAAGGGCACGACGGGGCAGGTGGTCAATTTCAAGGCGACGGGTGGCGCTCCTCATCTTCCAGAAGGAGACGACTGGGTGAAGGACGGCGAAGAATACTATCATTGGGACGTGCAAGAAGGTGATGGAACCGAACTTGTATTTCAGGAGGGATCGGAATTTGATGGTGAGGAGGGGAACTTGTCACGTGCGACTGATGGGCGACTCGCAGCCAATGTAGTAAAGCGTCAAAAGTGGAAACGCAGTTGTGAATCTAAAGAGATGGACTCAGATCCATTTGTTGTTGAGTTCAAAATACAAAAACCCGACAAATCAGACGATATCAATCCTGTTAATCATGAATATGGGACTAGGCCTAGCACCGGTACGCCTGTGCAGGGAATGTTGTTTACCATGAACATCTGGGATACAGAAGGGGAAAATTTATGTTTAACAGATGATGACATGGATAACTTCAAGCTGCACGAGACCGCCAAAGTTTCGCAAAGTGCGATAATACTGAAACGAGCGGGTTCTGCCGATTATACAGTGCAAGGATCTCAGACGGGCAGCATTCCCAAGTGGCAACTAATGGAGGTATATCCTGATGTAAATTCTGGGGGGGTGGCAAAGGGGGACTTTATCTGTATTGACATCATTGGCCGGATGTCCATTGATGTCGTCGCTGCTGCTGCTCCAGATGGTTCCACCGGGCACATAACGTTATCAAGTACAGAGCACACGTATGCCCTTGATGATGGAAACGGAAACAAATTTGAACTGTCGACCGATACTCCAAAGCGCACAGCGGTCCTTGTTGTCAAGAAAACAGCTGGGACGTGGGACCTCGACTCTGCAAACTGCTCTGCGAGTAACGGATAGCCAACTCAAACTACTTGTAGTCTATGTCTAACCTTGGAAGCTATCGTAGTTTGTCAGCTTTTATTCTGCCATTGGCTGTTGCAATTTGCTTTAGCCTGAGGTGGCAGGTTGGTGCCGCAGATGTGGGTTTGGATGTGCTGGCAAGTGCACTGCGAAAAATGGGAGTTCCTCTTGTGATTCATTTGGAGTATCCAAATGTTGAAGAAACTTCTAGGAAGAATTACGGAATGCTAATCGACGAACATGCGCTCGCGTCAATCTTAGAAGGCGGACGGGCCAGTCATGAAGAATTGGTAAAAAAAATCAACAGTTCACTTGGCGAGAAAGGATTGGTGGCCCTGTTGCGTAAAAATCGAGTTTGGATTGTGCGAAAAGGATCGCGATGTGACGATTTGCTAATGGCATCGAAAGTTCACGTCAAAGTGTCAAAATCGTATGCGTTATCTGAACTCATGCTGGAAATGTCGAGGCAAACAGAATGCAAAATTTTCGCAGGATTGTCTAGCTTTGATCCAACCGGCACAGTTAAGATGGAACTAAAGCCTGGTAATTATGATGTTGGGGAGATTCTAGAAATCGCCGATATACAGAACTCAAAAATCAGAGGTTGGTTGATTAAGTCGTGGGTGTCAACTGACAATGGTGTGTCGCAACTTTCGTACAACATCTATTCAATGGTCGATGGTGTGGTGTTTCCTGAGTGAGTTCTAACCAGCACTCTCTGCAAATTTCGACGCAATCCTGCAACTATCGGGTTTCGCGTAAGCGTGATGCCCAGAGCATTATGATCTCGTTGGCATCATTGACGTCGAGGTTTCAAAAGATATGACGCCTACGAGGACGACGTCATTGGTTTTGAAACAGGACGGGTTGGGGCGTGTGCAGCCCGTGATGAACAAGTTGGATTGCCGCCTAGGGCCACTTCAGAAGACCTGAAGGGTTGGGGTAAGCTTTGTCGAAGGCTTGAACGGCGTTCTTAAATGGGGATGGCGTGGTTTTGATTGAGGAATCGCCATAGGGCAAGTGGGTGGCGAACTGTTTGGGGAGAATGTTGCGCCAAATTCTCCATACAAAAACATCGTGCATTGTTTTCATGCTCGTTCTCTGTATCAGGACAAGCATCTTGAGTTATGCGTTGTAAAAACATTTGTACCGTTCGGCGACGTTCGAGTTTAATTGAGACATGGCGGCAACTATGAAAAGTTTGTCCGTGGGATGAGAGGTGATGAGTTTGTTGAGCTCAAGCGCCGGTGCTGTTTCAGTTCTTGCGCGATCTGTCATGCCGAGTTCCTCTGAAGCTGCTGTTGCTCCGGGCAAAGCCGAAAGGAGCAGGAGAGCAATCAATAGAAAAGAGGAGTGTCCAAACCGTGCCGATCCTCTGTAGGGGGCTGCCGAGGTTCCAATTCCGCAACTTTGGAGATGGAAAGGGTGGAGAGTTGAGGGTGGCATAATGAGTATTTGGAAAAAATAGGCACTTGTTTCTAGGGTGCCACATGCCAAAATGCAGGGTTCAAACTGAATTCTGCAATGAAACCCTACCTGTTCCACCTCTTGGTCTTAGTTCTCCTGGCATTTCCGGGGTTCGCTGGCCAGGAGACTATGGATCTGCTCCTCAACGACGGAAGCAAGATCAAGGGAAGGGTGATGTCGGTGACGGCCTCTGAAGTGACCGTGATGAGCGATTTTGGGGTTCTCCGGCTGGATCTGCAAAAGCTAACCGCAGATACCAGGGCGAAGCTCTCAGAGACCAGTAAACCTGATTCGGCGGCCCTTCTTCAGCGGATAGTGGAACTGGAGGCCAAGGTGAGCCAGTTGCAGCAGGAGAACGAACAGCTTCGCAGAGGTGCTCTTGCTGTCTCCACTCCTGCTAGGACCCCTGCGTACACCCCTTCGCCGGCAACGGGAATACGGAGCCTGTCGCCCGGATCCGGCTCAGGAGCTTCTTCATCAGAGGCACCAGCTGCATCGAGATGGACCATCAGCTCTACAGGGAAACGTCACAACTCGGGATGCCGCTACTATGGATCAGGCCGTTCATGTGGTCCAGGTGACGGCGTTGCATGTAAAATCTGCGGTGGCTGAGGTCGATAAGGGAGTTGGAAGCTCATTGAATGTCACGTGGCTAGACGATCACAGAACCCATTTCGAATTTTTGGATTCACGCGTAGATCTCGTTCGCGCAAGGGTTCGGCGGGTGGCTGTTCAGTCCTCCTGTTACTCTTCATCGGGATTGTGGTGGGGAAGTGTGCCCCAGAGAAGACGCAGTCAAATCCGTCGGTAGCATCATCGGCGGGTGCGTTTTTGCCGCGACATGAACCAGCAGTACAAAGAGTTGAGCCGACAGGGCTAGATCCTCTCCGTCCTCCAACTTTCCCTGTGACGGAGCAAGCAGATGTGGGGCCCGACGTCAGCAAAGTTTACAGCACGCTGGAACTGGAAAAGAGGGGGTTTGTTCGTTCGATTGCGGTTGCGGAGGGCGGGGGCAACTATTGGATGGCTCGCAGCACTCAGGCAGACCGCGAGTACAGCGTGACCTTTAGATCATCGTCCCAACAGAAGGTTCAGCGCATAGATGCGGAACTCGTCATGTCAGCTCCGGGAAAGATCGACGAGCTTGCCAAGAATTTCTACCAGCATGTTGTGGGCATTAGTGCTGACATGCCCGAAGTGCAGGAGGCAAGGGCATGGCTTCAATCGGAGGCGGGGATGGTGGGTGAAAAGCAGTTCGGCAGACTGCGTTGCAAGACTGAGGCGCCAACCCAGTTTTACCGTCGGCTGAGTATTGCTTTGGTGCCGCCCTCACTTTCTTTCTGACCAAGGAGTCACCCTCAATGTTGAAATCCATGAATACACTCCTCGGTTCGCTCATGCTGCTGGCATTCTGCACCTGTCTGGGTGCTAAGGATCTGCACCTTGTTGATGGAAGGGTGTTTCCTGCTGTCGCGATCAACTGGGATGCCAATGGCCAACTGAAGGTGATCCACGGAAGTGGGGTGATTTCGATTTCACCTGCTTTGTTGTCAGAAGCCGACAGGATCGAGTTCAATCTCAAATACCCCAAACCGGCACCAGTCATTGCCGACAACCCGGCATCGCAATTCTCTGGGACCGCTACGTCGACCTCGAGTGCCACGACATCGGCATCTGGAATGCAACGGCTGTCTTCCAGTTCCGAAACAGGGACTTCTCCTGTGGAGACTCAATCCACCTCAAGATGGACCATCAGTTCTACTGGGAAACGCCACAACTCAAATTGTCGCTACTATGGGCGCGGTAGCTCTTGTGGACCAACGGCCGGTATTGCATGCAAAATATGTGGCGGTTGATCTTCCTCGGGCTGCTTGTGGCCATTTCCACACCTGGCTATGCCTCAGAGGTGGTCAGGCTGGTCACTTGGAATCTGAAGTGGTTTCCTGGTGAGAGGCCCAACGCTACCCAAGATGAGAAGGATCGGCACTTTCTAGAGGTTGCGGCCGTCATGCCACAGTTTCGAGCCGATGTTCTGGTTCTGCAGGAGGTTCGGGATCAAGACTCGGCTGAGAAGTTGGCAAAGCTAATGCCAGGTTTCCAAGTTCATGTCGTGAGCCGGTTCAAAGACGAGGTGGGTGGTGCAGTCGGTCTTCAACAAATTGCGATCATGTCCCGATTTGCTGCTGATGGTGCGTGGGCTGAATCTTGGAAGAGAGGATGGGCCAACGCGCCGCGAGGATATGCGTATGCGAAGCTGATCGTGGAAGGTCGTCCTCTTCACGTCTACGGGCTCCATCTGAAGAGCAACCTGGGGGATCCGATCAAGAACACATCCAAGAGGGAAGACGCCGTAGAGCAGCTTCTAGGGCACATTAAAGACCAATGCAAAGCGGGTGAACCGATTGTGGTAGTCGGCGACTTCAACACTTCAAAGGAGCAGGTCAACTTGGCGGGGGACCGCACTTTGTTGAAGTTGGAAGAACAGGTGTCACCGGGCACTTCAAAACCGGCCACCGATGGGCGGAATAGACCGGCCAGGCAAATCTACATAACTCGCGCTGGCCATTTGAACATTACCCTTTTAAACACTTCTCTGTCAACGAGTTGTGAGATGGGTTTAAAAGGGTAATGTTCACTTGCGCCAAATTGGGTGGTACACTCAATGTGCCCATCGGTGGCCGGATATTAGTGCCCGCTGACAGAACAGGGGTTCTTCTGGACATTCGAAGGGGTGCCGCTGAAGGACAGGATCACCATTCCTGGGGGCGGTCGATACCCAGACGCCTGCTTCGATCACATCTACACCCGAGATCTTGGAAGACCCGTCACTTCAGTTTTGAAAGACACACCTGGGAGTGATCATTTTCCGGTGGTTGTGGTGCTTCCCATGCACCAACAGAGATAGATCAATGATTGAGATGAAAACTGCTTTTGACAAAGTGGGGGAGACGCAACCTGTCACGCGTGAAGAGGTTGAACGGCGGTTGGAGCAAATACGGGAGAAGCAGATCGCCACCAAGAGGCCGGTAAATCCTCAGGACTATACGGAGTTGTCACAGGTGCGGAGCCGAAGTTGCATCCTTCACTGCGGATTCAACCACAAATTGCAGACATTCACTTGCTATTGTGTGATCAAGGGAGGTGTAGATCGGTCAGTCTGGAGGCGAACTAGGAAAAATGGGCTCTTGTCCATGTTCATTCAAGACGAGTTTGACACGGCGAGCGTAACCGTGAAACGGTGTCTTGTTATTAGACAAAGTGATAAGAGCGATTGGACCGTTTTTATTCGCATTGTCGGAAGGGCGATCGAAATGACCGACGCTAGTGTGGAGCTTGCGGTTGTTGAATGGCAACGACTGTATGGGAACCTCAAATTCTGTGCAGGGATAGATGCAGAACCGTTGTCCAGAGCGGCTGCCGTTGGGCTAGTTGCGGAGCTGAAGTTCATGAAGGAGTGTCGCAAGAGGTCTCTTGGAACATCATGGGCAGCATTGATGAGAGTGTGGAAGGGGCCGTTGGGCGCTGCCCAAGACTTCGATTTCGGGCAGGTACGTGTTGAAGTGAAGTCGAGTGCCGCGAAAAATCCAACAAAGATCCGCATATCGAGTCTTCAACAGCTGGATTTTGCAGGAGGAGTTCTCTTCTTGGCATTCCGCGGTTTTCCCGAGCTGGACGAAGGTGATTCGCTAGAGCAGAGTGCGGGCGAGAAGATTGTCAGGCTCTGTGACCTTATAGAGGAGATTAAGGAGGATATGAAGAGCGAACGCCATGCTACAGCAGAATACGAAGACAGGTTGCGAATGCTTGGCATTAGATCCGATGCTCGGAGCTTGCAGCCCCAAGCAAAAACCCAATTCAGGGTTATGGGAGATTGGACATATTATGCCGTTTCTGGCGGTGTTCTTAACAGGGTAAGAGAATTTCCGAGGTTGACATCGGAAAAGCTCCGGCTTCCGGAGGGTATCGAGGAGCTATCGTATTCGATTCTGAAAGGCAGCATATCGGCATTTGAAATTGGGGAAGATGAGTTCTGGAGTGGAATAGAAAACGCGCTGTAGCATGACCATCAACGGAATCATTCGATCGCTGACCGTCGCTCACAACAGGGGTGTGCGCCAGGCAGCCTATGAACAGAAGCTTGCGAGGAAACGTGCCGATCTGGGCCAAGCTGCCGCCGAGGTTGAAGACTACAATGATCTGATCGAGTTCCTCACGGGGGTCGGTAGAGACTGCGGAGAGTCCATCAATTGGGTGCAAGAGCTAAGCAGGCCTGAACCCATGGCGCCCGAGCTCCAGGATGCTCGTGAGACTTTTGCCACGAGAGAGTTCACGTCCTACGTGCCCTCTTTCATCGAAAAGACCTTCGGTTCGCCTCACCAGAAGAAGCAGCAACTGGCTCAGGCCGTTGAAGAAGCTCGTGCTGCCGACTACAGGGACTACACAGAAGCACACGGGCGCTATACTCAGGAGTGGAATGCATGGAGGGAGAGGAAAGAGCTGGCTGAAAGAGTAAATGCCGGCGATCTGGTGGTCTACGAAGAGGTTCTGAAGGAGATCGGTCCCTTCGCCAGCCTGAAAAACATCGCTAGTGGTTTCAGATTCTGGTTCGCTGACCAGTATCGAGGGGGTGTGGAGGTGGATGTAAAAGGGGAGCAGGTGGTCCCCGACGAGATAAAGCTGCTGACCTCTACTGGGAAACTCACGAAGAAGGCCATGCCAGTGACGAGGAAATGGGAGATCTACCAGGACTACGTCTGTGGCTGCATGTTTCGTGGTGCCAGGGAGATCTTCAGTCTTCTGCCAGTGCGCTTTCTGGTTACGTCAGCTCACTGTGTCTTGGTGAACCCAGCTAACGGCAGGTATGAGCGAATGTGCCTGGGATCGTTCGCTATCCATCGAGATTCTTTGAATCACATCGACTTTCGCCATGTGGACTTCTCTGAGGCGGCGAAAAGCTTTGTGCATACCATGAACTTCTCCAAGAGGACGGGATTCGAGCCGGTGGAGGCTTTGGACCTGGATAGGTTTGATTGAGATTGTCGTTAGGGGCTGTAAGAATTTGTGATAATCACCAAAATGGCGATGGAAATTGATATCGTGAATGTATTGGAGCGTCTGTCAGTGCGGCGACCGATTCTTCATTCGGAGGCTGACTTTCAGCACGCTCTAGCGTGGGAGTTGAAGACGTTATATCCAGAAATCGAGGTGCGGCTTGAAATTCCTGAGTCTTTCAAGGAGGCCAGAGCATTCGTTGACATGATCGTCTATATGGCTGGCAAGCCCATTTTCATTGAACTGAAGTACAAGACTGCACCATTGTGTGCGGTTCACAACGGAGAGGGATACACCCTTAAGCGGCAGGGTGCTTCCGACCAAGGCTCCTATGACTTTCTTAAGGACGTGTCGAGAATTGAAGAGTTTACGAAGCGGACTCCTGGTAGTGAGGGCTTTGCAATCATCCTGACCAACGACGAGACGTACTGGAACGACGTGAACTCCAGGGTAACCATCGATCGCGAGTTCAGGCTTTATGATGGGCGCGTTCTAACCGGAAAATTGCAGTGGCAATCCTACGCTGGAACTGGAAGCGTTGTCGGTAGGGAAGCCCCTATCACAATCAGCGGCGGCTACCCGTTGTCGTGGAAATGGTACTCGAACCTTCACTCTGAGCGGTATGGCAATTTCCGATTTCTTTGCGTGAATGTTTCTCCCGCGGGTGGAGAAAGTGCTGATGTAGTGCCTGAGGCCGTGGCTTCTCTAAAGGAGACTTGTGCGGTGGTGGTCAACACCCAGGTCCCGCACAGCCAAGCGAGCTCGAAAGAGAGGTATGTGCCCAACTGGAAGCTCATCTTGGATTGCTTAAACCAAATAGGTGGAGTTGGGACGGTGAAAGAAATTGAGGCTGCTTTTGCAGAAAGGCACCCGGACAGGAAGGTTGTCAATGTTCGGCCAGATCTTGCCTTGTTGACAGTAAACTCTCAAAGCCGAGTGCACTACAGTGGAGGAAAGCTTGAAAGGCGGACAGATACGGGAAATGTTTTCGACAGAATCTACCGGCGGGATGATGGTAAGCACGAATTTTACGATCCCAAGGCGCACGGTGTGTGGGAGATCTACAAGAGTGGTCCAGAACAGAGGCTTGCGGTCAGAATGGTCTCATCCACCAACGCTGGTGCGTTGAAGGGAGTGGAGTTGTCAAGTTAATGGGTTGAGCTACGATTGTTAGTTGCTCACGGATCTTGTTCACTACTTGAACTCTACGAAGTGACCTTGCCAGCGTGGGGACCACACATTTGAGATGCAATTGTCTGGTATGGCAATCTCCTTCATGATCGCCGCTTCCAGGATGAATCGCAGCTTGTCAGTCATTACAATGAGGAGAATGTCGTCCAAAACTTCGGGATCGTCATCAGGCGTTGGTTTTCCGTGGTGGGTCCAATAGTTTCGAGTCTTGTGGAGTTGATCGGTAAATGCCTTGCGAGGGCCAAGATAGTCCTGAAGTTCAGTTGGTGATCGTAGATAGGCTTCCTTTGCCGCCTGCTTCATTGGGACGTCTTGGTGTCCCGTCCGGGCTCGGTGCAGAGCTTCGATTGCCTGTGCGAGAAAAAGGAACGACTCGTTCATGTACAATTCGCGCGGCGTTGTCACAGCAAAGAACCTGTGGAGAACAGCATGCCATGGTTCCGCAATTCTCTGCCAGCTTCTTACAATCTCGGGAAACTGTGGCTCAATGTCAGAAAAGTTGAAGTGAAATCGCCTGTCGGCCTTGGGATGTTCGACCTCGGGAGAGTGGCTCCTCGCGATCCAGGTGGGAAGTCCGCGTAGCTGATCCTCCTTGAAGAAGTAGGTGTGGTCCTTCCGAAGCAAACGGAGCTCAACGAGGTCTGCAGCGGTTCGCATTGCAAGGCTGAAGAATTTACGCCAGCTTTGAATAACCTCCTTGGTTTGATCCCAGGTCCGCGGCGAATCAAATTGTAGGCAGAGGTAGCTCCACGAGCGAAAAGTCTGTTCTGTGGCTTTGCTCGACGCACCCCAGACGAAATCTAAGGAGCTCTTCGCGTAGTTTGGCAGATTGAGTGGGAGTGCAGTTTCTTTTGAAATCGGAATCTTTATGTACCGCTCGTCGTCTGTCTTCCTATCGCCGATATTTTGGTATTGTCCCAGCCTGTCGTGCCCTAACCATTCTTCCTGATGGTCGAATCTCACTTCAAGACCGTCGAAGAGTAGATCGTCGGAAGGGAGGCTGCGTCCGAAGATCACAGTTTGACAATTGTAGCTGTGACCAACTTTTGCTAGTGTAGAGTTTGAGTGAGAGGAGTGACAGTTCAAGAGCGTGAGCCTCTGGCCTTGATCATCTTCTCCATGTAGAACCTTGCATGCATCAGCAAACCATGATCGGTGCGCTGATTGAACGGAGTTCTCAGGGGTTTTGGGAGGGGCAGAAGGTCTGAACGGATCGTCTCCTTCGTCTTGAAACATGGAAATTTCAAGAAGTGCTTCCTGTCCCTTCTTCAGGTACAAGACGCCTGGTGCTTTGCAATCTTGCCTTCCAGCTACCCAGAACCTGCCATTAATCGGCTCTTGGTCTTCAGTAAAGCGTAAGTCGTCTGACATGGTGAGTGGAGTAAGCTCAGTTCCTCTTGAGGCGATCAACAAGCCCGTTTGCGTAAATCAATGCAGGAATGCCGAGAGCCAACATTTCCAGGTAGAGCCAGGGCGTGTGCTTGGCCTGGAAGTTGATCATCACCGCTTTTGCCATGCTCTCACCCATTGCATCGAAAGCGGATCCTGTTTTCGTTGTGGCGGGGCCAGGCTCATTCATGGCCTCTTTCAGCTTCTCGGCTGCAGGGAAGCCGATGCTCGCTTGGGTGATCAACAATAGTAGGCCAATCGTGCATACAAGTCCGATATTCCTCTGGTCAACTGTCCCGGTGCGTACGCTCACAAGGGTTGCAATAAATGCCGCGAGGACGAGAACTAAAACAAGGGCGATCAGAAACGAGAAGCCCATCGATTCTTCGGTGGAGTAGGTGCGATTGGCAGAATTTTCACGGTCTTTTGCCATGGATTCCAGCTCTGGGGAGGGGGAGCCGCCGCCGTAGATAACCTGAATGCCCGTCTGAGTTGCGAGACTTTGACCGCTGCATTGAAGGTCTACCCAGGGCAGGAAAAAAAGGGCGAGTGCGGCAGAGGTGCTGGCAAGGTTGATCTTCTGAATCATTCCCCAGTCTTGATCACGTTCAACAGATCTCAACGGAAATTGAAGATGTGTGCAATAAACAGGTCGGGAGGCTTCTTTTTGACCCAATCTACCGTAGGAGTTTGCCGTGGTTGTCGCCCCAGCGGGTGAACTGGTCGACCTGTCTCATTGACGTTCCAGTGAGTAGTGAAGGTGATAGAGTGATGCATGAACATCACGGACCAGGTGTTTGAAGCCTACATTCACCGCAAAACAAAGGCATTCCTCTTCGTACGCGGTCAGGTCGGATTTTGATCAGACTATCAACAATGGTCGGCCTCGGCGCGGCCGGACTGCCCGCTGGAGGCTATCAGTGATCTTCAGAGAAAAGGCATTCGACCATTCATTCAGGGACAAGATTGGTCAGCTTGGCTTCCTCATCGCATGATGAATCAGCTTTGGTCGCGAATTTCGTAGTGTCCTCTCGTGCGATGGAGTCCACAATGCAGTCCATTGAGATCGGGGGCTCGGGAAATGACGTTGTGGAGAATCTTTCCAGCATCGGTACCCGCTGCTTGGGCAGAGGGGGATTCAATCAGAGCGGTATAAAGTCATCTAAAGCTTCCCTTAGGTATCCATACACGTCATCTGAGTCATCAATTTGGAAAGTTGAAATGAGGGACTGTCGGCGTTGCGCCAATGGAGGGTGTGTATATCCAGCACCGTCCAAAAAAGGTAAGCCTTTGAACTGGCTGGCCTTTTGCTCGATTCGTGAGCAAATGTCAAAAAGAAGCAACGGAGCAAAGGGGAATGAATAACTGAAGTGGTGCAGTGGGTCGATCTGTGGACCACCCTTAAGCATTCTATCCAAGATCTGATATCCAAATGCGTCGGCTGCGAGTTCTTCGTGCCATTGATTCTTGTCGAAGGAGAGTGTCAGAGCGGTCCCGTTGTTGAGGCAGTTCTTCTCAGTGATTTGGGCGGAGTGTTTCAGTGCGTGATGGCCTAGTTCGTGCCCGAGCATGAAGGTTCTCATTGCTTGAAAGAGAAATCCTCCTGCCTCGGTATTCTCGTAGTTGCCTCCCAGGATGCGTGCTATGGAGGACTGGTCAGGTACACTGTACGAGAGGCGTCTGACGTACCCTCGATGCAGGCAATCACTAATCTCTAGCTTTAGTGCTTCCGATGTGGCGCTCTCGAAGTCCGTATATGCTACGTGCACCAGAACGTTTGAAAGTAGGAAGAGAAACTGTAAGAACGCATCGTCTACTAGCACGATGTATCCGTCGGAGGTTGTTTTGGCAGCCAGATTGTAGCTGCTTGTAACGAAGGGGCAGTATTCGACCTTTAGGTCAGTTCCGGTGAGCGCTTGGGCGGCCTTAAGCAACTCGGTGAAGAAGCCTTTCTCAATCTCTTGAACTCGGGATGAGATTTGAATGACGTCAGGTCTTTGACTGGGATCGGATTCCCATTGCTTCCAGAGACCTGATGCGAGATTGACCGACTCTTGCGAAGGATGCATCAACTTGTAACATTTGCGATACCAGTTGAGCCAGTATTCTGTAGAGTCATCGTTCATGTTCGATGATGATCTCGATGTCCTTCAAGCTAGTTTCCACCGTGATGATGACTTCTTGATTGATCACAACTTCCTTCGCTTGCTTGGACTGCAAAAGATTGTAGATGTAGCTGGAAATGATGCCGACGGCGATGTTTGTACCTTGTTCAACGAAGAACGTTAGGACGTCGTTGGCGCTGAAGTTGCGGCTGTCGAAATCGGGGGAAGGAATGACCATTAACCCTTCGTCCGTCTGTGCTTGGGTAGTGCCGTCAGACGCTTTGAACAGTCGTGGCGGAATGAAAGAGGAGTTGATGTGAAGGTCCAAGCGGAGCATGAGGGGAACTTGTCGCCGAATATTTTATGTGTTCAAGTTTTTTGCAGTACGTAGTTGCAGGTCGAGTGGGGGGATTGTGTGCTCTTGGGAGTTGGGGCCATTTCAGCGGGAGCAGGATGGCGTATGCAGTTTGTGTGGCCTAGCGCATGGTAGCTATCCGACAAGTATTGACGGTTTGCACCTTGGAGAGAGCTCGGCGGCATCAAGTTCGTGCAAGACCATTTTTAAAATGAAATGTTGGTAAACTACCCGTACAAGTCTTTTGAGCTACCGTGCCTTCCGAACCTCTATAGAATGGACACTGGAGCGTGTTTGAGTCAGTCTTCAAGGAACTGTTTTAGCGCGGCGCATTTTCAGGAATGTTGCCACCTCCCGCAGAAAGAATCACTGGCGGGAGATGAGCGGTTAGTCCTTCAGGCAGTTTCTTGGGAGCGTACCTGGTGGATGAACTGAACGAATGATTGAATGGTAGAGGAAGAAGTCGTCCCCGCAGTAGGGGGAGATCTCCAGATCCACTTCTGTACCCGGGTTGGCTTGGAGGTAGATGAGGGCAAATGCGAGGTCATCCGATGTTTCGATAGAGAAGTCCACGAGCGCGCCAATTTCCTTGTACAGAGTGGGGTGATTCCGAGCGTATGATCGATACAAAGTGCGAGCAGATGCAATTCGACCAATCGGGATGGTGAATTGCAGGAATATCTGATCCAAGCAATCGGCATTGATGCGCGTGAAGCATCCTTCGAGTGTTGCAGTGTAGAACCCCTCTGGAAGGAACTTGGGGTATTTCTTGAGAGTGGACTTGATCTCGTTGGTGGTGTCCATTATTTGAGGTATTGATGGGTGAGATTCTTGCAAATTGTGTGAATCTTCACAAATGGCTTCTGGTGCGTTTGAGGCGGCTCCCGAGTATGGATGCGGCGGACACGTGATCTAAATGCATCACAGGTGCCTCTATGAATTATTGTGGGCCAATCCCTCCGTGTTGCGTGATGCTCTGACTAGATGAGGGAGTGGTTGATCAGGGCTGACTTCCGTAGAGGGATGTTGACTACGCAAGATTGGAACAGTCTGGGGGAGCGAGTGACCTGCCGGTGAGAACAATCTGAACCGAGGCTGTGAAGCGCTACTCTGACGGTCGTTGCTCCGTGTGTGGGTTACAAGATAAGCTGACCTGAGACTGATGCTGCAGAATGCCACAAGCTTCTTTTTAAACGCATCGTCAACGTCCTTTTAGTACACTGACGAAGACGGCGATGACTCTGCATGCCTAATTCTATAAAGCTTGCAGAGTCACCTGCTGATTCACGATTCTCGGTGATCTTCCATTCTGGGATCCGCGGTTTCACTGTGTCGCCAAGACTTCTCCCGCCATTCTGGGTCGTTGAGGAGTTCACCGATCGCGTTATTCAGGCGTTTGCATCGGCTGTCGAGTGTCTGCTTCGCGCCATCGGGAACGCACTCGCGGTTAATTGTTACTGTGCCGTTCTTCTTCCAACGCAGTCGGTCGTCGTCTTGGCCATTTCGGATCTTGTTGGCGAGTTCAAGGGCAAGCGGTTTGTGATCCCAGCGTTTGGCCTGAGCATGTTTCTGCCGGTTGCCCATTTTGACAATTTTCGCTGCCACGATTTCCGTATTCACTTCCCAATATTGTAGATCGGCACGAGTGGAACCGTTCATGAGGCGGGCGTGGCGTTCGATGATGAAAGAGAGGATCGGAGGGTGCCATTCCAAGTTCTCCAGGCGGTCAGGGAGAACTTTGTCGCCGCGCATGGCTCCTTCGTCTGAGCCTCCGAAATGAAACCAAGCGTCGCCCAAGAGCGAGATGACTTCTGAGGATTCAACTTTGCCTGGCGACACTTTGGCCAAGGTCTCGGATAAGCAGTTGATGCTGGGGTGGTGTTGCATTGGTGTGCGTGATTGATGTCGTGTAGGATTACGGCGATCGACGAAAGTCTCCAGTGTCGAGCGACGAAATTTAAACGAAAAAGCCCGCATGTATCGATCCCGTAGGATAAACACATGCGGGCCTTCGCCTTGATCGAGGTTGCGGACTATGCTGCCAGCGGAGGATCCGGGAATCCGTCAGTCAGTTCACCGCGTTTTGCAATCCTGGCTGCCCGGCAAAACGGGCTTTCGTATGCGTTGTTCAGCAAGTGTACGACTTCCACATCCACATCAATTCCGGTCAAGGATACCAGGAATTCGGGCATGAGTTCACCGTTCATATTGAAGACCTTCGCCACGGCCTCCTCGCCGGCCAGTCTGCTGAAGTCATCGACAAACATGTTGAGTTCACGATGATCGTAGGTTTCCCTAACCTGGTAGACCTTGAATGGATGCACCAGCGACGTGATCTGAAAAATGACGCGAATGATACTTCCGTTCTTTCCTTCATGCTTTTGCACGAGATTGACATCTACCACTCGCGCTTGGTGGGTTCCTTTTGGGCAAACCCATTCCACTTTTTTATTTATCCTCATTTTTGTCCTTTTCTGACACGAGGTGTTTCCTCTTGTTATTGTTATATGCTGGACTGTCTGCGGTTACCCTGACGACTTTCATTAGTTTGAGGTTCTGAATGCCTGAGCGTGTTTTTCACGAATCGGCACCACAGACAAAAATCCTGCACAATCCAGCATCTACATTTTACCAAAATTATGTGATTAAGGGAAGAGGAAACTGTGCCATATGTTGAAAAATGTGGATTGTTGTTGTGGTGGTGAAATTTGGAGTTGGCCTTTGTCGCATGAGATGCCTCTGAATGCCTCACAAATATTCGTGGCGGCATTACAGATGCTGAGTAGTGTGATGATGGCGGAAGCGGTGCGCGGTGCGTTAGAATGCATTTATCAGCCCAACTTTGCGATGAGGGGGGGTATTGAAAGGGCATGACATGACAGCCTTGTCTTCATGCCCCTTCAGGCTTTATCTAGGGAGAGCGGGTGGCTCGGACACTTCGGACGCCATTTTGCGACTCAACTTAGGTTTTGGTGCCGTATACGTGGTGGGGTTCTTCAAGGTTTCCTATTTCTCTTATGACAGTGATGGGAGGGGGGGAGAATGGGCGTACTGAAAGTGTCAGTCGCCTTGGTTCTGTGGATCCCCCCGCTAGTTTATGGATGCGTTTTCTATGTTCTCTGTCACCCTGGTATGCCACACAGGCGTACTTGCCATTAGGATATATCACCAAGTGTTCACCCTTGCTGTCGGCACCGAGTTCTTCGCACGCTGGGCATTGGGCAGTTGTCTTGCCGAAGCACTGCTTGACGTTTGAGAGGAGTGTTTTGTTGAGGCTCATTGTGCACCTCCCTTCATTCTGATGCCTCTAAACCCACGCTGTTGAGAGCCGATTCGACGGATGTCGTGCGAGCATGAGACCTTGTGAATCTTTAGAATCTTGTCATTGAGTTGCTGTGATATTTCACGAGTGGATAGCGGTGACCATCCCATGGTGTCGCAATATTCGCAGTACTCTTGTTCAAGCTCCTTCTTTGTGACGTCTGTCCCTTCGCTTCGCTCTAAACAGTCGCGGACGAAGAGCTTTATGCTGTCGGATTGGTCCAACAACGCTTCTATCTGATCCTGTTGACGCTCCGTGAGAACGTAGTCCCCATGTGTACGAAGATCTCGAATAAGAGCAATGGCGCCCTCTACCATCCATCGAAGTATTCCAGCGCCCTCCTGTTTGAGGAGTTCCTGGTCAAAGCCAGAAATGCGCTTTTTTGGAGGCGGAGCAACGTAGCGCAGCACAAGAAGGCGTCTCCTCCAGGCATCAACATCACCTTCTAGTCGGATCACAAGGTCTGCGTTGCAAGTGATGCCAATGTTGAAGTTTCCACGGATTTGGACTCGGTTATTGAATCCTTTCTTTTCTGCTTCTAGAAGATCTCCGCCAACGAGTGACTTGATTGTAGATGCTCCTTTGTGACGGAGGAATTCAGCTGCCACATCCTTCCCAGTCAGAAGGGTCTTGCCAACAAAACTGAGGAGTTCGAACCGCTCTCCGAGGTGTTCTGTTCGCATCTGAGCGACGTTTTGACTGCCGATGACGCCTTCCAAAACAGTCATAAGGGTAGATTTACCACCCCCTGCCGATCCTAGGAGCATCATCAGACGTTGTGCCTTGTTGTTTCCAAGCAAAACTGATCCAGCCCATTTTTGAAGCATATTGATATCTTCTTCTCGTAACGCCGGCTGTAAAAGCTCCGTAAGGAATCTATTGCATGTAGCTGTTGGAACGTATTGATAGGGGCAAGCATTCCGCGAGAGAAAGCTTGGATGAAATGACTTTAAAAGGACTTTATCCTCTTCAAAGCATATCATTCCATTGGCCACATGGATGGCTTCAGGCTTTTCATCAAAGATACGAGACTGCTCTACTACAGATTGGAGGAGCGCTAGCAGGCTTGTGACAGTGGAATCTTTACGCAAGATTTGCAGTTGTGGCATTCCAAGTACTTTCGCAGCATTCTTCAGTTCATCCAAGAATCGTCTTTTGATGGTTTCTTTGCTGATCTTTGAGTAAAGCCCGGTGTTCTGGGAGTACTCATAGAACTCACCTTCGCTTCCGTGATAGATGCATTTGTGTTCTTGGGTGTATTTGGTGACGAAGAACATCTGGTTGAGCGTGATGCCTCCATTCGCGGCTTCCAGTACTGGAGGACCTTCTTCATCAACAATTCGGTCGTAGGGAGACTTGACCCACGGGAGTTGCCAGTCTGAGGGCCATGTGATTTCGCTAAATGCGATGAGGATAGGGCTAGTTGCAACGAGGATGCGGTATTCAACACCACTGGGGTGAATGCCGTGGATGACGGATTGTCCACCGTCAGCTCGCCACTCACCGCAAGGGTGTCCTTCTTCATTCTCGATTTTAGTAACCTTGGGGTATTCACCATTGCACCTGATCCAGAGTTGCACCCCTCGTGCGCCTTTCGTTCTTGTTGTTGATCTCAGTCGAGGATTGAGTTCAAGGAATGGTTCAACGGAGTCGTCATCATCTATGTCGATGGCGCATAGGTTATCAGACTCTTTGCCCAGTAGGACACCAATGTTGCCGGTTTGTAAATGTTGCAGGTAGTTGTTATCTTGCATTTCGCGTAGTGTCGTATTCTGCCAGTTTTTGAGGTTTGGCTGTTTAGTTTTTGACAGTACTGGTAGCAGCACTGTTTTATCCCCGAGTAGTCCAAGTATACGGTCAACAGGATTGAGTTGACTTGAGTTTTCTGACCTGATGCATGCCGTTGTGTTAGTGCATGTCTCGATGATGATTTGCACTGGTTCTCTTGGTTCTTCCGTTTTGTTCATATTTAGATTTATGCTTACTTGTACTTGCGTTGTTGCTCTTGGGAGTGCCTCGCAACGTTTCTTGGTCTTTGACGTGCACTCGGTTTTTTGCGCATATTAACAATTGATTGCATGGGACTGGGCGAGTTGCGATTGGAGTGCGCAACCGTTGTTGTGTAACCAAGACATCGAATGCGTGTGCTGCGGTGCTTGGTGGATGGTCCAATATCTATAGCGAGTCTGAAAAAGTGGTCCGAAGTGTCCGGACTTGGTGCTTAATCGATACTGACTTGCCGCAAAGAGTTTTGTGGTCGTGCGGAAACTTCATGATTGGCGGCTATCGCAGTGCTTCTATGAGGTCAGTGACGAGTAGAACGTTCATTGACTTGTAGAGAGCCGGATGGCTGAATAAGCGGATGTTGGCCTGAGCCATGCGCTTCGCCCTTACTGAAGGTTTGCCACTGAAGATTTGAATGCTTTGCATGATTTATGTTTCTATTTCTGTTTTACTTTGTTGAGGGAAATTGGCCGTGGGCACAATTGTCCCTTGTTTCACTGAAGGGTGGGTCATCGATTGTCACAAAATGGCGGGTCCATTCTGCGTGCGTTCTTACGGTCGATGCACTGTCCAACTCGGTGCTCTTGTTGGAGCGGGCGCAGTGGAAGTATTTGCGACTTATCGCACAGATTGTGGATAAGTCAAAGTGAATCTGTAAGTTTGTGACTCTTTGAGTTAGAAGTTTTGGGTGAATTATTTTTGTAGTGCCGCGCTTGTTGCGTTTTTGTGAGGGGGCTAGATAGTTTGAAAGGTGGACATTTGTTCGGACGGGCTGCGCAGATTGGGTTGGTACGTTGGTGGCGGGTTGGCGATATGCTATCAGCGAGATGCCGAGAATGTTTAATGGGTGGGAAGTGGTCGTGGGCCAGGTGCTCGAAGTGAGAGCAGCTCTGCTGCACTCTTTTGCTATGCGGGGAGGCATATCCACGCCATCGGTCTACGCCGATTTGGTTACAGTCGCGGCAAGCGCAGCGACTGCGTGCAGGTAGTCATTGCCCTCATCGTCAGCCCCGAAGGCTTCCCACTGGCCTATGAGGTGCTGCCGGGCAACACCACCGACAAGAGCACCCTCAAGAGCTTCCTGGCCAGGATCGAAGACCAGTACGGCAAGGCCCAACGCATCTGGGTCATGGACCGGGGCATCCCGACTGAAGAGACCCTTGAACAGATGTGTCAGAGCGCTCCACCGGTGAGCTATTTGGTGGACATGCCCACAACTGATGGGAGGGAGGTGGTGATGGGCCGCTACACTCAATCATTGAGGGAACTTCTGCTGCTGCTGGACCAGCTCAAGATGACACTGCCTGAACAGGCCCCGCCCAAAATCACCGGATGAGAGCAGGAAGTTGCGAAATGGTGGAAGATGTAGTGCAGACTTTTTGAAACTGATGTTGCAGAGTCAAGGTCTGGATGATCATCAACCCCGGCAATCGGCCAAGTCGGGCTAAAGTCTACTGGCTGGCTTTCGATGCGATCCTCTGGGTTTATTGCGGCCTCCAATCGACTCTACGCAGCGGGGGCATAAAAAAGCCCGCCCCCACCGTGATGGCAAGGGCGGGCAGGGCTGGTCATGCGGGTGATTAGGCGGCTGGGGCGACCTTGAAGAGCCAAGTGTTTCCGCGCTTATGCTCGGAAATTTGGCCAAGCTCGACGAGTCTACGACGGGCTTCGACGAGTAACTTGGGATCTGGCAGTGTTGAGTGTAGGGACGAGGCGAGGAGTCCTTCTTCGCCGGCTCCGGAGACCAGGGTCAGAAGTGGGCTATGATATTCGTCGTCGCCACCATATTCGGCGAGCTGGGCGAGGAGTAGGTGGAGTCTAACTCGTACTTCCCCGATCTCGTCGTGCAGCTGCTTGATCGCTGCTTCTCGCAGTTTCCGATACGCCTCCTTGGGGTCGGGATTGATTTGGGTGCTTAATGGAGTATGGGGGACCCACCCTTGGCTCTGAGCTTCGACGGTTCCGATGTTGGGGGTAGAGACTTCGGCGGCTGCTACCGCCGGAGTCTCGCTATTCTGATGTGGGGGGGATGCTGTCGTATTTTGGTTCATCGTCTTATTTTGTTTCCACAGGGTGGATGTTGTACTGCGTCGCAACTGGCGACGTTTGCAGCTTCTCAATCCTCGCCGAATGGCGGGATCGGAAATTTTTGGTGAGGACTGAATAATGCCTCTGAGCGGCATTTAGGCTTGAGATTCGATGTGAGCCAGGAGTGACTCGAGGTCGATGAGTCGCACCCCTCTTCGGTTACTGCGGTTGCTCTTAACTACCTTGCTTCGCACCGAAGGGCGGAAGTTGTTTTTGTCTGTGGGAAGGATGAGCGCATTTAATGCGCTTCGGGACAGTCCAGTATGAAGGTCCTTTGTCCCTGACCTTGGGAGCCGGATCCAAATTGGCAGTGGTGAGTCTGAGCGAAGTATTTTTTGATGCATGTTGGGAATCTGCACCCAGCCTTTTGGATTGTCTGCTTTCCAGCGCTTTTCTGCCGCGACAAAAGTGGTGTGCTGTACTGTCGCGAAATAGCGCTTGACATGCTGTGAATTCATATTTTGTGGCGGCATGTCACCGACGAAGGAAGTCTTTGCAGCCTATTGCGACCTACCATTCATTGAGGTCGAGAAATACATGAGGGGAAAACTCACTTGGGATGAGTTGAGGAAGCTGGCAGAGGAGCGAAAATGCCCTGTAGGTTTTGTTGGCAGGGGACTAGTCTGTGTGCTTGAGAAGAGCTCCTGCGGAGCACAGGTGATGGCATTTTGTACAGTGGCAAGTGGTCCAAACTTGAGGCGCGAGATGCCGGGCTTGGGATTAAGGCAAAGAGGGGACAGCGATTTTCACTACACCTCATTTTGGAAGTACCGTCTGCCTGACGATGTGCTTATCGTACATGTTGAGTGTGACTGGCTCGAAGTATTGTGCCGTTTACAGTACAAGAGCATAAGGACAATTTTGCCTTTTCTGGACTGGATGTGCGGATGGCGTCGGATCTACATCGAACAGGAACTCGACGCGAAATGCATGTTGTTCGATATGAAGTTTCGCGTTGGCTACTTCCAGGACGGTGAAGACATCCTTGCTTGGCATGTAGCTGAGAATTGGAATGCTTGGGAAATGGGGAAGATAACTATCGAGCGACGGCTGAAGATGGTTGCCAGCTGTTTCGATGTTGAGTTCAGCAAGCGCGAATTTGATAGTCTATGTCCTTCTTCCCAACTCAGTATGCATCGGGAGCGGAGAGCAAGGTTGCGTAGGTTGGCTTGTTCAGTTGCGGTGCTGCACAAACTTTGCGGCGTTTTCTGGGGGGACTCAGGGGAAAACGTTGTTCCGCTGGGCGTGTCATTTCGGGGTGGGCACCCTTTAGAATTTTTGGCTTGGAGTTCTGATTGGAATCGCACATCGCTGCCTCGATACAGTAGACGTTCATTCGATATCACTTTTCTCGAAGAGGAGGGGACTTGGTGGTGGAGGTACATAGACCGCATGCGAGGGCCAGAGTTTCCAATGCTGTTCAAGCAAGAGTACGAGAATTCTGCTCTTTTTTATGAGCTGAGGGCTAGGCAGATTTGTTCACAGCCGGCAACGTGGGATTTCTTTGCTCGGCCCTGGTTGAGATTGGACTCTTCCGAGAGAGCGGTTTTGAATTGCTTGTGTGAACCTCCTGACTTAACGAAGCCGCCGTTGGCGGCTCATCATTGGCGTGATTCGCGCCACGAGGAGGAGATTAGGCACATATTTGAAGTCAAGGTTGACCTAACGAAGAGAGAGGGTGAAGTAGAAAATCAGATCAAGAAGAGTGTTAAAATGCTTTCGACAGCGAGGTGGCATTTGCTCGGCTTAGAGAGTTTGCGTGGTAGCAATAAGCGGGAGCGTCTTGCAGCCAAAGAACGGGGTGAAGTGAATCAGATTTCGCCTGACTGGCTTGTTGTTGAAGCCATGGATGGCCAGAAGCATGCTGATCTCACTCTCAATGGTTCTCTCCGAACCAATCGTCTGAGATTGTTGAAGTGGTATACTGATGCGTGTGATGAACTCGGTGTTGACCCAAAGGGGGGGGTTGGTTTTGGAGAGGCTTATTCGATCTGGCCTGAGGATCTTGAGCTTGAAGGTGGGCCCGGTTAGCCGACTCTTGTCTTTCCACCAGTTCAGGGAGGCAAGACGTGGACAAGATTCGTTGCGCACGGACTCATGATGTTTCGCCTCAGAGTGTGATCAAAGACTGGGTGGATCCACGTGTCCTGCCTTGCGACTCACTTGAGAGACGGGGGTGGATTCGTTTGCGTCGGCAACGCATTCAGGTGGCGTCAAATCCGGCAACGCGCGGCAGCGTTGACCAGGGCTTCCTTGCCGACGTGAGTGTAGTGCTGGCTCATCTGCTCGCTGTCGTGGCCGATCACCTCCATTGCGACCGCTTGGGGGGCGCTGGCTTCCTTAATAAGGGTGATTGCGTTGTCCGGGCGGTATCCCTATTATAATGGGGAAGCGTAGCCGCAGACATTGACGAACAATGATGAACGTCCTTGACGTTGTTCCCAGAGTGTTCCCATTTTGGGCGAGGAACCCACACAGTGCTAACTTAACTGCCTCAGTGTGAGGAAAGTGCGTGGGCTGGGGATCGAACCCAGGACCAATTGGTTAAAAGCCAACTGCTCTACCGCTGAGCTACCCACGCGTTTTGGAAGGGGAGTTTTAGATATGCATTTTGGAGCTTGGTGCAAGTGGCAAAATCACTTTTTCGCATTTTCTTTTTCACTGCCCCCGGTGGGCCTTCGTGTTGCCATCCAGTTCCGCCACCAAGGTGAGCAGGGTGGTGCCGGGGCGGTCCACGAGTTGTGAGTTCATACCGGCCTGTTTTGCGCCTTCGAGGTCACACTTCCGATCATCACCCAGATGGAGACATTCACTGGCGGGAACGCCGGCAGCAGCCAGGGCGTGGTGGAAGATGCGCGGGTGTGGCTTGCTGGCTCCGACCTCGCTGGAGAGAAGGATGCGCTCAAAACGGGAGGCAATGCCGAGATCCTCCAGGATGGGGGTAAGCCGGCGGTCGAAATTGGAGAGAACGAAGAGCCGGTGAGAATCGCGGAGCTGGTCCAGGGCGGGGAGGGCGTCCTCGTACAGTTCCCAAACGCCGGGCTGGGCAAAGTGGGCGTACAGCTCGGCAAAGAGGGGATCGAGCCTCTCATCTGGCAGAGGGGCTCCCGTGACCGTCGCAAAGGTGCGGGCGACCAGAGTCCGCCACCAGGAGGCGTCGTCATCTGCCGGGGGCTCGCCATCGGGGTGGAGGAGGGGAGGCGTAGTCTTCCAGGCTTGGAGAAAGGCGGTCTCCACGGACTGCGGATCGACCTCAATCCCGTGCCGGGCAGCGATCCTGGCATAGGCCTCGCCCACGGGTTCACGGAGGCGGATCAGGGTTCCAGCCGCGTCAAAGAAGACACATGAAACAGGGAGCATGGGCGGCTTTTCGCACGAGCTATTTCGTTCTGCCAGAGAAAGCTACGGCAGAGTTTGGCACATGAAGCCATTTTAGAGAAAACACTTGCCACATCTTCACAATCGAGTACATTTATCGTTCCTTTCCGGGGCGAAGACTTGAGAGCGAATCTCCTGACGCAAGAGTGGGACGAGTCCCGCTCTTTTTCGTCCAGGACAGGCAGCCCTCAAAGTTTTATGGTCAGCGAACTTAAAGCCCTGTTTGAATATTACGAGAAGGAGAAGGGAATCGACCGTTCCAAAATGGTCGATGCCCTTCAGAGCGCCTTGCTGGCCGCCTCGAAGAAAAGCATCGGTCCCGCCCGGGAACTGCGCATTGAGATTGATCCCGACAAGGGGTCTATTCGCGCGTTCGCGCGCCTGCTGGTTTCTGACACCGTTGAGAACCCTTTTGAGCAGCTTTCCGTCAAGCATGCCCGCAAACTGAAGGCCGACGCCCAGCCGGGCGACGAGGTGGACATCGAAGTCACTCCCAAGGACTTCGGTCGCATCGCCGCCCAGACGGCCAAGCAGACATGGATGCAGCGCCTGCGGGAGGCCGAAAAGGCCAACCTGTATGACGAATTCAAGGATCGTACCGGTGACGTGGTCAGTGGAACGATTCGTCGTTTTGACAAGTCAGATGTCGTCGTGGACCTCGGCAAGTTCGAGGGCATCATGACCTCCCGTGAGCGTGTGCCCACGGAGGATTATACGTCTGGTGATCGCATGCGTTTCTACGTCAAGGCGGTGGAGAAGAGTACTTCCCGGGGTCCGGAAATTATTCTTTCCCGCAGCCACCCGAACTTCGTGCGCCGCTTGTTTGAATTTGAGGTCAGCGAAATCGCGGACCGCACCGTGGAGATCGTGAGCATCGCCCGTGAGGCGGGCTACCGTACCAAGGTGGCCGTGCACAGTGCAGACGACAAGGTGGACCCGGTGGGTGCTTGCGTCGGCCTGCGTGGCGCACGCGTGAAGAACATTGTGCGTGAGCTCAACAACGAGAAAGTGGACATCATCCGCTGGAGCAAGGACGTTGCCGAGTTCACCAAGGAGGCGCTCAAGCCCATCAAGATCCTTTCCATCAAGGTGGACGAGGATCACAAGCGGGTGCTCCTCACCGTCAGTGAGGAGGAGCTCTCCAAGGCCATCGGCCGAAAGGGGCAGAATGCCCGCCTGACGTCCCGTCTCATCGGTTACGATCTCGTGATCGAGAAGGATGAGCACGCGGCCAAGGTCTTTGAATCCCATGTGGAGGAGGCAGTGCATCGCATCGCCGCTGATCTCGACATCGACAGAAACATCGCCCGCAAATTGGTGGGTGAGGGTCTCTCTGACCTTTCCAATTTTGCTGATGCAGACGTCGATGACATCGCCTCCATCGTGGACGGTGACACGGAACTTGCCCAGCAAATCGTGGACAAGGTAGCCGCCATCACTTCTGGTTCGTAATCGTTATTTCACCGATCTTTCGCCAATTTTCTCCAGCACCGCTCGTTACTCTTTCAGTTTCTGAACTTTTCCAACTCTCGCATGGCAAACAAGCCCCCGTCATCTTCCAAGCCCGTCAAGCGCACCTCTTCCACCGAGGAGGCGCAGGGAGCCTCAGCGCCCGCGGCGAAGAGTTCCGGCAAACCCGGGGCGGTTTCGCTCATCGACGACGAGGGAAGTCCTCGGAAGAAGCGCACGGGTGAACTCAAAACTGGCTCCGCCTTTGCTCCTCTGGGCTCACGCCCGCAGCAGTCTGCGGCTCCCGCCAAGCCCGCCTCCACCACCCCTGAACCTCCGAAAAAGACGCTGGATCAGGTGAAGGCTGAGGCATTGTCCTTGTTTGACGAGGTGGAAAAGAAGGAAGCCCGCCGTGTGCGCCGTGCTGAGGAGGGGCCGAGTGAGGCTCCCGTCCGCCCTTTCCAGGTGACGTCTTCAAAAGTGCTGCCGCCCATCTCCCTCCTCCGCCACGAGGAGCCCCCGGCACCGCCTGCTCCGGTCAAAGCCCCTGAGCCGGAAGCTCCCGTTGCGGAAGTGCCCGCCCAGCCTGTAGAAGACAATTCTGAGTCCAAGGTCATCCACCTGAAGCCGCCGATCATCGTCAAGGAGCTGTGCGAACGCATGGGCCTGAAGGTGTTCCACGTCATCAAGGACCTTATCGAATTCAAGGTGTTCGCCAAGGCGGACACCGCCATCGAGCCCGATATCGCGGCCAAGGTATGTGAGAAGCACGGCTTCATCTTCGAGAAGGAGAAGCGCGAAAAAGGTGCTGGCATCCACAAGGTGGAAGAGAAGATCGAGGAACCGCCGCCGCCGCCGCCGCCCAAGGCTGAGGAGAAGGACGTGTTCGAGCTTCGCGCACCCATCATCACCTTCATGGGTCACGTGGACCACGGCAAGACCTCGCTCCTTGATGCGGTCCGCAAGACTAGCGTCACGGCAGGGGAAGCTGGCGGGATCACCCAGCACATTGGTGCCTACAGCGTCAGCTACAACGATCGGCCCATCACTTTCATCGACACCCCGGGTCACGCCGCTTTCTCTGAGATGCGCGCTCGCGGTGCCAACGTCACGGACATCGTTGTGCTCGTGGTGGCAGCGGATGACGGCTTCATGCCGCAGACCGTCGAGGCTCTCAACCACGCCAAGGCGGCGGGAGTCACTATCATGGTGGCGATCAACAAGTGCGACCTGCCCGCTGCCAACTCCATGCGAGTGAAGCAGCAGCTTCAGGAAGCCGGTCTCATGCCGGTGGAGTGGGGTGGCGAAACGGAAGTGCTGGAAGTTTCCGCCACGAAGGGTATCGGCATTGACAACCTGTTGGAGACCATGTCTCTACAGGCTGAAGTGCTCGACCTGCGCGCCAATTCCAAGGCTCCAATGCGGGCCACGGTGATCGAGTCCCGTATGGAAGCCGGTCGCGGCCCCATGGCGACTGTCATCGTCCAGAATGGTACCCTGAAGGTGGGTGAGCCTTTCATCTGCGGTCCTTACTGGGGCAAGGTGAAGAGCCTCATCAATGATCGTGGCCAGATCATCAAGGAAGTGAAGCCCGGCATGCCTGCCGAGGTGGTTGGCTTCAGTGGTCTGCCCAATGTGGGTGACGAAGTGGTGGAGATGGACAATGAGCGGACCGCCAAGCGCCTGAGCGAAGAGCGGCAGGAAGAGATCCGTCAGAAGAAGCTCGCCGCCCCACGTCGCAGCACTCTGGAGGCCCTCTTTGCCAACCTCGAAGCGGGGGCAAAGAAGACGCTCAAGATCATTCTCAAGACGGATGTGCAGGGCTCTATGGAGGCCATCACGAAGACCCTCATGGAGATCAAGAGCGACAAGGCGAAGGTGCAGATCCTGCACAGTGCCGCTGGCCCCATCTCCGAGAGCGACATCCTTCTTGCCAGTGCGTCTGACGCCGTTGTCATCGGGTTCAACGTGAAGGTGGAGTCCACTGCGGTGGCTGTTGCCAGGCGCGAAGGCGTGCAGGTGAAGCTCTTCAGCATCATCTACGAACTGCTCGACCAGATGAAGGAGGCCCTCCTCGGCCTGCTGGATCCGGAGACCCGCGAGAAGATCCTTGGCCATGCCAAGGTGAAGGTTGTCTTCAAGCTGACCCGTGGTCGCGTGGCCGGTTGTGTGGTCACGGACGGACGTCTGGACCGCAAGGCTCGGGCCCGCGTGATCCGTGGGAACCAGCCCGTGTATGACGGCTCCATGGACACGCTTCGTCGCTTCCACGAGGAAGTGCCAGAAGTGCGCAATGGTCTGGAGTGCGGTGTCCGCCTCGGCGGCTACCAGGAGTATGAAGAGGACGATGTCATCGAGTGCTACGAGCTCGAGAAGATTCAGCAGACGCTCTAAACGGTCGCCCTCTCTATACGATTCATCCCGGGGTGCGGGACTGCCAATGGGCTTCATGCCCGGGCATGCCCGACCCCTCAAACCTCTTTTCAAATACCGACATGAACCACCGCCTCGCGCGCGTCCGTGAGCTCATCAAGCGCGAGTTGGGGCCCATCGTGGACCGCAACTTCACTTTTGCGGGCTCCGTGGTGACCATTCACGAAGTCGATGTCACCCCTGACCTGAAGCAGTGCTTCATCTATGTGGGAATTCTCGGCAAGGAACACGCTGCGCCCAATATTGTGCGCAAGCTCAATGAGAACCGCGGCCTGATCCAGCGGGAGCTCTTTAAGCGCGTGATTCTCAAGAATTCTCCGTCTCTCACTTTCAAATACGACACCTCCATTGAGCGTGGCGTGAGGGTGCTGGCCCTCATTGAAACTCTCCCCGAGCCGCTCCCTGACGAGGAGCCTGTTGCTGAGGAGGGGGTTGACAATGACGACGCCCCTGAAGGGGAGGATGAGGCCGAGGACGACCGCGATGCTGCGGACGACCGCTCAGACAAATCCCGTTGACTCCGGTGCCATTTGGATCTGCTCCGGTCAGAGCAGGTCAGTCGCTACGGAGCGCTGAGCGAGGCTGCCCCTTGATCCGGAGGCCTTCCTGAGCTCTGTGTGTCCCGATCTCTTGCTCCAACCTCTCTCTTCCCTCCAGCCATGAATGACAGCCTGTCCCATCTGGGTGCCCTGCTTCGCGATGCGTCGAGGATTGGCATCGCGTGTCACGTGCGGCCTGATGGCGACGCCATTGGCAGCATTGTGGGTCTGGGGCGCAGCCTGCAGCTTATGGGCAAGGCTGTCTCGATCTTGTCTGAAGATGGCGTGCCCCCCAATCTGACTTTCCTTGCGGGGTCGAACCTCGTGCAAGTTTCCCAAGCCGTGCCGCTGGAGCTGGACGTGGCCGTGGCCTTGGACACCGCGGCGAAAGACCGCCTGGGCGAGCGCACTCTGACCGCCTTTCAGAATGCGCCTGTGCTCATCAACGTGGACCACCACGGCACGAACCCTCGCTACGGCCATTTCAACCATATCGACAGCGCCTCGCCTGCTGCGGGGCAGCTCGTCTATGAGCTGCTGCAGGTCAGCCAGTTTCCCATGGATGCGATGGTTCGGGAGAACCTCTTCGCGGCCATCAGCACGGACACGGGCTCCTTTCAGTACAGCAGCACCAATCCACGCACGCACCGTATCGTGGCGGAGATGATGGAGGCCGGGCTGGACACGGCCGCGCTCGCGACCCATCTCTACCAGACCCATCCCCTGCGCCGGGTGCTTTTGCAGAAGGCTCTGCTCAACGAGATGAAGTTCACCTGCGGGCAGCGGGTGGCAAGCTGGGCGCTGAGCCAGGCCCTGCAGGAGGAGATTCAGATCCAGCCGGGCGATACCGAAGGGCTCATCGACATCATGCGATCCATTGAGGGTGTGGTGGCTGCTGTCATTTTTGAAGAGCTGCCTGACGGGCGCATTCGTGTGAGTGCCCGGTCTAAAGACTCACGCGTCAATGTCTCACGTGTCTGTGGTGAGTTTGGCGGTGGGGGCCATGTCATGGCTGCCGGGGCACGTCTGCCCGGCCCAGTGGCAGAGGCGGAGTCACGTTTCCTTGAAGTATTAAAGAATGAAATCGAACGAACCGATTAGTGGAGTCCTCCTGGTAGATAAATCGCCTGACATGACGTCTCACGACGTGGTGGCGGTGGCCCGCCGATGCCTGAATACGAAAAAGATCGGCCACTGCGGCACGCTGGACCCTATGGCCACCGGGATGCTCATCCTGGTCATTGGCAATGCCACGCGCATCCAGGATCTCCTGATGAGTGAGGACAAGGAGTACACCGGCACCGCGCGGCTGGGTGCCACCACCTCTACCCAGGATCGGGAAGGGGAGATCATCGAAGAAAAGGAGGTGCCCGCCTTCACAACCGAGCAGATCAAGGGGGCTTTCGACACCATGCGTGGGGATTTCTACCAGACACCGCCCATGGTCTCCGCCATCAAGAAAGACGGCGTGCCGCTCTACAAGCTGGCCCGGCAGGGCAAGGTGATCGAGCGCGAGCCCCGGCTGGTGCACGTGTTTGACTACGAGCTCACCCGGGTGGAGGTTCCGGAGATCGACTTCCGCGTCGTCTGTAGCAAGGGGTTCTATGTACGCACCTATGCGCATGACGTGGGTCAGCACCTTGGTTGCGGAGCTCACTTGAGCGCGCTGCGCCGCACCCGCTCTGGGCACTTCACCTTCCAGCCTGGCAAGTTCACGACCTTCGATGTGCTCAAGGAAGGTCGTCGTGATGAGGCCCTGGCTGCCATGTACTCTCTGTACGATGTGTCGAAGCTGAGGGGCGCTTAGGATATGGTAAATGGTTGGAGGTAAGAGGTAGATGGTTCAGGATCTCAAGTGTGACTGCGCTTCTATTCTGTTTGCGTCCAACGTTTGAACCGTTCTCATTGACCCCATGCGGACTCACTCCTCCATCGGCGACCTCCGGGCTCTTCGCGGCCCGGTGGCGCTGGCCATTGGGGTGTTTGACGGGGTGCATCTGGGGCATCAGGAGGTGATCCGGGCGGCCATGGACCACGCCGCCACCCATCAGGGGACGGCAGTGGTCATGACGTTTGATCCCCATCCGCTGCGGGTATTGCGTCCAGAGTCGGCTCCCCGGCTTCTGTGCAGCACCCGGCACAAGCTTCAAATCCTGGAGCAGCTCGGTGTGACCGACGTGCTCATTTGCAAGTTCACGCCTGACTTCGCCAAGATTGATGCCGCCCAATTTGTTGGCGCGTTGAGCCAGAGTTGCCAGCCGCTGGGTTTCATCTCGGTGGGATACACCTGGAGTTTTGGGAAGGGGCGAGGAGGCAACATCCACCAGCTCATGGAGTTGGGACGCGAGTTTGGATTCGGCGTCTATGGGGTGCCGGAGGTTAAACTGAGTGACGAGGTGGTCAGCAGCACGCTCATACGCGAAGCTGTGCGCGCGGCCGATTTCTCAAGGGCAGCCGAACTCCTCGGGCGACCCTACACTGTCCTGGGGGAGGTGGTGGTGGGCCGTCAGCTCGGCCGGACCCTGGGCTTCCCCACGGCGAATGTCCGGGTGGAGAATGAAGAACTGCCCCCCACTGGAGTCTATGCCGTGCGGGTGCAGTTGAACGGGCGCTGCCTTTCTGGCGTGGCTAATTTGGGCTTTCGGCCCACGGTGGACTCCGGTGGCGAGCGCTCACTGGAGGTGCATCTTTTCGACCAGAGTGGCGACTTCTACGGGCACCAGATGGAGGTTGCCTTCGTCCAGAAGCTCCGGGATGAACGGAAGTTCGATGGGCTGGAAGCGCTAAAGGCGCAGATTGCCCTGGACGCGACAGAGGCGCGGAGCGTGCTACAGGCGGTGGCTTGAGGCGTTCGGATGAACTGTCCTCCAGGTCAGCGGGTGGCAACTCCCCTTGACCCATGAGCATTCCCGTTTAAGTCCAGCGCGTGGTTTTTAGTTCGCACATCTTCATTTTCTATTTCCTGCCCCTGGTAGTGTCCGGCTACTACCTGCTGTTGGGCCTGAAGACCAATACCACCCTGAGACACCTGTATCTCACCATCGCGGGGATGATCTTTTATGGCTGGTGGAACCCGTGGTTCGTGCTGCTCATGCTGGGCACCACCGCGCTCGACTACAACCTGGGCTCGATGATCGCGAATGCGGACAAGCTTAAAGAGCGGGGAGGGACGGATGAGGATGTGCAGCGACGAAAGAAGCTGGGCGTGGTGCTCTCCGTCACCTCAAACCTCGCGGCGCTCGCCTTTTTCAAATACACCGCGTTCGCCGTGGATTCGGTTCAGGGCATCTCCTCCGCCATGGGGTGGGGCAGTGTGGCAGTGCCCGCTTTCTTCCAGAACATCATCCTGCCGGCGGGCATCTCGTTCTACGTTTTCCAGAGTTTGAGCTATTGCGTGGACCTCTACCGTGGTCACGCCAAGCCCGCGCATTCGTTTCTGGACTTCACCTGTTTCGTCTCCCTCTTTCCGCACCTGGTCGCGGGGCCCATCGTGCGTTATGGCATCATCGACCACCAGATGCGCCACCGCGTGCACACGGTGGAGGGCTTTGCCCTGGGGCTCACCCGCTTCAGTTTTGGTCTGGCAAAGAAAATCCTGCTGGCCGATCCCATGGGGGCCATCGCCGACAGTGCCTTTGGCAGCGGGGCAGGCTCTCTCACCACCCTGGCGGCCTGGATTGGCATCGTTGCCTACGCTTTCCAGATCTACTTTGACTTCAGCGCCTACTCAGATATGGCCGTCGGTCTGGCCCGGTTGCTCGGTTTCTATTTCATCGAGAACTTCAACTCGCCGTACAAGAGCGTCAGCATCACCGATTTCTGGCGACGCTGGCACATCTCTCTCTCCACCTTCCTGCGGGACTACCTTTACATCCCGCTGGGGGGCAACCGGAAAGGGCGGGGGCGGACGTATGTCAATCTCATGCTGACGATGGTGATCGGCGGCCTCTGGCATGGCGCGTCTTGGAACTTTGTCATCTGGGGGGCCATCCATGGGGGCATGCTGGCACTGGAGCGGCTCATGGGGAAAAACTCCTTCTATGGCAAGGCACCTGCCGTGGTGAAGATTCCGCTGACCTTCTTCATCCTGCTCATCACCTGGGTGTTCTTCCGTGCGGAGAACTTTGAGGTCGCCTGGCGTTACCTCGGCACCATGTTCGGTCAGGGCAATGCGGTAGCCACCTCGTTGTTGCTGGAGTCGGAACTGCTTCGTGGGTTCAATCTGTTCCAGTTCTGCATCTGCGCCTTCGCCGTCTGGTTTATGCCCAATACGCAGACCATGCTGCAGCGATTCACCTTGTGGAAGGCACTCATCGCCGTGCCGCTCTTCCTGCTTGCTGTCACGATCATGGTCACCCGTGGCCACAGTCCGTTCCTGTACTTCCAGTTCTAGTCTCCCAGTTGGAGTTTCTCCGGGTTCGATTTCCCCTTCAGCCTCATTTCTGCCATGTCCCAGATGCACAACCCCTTCGCGGAGGAACGCTGCCGCACGGTCTTTGAGATCGGCAAAGGCGTCGCCACGATCTTCATTGCGGGCTTCATGCTCATGCTCATTCTCCCGGCGTTGGGCTGGCATGTGTACCTTGCCAGTCAGGGGAAGTGGAAAGAGTCACCTGCATCCCGTTTGCTGAGCTGGCGTCCAGGGCAGCAGGACATTGTGCACCATCTGCGCGAGGTGGAGAAGGTCACCGACAAGGCGGGCTACAGCGTGGCGCTGCGGCAGAAGGCCCAGAGCATGCTGCTGGAGTACGCTGATGAAGGCAATCTCAAGACCTACCTGGGTTGGGAGGGGTGGCTCTTCTACCACCCAGATTTGAAGGCACTCACCGGTTATGGCCCCATCAAGCCTGAGCCCTTCAGCGTGATGAAGGACCCAGAGCTGGGGAGGGTGCCGGAAACCCGCGAGCTCATCATCGAGTACGCCGCCCAGCTCAAGGAGCGGGGCATCGACCTTCTCCTGGTACCTGTGCCGCTGAAGCCGATGATTTACAACGAGCAGGTGGCCCCGCAGTCAACGCCCTCCTGGGTGACTCACCCGGATGCCCCGGCGTTCTACAGCCTGCTCCGCAAGAACGGAGTGGATGTGCTGGATCTCACGCAGGACCTCTCCAAGCTGCGCGGTGAGCGCAAGCGGGTGTTTTACCTGGAAGCCAATTCACAGAACCGCGAGATTGCCAAAGAGAGCGAAGAAGCGCTCAAGCTGAAGAAGGACGCGTTCTTGAAGCAGGACACGCACTGGACGCCAGAGGCGATGCGCCTGGCCGCCGAAAAGGTGGCAGACCACATCAAGGCCAAGTACCCGCAGGCACTGGGCCCTGGCTTCCGCACCATCCGTGCGGTGGATGGCGTGCATCGCAGCAGCCTGGGAGACCTGGTGAAGCTGTTGGATCTTAAGGATCCCCATCAGTTCTTTGACGAGGAAGAAGTGTTCCTGAATGTCATTGGCGAAGGCACGCAGAACAGCCGCTCGCCCTTGGTCCTGCTGGGGGACAGCTTCGTGAACATCTACGATGATCCCACCCTGGGCTTTGAGAATCCGGACAAGCCCGATGAGCCCATCCGGTCCGGATTTGCCCAGCACCTCAGCCTGCTCCTCCAACGTCCCCTTGATGTGATCGCGAAGAACGGCCAGGGCTCCACCGAGGTGCGCCGTGAACTGGCCCGCCGTCCCGACGATGAAGTCCGGGAGAAGAAGCTCGTCATCTGGGTGATCGCCGCTCGCGATGTGTTGCTTTCCACCAATGCCGCCCGTGCCGCCAACATCACTTGGGCCCGGGTGAAGTTTAGCGAGAAGACCTCATCAGCCGCTGCAGGCGGGGTGTCGCACGATGCCGCCGCCCCTGCTGGCGATGTGGTGGTAGAGGCCACGTTGACCGAGAAGTCCGCCAACCAGGACCCCAACGGCACCCCTTATACCAACGCCCTTCACACCGCCACCTATGAAGTGGGCAAGGTGGTGACCGGCGCGATGGAGGCCAAGCAGATCCTAGGAGTGCAGTGGACCTTCAGGGAGAAGCAGATGCAACCCACCGCGGCCTTTGCCCAGGGCAAACGCTACCGCCTGACGCTGGTGCCGTGGGATGTGAAGAAGGAGAAAGAGCCAGCCATTGGGAACTTCAACCTGAGCGATGAAAGCACCGCGTTTGATGCGGAACGCTGGTTCGTGGAAAAGGCGGAGGAGATTCCGTAGAGGGGAGAGGTGCTGTGCCTTCAATGTCGAAGGGCGAATTCGTGGCCAAATAAGCATTCGCATCCATCACCTGGATGCGAAGCATCTCTGGGACTGTGGCGGGAACCGCCGCTTTTGCGGCTCTTGTGAGTTCCTGAAACCTTGGGGTGTGACCAGGGCTTGCGGAGGTGGTTGGGGTGACAATGGCCCTGCTCGACCGTGATCGTGGAGTGGACCTCACAAGCTCCGCCAAAGCGGCGGTTCCCGCGCGCACTCCAAAGCGACTTCGTCGCCAGGTGAGCAAGTGTCCTATCGGTTGACAGCGGTGGGACCCTCCAGTGTTCAGGGGTGATGCCAGGCGGGTTCCTCTCGCTACACTTTGAACTTCAATGTCTCCCGAATCCTGAGCCACTCATTGGGAATGTTCGCGGCATTCGAGCACGCTACCACAACGCCTCCCACGATGGCGGCATTGGTGGGCACAGTCGCCACCCCATCGCAGGGCTCCTCCACGCCGTGGTTTTCATCAGCGTGCGCTTGTGGCTCTCCTTTCCCAGGGGCTTGAGCTCTTCCAGGATTTGTGAGGCGTTCATCGGAACTCGGCTCGACCAGTTGATTCTTTTAGAATCTCGACAAAAAGACAAGGCTCTTCGCGAAAGTCCTGCTATCCGCTCATCAGCGGGTTGTTTCTTCCTCGCGGCACCGGGCGTACCGCCTTCCGACATCCACCCCATGCTCTCGCATTCCATGCCCCGCAACGCCGCGCTTTTTGTCTGGTTCCGCCTGTTGTTCAACTGCCGGTTCTACTACCCGGTGTACACCATTCTGTTCCTCGACTTCGGGTTGAACCTCTCGCAGTTCGCGGCGCTGAATGTGATCTGGGCCTTGAGCATTGTGGTGCTGGAGGTGCCCAGCGGGGCCATGGCGGATGTCATTGGGCGGCGGAATCTGGTCGTGCTATCTGCGGTTCTCATGGTGGTGGAGATGACCGTGTTCGCCCTGCTGCCGGTGGGAGGGCCGTGGGTCTTCTGGGTTTTTGCTGTGAACAGGGTGCTCAGCGGGGCGGCGGAGGCTTTTTCCAGCGGGGCCGATGAAGCGCTGGCCTATGACAGCATTCCTGAGGCGGACCGCTCCACCATCTGGCCGGCGGTCATTGGCAGGCTGAGTCGCTGGATGGCCTTGGGATTCATTGTGACATCCCTTCTAGGTGCCTACGTTTATGACGTGCACCAGATGAACCGCCTGCTGTGCTGGCTGGGGGCAGGGGAGGGTGCCTTGGCCAAGGCGGACACGATCAAGTTCCCAGTGTACTTGTGCGTCCTTACTGCCCTGGCCTGTCTGGCCGTGACTCTTGCGATGAAGGAGCCAGCCTCGGTACGTCCCAAGGAGCCCTTTTGGGTCACCGTCCGGCAGAGTTGGCAGGGGATTCGGCATGCCGGGGCCTGGATCTGGAGCACGCCCGCGCCCTTCCTACTGGTGGTCCTGGGTTTCCTGCTGGACAGCACGATCCGGTTGTTCCTCACCGTCTCTAGCAACTACTATCGGCACATTGGGATTGCCGAGGCCTCGTTTGGCGTGATCTCGGTGGCCGGGTCGGTGGCGGCCTTCTTCACCACGGGCTGGATGGAGTGGCTGGTGAGGCATCGCTCCTCGGCCTTCAACTTCGGCGTCGTCATTGCAATGACGCTCTGGGGCCTGGTCGTTGTGGCCATTCAGGTGCCGGGCTGGTGGGGGGTGTTGGCGCTGGCTCCGTTGATCCTGGCCATTCGATTTCTCCAGTTCTTCCAGTCGCACTATCTGAATGAGGTTACGCCGTCGTCCCATCGGGCTACAGTGCTGAGCTTCAAGGGCATGACGATCAACCTGGCGTATGGGGGTGTGACCTTGCTCTTTGGCTGGCAGATGGCATGGCTGGCGGGAAGGCTACAGTTGCCCAATGAAGCTCCTCAAGTGTTTGGAACTGCGCTCACCTGGTGGCCGTGGTACTTTGGTGCGACTTTGCTGGCCTATGCCTTCATCAGAAAGTGGCGGATAGGGTCTTCCGAAGTCCAAGCTAAGTCGGACTCGCAATTCTGAGTGTCACCCCTGACCCCCTACGGGTTGTGTTGCACCAGTGTTCAAATGAGGATATATGGTATCCACGAGGGCTTGCGCGCTGAAAATGAGTGTCCTAAATTAGTTAGATTATCTTGATTTTTAACGTGCTGGTTCTACACTCGGACCATAATTCCCAGCATTTAACCTACAATACTGACCGGCCCGATTCCCATGGCTCTAGCAAATCACAAAATCGCAGTCTTGAAAGGCGGGCCAGGCTCTGAGAGGGCAGTGTCGCTGAAGTCTGCAGAGAGTGTGGTTGAGGCTCTGAAATCCCTTGGTGCAGAAGTGGTTGAGATCGATGTCACCGCCACGGACTTCACGGTGCCAGGCGATGTGGTGGTTGCGGTGAATATGATCCACGGCACCTTCGGTGAAGATGGTCAATTGCAGGCCCTTCTGGAGAAGCAGGGGGTGGCATACACCGGGGCCGGTGTGGAAACCAGCCGCGTTGCCTTCGATAAAAATCTCAGCAAAGAAAAATTTGTGGCAGGTGGGGTCCCCACGCCTCAGAGTCAGGTGCTCAAGCTTGATGGGGTGGATCAGCTCCGCCTTACCCTCCCGGTGGTGGTGAAGCCCCCTCGTGAGGGCTCCAGTGTAGGGGTGCATATCGTCCACACGGAGGAGGAGCTTGCTACAGCGCTGGCCGATGCGAAACAGTATGGCCAGGATACGCTGGTGGAAGAATTTGTAGATGGCAAGGAACTCACCGTGGGGGTGATTGGTGGCGAAGCGCTGCCTGTCATCCACATTGAGCCTGTGAGCGGGTTCTATGACATCAACAACAAGTATCCGTGGATGTCAGGCACTGGCAAGACCAACTACCATTGCCCTGCGGACCTGGACATTGAGACGACCCAACGGGTCCAGGAAGCTGCGCTGGCCGCGATGAAAGCGGTGGGCGTGGAGGTGTACGGTCGCGTGGATGTGATGCTGCGGAAGGACGGGCAACCGTTCGTTCTGGAGATCAACACCATCCCTGGCATGACTGTAAGCAGTCTTTTGCCCAAGGCCGCACGAGTGGCTGGGCTGGAGTTTCCGCAATTGATGGAGCGCATTATCGAGCTGTCGCTTGAGGTGCGGAGGGCAGGCTAACCACCGACTTCTCATCAACATGTTCTTTGCCAAAAACACCCGACGCAAGCCTGGGGCGGCGAAAGGTAATTACGCGTTCCGTCGCCGCCGCAAAGTGGTGCGACTGGAGGTGCACCGTCTGGAACTGAATCCAGAGACGGCCGCCACGCGCCGTGAATCCCGCCGCAAGACAGCACGCTTCGGCTTCAAGCTGGCCGTGGCTTTGCTGGCTGCCATGGGCATTTTCAGTGCCGGCAAGATCGTGGTCAAGGAGGCGTTCGTGGACAACTCCCGCTTTCATCTACAGCACTTCTCCGTGGTGACGGAAGGCGAGATCACGCCATCGCAGATCGTCAACGCGACTGGTCTGCATGAGGGCATGAACATGCTGGGCATCTCGCTCGTGCAGGTGAAGGAGCGCCTTGAGGCCATGCCTCAGGTTCGCAGCGCAAGGGTTACCCGGGGCTATCCCGGGATGATGTTCCTGGATGTGGAGCAGCGTCACCCTGTGGCCTGGCTGGAATCTCCTGAGCAGAAGCTGGAGGCCAAGGTCTCCGGCTACGGTTGCCTGCTGGATGCGGATGGTGTTGTGATTCCCAGCGGGGAACTGACAGAATCTCGTCGCAAGCTGCCCGTCATTCGCGTGGGTCGTGTCCATCGTCTGGTGCCTGGTCAGAAAATTGAATCCCCTTCTGCACTTGCCGCTCTGGCTATGCTGAAGATGCATGACGGTACCCTGGCCTCCCGCACTCTGGGGGTGAAGTGGGTGGACGCGACTCGTGCTCACGTGCTGGGTGTTACCTATGATTCACGCATTCATGTCACCCTCCCTGTGGATGGCATGGAAAAAGAGCTTGCCCGATTCGACCGGATCCTTGCAGAATCGGAACGTCAGAAATGGCAACTTGCCACCGTTGACCTCTTGGTTGCCCAAAACGTACCCGTGACCCTTCGTGGAACGGCGATTGCTCCAGAAAATCTCGCCCCCGAGCCTCCTTCCACTCCCGCCAAGCGCACTCCCGCCGGACGACGTACACTCGCCCGGGCGCAATAACACTCCAAGATCATTTCCTACAACCTCAACACGTTCACCACCATGGCCAAGAGCACCATCTATGCAGGACTAGAGATCGGCACGTCCAAGATCTGCGTCGTTGTCGGCGAGGTGAAGAAGGACGGTGCGATCAAGATTCTTGGTGTAGGTCAGGCTCCTGCCCGCGGCATTCGCAAGGGCGAGATCACAGATTTTGACATTGCCCAGACCTGCCTCAATGACGCCCTCTTGCGGGCGGAAGACCGCAGTGATGTGATGATCCGTAATGTCTTCCTCGGCGTGAGCGGTACGCACATTGAGAGCTTGAATCACGCTGGCGTGTATCGCCTGCCCTCCGATCAGAACACCATCACGGAAGATGATCTTGAGGACGTTCGCGAGATTGCCTGTAATGTGGATATTGCTCAGAATCATGTGTTTCTGCATCGCATTGCGCGCAAGTACAGCGTGGATGGTCAGGAGCAGGTGCGCTCCTTGATCGGGCGTCCCGCAGAGAAGCTTGAGGCAGAGTTTCACATCATTCACGGCGTACGCAGCCGCGTCCAGAATTCCATCCGGCTCGTCCGCCAGATCCCGTTGGAGGTGGAAGACGTCGTTTTCCTGCCTCTCGCAGCCGCCCAGGTCGTGCTTAACAAGGAAGCAAAGCAGCATGGGGCTCTCATGATTGACTTTGGCGGCGGCACTGCGGATTACGTCCTCTACATCGACGGCATGCTCACGGCATCTGGGTGTGTGCCATTGGGTGGTGATCACATCACGAACGACATCTCCCTCTGCTTCCAGATCCCGCACGGCCGTGCCGAACGTCTGAAGGTGGAGGAGGGGAGCGCTGTCTATGAAGACGTGGCTCCTGGTGAGATGATCCGTGTGGAGGATGAGAACGGCATGTTCGTCGGCGAGGTGGAGCGCGCTCTGCTGAATGAAGTCATCAGCCTGCGCACGCAGGAGATTCTGGGTCAGATTCGTGACCGCTGTGAGGAGCACGTCGGCCGCCTTGGCGCTGGGGTGTATCTCACAGGTGGCGTGAGCATGATGCGTGGCATTGAACACGTCGCGAAGGAGATCTTTGGGGTTCGCGTTACCCGCGCGGGTTCGTCCCAGATGGGTGGAGTCACCGCCACTTATGAGAATCCCTGCTACTCGGCACCGATCGGTCTGATCCGGTATGCACAGCTCATGGATGCAGAGAAACCCTGGCTTTCACCTCTGGCAAAACTGGGCCGCCGGATGGCGGAGGTGTTCAGCACCTGGACTATTTAATAAATTGCTCCTTGGGGGCGTGGAATTAGGCCCGGTATTTTTAAAATAGTATTCCAGTGTAACCCGCTGGGATTCAACTTTCTTTCCAGACTCGATTCGTCTTGGAGTTTTGCCCGGTTTGTGGTTTATGTAATCACGGCCCATAACCCCGTTTTCCAACCCAATTTTTAACCACTCCGGCTTATGGTAGAATTTGAACGCACCGACGAACGCGAACTGGCTCCCAGTATGCGCATGAAGATCTGTGTGGCTGGCGTGGGTGGCGGTGGCTTGAACGTGCTGGACCGGATCTCTCTGGATCGCATGATGGATGCGACGCTCGTGTCGATGCATACCGATGTGCGGGTGCTGGGCCATGCGATGACGCCGGTGAAGATTCAACTCGGTTCCGAGCGCATGCGGGGCATTGGCAGCGGCGGAGACCCGGAGAACGGCTATGCAGCGGCGATCGATACGCGCGAGCAGATCCGCGCTGCGCTGCAGGGGCATGACATGGTTTTTGTTTGTTGCGGTCTCGGTGGTGGCACCGGTTCTGGTGCTGCGCCGGTGGTGGCAGAGGTGGCCAAGGAGGTTGGCGCCATGGTGTTTGTGTTTGCCACGATGCCGTTCTCCTTTGAGGGGCGTCGTCGCATCCAGCAGGCCGAGGTGGCGCTGGAGCACCTTGGCCAGGTGGCGGACGCGCTCATCCTGTTTGAAAACAACCGCATGGGCGAGCTTACGTTGCCCAAGGAAGGCATTCAGAAAGCCTTCAGCCAGGCAGATCAGTTGATTGGTCACAGTGTGCGTGCGATCGCCACCATGGTCATGCAGCCTGGCATTGTCCGCATGGGCATTGCAGACCTCCTTACCGCACTCCGCGGCCCCAACTCCCGCTGCCTCTTTGGCTTTGGTGAAGCCCGTGGTACGAACCGTGTGGCAGATGCACTCAAGCGTGCATTGAAGAGCCCGCTGGTGAATCAGGGCATGCTGCTGCAGAACGCACGCAACCTGCTAGTGCATGTGGCCGGTGGTGAAAGCCTGACCCTGGCCGAAGTGGAAAATTTGATGAAACAACTCGGCAAGTACGTGCCCGAGGAGACGCAGATCATGTTCGGCCTGGCCGTAGAGCCCAAGCTGGGTGACATGATCTCCGTCACGCTCGTCAGCTCGCTGAGTGTGCATGAGATGTCTCCGGACTCCGTGCTGGGGCGCACGGAACGCTCCGCGCCTGTGGAGTCACTTCCCGCCATTCCTGCCGTAGAGGTGCCCGTGGCTGAAGCTTACGTTGCTCCTCAACCCCAGCCAGAGCCGGTGCCTTCCGCTGAGCCTGTTTACTATCAGAACGGCCAAAATGGTCATGCTCCGCAGCCGGTCGTACAGGCAGCCGTTGCCGCCGCGCCAGCACCTGCTCCGGTCCAGGTGCCAGCCCCTGCTCCTGTGGCAGAGGTGGCCCCGCAACCCGTTTCCAGCGCGCCATTGCCGGTTCAGGCACCGGCTCCGCAGCCCACAACCCAGCCGGAGCCTCAGCTCTTCCAACGGGATTCTCGCGCGGCGGCTGAGCCAGATTTGTTCTTCATGGATGCGCCCGCCCCGGTTCAGAATGTGGCAGCCGCGACTGCGCCGGTCCCCGTCGTTGTCTCGCAGCCACAGCAGGCTCCTCATCCTGAGCCAAGCAAGTCATCCTTTATCATTGCAGATGACACGCCGGAAGCGGGGGAAGTGGAAGCCCAGGTTTCTGAGCCTCAGAATACCCACCCGGCTCCTATCGAAGTGCCAGCCGAGGAGAATGAAGCCGTGCTCCGTGCAGAGGAGCAGCTCTACCATCAGCAGCCCCAGGTGACTGTGGAGCCATCCGCTCCTGCGCCGGCTCCTGCCAAGTCCTCCATTTTCTCCATCATTGAGGATGAGGAAGATGAAGGGGACATCGCCCCCGCGAGCTATCAGGAGGATTCCGGCGGTCACTGGGCTGACAAATACTCCAACCCTTCTTCATCACGTCCTGAGGCCGCTGCTACAGCCGTTGCCTCCACGGTGGTCGCAGCCTCTCCCCAGCAGGCGGCAGTGCCGGGGGCGCCTGGCAAGTCCAGCTCGGACTTCAAGCAGAGCACTTTTGATTTGAGCCAGGAAGAAGTCGCCCGCTTCAAGGGCACAGACAAAACCATCGTAGAAGGGGAGGACCTCGACGTCCCGACCTGGATGCGGATGCGTCAAAAGCTCAAGCGCTAGATTCGGCTGAAATTGAACATTTCGGCGGTGGAGTTCTCTCAGTTGTAGGGTATCCTCTCTTGTTGAAATGAATCTTCGCGCTCTGGCACTGCTGCTTCTCCTCCTGTTCTCGCAGGCTGGGGCTACAGTATCTGGAGCCTGCGAGAAAGCGGCACCCGCCCAGAAATGCCCGCATGAGTGCTGCGCCCCGGTGGCCAGCACGGAGCCTTCACTTCAAGAGACTGGATGTGCCTGCCTGCAAAGCTCGCAGGAAAGTCAGCCCCCGGCCCAAGCTCCGGTGATGCCTGCGTCTGCCAGTCGGGATCTCGCATCCCAGCAGGCGGTGTGGCTGTACATGGCATTGGCCGATCTCTGGCTGAGCCAGCCACCGCGTGAGTTTCATCCGGTGGAAGCGGGGCGCATGGAGGGGGTGAAGCCTCTTCATACCGTGCCCGTTCAGGTGCTGCATTGCGCCTTTTTGATCTGAGTTGTCCTCCTCCTAGGATGGATTGTGCCCTGGCATCACCTTGATGGTGTGTTCAGGGACGTGTGGGAGCCTCCACCCACCTGCAGCGTGCATCGCGAAATTTCGCGCAACGCAACTCAACTCAGATTCACCTCATGTTCTCTTTCTCCCGTCGTCTGGCGGCGTGCCTTGGCGCAGCCGTGTTCATCTCCTCCGCACTACAGGCTGCGCCGTTCGCCGTCCTGTGTGATTCATGCAAGTCGGTCCGCCCTCTGGCGACTGACAAGGTGGTCGAATACGACCTCTACATCACCGAACAGAAAGTCAGCCCTGCCGGCAAGCCCGTGCGTGCCCTGATGATCAACGGCTTACTCCCAGGACCAACCCTGCGATTTCGCGAAGGCGAGTGGGCTCGCATCCGTGTTCACAATCAGTTAAAGTCCGAGGAAACCTCCACGCACTGGCATGGACTGCTGCTGCCGAACGAGCAAGACGGGGTGCCGCACATTACGACACCGCCCATCAAGCCGGGGGCCACGCATACCTTTGAATTTAAACTCCGTCATGCCGGGACATACTGGTACCACTCCCACACACATCTGCAGGAGCAGATCGGCGTGTACGGATCCATCGTCGTCACTCCCAAAGGGGCCGAACGCGAGAAGGTGGACCGCGATCAGGTGCTGATCCTCTCTGACTGGACCAACGAGAAGCCCGAAGAAGTGCACCGCACCCTGGCGCGGGGCAGTGACTACTATGCGCTCAAGCGCGGCAATGCGCAGTCCATCGTCGGTGCATGGCAGCACGGCGCGTTGAAGGAATACTGGGAACGGGAATGGGGGCGCATGAGCCCCATGGATGTGTCGGATGTGGGCTATGACGCCTTCTTGATCAATGGCCGGAAGGAGTCGCAGATCGAAGGCCGACCTGGCGAGCGGGTGCGGCTGCGTTTGATCAATGCGGCGGCGGCCAGCTACTTCTATGTAACGTCCTCCACCGGGCCCATGACGATTGTTGCTGCGGACGGTCCCGCCGTGCAGCCGGTGGAGGTGGACCGTCTCTTCATCGCGATCGCCGAGACTTATGACGTCATCATCACCATCCCCAAAACGGGCCGGTGGGAACTGCGAGCCACGGCCCAGGATGGGACGGGGCACGCCTCCGCCTACATGGGTGCGGGGGCGGTACATCCCGCGACCGATCCACCCCGGCCGAATGTGTACACCATGGACGAGATGCTGAACCTCACCCTGGAGGAGCAGGAGGATGATCCGCGTGCTTCCTTGAACCTGCCTCGGCCGGGTTCGCCGTACCGCCTGCTCAAAGCGGTGGAAGACACCACGCTGCCCAAGGGGCGGCCCCAGCGCAAGATCACCATGCGCCTGACGGGCGACATGACCCGCTACGTCTGGTCCTTTGATGGCAAAACGATGGCGGAGGATCCCTATGTGCGCCTGCATCACGGCGAGGTGATCCAGCTCGAGCTGGTGAATGACACGATGATGCATCACCCCATTCACCTGCATGGGCACTTTGTACGCTTGATCAATGGGCAGGGGCAGCGCTCACCGCTCAAACACACGGTGGATGTGCCTCCGATGAGCCGTCGCACGGTCGAGTTCGAGGCCAATGAGGAAAAGGACTGGATGTTCCACTGCCACATCCTCTATCACATGATGTCCGGCATGGCCCGGGTGTTCAGCTATGACAAGCCTGCGGCTCCTGCTGATGGCGGTATCGGAGAGTCCCAGATGGTTCATCCCTCTCACACGGCTTCTTCGGCGGTGGAAGGTACATCCAGTGATCATCATGGCGGGAGCTTGGGAGAGCATGCGCATGACATGTGGTTCCTCTTTGGAGCAGCATCGGCCCAGTCTCACATGAGCGAGGGGAACATCACCCTCATGAATGCCCGCAATGACCTCATCCTCGGCTGGGAGGTCGGTTGGCAGGATGTGGATGACACCCAGTATGAGATCGAAGCGCTCTGCCAGCGCTATCTCTCACCCGATTGGCAGCTCTTTGTCGGAGCACGTCTCACCAACGACGAGGATGCGGAAAACCGGGCGGTGGCTGGTGTGAACTATCGCCTGCCGTTGATCATCTGGGCCAGCGCCAGTGTGGACAGTGAGGGCGACCTTCGGCTCGCACTTGCGAAACGCTTCCAGATCACATCGCGACTCGGGGCCTTTGGCAGGGTGGAATATGACACCAACACCGAGTGGGAATGGACCGCCGGGGTGGACTACACCTTGACCAAGGAATTCTCCCTCATCGGCGAGTACCACTCCGAGTACGGCCTGGGCGGAGGTCTGCAAATTCGATTTTGAGGGTGAACACCCTCCCTAAAACACCACACAAACCTAATAGAACAGAAAGACCCAAGACTATGAAAACGAAGCTTACTCTCATCAGTACCCTCGCTGCGTTGGCTCTGGCATTGACCATTGGCGTCCCCATGGCTTCAGCGGCACCTGTGAAACCCTATCCGTCCAAGGAATGCCTCGTTAGCGGCAATGAGCTGGGCAGCATGGGAAAAGTCGTCACCAAGTCCCATGAGGGACAGGAGGTGAAATTCTGCTGCAAACCTTGTGTGAAAAAGTTCGACAAGGCACCTGCCAAGTACCTCGGCAAGCTCAAGTAAGCGTAGCAGTTTGGCGGGGGGAGGGTACCGAAAAGTACCCACATGACACCCGGCGGCCGATCTGCCATGGTGGCGAAAACCGCATCATGCCTGCCAAGCCCAAGAAGTTTCTCACGTTGAGCGAGCGTTCGGCCTACCACAGTCTGGAGGACGTGGTGGGCTGCAAATGGAGCGCTGGCGTTGTCGCCGCCCTTTCCCAGGGCGTGCACCGGCCCGGAGCACTGGAGCGTTACATCCCTGGCATCTCCAGCAAGGTGCTGAACGAACGCTTGCGCAAGCTGCTCGCCTACGGGCTTGTCATCCGGGAGGAAGGCACCGGCCTCCCCGCGCATGTGGAGTATCACCTCACCCCCTCCGGTGTTCGGCTGGCAGAGATTCTGGGGCAGCTTCGGGTGCTCAACGGGGAGCATCAAGCTACCTTGGACGAAAGGGAGGGCGCGCCGTGAAGGTTCTTGCGTTGCACGCTGGTGCGGCCCGGGAGATTGCAGCGACGGGCACGGGAGAATGGTGGGACAAGGACTGGCGGTCCGGATTTGTGAAATCTGCTCAGTCAGGCTCAGTCTGGCTGGGGTACGAGGGCTTCAGCGGAGATGAGCAGGCGGATCGCAAGCATCACGGTGGAGTGGAAAAAGCCGTCTGCGTTTACCCGGTGGAGCATTACGAGTATTGGCATGAGCATCTGCCGGAACTGGCGCTGCCTCACGGGGCCTTTGGCGAAAATCTGACCACCAGTGGCCTGCTGGAATCCGGGGTTTCTGTTGGGGATGTCTATGAACTGGGAGAAGCCATCGTGCAGGTATCCCAGCCACGACAGCCCTGCTGGAAACTGGCCCGCCGTTGGAGGGTAAAGGACCTGAGCGCCCAGGTGGAGCGCACGGGCTTCACGGGGTTTTACCTCCGGGTGCTGCGTCACGGAAATGTTGCGGCCGGGAATGAGCTGGTGCTGAAGGACCGCCCCTGGCCCCAGTGGACCCTGCAACGTTGCAATGAGATCATGCACCACCAGCGTCAGGACGCAGAGAGCGCCCGGCAGCTGGCGGAGTGTCCAGCCTTGTCCGGAAGCTGGAAAGACAATCTCTGGCGGCGGGCTCAATCGGCCGGTGTGGGAGGGGCTGGGGAAGCGGCTCGTCGGGCCGCGAGGCTGGAGGGGTGAGTAGAAGCCCGAAGCTTGGGCAGCGCAGGCCGCTGGCCTGCTGCAAGAGCGGCTCGCCCGCAGCTCAGGTCAGGGGGCGCATTCGAAAGAGTGGACTCTGTCGCTTCGATGCAGAGTTCCCGGCGAGCCGCCGGGAACAGCAGTCGAGCCGACTGCGCTCCCCAAGCTTCGCCCGTGATTTTTGCCCTTTGTGATTCGGACATTCCATTGTAAGGCACGGCACAAAGCATGAATCACGCCGTCGTCAGTTTGTTGAAGGAAGGTCGCCACAAGATGCACGTGCACCTCATCGGGGTGGCGGGCTCTGGCATGAGCGGACTCGCCCTGTTGCTCATGGAGCTCGGGCACAAGGTCAGCGGCTCAGACAAGGTGACGACTCTGGAGACAGAGCGGATGGAGAAGAAGGGCCTCATCTTCCATTGCCCGCAGAGCGAGCGCGAGGTGGAGGGGGCAGACATGGTCATCTACTCCAGTGCTGTGAAGCCGGGCAATCCCGCATATGAAGCAGCCTATCGACACGGCATCCCGCTCGTTCGCCGGGCCGAGGCTCTCGCCGCCATCATGGCCCGCAAGCATGGCGTGGTGGTTGCCGGTACTCACGGGAAGACAACCACTTCCTCCATGGCGGCCCATGTGCTGCGTGTGGGCGGAGCCAAGCCCTCGCACTACGTCGGGGCGGAGATTCCCATTCTGGGAAGCAATGCCCACTGGGATGATGCCGGTGAGCTCTTCGTGGCAGAGGGGGATGAAAGCGATGGCACCCTCGTGAAATTTGAGCCCCGTCATGCCATCATCTTGAACATCGAGGCCGAGCACCTCGATTACTATGAGGATCTCAACGAGATCAAGCTCGTCTTCCGCCAGCTTCTGGAGAAAACCAGCGGCTACAGCGTGTATTGCGCGGAGGATCCCGTGGCCACGGAGCTCTGCGAAGGCCGCAAGAATGGCATCAGCTACGGCTGGAGCCGTGACCACAACTTCTCAGCGAACATCCTGGAGTTGCGCCCCGCCCAGACCCGCTATGAAGTCTTCCAAAAGGGGGAACTCCTTGGGGAGGTGCTCTTGGGTATCCCTGGTCGCCACAACGTTTTGAACTCCCTGGCCGCGATCAGCCTGGCCGTCAGCGTGGGAGTCCCCTTTTCCAGCATCAAGCAGGCCCTGGAGTCCTTCCGCGGGGCCCGTCGGCGTTTTGAGGTCAAGTACTCCGGCAGCCAGTACCAGATCATCGACGACTACGGTCACCATCCCACGGAGATCAAAGCGACACTGGCCACGGCGAAGGCGCTCAATCCCAAGCGCATTGTCTGCCTCTTTCAGCCGCACCGCTACTCCCGCACGCAGTTGCTGAAGCAGGAGTTCGGCGGTGCCTTCAATGATGTGGATGTGCTCTGTGTGACGGACGTGTACGCAGCCAGTGAGAAACCGCTGCCAGGTGTGTCTGGCGAAACCATTCTGGAAGAGGTGAAACTCCAGGCCCCAGGCGTGGAGTGCCATAGCACGCCCAAGCTTCTGAACGCCCGGGATTTGATCGGCAGCAAGCTGCGCCCCGGCGATCTCCTCATCACCCTGGGGGCGGGGAACGTGCATGAAGTGGGCAGTGCCCTGGCCAGGGACCTGAAGGTGGCCGAGCAGCTCACTACGGTGCTCAATCGCGAAGGCGGTGGCACGGTCAAGCTCTATGAGCCGATGGCCAACCACACGACCATCCGCCTGGGAGGGCCTGCTCAGTATTGGATCGAGCCCATGACCATCCAGGGCTTTGCCGAGGTGGTAAAGGCGCTGCGCGCTGCCTTGATTCCGATTCGTGTCATTGGTAGGGGCTCGAACCTGCTGGTGCGCGATGGCGGCATCAAGGGGGCGGTACTGCACCCGAGCAAGGGCGAGTTCGATGAAGTACGCGTCGATGGCAATTTCATCTTCGCCGCCACAGGGGTCCGCCTCAAGAAGATCGCCAGCGCGGCCCGTGCAGCGGGGTTGGGCGGGTTCGAATGGATGGAAGGCATTCCGGGCAACCTCGGCGGTGCGCTGCGCATGAACGCCGGGGCTATGGGCTTGCAGACTTTTGACCAGGTGGTGAGCGTCCGTTTCCTTGATGGCAATGGAGAGCTGCGCGAGAAGATGAAACACGAGATCGACCACCAGTACCGGAGTGTTCCGGAACTGGACCGGCACTTTGCCGTGAGCGCGGTGCTCCAGGGGAGGCCTGCGGAGGCGGCAGAGATTGACGAGAAGCTGGCCGCCTCCCACCAGAAACGCCGTGGATCACAGCCTATCGGTGCCAGCGCGGGCTGCATCTTCAAAAATCCAGGGCCAGTGCCTGCTGGCAAACTGGTGGACGAGCTGGGCCTCAAGGGGCGCTCGTTCGGCAAGGCCATCGTCTCGGATGTGCACGGGAACTTTATCCTGAACTCCGGTGGAGGCACCGCCCGGGACGTCCAGGATCTCATCTCCGACATCAAGCAGGTGGCGTTACAGGAGCGGGGCATCATGCTGGAGACAGAGGTCCAGATCATTGGCGAAGAGGAACCGCTTCCGCTATAGGCACCCGCCTTAAGGGGGCGTGGGCCGGCTTGATGAGGCCGAGCCTTCGCCCGTTGAATAAAACCCTATTGTCGATTGGCCATCAACTTGCTGGTGGCGGAGTGGAATTCACATGTCGCTGATGGAATCGCCCTCTGCCCACCTGATTAAAAATTTTTTTGCCAGAAGCTTTCTGGGGGCTTCCGGATGCTCTAGGGTGTGATTTACAAATGTAAATCATGCCCTCCGGACGCCCGAACTTGATCGGAAGCGATCCTGCGCCAGCTGGCGTGGATCGTTACCGGAGCGTCTTCAATCTCCAGCATCATTTTTTGGCGGTGCTATCTCCGGATGGCATCGTTCTGGAGATCAATGATCTGCCCCTCAGGGTGGGGGGCGTGCGCCGGGAATCCGTGGTGGGCCGGCCCTTGTGGGAGGGAGGCTGGTGGCGGGATCACCCAGAGATGCGTGCAGCGTGGCCGGTGCGTCTGCAGGCTGCCGCAGCAGGGGAGGGACCGGTGCATCACGAGGGCCCGTTCAAGACGGGATCAGGCGACCTGCGTTATGCCCTTGATACCATCACGGCCGTGCGGGACGCGGCAGGTAGCTTGGATTACTTCATCGTCCAGGGGCACGACATCACGGATCGTGTCCGTGCTGAACTGGCGCTGCGGGAGAAGGATGCGCTGCTGGAAATGGCAGGGCAAATGTCTCAAATGGGGGCGTGGACGGTGGATTTCCCAGGGTGTAAGCTCACCTGGTCAGACGAGGTGTGCCGCATCCATGACGTCCCGCTGGGGAGCCGCCCCACCGTGGAGGAGGCGCTCGGGTTTTATCATCCCGAAGCGCGGCCGGTGGTGCTGGCGGCCATCCAGGACTGCCAAGAAAATGGCACGCCCTTCGATAAGCAACTGCAAATCACCACCAAGAAGGGCCATGCCATCTGGGTGCGGGTGATGGGGGAGGCGGTGCGGGCGCTGGATGGCTCGGTGATTCGCATCCAGGGCGCCATTCAGGACATCACTCTGCCCAAGCTGGCACGGGATGCTGTGATCATGGGTGAGGAACGCTTCAAGTTCGTGGCCCAAGCGACCAATGATGCCATCTGGGACTGGGATGTAGTGCAGGACAAACTGTGGTGGAGTGAGGGGATTAAACGTCTCTTTGGCTATGAACCCACAGAGCTTGGGGAGGGGATCGAGTCTTGGACTCTCCTGATTCATCCCGACGAGCGTGAGACGGTGGTGAGAGATTTTTTCACTGCCGTGAACGGGGACGGAGACACTTGGGTGGCGGAGTATCGGTTTCTGTGCAAGGACGGCCATGTGGCCCAAGTGCTGGATCGGGGGCGCATCATCCGCGATTCCGGCGGCCGGTGTGTGCGCATGGTGGGTGGGATGACCGACTTCACCGCCTACAAGCAGGCGGAGATGGAGCTGGCTCGTTCCAATCGCGCGCTCAAAATGCTCTCAGACTGCAATGAGAGGCTGATCCATGCCGCCGATGAGCATGAGTTGGTGGCAGAGATCTGTCGCCTGGCAGTGGAGAAAGGCGGCTACCGCATGGCCTGGGTAGGCTATGCGCAGAACGATGCGGAAAAGACCATCAAGCCCATGGCGCACGCCGGGGCCGAGCTGGGCTATTTGAGCGAGATCATTCTTACTTGGTCGGACCTCGAATCACGCGGTCTCGGACCCGCCGGCCAAGCCATCCGCAGTGGCACGGCCGTCGTGGCCAAAAACATCCGGGACACGGGCTCGGGCTTTCATTGGCTGGGATCCGCGCTGAGCAGGGGATATCAGAGTGTGATTTGCCTGCCGCTCAAGGAGGAGACGCGCACCTTTGGTATTCTATCCCTCTACTCCGGGGAGGTGCAGCCGTTTGCTCCGGAGGAGGTGCAACTGCTCCAGGAACTGGCAGACGACCTGGCGTTTGGCATACACCACCTGCGCTCACAAGGGGAGCGGCGTCAGTTGGAGGCCACGGTGCTCAAGGTGGCCTCCAGTATCTCGTCCAGCACAGGCCGGGAGTTTTTTGAGCAACTGGCGCGGAACATGGCGGAGGCACTTGGGGCACATGCGGGATTTGTGGCCAGACTGCTGCCAGGAGAGACCAAGCGCGTGCGCACGATTGCGGCGGTGATGGGTGGGGAGGTGTTGTCGAACTTTGAGTACTCTCTGGCTGGCACGCCCTGCGAGAATCTTGCCGAGCAGGAGGAGTGGGTGGTGCCATCGGGCATGGCACGGCAGTTCCCCAATTTGACTTTGCTGCACGAGATCAGGGCAGAGGGGTATGTGGGCTGCCGCCTCTCCAATACGGCGGACCAGTTCGTGGGCCTGTTGTTTGTGATCTTCCAGCAGCCTTTGGAAAAGACGGAGTTGGTCACCACGACGCTCAAGATCTTCGCCACTCGTGCGGCAGCGGAGCTGGAGCGTCAGGAGTCCGACCGCCGCATTCGTCAGCAGGCCTCCCTGCTGGATCACGCGCGGGATGCCATCTTGGTCCGGAACATGGACAACAAGATCATCTACTGGAACAAAGGGGCAGAACGCATCTACGGGTGGGCGGAGGAAGAAGTCCTGGGGCGCGACGCCGCAGGTGTGCTCTATCGCGACACCTTTGGGTTGCATCAGGCGATGAAGTCCGTTTTGGATACGGGTGAATGGTCCGGGGAACTTCATCATGTGGGCAAGGACGGCCGCCAGTTGATCGTGGAGGGGCGCTGGACTCTCATGCGCGACAAGACGGGCCAGCCCCAGAGCATTCTGGCCATCAACACGGATATCTCGGAGAAAAAAAAGCTGGAGCAGCAGTTCCTCCGCGCCCAGAGGATGGAGAGCATTGGCACTCTGGCCGGAGGCATCGCGCACGACCTCAACAACGTGCTGTCACCCATCACGATGGCGATCGACTTGCTCAAGATGAGCAACGACAACCCGGAGAGTCAAGAGCTCTATGCCACCATCGCGGACAGCGCCCGACGCGGGGCAGACATGGTGCGGCAGGTCCTGTCTTTTGCCCGGGGCATGGAGGGTCAGCGTATTCAGATCCAGGTGAAGCATCTGATTAGGGAAATTGAAAAAATCACCCGCGACACCTTTCCCAAGAGCATCCGGGTGCGCACAAAAATCGCGCCGGATCTCCTGGCTCTGCACGGTGATCCCACGCAGCTTCATCAGGTGTTGTTGAACCTGTGTGTGAACGCCCGGGATGCCCTGCCCGATGGCGGCGACATCACGATCTCGGCCCGGAATATCATGGTGCACCGCGAGGACATCACGGCCGACTTTGATGCCCACGCCGGACCGCATGTGCTGATCGAGGTGGTGGATACCGGCACCGGCATTCCGCAGTCCATCATTGAGAAGGTGTTTGATCCCTTCTTCACCACGAAGGAGATTGGCAAGGGCACCGGGCTGGGGCTTTCCACATCCCTTGCCATTGTGAAAAGCCATGAGGGCTTCATGCGGTTGGAAAGCCAGCTTGGGGTGGGCACGCACTTCAGCATCTTTCTGCCGGCCTGGGCAGAGGACGGGCGGCCTCTGCTGGATCCCACAGGAGGGGTAGCACCGCGGGGCACGGGGGAGTGGATCCTTGTAGTGGATGACGAGCAGCTCATTCGCCAGATTGCCCGCCAGACGTTGCAGGCCTATGGCTACCATGTCATTGTGGCCTGTGATGGGATCGAGGCTCTTGCCCTGTATCGGCAGAACCGCGACCGCATCGCTGCGGTCGTGACGGACATGATGATGCCCGTCATGGATGGGGCATCGACCATCCAGCGGCTTATGGAGATGAATCCGGCGGTGAAAATCATCGCCGCGAGCGGCATTGCGACGAATGACCAGCTTGCGAGGACCTCAGGTTCTGGTGTGAAGCGTTTCCTGGCCAAGCCGTATAGCGTGGAAGCCCTGCTGGTGGCACTGAGGGAGACTTTGGACTCCGAGTGAGCGGCTTTGCGCTTGCCCGCGCCAGGTGCTCCCCGCTAGCATGAGGGTGGTTTTTGCATTTGTTTCCTCCATGAAAGCCACACTCCCTGATCCCACTGCCCCCACCACGTCTCGTCGTCGGTTCCTTTTCCAGAGCGCCGCAGCGCTCGGATTTCCTGCCATCATCCCTGCTACTGCGTTGGGAAAAGCTGGCCGTCCGGCTCCGTCGGAGCGCATCACGGTGGCCGTTCTGGGCTGGGGCACCATCGCCACCCACTGGACTCCCAGCTTCCTGAACAACGAGAAGTGCCAGGTCGTAGCCGTGGCGGACCCCATGAAAGAGGGCTCAAACTATGGGTACAGCGGTGAACTCAAAGGCGGGCGCGAAGTAGGTCGCCAGTTCATCGACAAGTTCTACTCCGAGAACGCCAAGACCAAGGTCAAAGCCTGTGCGGCTTACACCGACTTCCGAGAACTGCTGGAGAAAGAAGACATTGATGCCGTGCAAATCTGCACGCCTGACCACTGGCACGCCTACCAGACGATCTACAGTGCTCGCAAGGGCAAACACCTCTACGGACAGAAGCCGCTTTCACTGAACATCGGCGAAGGCCGTCAGATGGTAAATGCCATCAATGAAGCTGGGATCACCTGGCAGACCGGCAGCCAGCAGCGCAGCGACGCCTACTTCCGCATGGCGTGTGAGTTCGTTCGCAACGGACGTATCGGCAAGGTCAAGCGCGTGCGTATTGGCCTCCCCGGAGGTCATAAGAACTGGAGCAAGCTGGGAGACAAAACTGACCCTGCGCCCGTGCCGGCCGACTTTGACTATGACATGTGGCTTGGGCCAGCTGAACAAATGGAGTACCGCCCGGCATTGCTGCCGCTGAACTGGCGTCACAATTTCAATTTCTCCGGCGGGATGATCACCGACTTTGGAGCGCACCACATCGACATCGCCCAGTGGGCCATGGATCTTGAGAGCACCGGCCCGGTGGAGATCAACAACATCCGAGGGGAGGTTCCTGACAAGAAGGCGCTCTACAACACGGCCTCCAAGTTCCACTATGAGTGCACGTTTGAGAACGGCACCCAGTACATCATCGCAGATGAAAGCGAGAAACTCATGCCAGAGCTCGAAGCGCTGCAGAAGGACAAAAGCAAGCCTGCGGATCAGACCGGCATTTTCTTTGAAGGCGAGGGCGGCAAGTGGATTTGGGTGAACCGTGGCAAACTTCTGGCGAGTGATCCCAACCTTTTCCGCGACAAGATACGCCCGGAAGAAGTGCACCTGTACGAGAGCAAGGATCATACGGACAACTTCCTTGATTGCGTGTACTCCGGCAAGCCGCCCGTGGCTCCGGTGGAGACAGCTCATCGCACCATCAGCATCTCCCATCTGGGCAACATCGGCCTGCGTCTGGGGCGCACTTCTCTGAAGTGGGATCCCAGGGCGGAGTCCTTTACAGGTGACGAGGAGGCGAACGGCCTGCGGAATCGGGAGTGGCGCAAGCCTTGGGTGCTGGCATAGTCAGCACGGTGAGAGGGGAAACTCAAAATCAGGAAACTACCGGATCCGGCAGAGGCTGGATCCGGTGGATGGTCTGTACGTGGCTGCTGCTGGCGGCCACCGCGCTGGCCCATCCCTTTGACGGGGATGGAGCAGGGGAGGCTGCTGATGCCAGCCGGAACACGCAGGTGTACCTGTATCTGGAGCCTGGCCTGGCCCGGGTGGAGTGCTTGATGTGGCTGCCCGCAGCGCTGGAGCGGCTGGGGCAACCGGCTGTAAAGGACCTCCTGCTGCCAGAGGAGGCTAGAGCACGATTGATTGCGACCGCCCGGGAGGCGGCCCCGTCTTGGTGCCGTCTGCGGGTGAATCATGTGAATCAGCAGGGCGGCATTGTCTCCGCTACAGTACTCAAGGGCATGCCGGGGCGGAGCGAGACGATTGGAACCAAGGATGCCATCCCGGTGATTGAAGGGATGATGGGCCTGATCTGGCAGTTTGAACTGCCTCCGCATGTGGAGAGCGTGGAGCTGGAGTGGACGGGTTTTGACGGAACCATCACCAAGGTGCCGGTTACGATCTTCTTTGGATCCCAGGCGGAGTCGGGGCAGGAACTCACGGCAGCTGGACCGATGTTGCTTTGGAAGAACACAGGCTTGCTGCCGGACCCGCCGCCGCTGGCGGAAGTCCCCAAACTGCCTGCGAAAGCCACCTATCCGTTGCCTGCGGGGGCGATCGTCTGGACAGTGCTTGGACTTGTTGCCGTGATGATTGCGGGGCGGTCATTGCGTTCGAAACCCTCGGTCTTTGCCGGGGCCATGCTCATGCTCGGGGCGGGGGCCTGGCTGCTGTGGCCAGTTTGGCGGGTCCCAGTGCCGGTTCCAGGATCCAAAGTGCCTGAGGTCACCACTGCACAGGCGACGGCCATTCTTTCCAGTCTGGTGGAGAACGTTTACCGGTCATTTGATCAGAACAGCGAGTCAGCGATCTACGACGTGCTTGAGCGCAGCGTGAACGGTCCCCTGCTCCAGAATCTGTATCTGCAGACATCTCAGGCCCTCACCTTGGACGGTCAGGATGGCACGCGGGTGAAGGTGAACGATTTGTATGTGCATGTGGACAAAGTGACGCCTCTGCAAGGTCGCGAAGGCTTTGTGGCGGACTGTCAGTGGACCGCGCGCGGCACGGTGGGGCATTGGGGCCACCTTCATCAGCGGCTGAACCGTTACACGGCCAAGATCGATGTCGAGCCGGTGGAGGGTGCCTGGAAGATGACTGGGCTGGAGGTCCTTGAAGAACGGCGGTTGTAGGACTCTGTGTGATAGGGCGGTTGTTCCAGGGACGTACGGTCTCGTCCATGCTCACGAGAAGAACCTTCCTTTTGCCCTTCGTCGCCGTTTGCGCCTTCAGCGGATTGGGGGGCAGTCCTGCCGCTGCTGAGTCCAAATTGCTGCCTGTGGGTTGGGATGCCAAGGCAGAGGGGGACAAGGTGCTGGGGCGTCTCATCAATGTGACCAAACCCCATGTGAAGGGGGCTCACGATGCGGAGTTCGTGATCGTGGGGGACAAGGCGTACATTGTGGCCGAAGCCAATGACGAAAAGCCGGGTGAGGCTGCGGCATGGCCCTTTGTCTATGTCACGCTGACCGTGGTGGATGTGCCTGCCATGAAGGTGGAGACACAACATGACTTCGCCCGTGGTGGGCAGGTTTTTGCCAATGTGACCCTGCCGGTAGGGGCCTGCTTTGTGCCGCGCATTTTGAAACTGAATGAGAGGACGCTTCGGCTCTATTTCGCTAGCGAGGAACCGGGGAGACGGCAGTCGGTGACCTGGTACGTGGACTATGATGTGAAGATGGGGACGTTTGCGAATGAACTTCACAAAACGAAGATCAAGACCGCAGCAGGCACGTTTGACATGGAGCCTCAGTACTTCCATGCCGATGCCGTGGCGGTGGGTTTCACGCGGAAGCCGGTGGATTTCGGTCTCTACATCTTTGATTCGTTCAAGTGGATCGACGGCCAGTGGCATGTGACGCTGAACAATTATCCCGGCGGACAGAACGCCTTGGGCCGGCTCAATGCGGCAGGCGATACCTTTGAGGTCTTGGGGCACTACAATCAGCCGATGGAACTGAAACTCACGGAATCTTCCGCGAACCGCCTCCCCGACGGAAGCTGGCTGGCCATCTGTAGGCAGGAGGGAGGGAATGGAAATTACACGTTCAGCACCAGCCCGGATGGTCGGACGTGGAGTGTGAATGAGTACCGCCCGTTGGTGCAGAATGGGGCGAGTTCCAAGCCAACCTTGGATAAGTTTGGGGAGGTCTATTACCTCGGGTGGCAGGAGAGCACGAGAATCAACAATGTGTCCCGCAGTGTTTTCAACATCGAGGTGTCCAAAGATGGGAAACGGTGGGAGAGGAAGTACCGGTTTGAAACGGAGAAGTCATTTCAGTATCCGGCCTTTCATGATGACGGCGTTGGCAAGATCTATGTGTCAGTGACGCAGGGCGACAGCGATGAGAGTCGTAAAGAGCGGATCATGTTTGGGAGATTGGAGTAGGGGGGGCGGTGCGTCAGTTGGCAGTTGGCAGTTGGCAGTTGGCAGTTGGCAGTTGGCGGCGCGGGGGCGCTGAACTTGCACGGAGTACAGGCTTCAGCCTGCGGAGGCTGGGAGTTAGATGTTAGATGTTAGATGCGGGGGCGAAGCTCTTCCTCGAAGAGGATGCGGCTACAAGCCAAACGTTGACGCGGGTTTGGGGATTCTACGTAGGGTGGAGGGGATAGGGGCCACCACTCCGATGGAGTTGTGGCGGTCTGAGAGGCATCCTTTCAGGATGGCTCGATGGCCGTGACCAATAACGAGATGGGGCGGACGGATGATCGTGGCTGAGTTCGTAAGAGCTTGGTAAGTAGGATGGCTCGGGCGGATGAAGGACCAGGCGCATCAGGCAGATGGCTTGAACCCTCCGCGTTCTCACGAACGCAGCCACGACTGAGGTGAGGCGAGAAGAAGGTCGTGGCTGAGTTCGTCAGAACTTGGTCAGTAAGGGTGGCTCGGGCGAATGAGGGACCAGGCGCATCAGGCAGATGGCTTGAACCCTCCGCGTTCTCACGAACGCAGCCACGACTGAGGTGGGACGAGAAGAAGCTTGTGGCTGAGTTCGTCAGAACTTGGTCAGTAAGGGTGGCTCGGGCGAATGAGGGACCAGGCGCATCAGGCAGATGGCTTGAACCCTCCGCGTTCTCACGAACGCAGCCACGACTGAGGTGAGACGAGAAGAAGCTTGTGGCTGAGTTCGTCAGAACTTGGTCAGTAAGGGTGGCTCGGGCGGATGAAGGACCAGGCGCATCACGCAGATGGCTTGAACCCTCCGCGTTCTCACGAACGCAGCCACGACTGAGGTGGGACGAGAAGAAGTTCGTGGCTGAGTTCGTCAGAACTTGGTCAGTAAGGGTGGCTCGGGCGAATGAGGGACCAGGCGCATCAGGCAGATGGCTTGAACCCTCCGCGTTCTCACGAACGCAGCCACGACTGAGGTGAGGCGAGAAGAAGGTCGTGGCTGAGTTCGTCAGAACTTGGTCAGTAAGGGTGGCTTGGGCGAATGAGGGACCAGGCGCATCAGGCAGATGGCTTGAACCCTCCGCGTTCTCACGAGCGCAGCCACGACTGAGGTGGGACGAGAAGAAGCTTGTGGCTGAGTTCGTCAGAACTTGGTCAGTAAGGGTGGCTTGGGCGAATGAGGGACCAAGTGCATCAGGCTGATGGCTTGAACCCTCCGCGTTCTCACGAGCGCAGCCACGACTGAGGTGGAACGAGAAGAAGCTCGTGGCTGAGTTCGTCAGAACTTGGTCAGTAAGGGTGGCTCGGGCGAATGAGTGACCAGGCGCATCAGGCAGATGGCTTGAACCCTCCGCGTTCTCACGAACGCAGCTATGACTGAGGTGAGGCGAGAAGAAGCTTGTGGCTGAGTTCGTCAGAACTTGGTCAGTAAGGGGGGCTCGGGCGAATGAGGGACCAGGCGCATCACGCAGATGGCTTGAACCCTCCGCGTTCTCACGAACGCAGCCACGACTGAGGTGGGACGAGAAGAAGCTCGTGGCTGAGTTCGTCAGAACTTGGTCAGTAAGGGTGGCTTGGGCAAATGAGGGACCAGGCGCATCAGGCAGATGGCTTGAACCCTCCGCGTTCTCACGAACGCAGCCACGACTGAGGTGAGACGAAAAGAAGCTTGTGGCAGAGTTCGTAAGAACTTGGTCAGTAAGGGCGGCTTGGGCAAATGAGGAACCAGGCGCATCAGGCAGATGGCTTGAACCCTCCGTGTTCTCACGAACGCAGCCACGACTGAGGTGGGACGAGAAGAAGCTTGTGGCTGAGTTCGTCAGAACTTGGTCAGTAAGGGTGGCTCGGGCGAATGAGGGACCAGGCGCATCAGGCAGATGGCTTGAACCCTCCGCGTTCTCACGAGCGCAGCCACGACTGAGGTGGGACGAGAAGAAGCTCGTGGCTGAGTTCGTCAGAACTTGGTCAGTAAGGGTGGCATGGGCGGATGAAGGACCAGGCGCATCAGGCAGATGGCTTGAACCCTCCGCGTTCTCACGAGCGCAGCCACGACTGAGGTGGGACGAGAAGAAGCTTGTGGCTGAGTTCGTCAGAACTTGGTCAGTAAGGGTGGCTTGGGCGAATGAGGGACCAAGTGCATCAGGCTGATGGCTTGAACCCTCCGCGTTCTCACGAGCGCAGCCACGACTGAGGTGGAACGAGAAGAAGCTTGTGGCTGAGTTCGTCAGAACTTGGTCAGTAAGGGTGGCTCGGGCGAATGAAGGACCAGGCGCATCAGGCAGATGGCTTGAACCCTCCGCGTTCTCACGAACGCAGCCACGACTGAGGTGGGACGAGAAGAAGCTTGTGGCTGAGTTCGTCAGAACTTGGTCAGTAAGGGTGGCTCGGGCGAATGAGGGACCAGGCGCATCAGGCAGATGGCTTGAACCCTCCGCGTTCTCACGAACGCAGCCACGACTGAGGTGGGACGAGAAGAAGCTCGTGGCTGAGTTCGTAAGAGCTTGGTAAGTAGGATGGCTCGGGCGGATGAAGGACCAGGCGCATCAGGCAGATGGCTTGAACCCTCCGCGTTCTCACGAACGCAGCCACGACTGAGGTGGGACGAGAAGAAGCTTGTGGCTGAGTTCGTCAGAACTTGGTCAGTAAGGGTGGCTCGGGCGAATGAAGGACCAGGCGCATCAGGCAGATGGCTTGAACCCTCCGCGTTCTCACGAACGCAGCCACGACTGAGGTGGGACGAGAAGAAGCTTGTGGCTGAGTTCGTCAGAACTTGGTCAGTAAGGGTGGCTCGGGCGAATGAGGGACCAGGCGCATCAGGCAGATGGCTTGAACCCTCCGCGTTCTCACGAACGCAGCCACGACTGAGGTGGGACGAGAAGAAGCTCGTGGCTGAGTTCGTAAGAGCTTGGTAAGTAGGATGGCTCGGGCGAATGAGTGACCAGGCGCATCAGGCAGATGGCTTGAACCCTCCGTGTTCTCACGAACGGAGCTATGACGGGCTGGCCGCCTCAGGGGATCGCTGCTTCCATCAACTGCTGGAACCGCATCTCGATCACGGCTTCATTACCGGACCGCACAAGGTTATAAAGGGCCTGGACCTCGGTGTCATTGGCAGTTTCCATGAACCTGTCGATGCAGAAGCCGGGCAGCTCGAAGAACCCCTTGGGGCGACCGCACGCATACGTGGTCCCCAACCAACCCCGCGAAATCCGGGAGTAGCTCCTCCATCGGTGCTGTAGCTTGTCTGGATGGTGCTTGGCGAGATGTAACTCCAGGGCGGAAGGGGCGTAAACTACGCTTGTATGGACTCCGAGCGGATAGGCGATGTAGTCGCGTCTCGACCCCGTCCATTCGCACATTTCCCTCACCTCCCAGCGGAATGCTCCCAATGCAGCGAGTGACAGAAGAAATCCAAGAATGATGGCGAGCAAGAAATACAGCACCGGGAATCGTAACCGGGGGCGGGGTTGCTGCTTGCCCTCTGACACAGGTCCGGCACGATGCTCGGATGTCGTTGAAGTGGAGGTTGAAGCCGGTTCGTCCATCATGCCGCCCAGAGGCGTGTGGCACCGTAAGCTCCCGCCCAAATGTCACCAGCAGGGAAGGATGAATTCGACGTGAAGGCTCTGTGAAGATCCTGAGAATCCTCAAACACAAGAAGCCCCGCTGGCTTGGCAACCAGCGGGGTTTGGAATGAAAATGGGGGGCAGGCTCCGGCGTTACTTGACCGCTGGCTTGCGGTTGAAATTAAACCATTTGCGCTTGTCGTCTCTTGGAGGCTCGGGATCCACGAGGGTGGCCTTGGGTACAACGCGATCAGGGAAGACCTTGTAGGCATCCTCGCCCACCTTGGTGCGAAGGTCTTCGCGGAGGCTGGCGCGCTGCAGTGAGCCGTCATCATTCACTACCATGGGTTGGATGAAGATGACCAGTTCCTTGCGCTCCTTGCTGGTGACGTCTTCGCGGAAAAGACGTCCCAGCCCGGGAATGCGGCTGAGAACAGGAATGCCCTCGGTGTCCTTCTTGTCGGTCTCGGTAATGAGCCCGCCAAGCACGACGGTGTTGCCGGTGGGAACGGTGACGGTGGTGGCGATCTGTTCTGTGCCAATGATGGGAACATTGTTCTGGGCCACGATCTGGTTGCCGACCACGGTGTCATTCACCTGGGCCACGCGGAGGGTCACATCGCCATCGGGATTGATGAGTGGAATGACTTCCAGCTTCAACACCACATCCTTGTAGGTGATGGTGGTGGTGACGTTGCCGGTCCCGTTGTTGTTGCTGCTGGCGTTGGCCAGGCTGGACTCCGGCACAGGAATGCTCTGACCACTGGTGATCACGGCGCGCTTGTTGTTCAAGGCAAACACGCTGGGTCGGGAGAGCACCTTGAAGTTGTTGGTAGTCTCCAGAGCGGACACGAAAACGTCGAGGGACTGACCGAGCTGACCATAGATGTTGAAGCCCTTGGCATTGGCCAGTGCTGTTGTGATCAAGTTGTCGCGCATGTCGGCGACGTTATTGTTCGTGATGATTTCCTCACGACCGGCAATGAAAGCGCTGGAGAGTCCGCTGTTGCTGCCGGTGCTGACAAACTTCTGGAGGTAATCAACACCCATCTGCATGCCATCACTGAGCGTGAGCTGGCCGATCACCGTTGCAAGGTACACCTGTGGGGACTTGCGGTCGAGTTTGTCCAGTAGCAGATCCACTTTGTCCTGATTTTCCTTGGGCCCGATGACGATGATCGCATTGGCCAGCGGGTCGGCGATGATCCGCGTCTTGTTGATCATGATGGAGATGGGCGCATTGTCCTCTTCCGACTCGATCAACTGGTCGGGACGACTGCCCACCCCTGTGGATGTGCCTGTCGTAGAGGCGGAGGTGGAAGCCCCGCTGAAGGTGCCGCCGCGGGCTGTGGTGTTGCTCCGGCCGGTGAGAAACTGGTTGCTGCTGGTGGTGAGTGCCTGGTTTTGCTGGGTGAGCGTGCCACCCCCAGGAAGCTGGGTGGAGCCGCTGGTGGATTCGCGCAGCAGATCGGCCAGTACGGAAATCACATCCACGGAGTAGATGTTCTTCAGTTTGCGCTCGTAGGGTGTGGGCACCTCAACGGGTTTGTCGAATTCCAGGATGAGGCTGGTGATGTATATGTAGTCATCGGGCTCTGCGACGATGAGGACCTGGTTCAAGCGGGTGTCCGCCACCACTTGGGAACTGGCTCGCACCTTCTGGGCGTTCGGGTCGTTGGGGTTGCTGCGATTGCCCTGGGTAATCTGGATCTGCGGCTGCGCCTGCTGTTGGGGCTGTTGGTTGTTTCCTCCCAGATTGATGGCCTGGCCGCGGATGGTGGTGATGCCCTTGGTCTGCGAATCCGTGGCCTGGGCGTCCAGCGTGGCCTGCACGATCTGCGCGACAGTGGCGGCATCCGCATACTTCAGAGTCACAAACTTTGTCACCAGGGCGCTGGAGGTGGCGGGGGCGTCGATGACCTCGCGGATGGCCACCAGTTGCTTTACGATGTTGGCGTTCTCCGTGATGAGCAGACCGGCGGGAGCCAGCACCGGAGTGATACGACCGTAGGGATTGAGCCCCACATGGCCACCGAGCATCGTCGCTGCCTCGGTGGGGTTCAGGAACGTGAGGGGCATGAAATAACTCACGATCGTCTCGTTGCTGGGGAGGTCTGAGGCGCTCTGATAGAAGCGCACCCCTTGGGAGAACTGGGCGCCGGAGGTTCCCTGGGCTTTGGTCGAGAGAATGCGGGAACTGGTGCCTCCTGGCTCTGCCACGATGGCGTAGCCGTTCGTAAGGAGGGCGGCCTCGATCAACTTGATGGCCTCAGCTTTGTCCACTGGCTTGGGAGTGACGAGACTGATGGTCTGACCTTCAAAGATGGCCGTGTCCTTGATCAGTGTCTTTTCCGTCAGGCGCTCGTAGATTCCGAGGATGTCCGTAATGGTGTTGTTGGGGAATTGTAGGGACACCTTGTCGCCTTCGATGCGGAATGTCTCCACATCCGAGCTGCCGCCGGGGCCGGAGCCGCCTCCGCGGAAACTGCTCCGTCCTCCAAACCCACTGCCACCGCCAAAGGGCGAGCCGCCACCGGGACCTCCCGGCCCGCCGCCAGGGCCACCCGGACCTCCGGGACTGGTGGGGCCGCCTGGTGGCGGAGCGGGCACCTCAGTTTGCGCCACCAGACCCGTGGTCTCCAGGCGATCTTCGGCGGGCACGCTTTGCAGCGCCCGGAACTGGGAAGGGCTGGTGGAGGTGCTGGGGTTTGAGGTGTTACCGCGAATCTGCGCTTGGGCCGCAGTGCTCAGGAGACATCCTGCCAGAAGAGGCAGGCAATGCTTCAGGCTGGGACTGTGCGTGAGGATGGGGAGACGCATGAGGAAGTGAGAAGAGTAAAAAGGGAGTCGGTCGATGCGATGGCAAAGCCAGAGCGTGAAGCTGGGAGAGCTTGTTCAGAAGAGGGCAGGGCGGTGGTCAACGTCCGCCTTTGTCCTCCCGTTCCACGCGTTCGAAGATCTTCTTGGCGTAGGAGGTCCGTTCTTCCGGGGTGGCGTTCTGCATTTTCTCTCGGGAGTCGCGCATCTCATGGATGAACTTCTCGCGCGCTTTCTCAGAGAGGGACATGAAGCGCTGGCGATCTTCCTCGCTGGGGCCGCGGCGCTCACGGCGCGGACCGTCATCGCCACCACGATGGTCCGAACCACCAGGGCGGAAGCCGCCTTTTTTCATGGACTCGGGGGAAAGTTGCTCGTTGCTGTAGCGGACGGTGACCATCTCCGCTCCCACCATGATCTTGGCCTGGGTACGGCTGAGCTGGACTGTGGCGCTGGTTTCCGCCAGCTTCCAGCCTTGGGCATTGGGCGTCTCACTGACCACGAAGTTCTCTTTGGTCTGTTTGTTCAGGATGGTGGCCACAGGCTTGCCCTCAATATAGGCGATGCCAGTGAGTACCAGTGAATCGGAGAGGTCGAGCGAGCGGGTGAAAGGCGGTGCCGCCAGCAGTCCGTCGGCGACGCTGGGATCAAACGATTTGGGAAGATCCGGATCTGTGGCTGGCTGATCCGCAGCCATGACCAACGCAGGTGCCAGGCCGAGGACGGTGGCGAGTCGGAGGAAGAAGGAAGCTTTCATGGCAGGGTTTTGTCTTAGCTGGCGAGGGGATTGGGCACCTCCAAGGGCGATGTCATTTCCAAAGGATTGTCCGCCGGAGCCGGGGCCGGAACTGGCGCAGGAGCAGGTTCAGCGGCTGGCTGGGGCTGGAGGTGGGGTTCCGGCGGTGCGGCATTCGGGGGTGGATTGGGATTGAACCACCGCGCCACCGTGATGTTGCACTGAGCTTGCGGAGTCTTTTCACGAGAGCGGGTGTCCAGCTCCAGTTCGATGTTCTTCACCGCTGTGAATTTCTCCGGAGACTGCAGGGTCAGCAGCCAGCGCAGCATGATCTCCTGGTCGCCCTTGAGGCGGAGGTTGACGGCCACTTCATTGGCATGGTCGAGCGCGAGTGCCTCCAGCAGGGTTTCGTTCTCCACCTTCAAACCGAGATCAAGGGCCTGATTGCGCAGATCCTCCAGCAGCTGACCTTGCGATTTGCCCGCGGAGTTCGTGTAGGGCATGGACCTGTTCAACCAAGCCTGTCGCTTGGTCCAGAAGGGGCGGTCGTTGAGCAGCATGCTGTCACCCACCGTCTGTTTCTTGAGCGTTTCCAGGTTCGAGGTCAAAGCTTTGCGGCGGGAGTTGAACTCCTGGAACGCATAGGCATTGACGCCCATAACGATGGTGACGACGCACAGCGTGAGCAGGCGTTTTTCACGGGTGTTGAGGCTTCGTTTCACTGGTGGATAAAGTGGGAAATAGAACTGGCTGGCCGTCTTGCGTGCCGGGTGCTAGGCACCTTCAAGCTTTCCCTGGATGCGGAAGGAGGCGACCTTGTCCTTCATGGTAGGGGTGGGCATGGACCAGGTGTACCGGCTCAACGTGGGGTGTTTCTTCAAGTCCTCCAGAAACTGGGAGGCGGTCTGCGCATCGCGGGCTTCGCCACGGAGTTCGACCTCGGTCAGCTTGGCTTCGAAACGCTTCAACACGATGCCGCTGGGGGGCATGAGGTTCGTGATGTGGCTGAGCTGCACCATGGGGTAGCGCTGCACGTCTGTGGCTGCCTCCAGCGATCTCCAGCGTTGCGCGGTCGAGCGCACATCCGCAGCTGGCTGCTTGATCACGGCTGCCTGGTTTTCCAGCGTGGCTGCGTCTTGCTGCAACTGCTGCAAGTACCACCAGGCCATGGCGCAGATCACGGCGTAGATAAGCGCCAGCAGCATGAGCACCGACATGAGACGACGTCGTTTCTCCTTGCTGGCCTGAGCCTGAAATACCGCTGCCGGCAGCAGCTTGGGGAAGGTCTCAAGATTCTGCGTGCGGTTGGGCTGAAGCGTGGGCACATGCTCCAGGGCGATGGGGGTGTGCTTGCGCAGTTCCGTACGCAGGGAGCCCAGATGAGCCCCTACCAGGGTGGCACCACGCAGGACGCCGAAGCCCTCCTGAGCCTCCAGACTGAGTCTTGCAATCTCCAGTTCCCGCGCGAGATCCACGGGTGCCATATCGCTGGTGCCGAGGATGTGACAGTGCCAGAGCTTGCCCGACTGGCTGGCCGCGAGGACCAGATGACCCTGCTCTTCCACGACCACGAGCTCTCCCGGCGGCAGTGCCAGCAGGCGCAGGGCGGCGGTGTACTTGGCCGCATGCTTCACCGCCAGTTCGGCTGGGAACGGCTGGAGCAGTACATCCACGCTCACCAACATCTGGCCCCCTTGATTGCCCAGTACATGCCACGCAAAATTGGGCACAGGAGCTTTCTCCACCAAGATGCCACGGCGCTCCAACTGGGCCTCCACCATCGAGCCGAGCAGGGCAATCTCCACCTGCGGGAGGATGAGGCCGACGGTGCGGCAGGCGGTGGCGGGGAGACCGACGACGATGGGCTTGGAGGTTTCGCGGCATTCTGCCGGTGCCTCCACCTGCTCAGAGGTGGTGGCAGAGGTGGATTTCCAAAGTCTCCAAGTGAGCTCGGAATCGGGAAGGAGGAAGCTGGCGGCGCCTGAGGACATGTGAGAAGGGCTACTCTTCGGTGCGTGCGAGATAGTTCAACGAACCGTCATCCTGCCGTCTGGCAATCACGACGATTTTGTACCGTTGTTCACCGACCCGGCCGGTGCTTTCCACACGGCGGGTGAGGTGATCGGTGGTGATGTAAGAGGCCAGGGAGGTGGACGTGGCAGAGTCCATGCCCAGGAGTTGTTCGGCCTTGGAGGTGGTGAGGGTGACGTCGTCCTCCGTGCCGGCCACGCCATCGGGTCCGCTGCGTTCGCGGATGAGCGTGTCGGCATCACCCTGCTCGGCATCGGCCACCGCCATGAGGACGTCAGCCGGGGCGTAATTGAGATCGATCAAGCCGTCTCCATAGATGCTGAAGAAGTTCCGCCAGTCGGGCTTGGCCCGCTCCACGGCATCCATGCCGCGCACCAGCAGCATCTCCTCCAGAGAGGTGAAGCCCTGCTGACGGGGGAAGTCGGCGAATCCGCGGGATTCGTAGTAGTCCTTCTCCGCTCCCTGGGAGCGCAGGTCCTCATTGGTATCCACCCAGTCCGCCAGGGAGTCGGCGGCCACGTTGGCTTCCTCCGGCGTGAGCTTCCAGAGGATGAAGAGATTGTAGATTATTTCCCGATACTTGACGTCGGTGATGTAGTTGATGGGGATGCGGGCGCCTTCTGAGGAAATAACCACCTCGAAACCGCTGTCGGTGCCGGTCTGCTGCTTCAGCACCGGATCGCCGGGCTTGATCTGCGGGTGCAGCCCGACCGCGATGCCGCACTCTGCCAGATTCAGCGCGCGGAAGGCCTGGGATTCCCGGCCGTTTTCCGCCTGGCTGTAGTGCATGAACTCCACCGTGCCCATGACGGTGATGGACATCATGATGATGGCGGCCAGCACGAGCATGAGGGCGGAACCGCGAGGGCTGTGCCCGCGTTTTCCCGCCGCTGTTCTGTCATGTGCAAGTGTCACCATTTGAGGAACTTCTACCTGCCGCCTCCGGTTGAACCACCGCCGCCGCCGCTTGGTTGCGCGCCGCCTCCAGAATTTCCGGAGGCACCACCGCCACCGCCACCGCCACGGGGACCGCCGCCGCCGCCACGCTGGCCTCCCTGACCCTGACCTTGGCCGCCTTGACCTTGGCCGCCTTGACCTTGGCCCTGACCGCCGCCGTCGCGTCCACCACCGCCTCCACGTCCACCCCGGTCGCCGCCGCCACGCCCACCGCGATCACCGCCACCTTGATTGTTGTTCCCACCACCGCCAGCGTTGTTGTTGTTGCCGCCACCGGTTTGGGTGGAGCTGGAGCTGCTCGTGCTGGGCCGCAGGGCCGCGTTGGCCTCAGTCAGCTTCGTGGTAGGCAGGGCAAAAACGGCGCGCAGGGGCAGGGTGCGATCCTTCAGCAGAAGGTTCATCTCCACCAGTGGCGGCAGATCGGTGTCTTCCCATTCTTCTTCCCAGACGTCTTCATCCTGCTTGTAGAAGCGCCAGTTCAGGCTCACCACGCCGCTGAGCAGAGGCATCCAGTAGCGGCCCTGGTCATCTGGCGCGGCCAGCCCATCGCCAGCGGCCCGGGTGACGCCTGCTGACTGGCCCACCTGGGTGGGGATGATGTCCTCCCGGCTCAGGCCGAGATAATAGAGACGGGTTCCCTGCGGATTGGTTTCTGCGGATTCCGTGGCGGCGTAGTCCGGCCGGATGCCCAGAATGGTGTCTTTGTAGCTCATGGGCGAGTACCCGTAGCTGAAGGCCTCCGGGGCACCGCTGATGGTTAGTTCCTGAATAGGAGGTGTCGCTGTCTCTGTGACTTTCAGGGAGAGGATGGCGGTGACTGGCAGGTTCTGAAACATGTGTCGGCACAGGGCGACGTACCGGTTCACCTCGTCGTTTTCCTGCTGGATCTGCCGGGTGTCCACGGCAGTGCGGACCGAGACACGCACGATGCCAAAGACCATGCCGCTCAGCAGGGCGAGAAGAGTGAGCGCCATGATCATCTCCAGCAGGGTGAACCCACCTGCAGATGCGCGGCTAGTTGCTGCTGGATTGGGTCTGTTTCTTGTAAACATAGATGTCCAGCGCCTCCTCCCGCTGCTCGGCCCCGACGTCATAAGTCACTGCGACCCGCAGGGTGTAGAGGTCGCTGAGCACGGTGCCATTGCGGTCTTTCAAAGTGAGGGGCTCGGCCGCGCTGTTGTAAGTCACGCCCAGGCGTGGATCGGTGTAAACCTGGGTCAGCTCGGACAGGGGCTTGCGCCGGACCTCCTCCAGGAAAGAGCGCAGACCCATGCGGATGTCGTTCTCGCGGTTCAGCACCGAGGACGTCTGGATGGCCATCTGCAACGTGCGGGCCAGGCTCATGACCGCGATGGAGAAGATGATGAGGGAAAGAATGAGCTCCAGCAGCACATAACCGCCGGGCCGACGGCGTGAACCGACGGCGGAGGAGGGGGCGGCGTGCGTCTTCATGGCGGAGATCAGAGTGTGGTGGAAGTCTCCTTCACAATGTCGGCGGTCAGGGCGCTGAAGTCGGCCGTGAAGACGTTGTTCTGCAATTGCAAGGTCACGGTAATAGGGGTGACCATGCCGCTGGGTTGAAAGACCCATAGCTTGACCGCGTCGGCCGCGATGGGCACGGGTTCGGACTCATGCCACTCCCGCACGCTTACCGTCATGCCCTCTGGCATTGGGACGGACTCCACCCAATCTTTAAAGACGAGGGCCGGGGCTGGGGCGGCGTCGCCGGGGTTGAGCGTGGTGGAGGCCACGGGCGACTGGTCGTTGGGCAGCAGGCCGGCTTCCTCCTTTTGTTGAGTCTCGATGGCAGAGCGCTGGATGAACTCCTCAATCTGCGCAGCCTGTAGATAGGGGCTGATGTAGCGGGTGGCTTTGAACCCGGTGCTGGTGAAGGCAATCTGATACGGCCGACGGTCCTTCATGGCCCGCAAGCGGGTCTCTTTGGCCAGCTTGGCCAGGGAGTTGAGCGGTTCGCGGGCCTGGGCGGCTTCACGCAGCCCGTAAACGCTGGGGATGGCGGCGGCCATGAGCAAGGCCAGCAGGGTGAGCACCAGCACCAGTTCCAGCAGCGTGAAGGCCGGGGAGGCACCGGCGCGATCACCCCACCGGATGCCGCTCTTTAATAGAGGGCCTCCAGTGGTCTGGTCGTGCCTGATGATCCGGGGGGACATGCGGGTTTTTTCTGGAAAGGGAGCCGTTGACTTACTTGGCTTCCGCGGCTTTCCAGTTGCCGATGTCGTCGGCCGTGTTCTCCTGGCCGTCTTTGCCCACAGAATACACGTCATAGGGGTCCTTGGACTTCTGGGCGGGGTAGCGGTACTTGTAGGGCTGCTTCCACGGATCACTGGGGATCTCGTTCATGTAGCGGTTCCAGCGTTCAGGCAACGGCGCGGTGGTGGGCTTCTCCGTGAGGGCCATAATGCCCTGCTCCGTGGTGGGGTAGCGGCCTGCGCCGTAGGAGTAGGCGTCCAGCGCGGTGCTGATGGTCTGGATGTCGCCCTTCACGCGATCCGCCTGGGCTCCTTCCACGAGGCCACCGCGATTGAGCACGGTGATGGCCGCGCCCATGATGAGCGCCAGCAAGGTGAGCACGAGCACGAGTTCAATGAGGGTGAAGCCTCTCGCAGATCGGCGGCGGCGGAAAGGGGAGATGGAGGTCGTATTCATGCGGGTGGGTGTAGGTTTGGAGGGGGCGTGGGTTGCGGTTGTGTTGAGGAGAAAGGAAAGGGGATCAGGAATGCGCGCGGACACTGGTCATGGTTTCGAAGATGGCGGTGACGATGGAGATGGCGACGACGCCCACCACCACAAACAGGATGACGAGAACGATGGGTGTGATGAGAGCTGTCACCCGTTTGACCCTGCCATCCAGTTCCTTGTCATAACGGGCGGCAATCTTTTCCAGCGATTTTCCCAGTCGCCCGGTTTGCTCGCCCATGGCGACCATGTCCACCAGCAACACTGGCAGGTGCCCGACCTTCCTCAGTGCGGAGGAGAGAGAGACCCCTTCGCCAATGATGCCAGCTGCCTGATTGAGCAGACCGCGCAGGAAGACATTGGACGTGGACTTCGCGGTGAGCTTGAGCGCGTTGAGCAGGGGAATGCCGTTGTTAACGAGATTCCCCAGAGAGGCGGCGAACTGGGCGTTGAAACGGGCCGTGAGCACAGGGCCGAAGAGGGGGATCTTAAGTTTCGCACGGTCCCACCACATTTTGCCGGACTCCTTTGCGATGTAAGAGCGGAAAAGCAGCACGGAGGAGACAATGACCGCCAGGGCCAGCCACCACCAGTGTTTGACCAGGTCTGAGAAGGTCCCCAGCATCTCCATCACGAAGGGGAGCTTCGTGCGGCTCTTTGAGAGCATGTCCACAAAGCCGGGCAGCAGCACGGTGCTGAACACGATCAGCAGCATGATGAGCGCGCCGAACATGAAGGCGGGGTACACCAGGGCGGCGACCACGCGACTCTGCAGGTCGTGCATCTGGGTGATGCTGGCGGAGAGGCGTCGCAGGATCTGGGGCAGGGAACCTGACACCTCACCGGCGGTGGCGAGGTTGCAATACATCTCATCAAAGCTGGGCGAGGCCTGCAGCAGTGCCTTGGAAAACGTGGCGCCTTCCCGCAACTGCTCGCGGATGCGGCCGCTTACCTTGCGCAGTACGGGAGACTCCTGGCGCTCATGCATCACGCGCAACGCCTGTTCCAGTTGCAGCCCGCCATCCATGAGGTCGGCCAGTTCCTCGGTGAAGAGGATCAACTGGGCCCGCTTCAGCACCGGGGCGGGGGAGTTGTCCTTCGCCTCCTCCTTGGCAGCCTTTGCCGCCGCAGTCGTTTCCTCTGCCACCTTGATCGGCGTCAGCCGCTGCGATTCCAGCTGGCGATAGACCTCCGCCCGGGTCGAGACGGCAAGCGATCCCGTGACCTGTTTGCCAGAGGTGTCGAGAGCAGTGTAGGCGAAAGCGGGCATCAGTCCGGTAAGTGGTGAGTGGTAGGTGGGTAAGTGGTGATGGCGCTAGGCACGATAGGGATTCGGCAGGCAGAAAGAAGAGGCATTCGCCATCATTCGGTTGAGCATCTTTCCAATCGATTTGATGCGGTCGGCAAAGGGCTCGCATTCTTCCAATGCGATATACTGGCAGGTGAATGCGGTACGCAACCAGTGCAAGGTCTCGTTCAACTCCGAGTCAGCATCGGACAGCTTGCTGTAGAAGTGGGCTTCGTAACGGCGCTTTCCCCAAGCCTCCGCAATGCAGGCTCCCACAGAGCGACTGCTGCGACGGATCTGATCCGTCAGAGCATACGTCTCCTCGCGAGGCCAGGCGCGGCTGGCTTTGTAGATGTCGAGCTGCAATGCAAACGCGAGTTTGTAGACTTCCAGATCGCCGAACGATTCTGCAAATCCACCTGCGCGCTTTGATGTCCCTGTTGCTTCCAAGTCCATGAGTATTCCACTGCTTACCGTTTACCTCTCACCACTTACCCCGTTCTTCATCTCCTGTAGTGTTCAATCCGAACTTGCCGTCACCGTCATCACCTCCTCCACGGTCGTGACGCCCTGGATGGCTTTCATGAAGCCGTACTGGCGCATGGGGATCATGCCGTCCTTGAAGGCCTGGGCCTTGAGTTCGGCGATCGGGGCGCGGAGGTTGATCTTCTCGCCCATCTGGGAGGTGACTTCGCAAATCTCCATGATGGCGAGACGGCCCTGGAAACCGGTGCCACGGCACTGGCGGCAGCCTTCAGGACGGCGGAGTTTGTCTGCTTCAGAGAGGGGGAATCCGATGGCTTCGAGGTAGCTCTTCTCAAGCTGGGTGGGCTGCTTGCAGAAGGGGCAGAGCGTGCGCACGAGCCGCTGGGCCTGGAAGGCGCGGACGGACGAGGAAATAAGGAAGGGCTCGATGCCCATGTCCAGCAGACGGCTGATGCCGCCCACGGCATCGTTGGTGTGCAGGGTGGAGAAGACGAGGTGACCTGTGAGTGCTGCGCGGATGGCGATCTCGGTGGTCTCCAAGTCGCGCATTTCCCCCACCATCACGACGTTGGGGTCGCCGCGCAGGATGCTGCGCAGACCCGCGGCAAAGGTGAGGTTGATCTCCGGCTTCACGGCGATCTGGATCACGCCATCCAGCTTGTTTTCCACCGGATCCTCGATGGTGACGATGCGGCGTTCTTTGGTGTTGAGCTGCCGGAGGAAGGTGTAGAGCGTGGTGCTCTTCCCGCTCCCGGTGGGGCCCGTCACGAGGATGATGCCGTTGGGCGAGCCCAGGAGGCGGCGGATGCTGGTCTCGATGTGGGGCGTGAGGCCGAGTTTCTCAAAGTCGAACTTCTGGCGGGTGAGCAGACGAAGGCTCACGCTCTCGCCATTGACGGAGGGGATGGTGGCTACGCGGACGTCGATCGGGTCGCCATCGAGTTCGAGGTTGATACGACCATCCTGGGGCAGCCGGCGCTCGGCGATGTCCAGGTGCGCCATGATCTTGAGGCGCGAGATGAGGGAGGCCTGCAGCAGCCGCATGTTGGGCGGGACCGGGACCTCCTGTAGCTTGCCGTCGATGCGGTAGCGGATTCGCAGGTCGCGCTCCAGGGGCTCCACGTGAATATCAGTCGCTCGTTCCTTTAGCGCCTCGCGGAAGATCTGGTTCACGAAGTTCATGACCGTGGCTTCCTCGTCCGCTTCATCGAGGACGTTCACCTCCTGCTTCATGTCATTCTCGCTGGAGTCGCCATCGCGACCTTCCAGCAGTTCTTCGAAATTCTCCGCCCCCACGCCGTAGCCCTGGTGCAGGGCTTCCAAAATGCGCCTACGGGTGGCCAAGCCCCAGGTGATCCGTTTGCGCACCTCCTGGCCCACGGCCTGTCGGGCATCCAGGTTGAAGGGGTCGTAGGTCAGCAGGGTCAGGTCCGCTCCGCTCAGGTGGGCCGGGTACACCCGGTGGCGCAGGGCCAGCTTGGCTGGGAAGCGGTTGTGGAGATTGTCCGCAGGCTCCAGACTTTCGTCCGAAGTGAACGGCAGGCTCAGCGACCGGCCGAGATGCTCGATAAAGAGGTCTTCATCGACCAGATTAGCATCCAGCAGCGCCTCCACCAGGGAGCCACGACGGGAAACCGCCTCCTCCAGGGTCTGGCGGCAGAGTTGAGACTGGGTGCATCCAGCTTCGGAAGCTGTCTGGGCCAGGAGATCGGTAAGGGAAAAAGACATCGGGACAGAACGCTAAACGCAGCAAGCAGTCAGGAATTGCGAAAAACAGAGCCAGCCAAACAAGCTTCAACTCCCCGGCGCCGAACAGGTTGCGGGGGAATTTGAACTTGATGCTGCGACTCCGGACCGTTAGCCTCCGAATTACATAGGAGCCTGCGATGAAACTCAAGCCTGCACTCGGAGTCGTTCTGGTTTTTGTCGGGGGGGCATTTGTCGGTGGACTATGGGGAATATGGGAGGAGCGTCGCGATTCGGCCGAGGTCCTCTGCAATGCCCGCGCCGCCGCAAAGAATGAGCTGGCCCTTCTGGAGAGAGAGCTTGGGAGGAAGAAGATCCGAAATGCCAACGCGGCTGCCGAGTTGCAACGGCTCAAGCAGCAGTTGCGGCGTGAGCGGGGCTGGGAATCCCGACCCGCTGCGCGGGAGACGCCAGACTAGAAGACACAAGACGTCAGACATGAGTGCTGGCGCATGCTTGGACGCGCCCACTGTGGTCAATCTCAGGGTGCTCGCGCCTGAGCGGGGCTGGGAACCCCCGCCTCGTGTGCCAGGAAACAAGCTACTCGTGACTTGGCGCGGAGTAAAGGAGGCGGGGTCTCCGGCCCCGCGGTCTGTCGAGTGGGCGGAGCTGGAAGGGGATCAAGGGACGGTTATGTCAGAAGACAGGCTTGGCGAGCAGCAGCCCGCTTTCGCGTTCAATCGCGCCCACTTAGTACCCCGTCATATGCGCAATTTGACCATCACGTCTGCGCATATTGTGAAGGTGGATGGATGTTGTTCTTTTGGGTGAAAAACATGGGTAATTCTTGATCAAGTCTGGTGACCTCGGTGAGCTGAGAGTCTTCATATGTGTCTCTGTATCAGTGGAATAATGGATTGGTTGCGCCTCTGGCACGCGCTTTGCCTTAGGACCAGATCCCTCGGAATTTTCCGACTATTTTTAAAGAGATTTCCCTTCTGAAAGTTACGCTTGTATGGACGCATCTTCCTCTTCCCAAATACCTTCCACAGGAACCGGTCCTGCCCCTCAAATCAGGGTGCAGTCATTGACTGGCACGATGGGAGCCTGCGAGTCTGAAACGAGCCCGCCAGCGGTGCCAGGCGCAGCCCAAACTTCCGCAGCCTCGTCCGTACCCGTGCCGATCCAGAAGGTGCAGGTGCAGCATGTGCCCGGACCGGTTTTGCCTCCGCCGGGCTACCCATCCCAACATAAAATGCCCAATCTCCTGGTGTCCTACTGGCGGAAGGTGGGTGGGGGATCGCTGGCACTCAGCCTGCTTATCCATGTCGGGATCCTGGTGATCGCCTACTTCATGGTGCAGACCATTGTGCAGGAGAAGAAGGTGGATTTCCTCCCCGGCGGTGGCAGCAAGGCAGGCCAGGATGCTTCAGCCTCCCTCAATACGCAGGTACAGAAAAAAAAGCAGTCCGCGCTGAACAAGTCCATGCTGGTGAAGCGGGTGGTCACCCAGTCGAACATGGCGGCGATTTCCCTGCCGGATGCCCCGATGGACAGCCTGGACATGCCACAATCGAGCAGCCCCATGGGCGGCGGAATGAGCGGCGGCGGATTTGGTGGCATGGGTTCGGGCGGTGGCTCGGGCAATGGCATCGGCATGGGCAGCGTAAAGGGTTTCACGGGCATGACGTTCTTTGGCCGTACCGGGCAGAGCGACGGTCTGCCGGGTGCCTTCTATGACATGAAGCAGGATCGCGAACGGAAGCCGCTGCCCTACACGGGCTCCTTTCCCGAGTATGCGGCCAACATCAACAAGGCGGCTGACAAGCGTTTCTCGCCCACCTCGCTGAAGGACTATTACAAAGCCAATCAGCAGGTGAGCTTCACTTATCTCCTCGTACCGGCCAACCTTCCCGCAGCGGAAGGGCCGAAGTGCTTCAATGCTGAAAAGGAGGTGGAACCTCGTGGGTGGTTCGTCCACTACAGTGGGATGGTCACACCCCCCAAGGCGGGCCAATGGCGTTTTGTCGGGTTCTTTGATGACCTGCTCATCGTGTACGTCAACAACAAACCGGTGCTGGACGGATCCTGGGTGCCGATGGCAGGTGAGGGGAAAGACCGTGATCCGGACATCCGCCAGGAGTTCAAAGGGCCGTCTATTTCCGGAAGCCGCACAGCCTACTTTGGCAAGTGGGTGAAGATGAACGAGCCCTTCAAACTCGACATCGTGGTCGGCGAAACGCCAGGAGGACTGGTGGGGGGGCTGCTCATGGTGCAGAACAAGGATGAGAAATACGAGGTCCGTGCCGATGGCACACCGATCTTGCCAATATTCACCACCGCCAACCTCGAAATGGCCGACCTCACGCGGCTGAAGAATGACCCCTTCGCGAAACGCGTGCAGATGGCGGCAAATCCTCCGGTGTTTGGCGTCCGCCGCTCTGCCCTGAGCGATGAGAATCCTCGGGGGTTGGGCCTGCTCCCCATGCGTTGATAAAGCATTTTGGCAATGGTTGTGGTCGCCCAGAGAAATGTGTCAGAAGGAACAGCGCTGGAAGTGCTGTTCCTTCTGCATGGCGACAACTCTTGTAAGGAACCTTGTCCTTACAATATGAGCACTGAACCGACTGCCGCCGCGCTTGACGCCGCCGTGCCGCCCGTGAGCGGAAATCCTGCCCCTGCGGCCCCTCCGATGGCGGTGCATGTTGCTCCCCTGGCACCGCAAGGGGGCGCTCCACCCCTCGCCTCCAAAGAACCTAACGCCGTGGTGAAGTACTGGCGAAAAGTGGGCGGGGGATCGCTGGCGCTCAGTCTGCTCATCCACGTGGGAATCCTGGTGGGCGCCTATTTCCTGGTAGAGACGATTGTCCTCGAGAACAAGGTGGACTTCCTGCCCGGCGGCGGCAGCAAGGCGGGTCAGGAGGCCTCCCAGTCCCTCGCCCAACAGGTGCAGCAGAAGAAGCGCACCAACATCAGCAAGATGCTGCCCATGCGCAAGGTGGTAAGTACCAGTGCGAACGCTGCCATAGCTCTACCAGACATGCCTTCGGACAATCTGGAGATGCCGGAGATGAGCAGCCTGATGGGGGGCGGCATGACGGGCAGCGCCGGATTTGGCAGCCAGGGGGCAGGTGGTGGCTTTGGCACGGGCATCGGTACCGGCGGTATGAAGGGGGTCACCTTCTTCGGCATGACCACGCCGCTGGATCGCGTGGTCTTCGTGCTGGATTTCTCCGTCTCCATGAAGAAGAATCAGGTGGAGCTCGTGGTGAATGAAATGGGCAAAACGCTCAAGATGCTGCCCATGCGTTCGCAGTACCAGGTGATCCTCTTCGCGGGCGGTGCCCGGTTTGCGGACCGCAACTGGAAGGTGGAGCAGCCGAGCACGTTCGAGCGCATCATGGTGCATCGGGGCAAACAGAAGTATCGCTTCTTTTCTCCCACCAAGTCGCATACAGACTACGCCTTCGATGGATCCGACAACGAGCTGCCCAAGGATGACTGGTTGACCTCCAACGCTGTGAATGTGGGGCGTACGATGGAGGAGCTCGACAAGAAGGAAACCTGGGGCGGCACGGACTGGCGCTGGGCCTTTAAAACGGCACTAAACATGAGCCCGCCGCCGAAGGTCGTTTACTTCATGACGGACGGACTGGGCGGCTCCAATGTGGAGCTCATTCTGGACTACAACAAGAGGAAGGCCAAGGCCACGCTCAACACCTTCCTCATGCACACTAGTGCGGGGGCACCGCTCATGAAAGAGATCGCTGACAAAACCGGCGGACGGTTCACCATCGTGAAGAACGATGGTGCCACCATCCCCGGGGACATGTACTTCGCCAACAAGGCCAAGTATGACAAGGAGCTGAAGGAGTAGCGATCCTCCTTCGGCTTTGACTATTTCATCGCACCATGGATTTACAGAACTCACCCTCGCCAGCCTCCCGGCCCGTCAAGATTCAAAGCCTTTCTGGAACCGCCTCCGGCATCGTCGCGGAGTCAGTTGCCCCCTCAGCCACGGTCCGGTCTGCCGCTCTTGTGCCGCAAGTTCCTCAGCCGGTGGTGGTGACCGCTCCGGCGGGCCCAGTTCACTACCATGGTGCCAGTCATATCGCCGCGGCCAAGCAGCCCAATGTGGTCGTTCGGTACTGGCGCAAGGTGGGTGGTGGATCATTGGCGCTCAGTCTGCTGATCCACGTGGGCATTCTCGTGGGGGCTTACTTCATGGTGCAGACCATCGTGCAGGAGAATAAGGTGGACTTTCTGCCGGGGGGCGGCAGCAAGGCGGGCCAGGAAGCCTCGAATGCCCTGAGCCAGCAGGTGCAGCAGAAGAAGCGCTCCACGTTGAACAAGTCGATGCCCGTGCGGCGGATTGTTTCCCAGAATGCCAATGCGGCCATCTCGCTGCCAGACGCCCCGGCGGACAGTCTCTCCTTGCCAGACACCAGCAGCCTCATGGGTGGCATGGCAGGCAGTGGTGGCTTTGGCAAAAGCGGGGCCGGCGGCGGCTTCGGCACCGGGCAGGGCATTGGCGGTGTCAGCGGGTTCGCGCCTGTCACCTTCTTCGGCAAGCGGGGTGGGGACGGCCTGGCGGGCACGCTTTACGACCTGAAGCAGGACGGCGACCGCAAGCCCATTGACTACAACCCGAACAACTACGCGGCCATCGTCGCCAAGGCGGCCGAGAAGAAGTTCGCTCCTGCAGCGATGAAGGAGTACTACCACGCCAGCCAGCAGATGAGCTTCACCTTCCTGACGGTGCCTTACATGGCGGCCGAGGAAGGGCCCAAGGCCTTCAACGTGGAAAAAGAAGTGCAGCCCCGCGGCTGGTATGTGCACTACACCGGGGTGATCAATCCACCAACGAATGGCGAGTGGCGCTTCGTCGGGAACTTTGACGACGCCCTGGTGGTTTACATCAACAACAAGTGTGTGTTCGACGGTTCGTGGTTGAACATCGGCAATCACGGTGTGCAGACTCCTGATCCCGAGATCAAGCAAGCCTTCGGTGGCCCGCCTGTTTTGACCGGGACCCAGCGCTGCTATGCCGGGAAATGGGTGCGCTTCACCGGACCCGCCAAGATTGACATTGTGGTGGGCGAACGCCCCGGTGGCCGCGTGGGCGGCTTGCTGCTCGTGCAGAGCAAGAAGGGCAAGTATCGTGAACGCCCGGATGGCAGCCCCATTTTGCCCGTCTTTACCACGACCAAGCCAGATGTGGGCGACATTGAGCGCATGAAGCAGTTCATCAACACCAAGCCCGAATTTGAGCTGGAACTGGAGAACATCCCCGTGTTCGAAGTGAAGAAGTCCATGATGGACGAGTCGCCGCTGGACCGCATGCGCGCGGGAGGGCGGTGATTCGGTAAATCAGTAATTCGGTAGGAAAGTGATTCAGTGGAGCGGTGATGACGTCATTTTGTGGAGGGTTGTCATCACTGCTTGCCATGTCACTGGGCGCACTGACGGCGCAAACGCGGATCTCCAACCCCGGTGCGGTCCCCAGCCAGGTTGGGGGCGGAGGAAGGTACGTGATCGTACGGATTGTCGTTGCCAACGCCTGCTGCGTCTGGAGTAGCGCGTCCTGACCGCATAAATGCCAATGCCATCAGGGAAAAGTGATGGCACCGCTGTTTTGACTTTCAATGGGTTTCAGAATTGGATCGGCGTCAGGCTGGCGCATTGAGGTTCCAGTTGGTGAGATCACAGGTTCAAAAGGACCGAAGGTCCGGCCTCATTGCAGCCTTGGGCATCGCCCAAGGTTTGCAGATCAAAGACTCATTGAGGGCTGAAGGCCCGACCTCATCAAACCTGCCCACGACAAACATCCCTGAATGAACCGGGCCTACAGCCCTGAGCATCTCTATTCCCCAATGACCTTGGGCGTTGCCCAAGGCTGGAATTATTCCGGGCTTTCAGCCCTCAACTTGCACCCCCTGGGAGGTGCCACGATGAAGCGACTTATTTCCCTGATGGCATTGGCATAAACGCGGAACTCCAACCCCGGTGTGGGACGTGGCGCGAGGTCCGGCTGTCTTCAGATGAGTTGGCTCATGAACCCGGAGGGTTCGCCATGCGTAGCCATGGGTGAAGCGAGCGTAGCGAGTGCAACCCATGGTATGTAGAGCGAGAGCTTCTACCGCGGAGCGGTAGGCCCCTCGGGTCGCCCTGCGGCAGACGCCCGCCACGTCCTCGAGGTGCCTCCAGGTTTGCTGACTTGCTGACCCACCGGATTACCGAGTCGCCGAACTCAATGCCCTGAGGTGAACTTCAGCCCGACCATGCCCACCACGATGAGCATCCCGAACAGACAACGCGTCAGGGTCAGCGGTTCGTGGAATAGCACGATGCCAGCGATGATGGCCCCCACGGCACCAATGCCTGTCCAGATGGCGTAGGCGGTGCCCAGGGGTAGGGTGCGTACCGCATTGCCCAACAAGGCAAAACTGATGATCAAGGCTGCTCCCGTCCAAAGGGAGGGGCCAAGCTTGGTGAAGCCCTGGCTGTATTTCAGGCCAATGGTCCAGGCAACCTCAAAGATGCCTGCCAACAGAAGGATGATCCATGCCATAAGAGGTACGAAGTGTGTGCAAGTGCTTTTTCCAGGCCGTCCTGGAGGTAAGAGTTGCTACACGAGGTCGTCCTCATGAGAAACCGGTGTCGCCGGATATTGAGGCTACGGGGAGGGGGCGGGAATAGATGCATAGCGGCTGCATTTTATTTTCTGCGTTCTGCCGCCGCGGCGCTTCGGGACGTATCCAGACACATCCTCAAACTGGCATCGCTCTGTCTCCCCACCTATGTCCGAAACGCAAGACCCTCATTCGCTGGATCTCGACGCCTACTTTGCCCGCATCGGCTACATCGGCCCGCGTGAGGCCAGCTTACCGACCCTGAGTCAGATTGTCCTGGGCCATGCCCAAGCCATCCCGTTTGAGAATTTGGATGTGATCTCAGGCCGTGGCGTCTCGCTCGATCTGGCTTCCGTGCAGCAAAAGCTCGTTCAGTCACGGCGGGGAGGCTATTGTTTTGAGCAGAACGGGTTGTTGTTGCAGGTGCTGCTCGCCATGGGGTTTGACGCCCAGCCCATCAGTGCGCGGGTGCGCATTGGCCGGACCCGCGAGATGACTCCGCCCCGCACGCATTTGTTTGTGCGCGTTGAGATCGAAGGGGAATCATGGCTGGCCGATGTCGGGGTGGGTGGCTTGAGCGCCACCACCGCCCTTCGGTTGGAACTCAACGTTCCGCAAAGAACGCCACACGAGACGCGGCGGATCATCCACGAAAATGGCGTGTATTATCATCAGGCGCTATTGGGGGATGACTGGACGGATGTCTCCGAGTTCACCCTGGAAGTCATGCCACCGATTGATCGCGAAGTGGCCAATTGGTACACCAGCATGCACCCCCAGTCGCATTTCCGGGATCGGTTGATGGTAGCGAGGGCGGCATCCGAGGGGCGACGGATGACGATGCTGAACACCGAGTTCTCCGTGCGTGATGCAGAGGGGAAGGCGATGAAGCGGGAAGTGCAGACAAAATCAGAACTCCTTGCTGTGTTGGAGGAGTCGTTCGGCTTGAGGCTCGATCCGGAGGTGCGGTTCAATGTGCCGGCGTTGGCGGGGTTGGCGTAGGAATGGTGGGGTTGGAGGCTAACTTTGCGGTTGGCGACACCATGGGTTATGCGTCCTGACCGCTTAAAAGCGGAACTCCAACCCTGCGATTGGGAGCGGAGGGTGAGAACGCCGTCGTGCGTCTCCCGAACCCAGGCGTTGCTAAAACTTCAAGCCCTCTTCCAAACACACCGCATTCTTCCTGCGCAAGGCCGCATTCTCCGCCACAAAGCTCAGCATGCCTTTGAGAGCGGGGTTCGTGTTTTCCGGATTCCAAACGACAGACACTGGCATTGACAACTGCCTGATCGGTACAAACTTGGTTTCGGGAAACGCACACTGCTGAGTGCCAAGAATCGTCAGTGACACTCCCTTGCCGATGGCCACCAGCACGGGGCAACTCTCCCAGTCGTTTTTCACATACACCTTGGGCTTGATGCCGCTTTGGCGGAAAAGCAGATGAACGGTATCGTGAAAGCGATCATTGTCCCTGCGGGGATGGAGGATGATCGTCTCGCCTCCTAGCTCAGAAAGCTCGACCTGTTTCCTGCGCGCGAACGAGTGCTGCTTGGGCAGGAGCACGCCGAGTGCCTCGTCGTGCACCGTGTCGGACGCCAGGTCCTCCTCGTCCACACTGCCTTCCACAAACCCGACGTCGAATCGCCCTTGTCGCAGCCCGGCAAAGAGGCGTTGTCGTGTCTCCTGGTGGAGTTGGATCACTACCTTTGGGAACCGCTCTTGAAACGCTCCCATGATCTTCGGCAGGCTGGCCAGGAAGACGGTGGTGGAGAAGGCCACGGAGAGCTCGCCACCCTTGATGCGGCTGATGGCGCGAACCTCGTGCTCCAGCTTTTCCGCTCGCGCGATGATTTCGCGTCCTTCCTTGAGCAGGAAGACACCAGTGCCGGTGAGTTTCACCTGACGCGTGGTCCGCTCGAAAAGCTTGGCACCCAGGTCGTCCTCCAGGCCGGCAATAAGCCGGGTGAGGGGAGGTTGCGTCATGCCGAGGATCTCGGCGCTACGCCGGAAGTTGAGCTCTTCGGCCACCACCACAAAGGCTCTGAGCTTGGAGAGGTCCATATCGTATTGATGCAGTTTGGGTATCAAAATGTCAAGCCCATTGGCAATTCTCCTCGTCCGAACCAGCAAGTAAGCTGGGGCATCAGTCCGCCTTCCTTTCCACCCATGCCAGCCCTGAATCGACGCCAAGTCCTCAGGGCCACAGTGCTCGTCATTGGGGTGCTTTTCAGAAGCCCGCTTGCAATCGTGGGGGCGAAGGGGGCTCAATCCCATATTATGATGAAATACGACCACGATGTCTTGATCGTCGGCGGCGGTCCTGCGGGGCTGAGCGCTGGCATGACCCTGGGCCGCATGCTGCGGTCTGCCTTGATTTGTGATGATCAACGTCCCAGAAACGCCCCCTCAGCGCACCTGAACAACTTTCCCACCCGTGACGGCATCCATCCGGCGGAGTGGAGAAAGGAGGCCCGCAGGAATCTGGAGAAGTATTCCACGATCCAAACTGTCGATGCCAGGGTGCTGTCAATCGAGCGGACAGATGAGGGAGGCTTCATCGCGGAGCTTTCCACAGGTGACCGCAAAACGTTTCGGAGAGTGATCCTCGCCGATGGCCTGCAGGATCGGCTTCCAGACGCCCCAGGCTTCAAGGAGCTGTGGGGAAAGTCGGTGTTTCACTGCCCGTTCTGCCACGGCTATGAAGCCAGGGGACTGGCACTGGGAACGGTGGCCAATGGGGCTATGGCGGCGCATGCGCTGCCCATGCACTTTGGTCTGACCCAGGATCTGGTGCTCTTCACCAACGGCCCGGCGGATCTGCCGGCGGAGCTCCGGGAAGCCATGGTTCACCGCAAGGTTGAGCTGGTGGAAACGCGTATCCAAGCCTTGTTGCATGAGGAAACGGTTCTGAAGGCTGTGGCGCTGGAGGATGGTCGCATCATCAAGCGCGATGCGCTTTTTGCGGCCCCCATGCTGCCGTTTGAGACCAAGTCCAGCTTGGGCGAAATGCTGGGTTGCGAGAAGACCGAGTTGGGTTTGTTCAAGGTGAACGAGATGAACGAAACCACGGTGAAAGGCGTGTACGCGGCAGGGGACAATATGACCCGGCAGCATTCTGTGCTTCATGCCAGCGGTCACGGTGTGACGGCCGGGGCCGGGATCGTGTCTGATATGCTTTACGGGGAGTTTATGCGGTAGAAACAGGTGCTCGTCTTGAGATGGCAACCGGTAGAAGGTGTAGTTTCCTATGGCGCAAATGCATTCGTGGCTGCGTTTGTAAAAACGCAGTCATTGGTGTGGCTTGAGCGTGTGGGGGTAAGATGGCCGCGCAAGGTTGCTTGGAGGCATCCGCATTCTCACAAGTGCAGCTACGAGCGCCTCGTTTGCTGGCGATCTCCGGTACAGCGTCACCTCATGTCTTCCAGTCTTGTGTCTGGCGCGAAGCGGCCTACAACTGACTTTCAATCGGCAACAGCGCCACGGTGCGGATAAACAGACGCTTGCTCCACGTGGTGGCAGGTTCGTCCAGATAACGCATGTCTTTGCCGTTCTCCAGCGTCACCCACACGAGCCGGTTGCCTTCCAGTTGCAGCTTGTACGAGTCCGTTTTTAGGTGGTCATTGATGGCCTGGGCCATGCGGGTGCCGAGTTCCTGATTTTCAAACACCATGCCGAGCTCGGTGTTGAGGCTGAGCGAACGGGGATGGAAGTTGAGGGACCCAATGAAGGCGCGATGGCGGTCGGCCACAAAGGTTTTGGCGTGCAGGCTGGCACCGGAGGATCCCCTGAGTCCGGCGCGACGAGCTCCAGTGGGCGAGCGGGAGATCAGTGAGGCGTTGGGCTTGGCCTCGTGCAGCTCCACTCCCATGCGCAAAAGCGGTTTGCGGTACCTGGCGTACCCGCAATGGACCCAGGGCACCTCCGTGGAGGATAGGGAGTTGGTAAACACCACCACTCGAATACCCCGTTGACGCAGCTTCTTGAGGTGCCTCATGCCGTCCTTGCCTGGGATGAATAGGCGGAGACGATGAAGAGTTCCTTCTGCGTCTTGTCCGCGAGGGGAATGAGTTGGGGCATCAGATGCGGGGTGCTGGTGCGGGCCCAGACATCGGCTTTTGTACCTCCCGCCGCACATGCCGGGTCAGAGTATTGTCTCCCTTCCCTGTGCGGCTTGGCGCGGCATTCTCCAGCGGCTCCCCCCCCTGGGGATGCTGCTCGCGGGAGGCTTGGCAGTGCGGCAGGCTGTCCCCAGGCAGAGCATCAGGAGGCACAGAGCAAGAGGGGGAGGTCAAGGTCTGGCAGGCGGGCCATAGGGAGGCGTGCGGAAAGTTGGGGTAGGTGGCGATTTTGACAAGGAGAGTATCCCGCGGGTTGCGCAAAGGGCGGTTCCTGGGCGAGATTCCAGAAGGGCTCCTCGCGGGTTCTCTGCGCTCATTTCGCCCGCCAAATCCGTAAACAAGACAACTGTGAGTGAGAACACCTTTGCCGAATCCCAAGTGCGCCGCATAGCGCCCTGCTCTCGCTGGCGGATCTGGCTGAAGCGGGTGTTGTTGGGCATTACGGCTCTCGTGCTGCTGGTGGTAATTTTTCACCGTCCCCTTCTGAGGTGGGGGGTGGATTGGGGGGCGCACCACTTTGCAGGGAAGGCCGGCTATCAATTGGACTGGCAGTTGGACGGCCCGGTGATCACCGGCTTCAAGCTGGGCGATGTCCGCGTCGTGGGACCTCAAGGGGCGGTGCTGCAGTCTATTGAGCTCAAAAACGCGGGTGCGGAGTACAACCTCGTGAAGCTGTTGTCGCGGGGGGGAGGGCGGTTTGTCGATCGCTTTGAAATTTCAGATGCGGTGGTGGTGCTGGATCTGCGCAACCAGAAACCCCGGACGGAGCCTCTGCCATCCACCCAAAGGAAAAGCCTCCCTGATGTCTGGCTGGATGATCTGGCCCTGCGCAATGTCACGGTGCGGGCCATCACGCAGGACGGGGAGATTCTGCTGAAAAATCTCACCCTCGTGCTCAAGCAGGGGCAGACCGGGGAACTGCGGATTGAGGAGTTGGTTGTTCCTCAGAGGAGCCTGCATATCGAGCAGGTGCGGGGCAACACTGCCCTGCAGGATCGCTGGATCCGGCTGCAGGACTTGCAGGTGATGCCAGACCTCACCATCCAGAAACTGGCGGTCAACCTCTCCCAACTAAGGGAAGGGGATCTGCCTCTGGAACTGGAGCTTTCCTCAGGTACCAGCCGCCTCCAGACCAAGGGCAGCCTGAAAGGGGTGGGCCGGGAGAATCTCTCTCTGGATCTGGACCTGACGGTGGACCAACTGGAAGACGGGGAGCTGCGCCGGTGGGTGGCTTTGCCCGTGGGGATGACCTGGCAGGTGAATCGGCTGGCTGGGCATGTCTCCGGTCTTCCTGGAGAGCCTCATTCTCTGACGGCAGACCTGGCGCTGCACGCCACCTCCTTCATCACTGGACAGGATGGCTTCAAGGTGGATGATCTCAACACGCGTCTCACCATGAAGTCGGGTCGGCTTGAGATTCATGATGCTGTCATCAAAGCGGGGCGGAACCTGCTCAAACTTTCGGGACAGGCTGATTTACCTCCCTCATGGCGGCAGACATCGAGCAGTCCCGCAACGGTGAAGTTTGAGCTGGACGCGCAAGCACTGGAGGAACTGATACCCGGACACCCGATGTTGAAGGGTGGCGTCAAAGGCGGAGGCACTGTCTCCGTGAAAGATGCCCTTCTGGCCGGGGCGGATCTCAAGCTGGGCAGCAGTGACCTCGCGATCGCGCAATACTCCTTTAGCGATTTCCAAGTCAATGTCTCCACCGATGCGAAGATGGTCACGGTTCATGAAATTCGCGCCAACCTGAATGAGCAGACGAGCGCGGTCGTGGCCGGACAGGTGAATCTGGAGGGGCGCCAGCAAGCCGCGCTGAAGGTCACACTGCGGGGCGAAGACCTTAACACCCTGTCTGATCTCAAGCAGTGGCTGAACATTTACCCACCCGCCGCCGGGGCGCTGGATGGAGCCGTGGACGTCCGTTTTGAGGTCGCTGACCTGCGGGAGAAGAACTTCAGCCAGGTGCAGGCTACAGGCACGGTGGCACTCTCCGATCTGAAGTGGAACCAGGGCTCCCTGGAGAAGGGGACGGCAAACTTTGAGTTCAAGGAAAACAAGGTGCTGGTCCATGCGCTGGATCTCGTCTTCGACAGCCAGAACACCTTGTCTCTCACTGCGGACCTGGGCCTGGACGAGCCTCGGCCATTGAACATCGCATGGAAGGCGGAATTCGCCCAGATCTCCGTGATTACAAGCTGGCTCCAGACGGAGTCGGTGGATGCGCTGCCCCCGCCGCAGGCCGGGGTGCTGTTGACCGAGGGGTGGGCCAGTGTCAGTCTCGCAGATCTGAAGGCTCGGGAGCTCAGCCGTCTGGCGGCTTCCGCGACCTTTAATTTGAAGGAGGTGCAGTGGCTCAATGCCGCGCTGGCAGAGGCCAGAGTGGACATGGAGGTGCAGCAGGGATGGCTCTCGGCGAAGAAGCTGGACGTCCAGTTCGATGAAAAAAACAAGGTGCACGGCGTGGCCTCCGTGGAGCTGGCCCAACCGAATGCTTTCACCGCCGATCTGAAAGGGGGACTCACGGACCTGCCCGGTCTTTCCGGCTGGCTGGAGCTGTTCAAAGGGCCCGCCATCAACAGCGGGGCCGTGGCTCTGGATTGGTCAGGTTCAGGGAAACTTAAACCCCTGGAGGTGAAGGGCAACGGCGTGGTGCGGGTCCAGGACTTTGCCCTGGCGGGCAATCCCAATCATTACAATCTGGACCTGGAGACACGGCATGCGGGACGCACGGCGGAACTCACCCGTCTCTCCGCCCAGTTTGGGAAGTTTCGGCTGGAGGCGGCGGGATTGGTCTCAGACACCGATCTGAAGCTCACCGAACTGTCTGTGGAATCGGGGGCGCTTACCCTGGTCTCAGGCCGGGTATCCGTACCGCTGGCGCTCGGGGCCAGCCCGCGACCCAAGATCCCAGTTGACCGCGCCCGGCCCGTGGATGTGGCTCTCGAGATGAAGGACCTGCGGTTTGAGGAGCTCTTTGCCGCACTGGGCATGAAGTCGCCGCTGGTCAGCGGGACCGTGGCGGGAAAAGTGGAGCTAAAGGGGCTGCTGGCCGAGCTCACGGGAGATGTGGATGTAAAGGTGAAGGGCCTGGCGTCTGCAGCGGTCAAAGGCAAGCTGGAGCCCGCCAGCGTGCATCTGCAAGGCAAGCTGGTGCCGGGCAGACTGACGGTGGAGGCTGAGGCGGTGCAACGGCCTCTGAAGCCGATGGTGATCAAAGCTTCCCTTCCGTTGGAGCTGGAGAAGGTGCTGGCCGAGCCCGCCATTCTACAGGACGCCCCCTTGCAGGCAGAGCTGAGCCTGCCAGAGTCGGACTTGGGTTTTTTGGCCAGCGTGGTGCCCACCATTCAGCGTGTACAGGGCACGGTGGGGGTGGACGTGAAGCTGGAGGGACCTCTGCGGAGGCCCAGTTGGCAGGGCAGACTGCGGCTGAACGTGCCCTCGGCCGAGCTCGCCAAGGGGCAGATGAGTGTGAGGGATGTGCGGGCGAATCTCTCCTTTGTGGAAAAGAAAATCACGATCGAGGATGCCTCAGCAATCCTCGCCGGCGGGGAGATAAGTGCTGCGGGAGGTGTGAATGTGGAGGACCTCGCCAAGCCGGAAATCAACGTGAACGTGATGGCGCGGCAGGCGCTCATCCTGCGGGATGATACGATGAGCCTGCGTGCCGATGGCAACCTGGCCATTCGGGGGCCGCTGGATGGGGCGTCTGTCTCCGGCCGGGTCGAACTGGTGCGTGGACGTGTCTTCAAGGAGATCGAGTTCTTGCCCCTGTCCCTGCCAGATCAACTGCCGCCGCCTCCGCCGCCCGTGAAGCGCAGTACAAGCAAACCGGCCGCACCTCCGCCGTTCGACAAATGGAAGCTGGACGTGAAGGTGGTGACTCGTGACCCCGTGCGTCTGCTGGGCAATGTGCTCAACGGCGCTCTCGTGGTGGACCTTCATGTGGGCGGTACGGGCGGCAGCCCGGAGGTGACGGGCCGCTCCACACTGGAGAACGCCAGAGTGCAGCTTCCCTTCAGCCGGTTGAACATCACGCGGGGAAACGTCCTCTTTACCAAGGATCGCCCGCTGGACCCAGAGCTGGATCTCCAAGGGGACTCAGTGGTGGGAAATTACGTGGTCACGCTCTTTGCCTACGGCCCGGCCCTGAAGCCCAAGGTGAGGTTTACCTCGAACCCGCCCTTGTCAGAGGGGGAGATTGCCACGCTGCTGGCCACCGGTTCAACCGCCGGGGACCTCACCTCGTCCGAGGGCGTGGCGGCAAATCGTGCCGCGTTTCTTTTGCTGAGTCAGACATATCGCAAGCTTTTCCGTAAAGCGTCCCCCCGTCGGATCAATGCGGATCCACCCAAACTGAGTTTCAGTTTCTCCCCCATCAGCACGGGCAATACGCAGCGCGCGGTGACGGCCACCTATGAGATCAGCCCCAGGCTCCAGGCTATCGGCGAGGTGGGCGAGCGGGGGACCTTCCGCGGGCTGCTCCACTACTTGGTGAGGTTTAGGTAGCTTTGAAGGCGGGGAATGAATGGACAAATATTGCAGAATTGAATTTGAAGCCGCCAACTGAGTATCTATGAAATTACTCCATCCGTGTCTGATGATGCTGGTCATGGTGCTGGCCATGACCGGGCTGGCGCATGGGCAGGCATTTGTGATAGAAACTCAGGGGCTGCGGGTCGAGCTCACGGGCGTGGGCAAACGGGCGGCGGATGATGTGAAGGCAGTGGTGCAGGAACAGATCCAGCTCACAGAGGACACAGTGATCAGTCCGCCGCTGGCAGATGACCTGGCGTTTTTTGTCCGGCAGCGGTATCTGGATCTGGGGTATCCCGATGCCGTGGTGAACTGGGAGATCCAGAGCGGTGCTGCCCATCTGGCGGTGACAGAGGGGGATGTTTTCAAGGTGGGCGGCATCCAGTACGAGGGAAATACCAGTCAGGAAGAGGCCCGGCTCACGCGATACCTGCTGCGCCCCACTCATGACAAACTGGGCGGCAGCAGTGACAGCCCAGATTTTGTGGAGGCGGACATCAGGGCGGGGGCCCAACTGGTGCAGCGCTACTTTCAGGCTCAGGGATACCTGGAGGCCGTGGTGGCGGAGCCGACGTTCGACTACAACAAGACCACCATGCAGGTGGGTGTTCTGGTGAAGATCACGGAGGGGCGGAAGTACCTTTTTGGGAACGTACAGTTTACGGGAGATCTTCTGGGGAGGGACAAGGAGTTGCGGGAGGCCGTGTCAGAACTGGCAGGGCAACCCTACAGCGAGGTGAAAGTGGAAACGACCCGCGCGAAGATCGCCAGTGTGTATCAGATGCGCGGCCACTTTACTGCCGCGGTAAATGCGGTGGCCGATCCGGCTGCCAATACCACCGGCACTGTGCCGGTGGTGTACCAGATCCAGGCGGGCCCCGTCTATGAGATCAGTGCGGTGGAGATCGATCCCAAGTTCTCCGCCGGAGCCCAGCGGCTCATCAAGGCCAGCTTCAAGCCTGCGGTGGGTACCACCTACTCACCCTCCGAGTTGGAGATGATGAACCGCCGCCTCCTGGATACGGGAGTGTTTGCCCGGATGGAGCTCGAGCCCGTGGCTCTGCCTGGGGGCAGCCTCGTGCTACAAGTGAAGGGGGAGGAGGGCATGCGCACTACGGTGGGATTCTACGGGGGCTACGAGACCTTCCAGGGGCCCATCATCGGCGCGGAGGTGCGGCAGGTGAACTTCATGGACAGCGGGAACACCGCCAGCGCAAAGGCGGAGTACACCGGCCGGGGTATTAATGGTTCCTTGAAATTGCTGGACCCCGCGCTCTTTGGCTCCCGTTACAGTCTCGCCGCGGAGGTGGGGGCCGAGACGTTCTCCATCTTCGACTACGACCGCCAATCCTACTTCGGCAAGCTGGCTCTGGAGCGTCGCTGGAACAAGCACATCACTTCCAGCCTCTTTGGTCAGGTCTCTGCGAACAGCACCGAGTCAACCGAACTGACCCCTGAGGAACTGGGGCCGGATGAGTACAACCTGGGGGCCGTGGGCATGGCCTTGGTTTTTGACTACCGGAACAGCCCCGTGGTGCCCACGGATGGATGGATGGCCAGTGCAGGCGTCACCGCGTCCAGTGGGGATGTGCAATTTCTCAAGAGCGAAGTCTCTCTGGCGGTTTATCAACCTCTCACCAAGAAGCTCCGCGTCGCTGCCTCTGCCCGGGCCCGTGCGGTACAGATTAGCGGGGGCGTGGACGAACTGCCCATCGACCTGCGCCTCTTCAATGGCGGTGCCACTTCGGTACGCAGCTTCGCGGAACGCGAGATGGGGCCCAAGTCCAAGTCGGGCACACCCTTGGGTGGCACTGCCACCCATGTCTTCAGTGTGGAGCTGTCTTACGAGATCCGGCCGAATCTGGAACTGGCCCTCTTTGGTGATGCGGGCACGGTGAGCAGTGAGGAAGACAACGTCTTCGCCTCGCCCACCGACCTGCGGTACGCCGTCGGTCTGGGCATACGTTATAAGCTGCCCATTGGGCCTCTCCGCCTGGACTATGGTTTCAACCCTGACCGCAGGGAGGGGGAGGACCTGGGAGCTGTGCACATCACCTTCGGATTTGCGTTTTGATGGAAATTCCGGCTTTGGGCTGTCACAGAGCCGACCTCATTCACAAGCATTGGTTGAATGATGCACGAAACCGGCTTTTCTCAGCCCCCTGCCGATGCTGTCCCTCCATCCCCGTTCCCTTTTTCCACCGAGCACATGTTAAGCTGGTTGCGTCGTTTTTCTGTTTATGGGGATTTCTGGATGCGCTACCTGCACTGGGGAGCCCGGCACTGCCCATGGTTTATGGAGCCAGTTTTCATGGCAGGATTCACCCTCATCTTCTGGGCGCTGTGTGGTAGCGCCCGAAATGCGGTGGCACGCAACTTGACCTTTGTCCTGCCCGGCACTTCGCTGCTGGGCAACCAGTTTAGAGCGTTTCGCGTGTTTTGGAATTTTGCCTGGACCATGACGGATCTGGCCCACGTGAGAAACGGGGACGACATCATTACTTGGGAGGTCTCTGGCATGCCCGACCTGCTCAAGCTGCAGGCCAAAGAAGACGGTGCCGTACTGTTGACCGCCCACATGGGCAGTTACGATGTCGCGGCCCCAATGTTCGCCAATCGGTTCAAGTGCCCGATCCATATGGTGCGCGCTCCCGAGCGTATGCGGGAGAGTCAGGAATTCCAGAAAAACAAGAGAGAGCGGCAGGAGTCAGAAGACTTCGTCGTGCATTACAATGAGCCTGGCAGCATGCTCGGTGTAGAACTCGCCCGGGCCATTGGTGAGGGGGGTATTGTCGCCATTCAGGGAGATCGGGTGCTCTTCGACGTCTCACCCATGCGCCTCGACTTCAAGCCCGGCGTGGAGTGGAACATTCCTCGTGGTCCGTTCATTCTCGCCACCGTGGCCCGCACCACCATCCACCCTGTTTTTATCATCCGTATGGGTTACCGCCGCTATCGGGTGCATGCGGAGTCCTCCTTTGGGGTGGCGATCGCAGGCTTGGACAGAAACGAATCCCAGATGAAAGCCGCGAGCCAGTGGAACGAGGTGCTGCGCTCTGTGATCGAGCAGTACTGGTATCAGTGGTTTGTCTTTGAAGATGTCTTTGCATCCCATTCGGATGCAGCGAAAAGCCCAACTGCTCCTCCCGCTATATGAGCCACGATCCTGCCATCGACACGGTCATTCCCGCCAGCGTGCGTCGCCTGGAGAAGGAAGCGTATGGATTTGCCGCTGGGGTATCACTCTGGACCTTTCTGGTGATTGAGCACTATTTCTCCCTTTGGGCAGGGGGCAGCACGGTGAGGTTTGCCCTCACGTTTCTGTATGTTCCGGTGGTCTGTTTTGTCGTGCTGGTGGGCATTACCATGGCGGCCCTGTGCCTTGCGGTGCTTCCCAGCCGCTGGCTGAAGTTTGGCCGCGCGCAGTATGACCGACTCGCATGCGTGATGCTGTTAAGCTTTTTCGGCCTCGCCTCGCTCGTGCTGCTGGGCGATCTGGAACCAACCGCGCATTTCCTCGGCTGGGTCTGGTGGGCGGGTCTCGCATTTTGTCTGTTGATCCACGCCTTCGGCAGGTCCATGGCCGAGGAGCCCGACGGGAGCCTGCAATTGAAGCCGGAGAATTGAGCCCGCTTTGCGCGAGAGAAGCAAAGGGCGCGAGGTGTCAGTGTAAAGAGCTGGCATCCATTCGATCTGGCTTGGCGTCCCAGGATCGGCCTTGCCACCGCCTCAGTGTGGCTGCGTTTGTCAAAACGCGGTCCGGCCACAAGTCACCCAGCATGGGCAGTCCCCGCCGCCAGGCCGCGCCACCCCCCCGCACTTTGACAAGTGCAGCTACAAGCTACGAGCTTCGTGCTACCAACCCCGAACCGCCTTCACGGCAGTTGAGTGTGGCTGCGTTTGTCAAAACGCGGTCCGGCCACAAGTCACCCAGCATGGGCAGTCCCCGCCGCCAGGCCGCGCCACCCCCCCGCACTTTGACAAGTGCAGCTACAAGCTACGAGCTTCGTGCTACCAACCCCGAACCGCCTTCACGGCAGTTGAGTGTGGCTGCGTTTGTCAAAACGCGGTCCGGCCACAAGTCACCCAGCATGGGCAGTTCCCGCCGCCAGGCCGCGCCACCCCCCGCACTTTTACAAGTGCAGCTACGAGCTACGAGCTTCGTGCTACCAACCCCGAACCGCCTTCACGGTAGTTGAGTGTGGCTGCGTTTGTCAAAACGCGGTCCGGCCACAAGTCACCCAGCATGGGCAGTTCCCGCCGTCAGACCGCGCCACCCCCCCCCCCCCCCCGCACTTTGACAAGTGCAGCTACGAGCTACCAACCCTGAACTGCCTTCGCAGCAGTTGAGTGTGGCTGCGTTTGTCAAAACGCGGTCCGGCTGCAAGTCACCCAGCATGGGCAGTTCCCGCCGCCAGGCCGCCACCCCCCCCCGCACTTTGACAACCACAGCGACGAGATTCGCGTTCGCCTATGGATCCACCGGTTCGAGGACGATCAACGGCACATCAATCGCCACGGAGTTCGTGCCTTTTGCATCCCAACCCTGTTTTGACTGCAACACGCCCACCAGTCGTTTGGCCAAGGGTTGCTCGGCATATTGGGAAACCTCAAGGGTCAGCCTCAGGGCTCCATTGGGGAGTTGCTCCAGCACCTGATCTTTGTCGGCATTCACCAGACCGTCATCGGTGAAGAACAGCACGTCTTTGATCTTGCCTTTTGGGATGTCTTCGCCAGTTGGCGTCAGGTTGACGACAACACTCTTGTCATCCCGGCTCGCTGCGATGATCCATCCCTTGAGCGGCTTGGGGCTGGAGGCCAGGGCGGCGGCGAAGCGCTCCTGCCACTTCGTATCCACCAAGGTCTCCGGGGCCGCGCCCGCTGCCGCCACGGGCAGATCAAGAGTTAAATCATTGAACCCGGGATTGCAGTCCCGACCGCAGCACATCCAGGAGGTCTTGCCCTTTAGGGTAACCTTTGTTCCGGGCACCAGATCCTTGGGTGGCGTAAGAAGCACAGGCAGGAGCATGTCCCCGTGGTACCCTTGCGCCCGGATCTGAAACATGTGGACCTGCTTCGGCTCGGGCCAGGTGATGTCCTCTGCCTTCCAGCCGGGAGGGAGGGTCCAATCCATACTGGTGGGCACCCCAACAATGCCGGGGAACTTCCAATAGGTATGGTAGCCCTCGCGATGCACCAGGTGCAGCCCGGCGTAGAAGGGCACGCCGGGCTGCACCTGGGTCACATTCGCCACCAAGGTCACGTCCAAAGGCTCGGCGGCACGCGCCGGGGACCCAGCAAGGGTGAGAACCAGAGCGGCGGGAAACGCCAGGAGGGTGGGGAGGGGGGAGATGAAGGAGAAGGCAGGCATTAAATCAAATAGGGAAGATCGAATCAGAACTCCGCGTGCCCGGGCGTCCGGGCAAAGGGAATGACATCGCGGATGTTGCTTACGCCGGTGGCGAACATGAGGAAACGCTCAAATCCCATGCCATAACCGGCGTGAGGCACGGTGCCAAAGCGTCGAAGATCCGCATACCAGCGGTAGTTCTCCTCACTCAGACCATGGGCAGCCATCGCCTGCTCAAGAAGATCCAACCGCTCCTCGCGCTGACTGCCGCCAATGATCTCGCCAATTCCGGGGACCAGTACGTCCATGGCGGCGACGGTGCGGCCATCATCATTCTGCCGCATGTAGAAGGGCTTCAGGCTGCGGGGGTAGTTGAAGACCGTCACCGGACTCTGGAAATGCTCTTCTGCCAGGAAGCGTTCATGCTCAGACTGGAGGTTTTGCCCCCATTCAACCGGGTACTCGAACTTGCGCCCTGATTTGAGCAGGAGGTCCACCGCATCCGTGTAACTGACACGTTGGAAGGGCTTGTCCAAAGTGTGTTGGAGTCTGGCAATGAGACCGGTGTCCACGAACTTGTTGAAGAACTCCAGCTCCTCGCCGCATGTCTCAAAGAGCGATTTCAGGAGGTACTTCACATTGGCCTCGGCCAGGCCCATATCAGCCTGCAAATCATAGAAGGCCATTTCCGGCTCGATCATCCAGAATTCCGCTGCATGCCGTGCCGTGTTGGAGTTCTCGGCCCGGAATGTGGGCCCGAAGGTGTAGATTTTGCTGAGGGCGCAGGCGAACACCTCACCTTGGAGCTGACCGCTCACCGTCAGGAACGTGGGCTTGCCAAAGAAGTCTTCCTCCGGCTTCGCTGCGCCGCCTTGTGGGAGTGTGGTCACGCGAAACATCTCACCCGCACCTTCGCAGTCGCTGCTGGTGATGATGGGGGTGTGCACATAAAAGAAATCCTGCTCCTGGAAGAACTTGTGGATGGCAAACGCCATGCGGCTGCGCACACGGAAGACGCTGCCGAGAAGGTTCGTCCGTGGACGCAAATGGGAGATGGAGCGAAGGAACTCTGGGGTATGCCCCTTCTTTTGCAGGACATAGGTGCCATCAGACTCACCGATGATCTCCACGTTCTTGGCCAGGATCTCAAAGGCCTGCTTGCCGCCCGGGGAGGCCACCAGGTCACCCGTGACGCGAACGGAAGCTCCCGTGAGGACGCGAGGGTAGAGCCCCGCGCAGGCCAGGGAGTTGTCCGCCACGACCTGCAACCCACGCAGGCACGAGCCGTCGTTGAGTTCGATGAAGGTGCAGGCCTTGGAGTCCCGCCGGGTTCGCACCCAGCCCTGCACCGTGACGTCCTGAACCGGTTCCTTGGAAGCGAGGAGGCTGCGAATGTTGGGAGTGACCATGTACGAAGGTAATCAGGCCGGGGGAAAAGCAACACCTACCATCCTGCGGAACACCCGGTAAAGTTTGCAGCTTGGCTTGTCCCACTAAACGCGATACAAAGGTAAGCACACCACCCACAATCTCATGAAATTCCGGAGCATCCTGGACGAGTCGATGGCACCCACCATGCACAGTGCGTATGAGAACGCATACAGCGGAGGGCGTCGGCCGCAGATGTCCGGGTGCGGCATGAGAGTAGCCATCGGCCTGGCCATTGCTGCCTTTGCGCTTTTCAGTTACTTCGGGAGCACCAGTTCAGAGACCAACAACTTCACTGGTCGCAACCAACGGCTGAAGCTGAATCCCCAGGAGGAGATTCAACTCGGCCTGGCCTCGCGGCAAAAGATGGCTGCCATGCATGGCGGGCTCTCCAAAGATGTTCAGGCCAGGGAATTCGTCAACCGCGTGGGACAGAAGCTGGTACGGGACACGGATGCCGACGAGACCGCGTACAAGTTTGAATTCCATCTGCTGGCGGATCGCAACACGGTAAATGCCTTCGCACTCCCTGGGGGCCAGATCTTCATCACGGAGGCGCTTTTCCGCCTGCTCAAGACGGAGGACGAATTGGCTGGGGTGCTGGGGCATGAGATTGGCCATGTGGTGGGGCGGCATAGCTCCGAGCAGATCGCCAAATCCGAGCTCGTCGGCGGTCTGACCACGGCCTTCGTTGTAGCCTCCAGTGATGGCTCCAGCAACACCAATGCCCAGTTGGCTCAACTGGTGAACCAGGTGGTGAACACCAAATATGGCCGCGATGATGAACTCGAGTCCGACCGGCTGGGGGTGAAGTTCCTCTATGAAGCAGGCTACAACCCCGAGGCTCTTATCAAGGTGATGGAGATCCTCAAGCGGGCCAGCGGGGGAGGAGGCGGGCCACCTGAGTTCCTCAGCACCCACCCCAGCTCCGAGAATCGGATTGAGCAGATTAAAGCAGAAATCGCCAAAATTCGCGCCACCGGTGGGCAGTGAGAAGATGGGGGGAATTTTTAGAGAATGTGCCCGCATTCCTGCCAGATGGCGGGAGAATCTCTCTCACTTCTGTCGTGGCCAGCTTTATTTAAGAATTATCTCGGTGAATCTTGCGGCTGCGCTCGCATGGTGTAAAGATTGTAAAATTATCAGGGTTTGCAGGACATCGGCGACCGTGGATAATCAGCTTCGCTCCTTCGGATTTCCGAAACAAAAGACTTGCACGGAATAGGAATGCTGGCAGTCTATGCGCCCTTTCCCGCCGCTGTGAAGCGGCCACCCTCATCGCAGGAGACCCCGTCATGAGCATTATCGCCAAGATCGAACAAGAACAACTGAAGTCGACCATCCCCGCATTCAATGTGGGTGACAGCGTCAAAGTCCATACCCGCGTTATTGAGGGCGAGAAAGAGCGTATCCAGATTTTCGCCGGTATCGTCATCGCCCGTAAAGGTCGCGGTCTCAATAAGGCTTTTACGGTTCGCAAAATCTCCAACGGTGAAGGCGTCGAGCGCGTGTTCCCCCTTCACACCCCCAAGATCGCCAAGATCGAGATCGTCCGTCAGGGCAAGGTGCGTCGCGCCCGTCTGCACTACCTCCGTGGCCGCCTCGGCAAGGAAGCTGTGACGGTGAAAGAGCGCGCCAACGAACGCCCCAGCGCCGAAAGCTAATTTAGCAGGACGTCTCCAAGACATTTTCTCAAAGCCGGATTCCGCAAGGTTTCCGGCTTTTTGTTTGTCTGAGGCAGGACACTTCCGATGTTGTGGGACGTAAGAACCACGGAAGGGATGCGCGTTCGCGCACGTATTTCCTGACTTCACTTGGCCGTTTACCCTATCGTCACCGACCTTTCCTGCCTGTCCCGCCCGATGCGCATCATTCATCTCACGCCTGGCACCGGTTCCTTTCACTGCGGAAGCTGTCTGCGAGACAATGCCCTCATCAAGGCGCTCAGAGCCCGGGGGCATGATGCGATGATCATCCCGCTCTACCTCCCGCTGGTGACAGATGCGGAGGAGGCGAACCCCGAGCAGGCGGTGAAGGTGGGGGGAGTTTCCTTGTACTTGCAGCAGCGTCTGCCCGGATTCCGGTTTCTGCCGCGTTTTCTGCGCACTTGGCTGGATGGTGAGAAGCTTCTGCGCTGGGCCTCGCGGTTCATGGGTATGACCAGCGCCCGCGACCTGGGTGAGATGACCGTGGGCAGCCTGCTGGGCGAGGGGGGGCGTCAATGGTCAGAGTGGGATCGCCTCATTCAATGGCTGGAGACCGAGGGCAGGCCCGAGGTGGTCTCCCTTTCCAACTCCCTGCTGATTGGGCTGGCTCCCGCGCTGGCTCGCCGGGTCAAGGTGCCAGTGGTCGTTTCCCTCCAGGGTGAGGATTCCTTCCTGGACACGCTCACTGAACCTTATCGCACGCAGGCCTGGGATCTCATGCAGAAGAACGCCCAGTCTGTAGCGCGTTTTATCTCCCCCAGTGACTTCTACGCAAAAGTGATGGCCGAACGTCTTGCGGTCCCGGGGCACAAGATTAGCGTGGTGTACAACGGGCTGAATTACGAGGGCTGGTCGCATGACCGCCGCGAGCCGGAGACGCCTACCGTCGGCTATCTGGCCCGTATGATCCACGGAAAGGGGCTCACCACTCTGGTGGATGCATTCATCGAACTTGACCGCCGTGGGAGGGTGCCCGGCGTGAAGCTGCGCATCGCAGGCGCGAAGACTCCGGCGGACGACAAGTACATTGAAGGGCTGCAGTCCAAGCTGGCCTCTGCCGGTCTTGCTGAACGCGTCACTTGGGAGCCGAACGTGAGTTTCGAGGAAAAAACCAGGTTTCTTCACGAGGTCACCGTCTTCTCCGTGCCGGCCACCTATGGTGAAGCCTTCGGTCTGTATGTTGTGGAAGCCCAGGCGGCCGGTCTGCCTGTCGTGCAGCCAAGGCACGGGGCATTCCCGGAGTTGTTGGAAATCACCCTGGGTGGCGAGTTGTGTGATCCAGATGATGTGAAGAGTCTCAGCCAGACTCTGGAGAAGGTTTTGGTGGATCACGAGCACCGGGCAGCACTGAGCCAAAAGGGAAGGGAGAATACTCGCAGGCGATTTAGTGCGGAGAGGATGGCGGCGGACTTTGACAAAGTGCTGAAGTCTGTGGTGCAGTGATTATAGGTGCGTCAGGGGGGAGTGCGTCCTGAGCCGCGTAAACGCGGAACTCCAACCCTGCAGCGGACCGGAGGGTGTAGTCTGGCTGTCCTCAGCCGGGGTTGGGAGCGGAGAGGGGTGATGTGCAAATTTCTTTGTTCGTGCTGACCGCTTTGGCGCGTCAGGGGTAACGCATCCTGACCGCGTAAACGCGGAACTCCAACCCTGTAGCGGAACGGAGGGCGTAGTCCGGTTGTCCCCAGCCGGGTTGGGAAGCGGAGGGGGTGACCTACGTCAACAACTCGTTCACCACGTGTCCGTGCACGTCCGTAAGTCGGAAATCGCGCCCAGCGTATCTGAACGTGAGCTTCTCGTGATCCAGTCCCAGTAGATGCAGGATCGTCGCGTGCATGTCGTGCATGTGCACCTTGTCCTGCACTGCGAAGTGGCCGAAGTCATCGGTGGCACCGTGGGCATAGCCAGCCTTCACGCCAGCACCAGCGAGCCATTGGGTGAAGCCCACGGGGTTGTGATCGCGTCCCGTGCCGTTGCGCTCGGCATAGGGGGTTCGGCCAAATTCACCGCCCCACCAGACGAGAGTGTCTTCCAGCAGCCCACGCTGCTTCAGATCTGCCAGCAGCCCTGCGATGGGCTTGTCCACCGCGGCGGCGTGGTCGGCATGCTTGGACAGATTGGAATGTTGGTCCCAGGCGGGGTTGTTGGAATTGTCTGTGTAGTTCACCTGGATGTAGCGCACGCCAGACTCGGCGAGCTTGCGGGCCATGAGGCACTGGCGGCCGAAATTTTCACTGACCTTTTCATTGATCCCGTACAGGTCCAAGGTGGCGGGGGACTCGCGGGTCACGTCGAGGGTGTCAGGCGCGTTCGTCTGGAGACGCCAGGCGAGTTCGTAGGAGTTGATGACCGCATCGAGTTCTGCGTCCGCCTGACCTTGTTCCAAGGACGTGGCACGACGCATCTGCTCATCATTGAGGGAGCGCAGCAGGTCGAACTGCCGCCGCTGTTGCTCTGGTGTGAGCAGGGGGTTGCGCAGGTTCCGGATGGTGGCTTCCCGGGCGGGTTGCCCGGCGCGGCCCAGAGTGGTGCCCTGATGTACGGCGGGCAGGAAAGCGGTGCCGTAGTTGCGCGGGCCGCCGTTGCTCAGACTGGGGCTGATGCTGACGAAGGAAGGCAGGTTTTCATTCTCCGTGCCCAACCCGTAGCTGATCCAAGAGCCCATGCTCGGACGGATGAAATTCGTGGTGCCCGTATGCAGAAAAAGAGTGGCCGGACCATGGGCGACGCCTTCGGTGTGCATGGAGTGGACGAAGCACATCTCATCCACCTTCTGGGACATGTGCGGGAAGAGGCTGGAGGTCCAGCGTCCGGATTCGCCCTGCTGCTTGAACTCCCAGAGTGGCTGCATGATGCGCTGGGCGGCGCCCATGCCGGTCTTGGCAATGGCTCGTTGATCCTCGAACTCCATCATCTTGCCATTGTCGCGGATGAGCCGGGGTTTGTAGTCAAAGGAGTCCACATGACTCACGCCGCCAGCCATGAACAGGAAGATGACCCGTTTCGCCTTGGGAGGGAAGTGCGTGTGCCGGGCGGCAAGAGGATTGGGGGCGCCCTGGGCCATGGCGGCAAGAGCCAGGGAGCCAAAACCACAGGCGGTGGTCTGGAGGAAGTGGCGGCGGTCAAGCATGGTGGGAGAAGGGCTGAGAAGTCAGTTGAGATAGCGGAAGTCCACAGAGGCGAAGAGCGTCTGGATGAGGAGGGACCAGTTGTCGAGACGGCGCGCTTCGGCGTCCTGCTCGGAGGCGGAGACGGTGACAAAATCGAGCGCCAGGCGCAGTTCACGCGGGCCGGGTGATCGGGCCAGGATTTCCCGGTAGGCCTGCCGGACCAGGGCCTCATCACTCGATTGGGTGGAGACGAGGCGTTGCGCCGCCAGCCGGGACTGCTCCAGCATGAAAGGGTGGTTTAGGAAATAGAGTGCCTGCGGGGCCACCGTGCTGCTGCTGCGACGACCGATGGGCTGGTTGATATCCGCAAAGTCAAAGGTCTCAAAGAGTTCCAGGCGCTTGTTGCGGAAGGCCGGGGTGTAAACGCTGCGTCGCACGTCTGTGAAGACGTAGTTGTACTCAAGGTTCTGCGCAGCCCCGGAGTTGGAATCGATGGCATCTGCCTTGACGTTCGGTCCGCCCACCTTGGGGTCCAGTTGGCCGCTCATCGCCAGTATGGAGTCGCGAATGGATTCAGCATCCATGCGACGGCGGTTTTGCCGCCACCAGTGCCGATTGTCTGGATCCGCCTGAAGACTCGCGTCCGGCCCCGTCGAGGCCATGCGATAGGTGCGACCGATGACAAGCCGTTTGACCAGACGCTTCAGGCTCCAGCCATCCTCCATAAACTCGACTGCCAGCGCATCCAAAAGTTCAGGGTGGGTGGGTTTTTCACCCGTCGTGCCAAAGTTGTCCACTGTGCGCACCAGGCCTTCGCCATGCAGCCACATCCACGTGCGATTCACCAGCACACGGGCGGTGAGTGGGTTGTTCCGGTTTGCCACCCATTCCGCGAGTTGTCTGCGCCCGCTCTCTGCGTCTGGGATCTCCGGGGCCGGGCCATGTTGCGCCACCTTCAGGAAACCGCGGGGCACTTCCGCGCCCAGATTGCGGATGCTGCCACGGACGTGGATCTTGCAGTCCTCCGGTTCGCTGTCGTCCTGTACCGTCATGGCCTCAGGACGGGCCAGAGGAGAGGCCTGGAGCTGCTTCAATTCCTTCTCCAGGTCTTTGAGCTGGGCCTGCGCGGCATGGAGTTGAGTGTGGACGGTGCCAGTGCTGTCTGCGCTAGCAGGAGCACCCGTCGTCTGTAGTTTGGCAAGTTCATCCAGTGGAACGAAGACCACGGCATCTGCCGTGACGATGCCGTTGGTGGCATCATTCGATATCAGCACATAACCTTCGCCACCGGCCACGAACCGATATTGTCCCAGCGACACAAAGCGACCGTTGACGGTGGGTTCTGCCCGTTGATCCACGCGCAACGTCTCCTCGCCATCGGCATGAAGGATCGTCACCGGCACGTTGTCGGCGCGGTCGTTGAGGGCCGTGTAGGAGAGCCACACCTCATAACGCCCGTCGCGGGGCACCTTGGGCGTGAAGGTCAGCGTTTTGGCACCTTTGTCCTCGTTCTGATCATGCAGGTAGCCATCTCCCACGTAGGTGGGATAGCGTGTCGATGTTTTCCAAGTGCCCACCACTGTCGCCTGGGTGTCATCCACGACCACGCCGGGCAGCTCATCCGGTGCGACGGGGCGGGCCTTTGCATCTTTGGCTTCCACCTTGGGAGACAGCTTCTTGATGCGCTTTTTCGCAGTGGCCACATCGGCAGTGAGCTTCTCCAGCCGGGCTTCATGGGCCTGTAGTTGTGTCTCCTCCTCACCCTCCATGGGCAGGGGGGTGTCGATCCAGTGCGCCACGTTGTCTTTGTAGTTCTTCAGCGTGCGGGTGCTGCGGAAGATGCCCGCCAGCGCGTAGTAGTCACTGGCCGGGATGGGGTCGAACTTGTGATCGTGGCAACGGGCGCAACTCAGGGTCATGCCCAGGAAGGCGCGGCCCATCGTATCCATCTGCTCATCCACGATGTCCATGCGCAGGAGTTGCTTGTCCTGCTCTTCATAGTTTGTGGGGCCCAGAACCAGGAATCCCGTGGCCGTGAGCTGCCGACGGCGATCTGCCGGGGTGGCCGCAGGCATTAGATCCCCGGCCAGCTGTTCAGAGACGAAGCGGTCCAGTGGCATGTCCTGGTTGAGGCTCTCGATCACATAGTCACGGTAGCGCCAGGCATCCTTGAAGGGGAGGGTGCGGCCTCCACCGCTGCTTTCCGCGAACCTTGCCAGATCCAGCCAGTGGCGGCCCCAGCGCTCGCCAAAGCGGGGTGAGGAGAGCAGGCGGTCCACAATGCCTCCGTAGGTGGCAAGTGCAGCCTCTTGCGTCTGTCCGGCCATTTGCTGGAATTCGTGCAACTCTCCCGTCGTGGGGGGCATGCCGGTGAGGTCAAAGTAGAGCCGGCGTGCCAGCACCTCCAGGGGGGCATCGGCGGCGTGCTCCATTCCGGCGGATTCCAGGCCCGCCAGCACAAAGCGATCTGCATCTGTGGTTGGCCAGGAGGAGTCCTTCACTGTCGGCAACGGTGGTTTGATGGGCGGGAGAAAGGCCCAGAACTTCCGGCCCTCTTCGATCGACATGCCCTTGCTCGCCGGTTTGGCCGTTTCCGGTGTCCCTGTCCGCGGGTCCGGAGCCCCCATCGCGATCCAGTCGCGGAACACTGCTATTTCCTCGTCCGAAAGCTTCTGCTTGGGGGGCATTTTCAGGTCGCGGTTCGTGTAGCCAACGGCAGACATGAAGAGGCTGGTCTCCGGCTGGTGGGGCAGCAGGGCCGGCCCAGAATCTCCGCCGGTCACCCAGCCCTCCCGCGTATCCAGGCGCAGACCGCCCTTGACCTTGTGCTCCGGGCTGTGGCAGCTGTAGCACTTGTCCACCAGAAGCGGGCGCACCTTCTTTTCGAAGAACTCCATTTGTTCTGCCGGAGCCGCCCCGGAGGCTGTGCCCGTGAGGGCCAGGGCGGCTCCCGCCAGGAGAAGGTGGGGACGGCTGGCTGCGGCAAGCGCCTTGGGTGCCCTGGCGGGGCGGCCAACAGAAGGATGGATGCTGTGTTTTGCCATCTGGAGAATGGGAACTTACGTTGGGAAGGTCCTCTTTCGTTTTTTTGGACAATGGAAAATTTGTCCATTTTTTCAAAGTCAGGACTACCGTGTATGGAATGAACATGCCCGAGCCCGCCGAGGAATTCGTCTTTTTGCTAGCCCGCCACGAGCGGATGCTTCGCGCGTACGTGCATGCGCTCGTGCCTCATGTGCAGGACGCGGATGACATTCTGCAAGAGGCCAAGGTGCGCATGTGGCGCAGTTTTTCCCAGTTCGAGTCTGGTACGAACTTCTCTGCGTGGGCGCGGAAAGTGGCTTTCCACCAGGTGCTCTCCTACCGGAAGCGGCGCAAACGTGACCGCCTGGATTTCAGCGATGAGTTCCTCAACACGGTGGCCAGTGAGTACGACAACTCCGCTGAGGACCTTGAGCATCGTGAGCGCGCCCTGCACGGCTGCATCGCCAAGCTCCCGGAAGATCACCGGGAAGTGCTCCAGCTGCGCTACCAGGAGGGCTTCTCCCTGGAGGCCATGGCCGAAAAGCTCCAGCGTACTGTGGCAGCCCTGTACCGACAGCTCAGCCGCGTCCGGCATGTGCTGCATGAGTGCGTGACCCGCCAGGTCAGCCACGCCGAGGAGGCAGCCAACTGAAGCACTGCTTTCCGACTCTGGAATCTGTTTTCTTTTTGATCCCTTCTGACCGCCCATGAATCCAGCCTCCCCCAGTCACAAAGAAGAAGTCATCAAGCTCTGCGATCGCATGCTGGATGATGCCAGCTTTGACGTGAAGGATCGCGAACGGCTCGAACGCTTGGTCATCGATGATCCGGGGGCCCGGAGAGCCTATGTGGAATACATGCAGCTCCAGTCCCTGCTGGGGGATGTGCGCTACAAAGACACCCCCCTTGCCGAAGTGGTGAATTTACCTGTGTCTGCACCGAGGATGAGGGTGGGAGGTCGGTGGTCTGGCCGGTGGGGGCAGGGGATGGCAGCGGCAGCGGCCGTCGTCATCCTGGCGGTCGGCTGGAGCATGGGGCGGTGGCAGGGGCAGCAGGCCGTGAGCGCCCTCTCTGGGGCTGCCGTGGCGACCCTGGTGGATGTAAAAGGGGCCCGCTGGGACGGCGGCAGCCTGCCCACGGAGGTGGGGGCGGTGCTTTCCACGGGGCGTCTCCGTCTGGCTGCGGGTTTGGCGACCCTGGAGTTTGAGAAAGGGGCTCGCTTGACTCTGGAAGGACCAGCCGACTTGGAATTGCTGAGCCCTGAGAGGTGCTACCTGCACAGCGGAGCTCTGGTCGCGCATGTGCCGCCGCCAGCGGTAGGCTTCATGGTGGAGACGGCTCACGCTCGCCTTATCGATCACGGTACTGACTTTGGGATTAGCACTGGCGCAGACGGACAAGCTCAAGTCCAGGTGTTCCATGGCGAGGTGGAACTCCAGCACCATCGCAGTGGCGAGAAGGTAAACCTCCTGACTCGTCAGGCTGCCCGCATCACGGAAGAGGACCTGCGCCGGAGCGGCGGGGATCTCGAATCAGAACGACCGGACACCCGCCGGGTGGTGCCGGAGGGCGCAGACGTCGTCACGCTCACCACCAACTCGGGGCGGGGACAGGCTGCGTACGTGTGGTCACCTGATACGAAGACCCATTTTTCCGACACACTGCTGCTTCTCAAGCACACCACGCAGAAGGCTTGTCGGCGGAAAGCTTGGCTGGGCTTCGATCTCTCCCTGCTTCAGGGGCGGGAGGTCCGCTCGGCATCCTTGACACTGCAGTTCGAGCCTACTGGTTGGGGTTATGCCTCGTTGCTTCCCGACTGTGAGTTTAGCGTGTACGGTGTGACCGATGATACGTTGGATGCTTGGACTGAGGAGACTGTGAACTGGGAGAATGCCCCAGGAAACGATCCCCAGTCCGAGGGGGCAGACCTTTCCAAAGCCGTCAAACTGGGCAGCTTCACGATCCCGCGCGGGGATGTGGCCGGTGCCTTCTCCATCCGAGGTGAAGCGCTGGCCCGCTTCCTGACCAATGACAAGAACCTCTACGCGACGCTGGTGGTGGTGCGGGATACGCCCGAGAGTGTAGGTGGCGGTCTGGTGCACGGATTTGCGGGGAATAACCATCCTACGCTCAAGCCTCCAACGTTGCGTCTGGTGCTGGATTGAGCCTTGCTGCCTTCGTGGGCGATAGAGCGGCAACGTAGCGCAGATTGGCAATCGGCGGAGGTTGCTGCGTGCTAGGCCCCTCTGGCTCCAGCCAGCACAAGCTAAACGGAATAAAGGGGGCGGGGGGGCAGCGTCGATCAGTCGCAGAGCCCCGGAGGTCAATCGCGACTGCCTCATACGAATCGTCCGAAAGCACCCGAAACCCTCAGTTCGCCCGCGGGACCGGAGATCCCGCCACCCCTTAACGACGGCCCTTCTTCTCTGTGGTGACAACGGGTTCGGGGTGACTAGTTTGCCGCGTTAGCCCTGACCAATCTACCCTACAGCTTCCTTCAACCGTGCGGCCTAGGCAGATATCTTTGCGGCAGCTGTCAAGCAATCGCTCACTGTGAATAACTTCGAATTTTGTTCGCAACTTCCGCTGCTACGACAGCAATTTTGGCAACTTTCAGCTTGCCAGTGATCTGCCCGAACGTTGACCTATATGGATATTGCATGGAGGAGTGGCCATACCTTCCATCTTGCCTATGTGAAGATCGCGACACCTTTCAGTGCTGGGTTCAAACATTGCGAACCCTCAACGCAAACCGTCCAAACCCTCTGCAACTGCTTGAACAAGAGGTGAAAAGGGAATTTTGCGACATTTTGGATATGTGCCTAAAACGTTGGCGTAGAATCTGTTATGAAGAATGGTGACGAACAATTGCCAAAACAGGCTTTTGATAGGCAGAATCTGACTGTGTGACGCGCGTGTAACGGAGGATGAGCGGGCGTGATTTTTCCGTTCCACGCAATTAATTCGGGCGTTCCACGCGATCGAGGTGCGAGCGCTGAATTGGCCTTTCAGGGCTGACCCCGCAGGCTATACTCTCCGTGGTCTGGCACCCAGTGTGAGGAAGATGTGAATAACTTGTGGGTAATCTCGTGTGAAGCGGGTTGGTAACGAGGCCAGGCTCGGAAAAACCGCGTTGCTGGACCTGTGTCAGAGTCGCGAGAGAGCGTCTGAATTATGGGAGGTATGGTGTCGTGAAAGGGGGGCCTCTACCCAAGCAAAAAGGGAGCCCTCATCGGACTCCCTTTGCATGTGATGGGGATGATCGCCAAGTGCAACCGACCTCAAAGCCCGGCAATGCGCTGAGCCTGACGTACCCCTTGGATAAATTTGGCCCGCTCACCTTGCGGATCCGCACCTTTGGTGCCTTCAGCGATGTCGAGCACCAGCTTGTGGTTCAGGGCGCCCACATTCTCCGTGCCTTGGAGAAGGAGGCTAAATCCGACCATGGCAGTCTCAAACACGAAGTCCTCACGTGAATCCTGCCAAGTCTGGCCACGATCAAGAATCTTAAGCGGGGTCGGGTTGGCAACGTTCGCGCTCCGCGGCTGGGCCAACTCGATAGTGCCCAGCGTTACCGGTCGTTCCGTGGTAGCGGCGAAGTTCCGGGAGGGAATGATCTCGTACCAGGCAAAACGGGTGGCCAGGGTGCCGCCAGCAGTGGGAGGCATATGTTTCTCCGCCACAAGGCGATAGCCCTGCACGTGGAAAGGGTCAAACTTTGCCACGAGCTGGTAGGTGGCTTCGTTCACCTCCACTCCTGGCTGGTTCACCGGTACGCGGGCGACAAAGCGCAACAAGCGGCGGCTGGAATCCCATGGGCAGGAAGCGATTTCTGCCTTCCATGAGTGGATGTTCAGCGCAGGTTGGGGATCGGGTTTGCGAAGCGGCTCCGGACCTGGTTTTTGACCACCAGACATAGGAGATGCCAGCTTTACCCCGGCGAATTCATCTGGAACAGGAAGTTTGGCGGGGCGGAGGAGCTTGGGCTGTAGAGAGATAGCATCCTGTTGCGTGCGATGAGCCATGGCAAAGGCCTTTATGGAGAAGGCCGGAGGGGCTGGGCGGGGGGCAGGGTTGCTGGCGGGAGATTCCGCCAGGACTGCGAGTTGCGCGGAGGCACGCACCTCAGGCGTCAGCACTACGCCGTCGAGCGCGGCTTCTACATGCATGGCCACTGGGGCAGCGGACTCCTGCGCGATGACGGGAGGGGCCATGACGGGAACGAAGTCCAGGGGTTCCACCCGGGTGGAGATCGAGGCTATTTCCACAACCGGCGCTGCGGGAACAGGATTGGCCGGGATGGGTTCGTTGGTCGTCGCCAAGCTTGGGGAAGCGGGAGTGCTCGCACCAGGTGAGGCAGACTTTTGGCCCACCACAAAGGCTCCCACTGCCAGGCTGGCGGCGGCGGCATATTTGACCGCATTCCACATGGGGCGGCGGTAGGTTTGGGCTGGGGTGGCAAAAGGGATGACCGCAGCATCGCGGGCCGGGGTGCTGGCCATGGCCAGCACAGTCTCCCGCTGACGGGGGTTCAATGTGCGCCGTGGGATGGAGGGTGCCTCCTGAAGCACGGAAAGCGTTTCTTGAATGAGCTCAAGCTCGGCCCGGGCTTCCGGGGAGCTGGCAAGCCACTGACATACCCGCGTGGTCTGCGCGGCATTCAACTCGCCCATGGCATAGGCGGTGAGGTCAGGGTGATCTTCGTAGTTCATGGGATTTGCAGAATCGGGTAAAGGGGATTTGGGGGGAGGGGCTTCAGATCTCGCTGTAGGTGCGATGCATCAGCTTTCGCAGTCGCTTGATGCCGGTGTGCAGGAGGAAGCCCACGTTGGTGACACTGAGGCCGGTGACGGATGAGATTTCTTTGTAGCTGAGACCGTGCTGGAACTTGAGGCGAATGACCTCGCGTTGGTTGAGGGGCAGTTGCTCCATGCACTGCCAGACATGCTCGAGCATTTCCTCCTTGCTGGCGTCCTCACTGGGATCGGGCTGCCATTCATCCAGCCAGTCGAGGTGGTCGTCGTTGTCCGTGAGGACGAGACGGTGCTCCTTGCGGAGCACGTCGAAAGCCCGATTTCGGCACACAGCGTAGAGCCATGCTTTGAGATTTTCGCGGACCCGAATCGGGTCGGCGAGATAGAGCTTGAGGAGGGTGTCCTGTACGACATCCCGGGCGCGTTCCTCATCACCTCCCAAGATGCTGCACGCGTACGCAATGAGGCTGCTCTCATGCTGGGCGAGGGCTTCCCGCACCAGCCCGCTGGCTGTTGGATCACTAGGCTGTGGAGGCATGAAGGCATTGCTCACAGCAGGAACGATCAAGGGATGGTATTATTAGGCCTCCTTAAGATTTCTTAAGAAAATGAGCGGCGTCCCCAAGGGTACGTCTGGATACTGTCACTTGCTCGGGCACAATGGCAAGCCCGAACAAAAAGAGAGTGGATTGAAAAGAAAGAAAAACCCGCCCCGATGGGATCGGAGCGGGCTTTTGTGGAGCGACGGCCAAGGCGGGTCAGCCAGCGCTGCGGGCTAGGACTTGGGGATCTCGTTGAGCGTGTAGTAGCCCACGGGGTGTAGTACTGGCGCTCCGTCCTTGGACTTCACGCCCGGGACATCGAGCTGGTGAACGTGGCCCTTCGTCAGCGGGGTCACTTTGAGCTTCACGATTGTGCCATCAGCGGAGACCGAGGCCACTTCCACCTTGGGAAGGACTTCATCCACCTCAGGGCTGCCATAGCTGGCCTGCCAGATGTATGTCCAGGCGCGCATCTTGTAGTTGTTGGCGTCCTTGGCCGTGGTTTCATCCACTGGCTGGGTGAATTTCACCTCGAACCCTTCCGGGCTGGCCTTGATCTCATGCATCTCAAACGGAACCTTGCCCGTCCAGGTGATGCGCTCCAGGTCGAAAGGCTTGCCGCCTCGTGCACCCCAACCGCGGTCGGACCCGCCCACAAAGAGCACGCCATCCGGGGACATGCGCACGCCGATGGGGCCGCTTTGCAGACCCTTCAGGAAAGGGAATACACAGCCCTGCTTCACACCGTTCACGGTTTCCAGTGTCACACGATTCACCACCGAGAAGGACTGGTCGGTGATGAAAAGTTGCTTGGTGAAGGGGCCAAACTTGCCGCTTTCGTCCCAGTCCCAGGCCGTGGGGGAGTTTCCCACCTTGGCATGAGGCAGGATTACCGCTGGTGGGGCGAACTTCGGATTACGCTCGCGTTCCTGGGTGATGCGGGTTCCAGTCACGCTTTCCAGGGGTTTTTCACCCAGCGCGTTGTCCCACCACTTCAGTGTTTCCGGATGCCCGTGGAAGGAGCCCACCAGCAGCGGCTTCAGGGAGCTGGAGCCGTTCCACACGCCCTGGTTGTCATCATAATAGGCGGTGCCATCCGGCGAGAAACCCACTCCGCCAGGTGAGCGGAGGCCCGCTGCGGTGGGGATGGATTTGCCATCTGGGGTGATGCGCAGGCACCACCCACGGTAGGGGGCATTGGAGTGGAATGAGCCCGTGAGACAGAGGGTCACCCAGAGGTTTCCCTTGGGATCAAAACGAGAGCCAAAGGCGTACTCGTGATAATCGCCGGTGATGTTCCAGTCGGCGTTCACCGTCTCGAAGATGTCGGCGCGGCCGTCACCATCCTTGTCCTTGAGTCGGGACACCTCCGGACGCTGGGTCACATAGAGCCAGCCGTCCTTGTAGGCCAGGCCCAGCACCTCATGGAGGCCGGAGGCAAAGTGCTGGTACTTGGCATTGGCGGGATCCGTGGTGAAGGCGTTGTCCACGATGTACACATCGCCACGGCGGGTGCCGACAGCGAGTTTATGCTCGGGGAGCAGTTCGATCGCGCCCACCTCGGCCACGATGTCCGCAGGGAAGGAGAAGGGCTCGATCTTGTAAAAGTCAGACTCCTGCGGAGCAGGGGACTGGGCGCGAAGGGCGCTGGGCGCCAGGGGCAGCAGTGCTGCAAGGGCAAAGGCAAAAGTTTTCATGGACGTGTCGAAATGGGTTCGATGAAGAAACGGAAAGGGTGCGGTTTACTTTGCGTTCCACGCATAGGTCAGCGTGAATTCTGCCCGGCCGTCCTTGAATTCCACGGGCAGGAGCACCTCCGTCCGCCCGCCGTCCTTACGCACCAGTGGCTCGCCGCCGGCCACCGTCACCTTCACCACCTTGTCCACCAGGAAGTCCGGGCCCTTCTCTTCCACATTGCCGGCGAGGGCGAGGAAATAAAGCCCGTTCTTGCCACCGGGGCTGGCGAATTTCACGGTGCGCTTGAGGGAGGCGTTGCCGTCTTTGGAGGTCCCGGAGGGGAAGTAGGACTCCTCCACTTTCACCCCTTGATACTCCCACTTGAAGGTGGGCTGGCGTTTGGCGTCCAGCTCATACCCGTGGAACCGGTAGTCGGCATTGCGGAATTCGTCCTTCTTGTAGGCCGCCACCCAGGGGGCGGAGCCGGAGTCCAGCGTGCCCAGGGCGCGCTGCTGGCCCAGGCTGGCTACATCGTAGCCCAGTGGGGGCTGGTCGCCCGCGCCGCGGCCCGTCCAATGCCGCTTGGCATCCATGAAGGCACCCTGCCACACGAGCGCCAGGTTCATCTGGTCGGCATCCCAGCAGAGGTTCACCCCGCCCGGGTAGCCCACAGCGATGCCGCGGGGGCCGGAGCCCTTGATGAAATTCCGGTAGATGAGAGCTTCGTCCTTCACCACCAGAGGGAGGCCCTGGTACTTCTGCTCGTCGGTTTCACGACGATCCGTGTTGGGCACCCACTCGGAGAGTGCCGTCTCCTTGAATCCCGGCCCGGACCAGCCGAGGTAAAACTCCGCCTCGCCGCCGCCCTGAAAGTAGTGGGCCAGGATCTTGTGCTCGCCTTTGGTGAGTTTGATTTTCTTCTCCTTGATGCCGAATGGGTGGATCCCGTCCGCCTCGATCACTTCCTTGTTGTCGATGAAGATGCGAATCCCGTCATCCCCACCGGCTACGAACTTGTACTCCCCGTCCCTAGGGCAGTCGATCATGCCCTCAAACTCGTAGGCGAACTTGTTCTTCTCCTTGTTGATGCTGATGTCGCACTTCCCAGCGGGGAGGGGGCCGCCAGCCAGAGGGGTGAGTTTGCTGAAATCCGGCAACTTGTTGAAGCTGCCCGTGTAATAGCGGAAGTGGAGGTTCCGGATCGGAGGCACCGCCTTGGCCACGGTGAGCAGGCCATTCATGACCATGGCATGACCGGGGAATGTGCAAACGTACGGGTACTCGCCTTCCCACTCCGGCGCGGTGAAACTGATGCTGCCCTTCTGGTGAGGATCCACCATCTTGGTGTGCGCAATGATACGCTTGTGCTCGGGGATCCATTGCTTCACCATCCCGGCTTCGCCAAGGTTCCACGCTACCTGGGCTACCTCCATGCCCTTGTCATTGCCGCCGCCGTCCTTCGGCAGGCAGACCACGACGTTGTGCGGCAGGTCGTCCAGGTTGTCCAGTGTGATGGTCACCTTCGCACCCGGTTCGGCGATGATCGCCTCCGTGTCATACCGCATCTGGGCCGGCAGAGTCTTGATGGTGACGGCGACATCCTTGGGCGCGGCGGCCGAAAGGGGAAGAGCCGCGGCGCAGGCCGTCAGCAGGGTGAGTACAGGTGGGCGAAAATGCATGGGTGCTGGGAAACGTGTCGAGATGGTACTTTTCTGCCGGAGCGGAGAAAAAGAGATGAACTAAAACGCATTTGCACCGCGGAGTCTTAATGGTTGGACTGACATATTTTGTGGACTTTAGGACATGAAAGTATCGGTGGGAGATTGGCTGTGGCATATTTCCACAAGGCGGGATGGAATGATCTGAATGCGGCAGTGGCCGCATGGTCGTGGGAGGGCAAATGCGAGACGCGCGTTCTTCATTGGCGCGGGGGAGTGTTGGTTTCCTCGTTCAATGCAGAGGCAGCCACTCCACGCCTTTCACGCTCGTCTTTTCGTTCGATTGATCCACCGCGAACGCAACATCACCCAGCTCTACTCACCCCGGATGCCCTTCATGATTTGCTCAAAGCTCCGGTCGGTGCGTGGGGTCACCGTGTCGCCGCCACCGATCCGGTAGCCAAAGTTGTCTTCGTACACCTGTTTCATCGCGGGTGACAGATCCCGCATGAACTTGCCCGGGTCTTGCTTCATCTTTTCAGTCTGCAACTCAACATTCATGGCGGGAACGCCGGTCTTGTCGGCCAGGACCTGATCCAGCGTCACCAGCCACTCGGCGGTGAGCCGGCCCCAGCGGACGTCATCATCCGGGGTGCCTTTGCCACCCACGATGAGAAGTGCAATGAGGGGGCCGTTTGACTGGATCTCACGCTGAAGGTTAGCCATGTCATCCTTGGACAAGTTGCCGGATTCGATGGCCTGCGTCAGATAATGTCTGCGCACCGCAACATTCAGTTCGGGATCTGCAAAGCTGCCCAGCAGGTCCACATTGACCCCTTTGTGAAAATGGTGGCCAAACTTGGCATTGCTGGAGAGTCCCAGGGCGGTCTCCACGCTCCGGTTCCGCTGATCTATGAGGCCCAGCATGCCCTTGACCATGCCGTCAAAGTTGCCCGCGACCCCGGCTTGAATGCCAGGGGAGAGCCTGGCCTGAAAGCTGTCCTCCAGCACTTTCCGCCGGGCGGCTTGTGTGCCGGTGATGGCGTCGTTCAGAGAGGGGATCTTGAGTTTTTCCAGGGCCTTTTCCAACTGGGGAATTTGCTCGGACGGGAAACCTTCCAACGGGCTTGCCGCACCGGCGAGGTCGATTGCCAGTTCAAAAAGCCTGTCACGGATTGACTCCTTGAACTTCTCGAAGTCCTCCGGGGGCTTGGTGCCGAGCTGGCCGTTGGATCGTTCGTATTCGTCCACCAGTGCCTGAAAACGCATGACGTGGGAGAGAAACTCCTGCTTGTGCGTGCCGGGCTTCTTCGGGGCGTCGTCCACAAAGTCATCTTCGCCAAAATCGGTGAGCAGTTCGGCGGCGAGATCCGTCAGTTGGGCTTGAATGTTGGCCGCATGGTTGTTGGCGGATTCTCGCACCCGCGCCTGGGCCTTGGCGATGGTTCCCTCGGGGTCCAGGACTTCGGGGTAGGGGCCGTCCCTGAGAGCCATCTTCATCAAGGGAAGCGGCGTGCCTTTGGGGATGTGCTCCATAAGTGCCTCCAGCAGGACCTTGCGTCCGTCCGTGCCCAGACCGCCCACCACCCGGGCCACCATGGCCCGGGCTTTCTCCGGATCTGCCTCTCCCATCATGGCCCGGTTGAAGCTCTGTATGAGGCCCCGGAACGCGAGGGAGACAGACTCCCGGGAGTCTGTCACTTTGTGGATGGAGTTCTCGCGATCCACCAACGTTCCTTGAAGTCGGCCTTCGTGGACGGCGAGTGCATTGTTCAGGGAGTCGGTCCAGGCCCGCGCCTCCGTTTCGAAGCTGCCCTGCCGGGACTTGATCTCCTTGTGGATGATGCCCGCGAGGTCCTTCAGAGGGCCAGCAAAGGGGCTGCCCTCCACCCCAGACGAAAAGGCCTCGGCAAGGGCGGAGAGCTCTGTGGAACTCAGGGATTTTATCTGCTTTGCGAAGGACTCCTGCGCCGCAGTGTCCTGGTCCATGCCGCGCTTGACCGCAGGTTGCGCGGCAAGGTGAATATTCTTCATGTAGGCCTCAAAGTTGGGGTGCTTGGAGGCGTTCACCACGGACCCTTTCGGCATGCTGGACAGCATCTTCAGCATCTCGAGAGTGGTTTTGTCCACTTCCTGCAATGAGGCAGAGGTCTTCTCTGTAGTGCGAGTCTCCTTGGGTGTGGTGAGATCGGAGAAGAACTTGGACATTCCTGTCTTGCCCACCGGCGGCTTCCATTCCGCTTGGGGAACGATGGCGGGCTTGGGTGGATCTTCTTGCGGAACAGGAGGTGAATCGCTTCCTTGTATGCCGGAAGAAGGATCCATCTCGGGCGACTCGGTGCGCTCCACGTGCGCAGCCTCGTGCTGGAACCTGGCGAGAAATTCGTCGCCAAAGATGATGGACTCGTGATCCAGGGTGTGCACGACGTTTGACCGGTGTTCGGTGCCCTCGGTATCCTTCAATCGGCTCACTCCACCACCCGTCACAGAGACCTTGAGGCTGGAGATGTCATGGTCGCTCTCTCCATGAAAAAGAGTAACGTCGTACGGGCCCTCCGTGCGGTCGGCGAGCCGGGCATAGGTGCCGTTTCCCAGATCCACGCCTTGAAACTTCTCGCCATTCACTTCGATTTCCGCAAAGGCGCGGACTTCGCCGTCCACCTTGAGGGTGGGCATGGCCTGGAAGGAGAGGGTGGCTTCGGCAACTTTCATGAGGCGGGGGCGGAGTGACGAGTCGTTGTTGTGAGCATCTAGCCGAACCGGCGTTGCAGGTTACCTAAAACTTGGTGACGAGGATGCCAGAATGGGCAGGGTGACAATGAAGCTTTCTCCTGTCGCCACTCCTGCGATGGCCGGTGAGGACCCCTATCCCCATGTCTTTTCCCGAGCCCGCGGAACTAAGCGCGAATGAACCCCGCTGGAGGTTCAGTCAGCGGAAACTCGGTGGGCGCATCCTGTTTGGCCAGCAGATCGGGCAACCGACGTCTCCAGATGACGAGGACGCTCACCAGGTCCTTGAGGTGCCGGTAGAGGGCCTCCGGCTCTGTCTGGTTGAGGTCGAAGATTCTGCCTAGCAGTACCTCCTGCTGGGGTTCATCGATGGAAAAGAAGGCTCCCGCCGTGCCCCTGCCGAAGGCGTTGGCAATGAGGAGCGGTTCCAGCAACGTGTTGCGAGTGGCGGCGTTCAGTTTGCACAAGGGGGCATAAAGATGGGCTGCGGGCAGCTTGGGGTCGGGCTCCAAATGGACCACCAGATCATCCCCAAACTTGAGGCTGGCCACGCCGTTTCCATTGAGCGACAGGGTGTCGAGGCCGAGTTGCTTCCCAAGGTAGTCTAACAGAAGTTGGAACTCCATGCCGCAACCTCCCCGGATGTTCTGTGATGGCAACTGGATTGATGGATTTCGCCAAAGGTGTCACGTGGAGGAGGAAGTCGGAGAAGATAAATGAAAAGCGTGAAAGAGTGCTTGGCCTGGTGAAGTACTGTTGGTATATCTCTGGTATACCAGTAGTGCACCATGACGGACTCCCTGAGCGAAAAGGCCTATCATCACATCCAGCGCAAGCTCCTCTCCGGGGAGTGGGCCGCCGGGGATGTGCTCTCTGAGCTCAGCGTCGCGCAGGAGATGGGCATCAGCCGCACGCCGGTGCGGGAGGCGTTTCGCAACCTTGAGCAGGAGGGGGTGCTGGAGCAGGTGCCGAGATTTGGCACCCGGGTGAAGGCGCTGGACCGGCGCGACTTGGTGGAACTGTACGAACTGCGTGAAGCGTTGGAGCCGTATGCCGTGGCGCAGGCAGCCGGGAAACTGGTGCCCGAGGACCGCGACCGCCTTCGCGCGCTGTGTGCGGAGTTCAAGACCATTGCTGGGGAACTTCGCCACAAGGGCAAGACCCGCCCAGACGCGGGCATGATGAAACGACTGATGTCCGCAGACATGGCCTTCCATCAGCTCCTCATCCGCGCAGCGGGCAACCGGCGCATGATGAAGATCGTGGCGGACAGCCGGGTGCTGGCGCGCATCTTTACCACCTCCCGCCAGGAGCATGACCTCAAGGTCATCGAGCAGACCTACCGCTACCACGTGGAGATTCTCCAGGCGGTGGAGACGGGCAAGGGCGAGCAGGCCCGCCGCTTGATGAGCGAGCACATCCGCGCCAGCATGGAGGAGGCGCTGGAGCACTATGACACGCGGAGCGCTGCGATCGGCACCCAGGACATGTCGCTGGGATTGCCGGACGAATTGCTCACCGAGTTTCACCGCATCGAAAAGCAAGCCAAGCCCGGTGCGACCAGACGCCGGAGCCGCCCCGCCTGATGCCCTATTGCCATTCTTGCAAGTTTCCTAAAACCAATCCATGAACCTGAGACACGTATCCTCACGTCTTCCCGTGCTTGCGGCCGGGCTTTCCTTGCTCTGTGCAGGGGCCGCTTCCGGCCTGGAACGCCTCAAATACAACAACCCAGGTCTCAAGGTGGACCTGGGTGTTGGGCTGTGGGCCTGGCCGTTGCCGATGGACTTCGACGGCGATGGTGACCTCGACCTGGTGGTGAACTGCCCAGACAAGCCCTACAATGGCACGTACTTCTTTGAAAATGCGGCTGGGGACACGGCCAAGAACAAGATGCCGGTCTTCCAGGCAGGGCGGCGCATCAGCAAGGGGATGCAGAACGTCCAGGTCTCCTACGTGGATGGCAAGCCGGTGGTGATGAGCCCTGGCATGATCCATCCCGATTTCCTCAAGACGGGCATCGATCAGGGAACGAAGCTGGATTTGCCCGCCAATGTGCATCCCAACAAGGTCCGGGCCAACATGTGGCGCATGGTGGACTACGATGGCGACGGTCTGCAGGACGTCATTGTGGGCGTGGGCGACTGGACAGAGTACGGCTGGGACAATGCCTACGATGAGAACGGTCACTGGTGCAATGGACCCATTCGCGGGTACGTGTATGTGGCCCGCAATGAGGGCACGAATGAGCAGCCCAAGTATGCCAATCCCGTGAAGGTGATGGCTATGGATCGACCGGTGGAGACCTTCGGCTGGCCCTCGCCAAACTTTGCCGACTTCGACGGCGACGGGGATCTGGACTTGCTCTGCGGTGAATTCCTGGATGGCTTCACTTACTTCCAGAACACCGGCACGCGGGACAAGCCAAAGTACGCCTACGGCAAAAAAGTCAAAACGGCAGAGGGCAAGTACCTCAAGATGGATCTGGAGATGATCACTCCCACGGCGATCGACTGGGACAAGGACGGAGACCTGGATCTGATCGTGGGGGATGAAGACGGTCGCGTCGCGTTCGTGGAGAATACCGGAAAGTTCGAGGAAAAAGACAAGTCGCCGTTGTTTCTGGCCCCGCGCTATTTCCAGCAGGAGGCGGATGACGTGAAGTTCGGCTCCCTGGCCACACCGGTGGGATTTGACTGGGATGGCGATGGCGACATCGACATCATCAGCGGCAACACCGCCGGTAACATTGCGTTCATTGAAAACCTTAGCGGCATAGGCGTCGAGAAGCCCAAGTGGAACAAACCACAGCTGCTCAAGGCTGGTGGCAAGGTGCTCCGCATCATGGCCGGACCGAATGGCAGCATTCAGGGGCCCTGCGAGGCCAAGTGGGGCTACACCACCCAGACCGTGGTGGACTGGGATCTGGACGGCCTGCCGGACCTGCTGGTGAACTCCATCTGGGGCAAGGTGCTCTTCTACAAAAACACCGGCACCCGTACCGCGCCGAAACTCGCTGCCGCCAAGCCTGTGGCGGTGGAGTGGAAGGGGAAACAACCCGAACTGGCGTACGGCTGGCTCCGCCCGCAGGGCAAGGCCCTCCTCACGCAGTGGCGCACCACCCCGGTGGGGGTGGACTGGAACAAGGACGGTCTGCCGGACTTGGTGATGCTGGATCAGGAGGGGTATCTGGCCTTCTTCCAACGGGCGAAGGTGGACGGTGAGCTTAAGCTCCTGGCCCCGCAGCGCGTCATGCTTGCTGACAAGCTCAATGAGGGCGAAGCCGGGCCGAAGTTCTTCCAAGCCAGTGGGGGTGAACCGCTATGGATGAACAAAAAGATCGCCGGAGGGAGCGGTCGTCGCAAGCTCTGTGCCACGGATTGGGATGGTGACGGCAAGCTGGACTTGCTGATCAATGCGGCCAATGCCAGCTTCGTCCAGCAGACGGCGGCGGCAGATGGCAAGTGGTACTTCAAGGACCGCGGACTGATCTCGCCCATGAACATCGAGGGCCATGATGTGAGCCCTGCGGTGGTGGATTTCAATGGGGATGGAGTGCCAGACTTCCTGGGTGGAGCGGAGGATGGTTATTTCTACTACCTGAAGAATCCTGGTTCGGCCGCCCCGGTCCCGAAGACTCAGGCGGCTGCGGCTGGTCTGACATCAAGTGAGTTCATTTATGACAAGGCACCTTTCCCGTCCTGTCACGCCTCCACCATTGCCCAGGCTGCAGACGGCACGCTCCTCACCTCATGGTTTGGCGGCACCGCAGAAGGGAAGCCGGATGTAGGGATCTGGGTGTCCCGTCAAGTCGGTGGCAAGTGGAGCGAGCCCGTGGAAGTGGCCAATGGATTGCAGGCAGACGGCACGCGCCATCCCTGCTGGAACCCCGTGCTCTTCCAGCCCAAGCAAGGCCCGCTCTGGCTCTTCTACAAGGTGGGACCTTCTCCGCAAACCTGGTGGGGCATGTTGCGCACCAGCACGGACGGTGGCAAGACCTGGGGTGAGGCCGTGCGTCTCCCTGACGGCATCCTTGGACCGATCAAGAACAAGCCGGTGCAACTGGCCAACGGGGACATCCTCTGCCCGACCAGCACGGAATCTCCCACCAAGCCCAGCAAATGGGCCGTCCATTTTGAGCGGACCTCCGACATGGGCAAGACGTGGACTGCGACCCCAGCTCTTCACGACGGGGAGGCCATTCGCGCCATCCAGCCCAGCGTCCTTCTTGCCGGAGGTGACAAGCTCATTGCGCTGGGCCGCTCTGCCCAGGGGAAGGTCTTTGAGATCGAATCCAACGATCTTGGGAAAACCTGGGGCACGATTCGTCTCGGCTCGCTGCCCAACCCCAACTCCGGCACGGATGCGGTGACACTGAAGGACGGACGGCACCTGCTGATCTACAACCACACGTCCAAGGGGCGCTCGCCTCTGAATCTGGCCATTTCCAAGGACGGGGTGACCTGGCAGGCCGCCCTGGTGCTGGAGAGTGAGAAGGGGGAGTATTCCTACCCGGCGATCATCCAGACGCCGGATGGCAAGGTGCATGTCACCTACACCTGGAAGCGTGAGAAGGTGAAGCACGCCGTGATCGATCCGGCAAAGCTTGAGCCAAAAGACTTGGTTGACGGCAACTGGCCTCAGTGAGCAGACTGGGCATTGTGAAATTACCTACTATCATGACCCGATCCTCCTTCTTCGCCGCTATTGTTTGCCTCGGTGCATTGCTCACCGGATCCCTGTCTGCTGCTGATGACGCCGCACTCACGGCGGTCAAGGCGGCTGACGCCGCCCGCGTGAAAGCCATGCAAGCCCCCACCAAGGAGGCGCTGGAAGCGGTGCTGTCTGACGACCTGAACTATGCCCACTCCAGCGGAGTGGTGGATACCAAGGCATCACTCATTGACCTGGTGCTCAGTGGCAAGACGAAGTACCTCGGCTTCAACTATGAGAGCCAGAACTTCTCGTTCCCGGCACCGGGCATCGCCCTCATGCACGGTCGCGTGAATCTGAAGGTTGGCAAAGGCGCGGAAACCAGTGACCTCGCCATGAGCTACCTCGCCGTTTGGCGTGAGGAAAAGGGGCAGTGGAAGTTCCTTGCCTGGCAGTCCTGCAAGCTGCCTCCGGCAGAAGCTCCAGCCAAATAATCGTCAAGATCGAAAGACCTCCATGCATCTGGCCAGCATCCAAGACATCATGCGCCGCCCGGTCCTTCCTCGAAGATTGGGCATGGCACTGCTGTCATGGGTGATGGCCGGTGTCGCACTGGCAGAGCCCGGCCCCTCGGGCCTGCCACCCATGCTCGATCTGGCGGGGGCTGGCACCGATCCCGCCAAGATCGACTACAACCTCCTGCCGGAGCTTTCCGGCACCTGTGCTCTGGTAACTCAAGGGGACGCCGCCTGGCAGTTTCGCCTGCACAACTACCTGGCCTTTTATGACGGCAGGTACTGGTGCATGTGGAGCCACGGCCCCCGGGTGGAGGATCATCCCACCCAGCACGTGCGCTATGCCACCAGCCCGGATGGCGTGAAGTGGAGTGAGCCTCAGGAGATCATGCCCTCCTCGTCAAAAGAAGGCTTTCGTTACATCGCTCGTGGATTCTGGGTACGGGATGGCAAACTGCTCGCGCTGGCCAGTCATGATGAGGCTTACAACGAGATGGGGAAGGTGCATTTCTTTGGCAATAGCCTGCAGCTTCTCGCCTTCGAATGGCTGCCTGATTCCGGTACATGGCGGCCACTAGGCGTGATGTTTGACGACGCCATCAACAACTTTCCTCCGCAGAAGTTGGCCACCGGTGAGTGGGCCATGATGCGGCGGGATCACCTGAACAATGTCTCCATGCTCATTGGCGGGGTGGAGTCTCCGTTGAAATGGGAGTCCCGTCCGGTGTTCGATCGTACCCGGGCAAATGCCTTCAAGCCTGATGAACCGGAGTGGTGGCAGTTGCCGGATGGCCGGTCGCTGGGCATCATTCGCGACAATGGCGGCTCCAAGCGGCTGTTTCGCACCCTCTCCAGCGACAATGGGCGCACCTGGAGCACGCCAGAGCTCACGAACTTCCCCGATGCGACCTCCAAGTTCTTTGGTCTTCGCACCTCTCGAGGCTCCTATGTGCTGGTTTCCAACGCCAATCCTGCCGGGCGCTATCCGCTCTGCCTTTCGGTTTCCAGGGATGGCGTGACCTTCACTCGCATGGGGCGACTGCCCGTGCCGGTGGCAGAGGTGCCTTCCCTGCAGTACCCCCATGTCATCGAGCATGATGGGAGTTTGCTGATTGCCTACTCCCGGGGCAAGCGGGGCATTGAGGTTGTCTCCGTCAGCCTGGATGAGATTGACCGCCTGGAGCGGGGCGAAATCGTGGTGCTGGCCCCCTGATCTGAACTTGTCAGATTTTATGACATGCAAGAGGCGGAAGATCCTCAGTCGTTAGAACGAGTCCATGAGCCATCCCGACACTCTCAAGCCTTCCGCCGCCATGACCACCAGCCGCTATGCCTGGACGGTGGTGGCTCTGTTATTTCCTGTGGCCCTCTTGAACTACCTGGACCGGCAGATGATCGCCTCCATGAAGGTCTCCGTCATGCGGGACATTCCCAGCGTGGGGTCCGAGGCGAACTGGGGGCACATGCTGGCGCAGTTCAAGTGGGTTTATGCCGTCTTCAGTGTGGTTGGCGGGTACATTGCCGACCGATTCAGCAAGCGATACACCATCTGCGCGAGCTTGTTCGTCTGGTCGGGGATTACCTGGTGGACAGGGCATGTGCAGTCGTTCGAGGAACTGATCTGGGCCCGGTCTCTGATGGGCATCAGTGAGGCCTTCTATATTCCGGCTGCGCTGGCTTTGATTGCCGACTATCATGGGGTACTCACCCGGTCGAAAGCGGTCAGCATTCACCAGATGGGCATCTATTGCGGCGTGATCGTGGGGGGCTTCGCGGGATATGTTGCGGACGCACCTTCGTTGGGGTGGCGTATTGCATTCGATGTCACGGGTCTGGTCGGGGTGCTCTACGCCGTGCCGCTGTTGATGCTGCTGCGAGACAAACCAGTTGAGGCATGGGTCCCAGTGGCTCCTTCGAAATCGGGCGAGTTTGGGAAAATGGGGAAGGCGCTCGGTGCCTTGTTCTCGAACAGTTCTTACCTCCTGCTGGTGCTCTACTTCACGTTGCCGGCCATTGCCGCGTGGGTGGTCCGGGACTGGATGCCGGCCATTTTGCAGAAGGAGTTTAACATCAGCCAGGGGCATGCCGGGGTCTCTGCCGCACTCTACTGGCAGGCCGCAGCTCTGGTGGCGGCGGTGGGGGCTGGGGTCCTCGCAGACCGGCTCATGCGGCGTACTCAGCGGGGACGCATCTATGTGAGCGCCATGGGCATGATGCTCATCGTGCCCGCTCTCTTCAGCGTCGGCAATGCCCCTGGGCAACACTCGTTTGGTCTGGCCATCTTTGGCCTGATCCTCTTCGGCATTGGCTGGGGCTTCTTTGACTGCAACAACATGCCCATCCTCTCCCAGATCGTGGGTCCCCAACAGCGGGCCACGGGCTATGGGTTCATGAACTTCGTGAGCATGACCGCTGGCGGCATGGCGGACTGGATCTTTGGCATCATGCGGGATCGCGGTGTGGGCCTCAACATCATCTTCTCCACCTTTGCCGGCATCTGCGTGCTTTCCACCGTCCTGGTGCTGCTGATCCGCCCCCGCGACACTGAGCGCGACGGTGGCGCTGCTCCCTGAATTTCGACATGAAGACATCATCTGCACCCGCCTACCACGGCATCATTCCTCCCATCATCACTCCGCTCAAAGACCGCGACACGCTGGATGTGGCGGGGTTGGAGAACTTGATCGAGCACCTCGTGGGAGGCGGAGTGCATGGCATCTTTGCCCTGGGCACCACCGGTGAGGCCCCCAGCCTGAGCTACCGGCTGCGGCGGGAGATGGTGGAGCGCACCTGCAAGCAGGTGGCGGGGCGGGTGCCGGTGCTGGTGGGCATCACGGACACCTCCTTTGTGGAATCGGTGAACCTCGCTCAGCACTCGGCTGAGCAGGGGGCTACTGCGGTGGTGCTTTCGGCTCCTTATTACTTTCCTGTTGGCCAGCCGGAATTGACCGAGTATGTGGAAGACTTGGTGCCGGAACTTCCTCTCCCGGTCTTCCTCTACAACATGCCCAGCCATACCAAGGTGACTTTTGAGCTGAGCACTGTCCGCCGTGCCATGGACCTGCCCGGCGTGGTGGGGATGAAGGACAGCTCGGGCAACATGGTTTATTTCCACCAACTCGTGCGGGAGCTGGAGCACCGTCCGGACTGGAGTCTGTTGGTGGGACCTGAAGAGTTGCTCGGGGAGAGCGTGCTCCTGGGCGGGCACGGTGGCGTTTGTGGTGGGGCCAATCTCTGCCCAAAACTCTACGTGGCCCTGTATGAGGCGGCGCGGAAGCGGGATGTGCCGCGGGTGTTGGAGCTTCACGCTCAAGTGATGCGGATCTCCAGCAGCATCTACAAGGTGGGCCGCCACGGTTCAGCCTTCATCAAGAGCGTGAAGTGTGCGCTGAGCGTGCTGGGGGTTTGCGATGACTTCCTGGCTGAGCCGTTTCACCGCTTCCGTGACGAGGAGCGCCTGCGGGTTGGAACGTACTTGGAGGAGTTTGAGATCACGCGGGAGCGGGCGTGGCCTGCGGCGGTGGAGGTGTAGGGGAGGAAAGGTGGGTATGAGGAATTAACCGCAGAGGCACAGGGAACACAGAGGGTGGCATTGATTCTGAAGTTGAGACAGAATTCACAGAATTATCGGAATTGCTCTTTAGAATTGGGACAGGGATGCTCGTTGAATTGAATTTTCTGACTATGAAAAAAGCCTTGAAGAATGTTGAGACGAAGGTGGTGCAACTGGTGGCGAGCGGGGACTTGAGGCTCTCGGCCAACCAGACTTGCTGGGCTGCGCAGGATGCCATGGAAAAGGCCCTGGCAGCGGCGGTGGCGGCAGAAGGCTACGACCTGGTGCGCGCTCATCCCTACAAGGAGGATGAGGGGCATGGATTCATCGCTTCCCAGCGCGAGGGGATTGAAGTGTTCCGCAATGTGGACCCGGATGCACCGCTCATCGTGGCGGAGGCGGTCTGGCAGTATTCTCACCATGTGCTGGCGGGGCTGACGACGCATCGCGGCCCCATTCTCACGGTGGCCAACTGGTCCGGTCAGTGGCCGGGTCTGGTGGGCATGCTGAACCTCAACGGTTCTCTGACCAAGGCGGGTGTGGAGTACTCCACCTTGTGGAGCGAGGACTTCACAGACGAATTCTTCCGCACCGAACTGCGCCGCTGGCTGAAGACGGGCAAGGTGAAGCAGGATCTCTCCCACGTGCGACCGCTCGAAGACGTGACCGTGCCGCCGAAGTCCGCGCAACTGGGCGGACAACTGGCTGCTGAGCTCCGGCTACAGAAGGCCATCATGGGTGTGTTCGATGAAGGCTGCATGGGCATGTTCAACGCGATCATCCCAGATCATGCGCTGCACGCGTGCGGTGTCTTCAAGGAGAGGCTCAGCCAGTCCAGCCTCTATCACGAGACGACCCAGACCTCCGAGACCGAGGCCCGGGAGGTGTACCAGTGGCTCGTGAAGAAGGGGATGAAATTTCATCTGGGCAAGGACCACGCCACAGAGCTGACCGAGGCCCAAGTGCTGAAGCAATGCCAGATGTACATTTCCGCCGTGCGGCTCGCGGACGACTTCGGCTGCGACACCATCGGCATCCAGTACCAGCAGGGGCTGAAGGATCTGCTTCCGGCGAGCGATCTGGTGGAAGGCATCCTCAACAACAGCGACCGCCCGCCGGTGAAATCGCGTGATGGCAAGCGGGTGCTCTATAAAGGCGAGCCGCTGGTGCACTTCAACGAGGTGGACGAATGCGCGGGGCTGGATGGTCTTATGACCTGCCGGGTGCATCAGGCCCTGGGCCAGCCGGTGGAAAGTACCTTGCACGACATACGGTGGGGCGAGGCCTTTGGCGGTGACTACGTCTGGGTGCTGCTGATCAGTGGAGCCGCGCCCCCGGCGCACTTCGTCAAGGGGTGGAAAGGGGCCGAGGGCTTCCGCCAGCCGCCCATGTATTTCCCGAACGGCGGGAGCACGCTCCGGGGAATTTCCAAACCAGGTGAGATTGTGTGGTCCCGCATCTATGTCGAAGACGAGTCGCTGCACATGGACATCGGTCGTGGCGCGGTGGTGGAGTTGCCGAAGGAGGAGACCGAACGGCGCTGGCAGAACACCACGCCACAGTGGCCCATCATGCACGCTGTGACGTATGGCGTGTCTCGCGATCAGCTGATGGCCAAGCACCAGGCCAACCACATTCAGGTGGCCTATGCCGACGACGCCAAGTCAGCCGACGCCTGCCTGCTGGCCAAGGCAGCGTTTGCCAATGAGCTCGGCATGAAGGTGAATGTCTGCGGCGGGCGGTCTCGCAAGAAGGGATGGTAGTTCGGTGATTCAGTAGTCCGGTAATTCTGTAAGCCAGTGGGTCAGTGCGCCGATCTTGATGCGTTGTATTATGGGTCGGCCTTCCAGGTGGTCGGTGGTGTTGTCTATAAAAATGAGCGTTGCCTAGCGCCAGTTTTTGGGCGTTTTGGCGGATGTATGGGTGATGCCGCCACCGATCTCAAGAAGCAGGTAACGGACTATCTGGCTACGGTGTTCCCAGAAACGCAGGGGAATGAGGGCTGGTCCTTGCGGGTGAGCATGCCTTTTCCACAGAGTTGGAATGGCCAGCCCACGCCCACCGTCTGGTATGCGTACGCAGACCGGAGCAGTACCCAGTCGCCGAATGGCGTGGAGGTTTCTCAGGCCTGGGCCACAGTGACTCAAGAGGCAGATCCGTGCCGACCGTTGCAGCTTGTCTGGTTGCAGAAAGGGATCGTCCCGCTGGGCTTCCAGGGGCCCGGCCCCTCAGCCAGGCAGATCTTCAGGTGGCGAGGAGCAGTGCTGGGAACTGGCCTGCCCTGACGGAGGGGCCGCCCACCGATGGCATCAAGGCCTCGGCCCAGTTCTTCCGCGAGATCCAGGGCGTGTTCTTCAATTCAGTGGCCCCCAACCATCCTGAGTTTGTGAACTGGTTGAATGAGCCCTGAGCCGGCCTGGATCATCCATGGAATGTCCTTGAGCCACCCGCTCCGTTGCGTAGCGTGGGCGTCTTCCCCATGCTCAAGATCTACACCTACTCTGGATGCTCCACCTGCAAAAACGCGGTGAAGTGGCTCAAGCAAAATGACATTGCTTTCGATGAGAAACCCATCCGTGAGACCCCGCCCACAGTGGCAGAGCTGAAGGTCGTGTTGAAGGCGAAGGGTGGGGATCTCCGACCGCTCTTCAATACTTCTGGCCAGGACTACCGGGCCATGGGGATGAAAGAGAAGCTCCCGGGATTGAGTGAAGAGGAGGCTTTGCAACTCCTGGCGAGCCACGGGAATCTTGTGAAACGACCCGTTGCGCTGGATAAGAGTGCGGGGGTGGCTCTCGTGGGGTTCAAGCAGGACGAGTGGGCAAAAGCCCTGGCCTGACCCTGACGTCTTGTGTTTCCGGCGGAGTTTGGGCAAGATGAGCCATGCATCTTTCCTCATTCCGTGCTTTTGGCTGTATGGCCCTTCTAGGGCTGGGGGGCGGCATCGCTGTCGCCCAAAGTGCGACCGCTCCGGGACAGCCGGGGTGGTTTCCGTTCACCATCAGCACGCAGGATGCTTCGCCAAGTCCCATTGATCTCTCTGCCCTGAACGAAAAACCGGCGGGAGCTTCAGGCATTCTGAAGGTGGAAGGGGAGTGGCTGGTGGATGGAAGGGGGCGAAAGGTGCGCCTCTTCGGAACCAATTTCTGCGGCACCGCATGCTTCCCACCTGAGGAACTGGCTCCTCAGATCGCCGCCCACCTGGCCAAGAACGGCGTGAACGTCGTGCGACTCCACCACATGGACAACGACTGGGGGAAGGGGAGCTCCATCATCGGTGACAATGAAGCTACCACGCTTGATGAGCAGAACCTCGCCCGCCTGGACAAGCTGGCGGCAGAGCTGATCGCTCAAGGCATTTATCTTAACATTAACCTGCACGTCAGCCGAACGTATCCTGGCACGCCCAAGGGTGCGCCCAGCTATAGCAAAGGGCTGGATCACTTCCACCGGCCTTTCATTGCGCAGTTTCAGGCCTTCGCCAAGGTGTTGCTCAATCACGTGAATCCCCACACGGGTCGAGCCTACAAGGACGAACCCGGCGTCGCGGTGATCGAGATGAACAATGAAAACTCGATCCTGCTCAATCCCTGGTGGACGGCCAGCCTGCCGGAGCCTTTCAAAGGAGAGCTGCAGGGGATGTTCCTCAAGTACCTGAAGGGGCAGTACAAAGACACCGCAGCGCTCCAGGCGGCGTGGGGTGTGAATGACGGCAGCACGGGACCGGAACTGATCAAGAACGGTTCCTTCACGGACGGAGCCAAGGAATGGTTCGTGGAAGCTACCAACGGAGCCCAGGCCACTGCGAAGGCCATCGGAGATGGGGCGGTGCGCTGGACGAGTACTGCGATCGGCAGTGTGCCCTGGAGCCTTCAGTTCTATCAGGTCGGGCTGAATCTGGATGAAAGGGCGAGCTATCGACTCACCTTCAAGGCGCGGTCCGAGGACAAGAGCACCATCAGCATCACTGCGATGAACTCCGCTGCCCCGTGGGCCCAGCTTGGGCTCAGTGAAAACGTGTCGCTCACGCCAGAGTGGCAGGAGTACCACCTGGATTTCGCCCCGCACTCTGTGCTGCCAGATGGCAAGAACCGCGTCGGGTTCGGCCTGCTCAACAAGATCACCACCGTGGAGCTCAGGGACATCCGACTGCACACGGTGCCCAATGGTTTCCTCAAATCGGATCAGACGCTGGAGGCTGGCACCATCCCCATCCCAGAGCGCAGTGCCAATGTGGCGGTACGCCGGGATTTCATCGCCTTTCTGGCGGATCTGGAGATCGAGCACGCGCTGGAGATGAAGAGGTTCATCCGGGAGGAGATCGGGGCCAGGCAGATGATCACGCATTCGCAGTTGCTCTTCGGGGGCATTGCGGGGGCGCGTCGCGAGTTCGCGGTGAGCGACTTGGTGGACACGCACGGCTACTGGCATCACCCGTCTTTCCCCCGGAAGTCCTGGGATATGAACGACTGGTATGTGAACAACGTATCCCAGGTCGTGGAAAAGAGCGGAGGAACCCTGGCGGAGATCGCCATGCAACGTCCTGTGGGCAAGCCGTACAGCTTGAGTGAGTACGATGTGCCGGCCCCCAATGACTATGCCGCGGAGACGTTCCCTCTGCTTTCCGCCATGGCCTCCGTGCAAGACTGGAGTGCGGTGTATCACTTCGCTTTCAAGCACAACACTCCCTATGACAGCGATCGCATCACGAGCTTCTTCGATCTGCCTGGACATCCGGCCAAACAGGCGATGATGCCCATCGCGGCCCTGGTTTATCGGATGGGCCTGATCACCCCCTTCAGCCGGGGCTCAACCTTGAAGCTCGGCAAGTGCCCGATTCTCGACTATGCCGGGGAGAAGGCGGGCGATGTGTGGGGGAGCTGGCGTCCCGTGTGGGACAAGGTGGGCAAGACGGGAGCCGTCGCGTGGACGGAGCGGGTGGGCTTGGAGCTGAGTGAAGACAGGGCGTGGGAACTCACTCCCTCCGTGGGTGTGTTGAGGAAGGGGGGCGACACGGTGAAGGTGAATTGGGTCGCTGAAGGGAAAAACCCCGGGTTGAGCGTGGTGGACCGCAAGGCGGTGGTTTTCAGCGGAACCCTGGGACCAGGTAAGCAACAGCTCGGGGCCATCTCGGTAGCGCTGGAGAACGATTCGCCTGCCAGCAATGTGACCCTGATGGCCGCAGCTCTGGACGACAAGTCTCTGGCTGACTCCAAACGCATCTGGCTTGCTGTGGTGAGCCGTGCAGAAAATGTCGGGATGGGGTGGGATGCCAACCGTACGACCGTGGGCACCCAGTGGGGCAAAGGTCCCGCCGAAGTCTTAGGCGTGAAGGCCGTTGTGGGCCTGCCCGATGGGCGCAAGTGGAAGGTGCAGGCGCTGGACGCGAAGGGAAATCCCCGGCAGGAGGTGCCGATTGAAGGAAGCCACTTCAAGTTGTCGCCTGAGCAGAAGACGGTCTGGTGGCTGATGACCCGTTGATCGAAACCGGACTCTGTGATGACCATGAAAAAAGGGCAGCCAGTGTGGCTGCCCTTTTGCGTGAGGTCTGCTTTGACCTGAAAGCCCGGATTACAGGTTCTTCTGGCTGCCGTTGAGCTGGAAGCTTCCGGTAGGTGTGCCGGTGGTCTGGGTTGCTGTGCCGGTGGTGACCGTGTTGTTGGCGGCCGGATCCAGCGTGCCGTTGACCGTCATGATGCTGCTACCCTGTTCGCGCAGGGAAAACCCCCTGACGACGGTGCCGTTGACGGCATTCCGGTCGAGCCCCGTGATGGTCATGGTGGAGGTGTCACTGCTCTGAACATCCAGGAAGGCATCTGTGACAGTCGAGCCCAGCAGAAGCGTGTTGTCTGCCACGGTGACGGTCAGCTGTGAGGTGGACGAGCTGCGAAGACTCACGACATCCGTGCTGTAAGTGCCGGAGAATTCGTTTCCACTGAGGGTGGCGGAGATCTTGGCGGCGCTGTTGGCGATAATGTGAACAGCCCCGGCGGAGTTGCCGCTGCTGTAAGAGCCTGAGAAGTCATTGTCTTCAATGAATGCCGTCATGAGCACCGAGGTCCCAGTGCTGTCGGCCCCGGTCAGATCGATGGCGCTCTCCGTGAATGTGCCGCTGAAGATGTTCTCTTTGAGGGTCAATTCAATCGGGCCCTGGGCGACCTGGTCGGCATCAATGCCATCAAGGTCGAAGGTGCCGCTGAAGGTATTGCCCTGTACCAGGGCTTTGAGCAGGGAGCTCCCGACACCGTCGCCATTGCTGGCGATGCTCAGCGCATCGTCAGAGAATGAAGCAGCCAGGGTGTTGTCGTTGAAGGTGAGGTTCAGCTTGGAGGAGCCCAGCTTGTCCACGTTTAGAGCCTGTTCCATTTCCCCGTCGAACAGGTTCTCCGTAACGTAGGCGGTAAGAGAAGATGTGCCGTTGGAGATCAGGTCCACAGCCTGGCCATCGACCACGCCGTCAAAGGTGTTGTCATGGATCGTCGCGGTGAAAGTGGAACTGTCTGCTGTGTTAATCTCAACAAGCGAATCTCCAGACGTGCCCAGAAACTCGTTGCCTTCCACGAGGAGGGTGTTCGTGGCAGTGCCGGAGGACTTGAATTGAAATCCGTCATCAGAAAGGGTGGCTGCTGCCGCCGCCGTGTTCCCCGTGATCGTGACATCGAGGTTTGATGTGCCACCGTTTTCGAATGCACCGAGAGAGCTCACGTAGCTTCCGCTGAAGTCGTTGTTGGTAAGCAACACGACCAAGTTCGAGTTGCCACTGTTATAGCCATAGAGCCCGTCCTGAAAAGATCCGGAGAACTCGTTGCGGTCGATCTCCGCCGTCAGGTCGCCTGTAGTGTGGACATCCAACTTGATCGCGGTCGACGCGCCATTGAACTGGTTCTCCCTAATCTCCGCCGCCATTTCGATGGCATCGTTTTCCACATGAATGCCGATGTCGGAGGCGGTGAAGACGTTCTTGGAGGCAGTGAACTCCGCCACTTCAGAGACGAAAAGGGCGCTGCCCTTGGAAGAGTTGGTGACTTCGTAGCCGCGGATGCCAAAGTGGGCCACGTTCTGGACGTCGATCAGGCCGGTGAGCTCTGGTCGGCCGGTGTTGCCGCCAAAAGTCAGCCCGTTCATGCCCGTCACCACCTCGAAGGAGCTGATGAAGTCTGTGCTTCCCGTTACGATCACACTGCCCGTGTACGGCAGATCGGTATCGCCCTGGGTGTACACTTTCCAGATTTGGCCGCTCGCATTGCTTCTGATGCTCGCGGTGTTCGCGCCGTCCACCAGACTGTTGTAGGGGCGCTCAGCCGTCCCGTTGGCGCCATTGCCACTCGTGTCACCAGCCTGGATGCCGTTACCGACCGCATCACCGTTGTTTACAAAAACCACGTCATCGGTGAGGACGATCATCTTGGTGGACTGGGAGGTGCTGGTGTCCGTGTTCCGTGTTGTCTGGCTGCGGGAGCTAGATTCCACGGTGCTGGCCAGCTTGACAGCGGCGTTCTGGCGGCGGACGGGCTCAGCCATCCGTTCGGCCAGGTGGCGACGGCGTGGTTTAAATGCATCTCCGACTCGGGAGAGGAAGTTCTTTCCATCTCCAAGGTCGCCCGCTTCGAACGGAATCTGGAGCTGCACGCCTACTGTCCAGTCACTGCCGGTGAGCCGGGCGTCCTCGTACCAGGTGCCGGTCAGGATGACGGCTGGTACCGGGCGTAGCTCCAGGCCGGCCTTCCAGCCTTCCACATTGCCAGTGCCGCCCTGCTGGGGGCCAAAGGGCTGGTTGTCAAAGCTGTAGTAGCCGCCGATCACGCGGACATCAAGGTAGCGGTCCAGGCCCGGTACCAACACGGCCACTTCAGCATCCCAGCCTTCCATGCCCTCTTCATAGCGGCGGAAGAGGCGCTCGATGGTCGTGGTATAGGTGGTGGTGGTGGTACGGGTGGTAAACGCCGCATCTTGGGCGATCGTATTGCCCGTGGCGTAAGGATCGCTTACACCAGTCAGATAGGAAGTGCTGCGACTCCTGGAGTTGCGAATAGTCTCGCGAGTGCGAGTCTCTTCTGCGAGTTGCTTGTCGGAGAGAGGAATATAATAGTTGCCGCGAACTTCCACATAACGCGTGCCAGCCTCAATGCCGACGCCCAGTTGCCAAAATTGATTGTTGGCCTCTGTGTCCAGCATGTCCACAAACACGCTTGAACCCACAAAGACCCCTTCATCAAGGAAGCCGGCTTGGGCAGTGTTGTTTGCAGAGAGTGCCGTGAGAGGTTGGGAGCCAAAGAGATGCCGGAACCCCAAGCCCAGGGATGAGGCGATCTCCCCGCCCTCACCGTAGGAGACATAAGGTTCGATAAACAACACGCTGCCTTCCAGGGTGGCGTCTGCCCCCAGGGTGCTGTAGAGCGGTGCGACGATGGAAAAGTGCCCGTCGGTGTAGGCATCGCTGGTCTTCAATCCCGCGGTCACGGTGCCCAGGTACATCGGGTGACCTGATGGCTCGATGGTCGCAGCGCCCTTGGCATCTGGTGGGCCAGCTTGAATGCCGGTACCGGATAGACTGAGGGCGAGCACTGCGCCGACCAGGCTCTTGAGCAGCAAGGGAGTGGTGAATTGCGGTTTCATGGGCATTCGCGCAGGTGCTGGACCGGAGGGATCAGGGAGTGGCATGGGGGCAGGGAGTGTTGAGCTGGTGGGCATTGTGACTGGCAGTTTTTGCACGTGTTGCCCGGGGTTGGGATATTTGTTGGCAATCGCAAATAGTGTCAAATGCGTTTCAAGTTATTTCATACTTCAAAGGGGGTGGCTTGCGTGGCAAGGTTTTTGCTATGAGGCTTGGGAGAGGGGCTGATCTGACTTGTGTCAGCTTTCCAGCATGTGGAGCGGCAGGCCTTCCATGCTGGAGTTTGAGCAGAAGCGCTTGCGGACTGTCCACCTGTGGACCTCAGGTATTCCTGGGGCTCATATCCAGTTTTTTCTCCCGAGCTTGTATTCACCGGCCCTCTCAACCCGTGTCAGCCATTCAAGATGTCCTCTTTTGACCGCCGCGATTTCTGCACCCTTGTTGCTGCCAACTTCTCCGCACTGCTGCTCTCACAGTGCTCCACTCCGCCGCCGCCGCCCATCATTCCGGTGACGTCCGTTCCACCCGGCGTCCCGGCACCTCAACCTGTGCCCGTGTACCATGGCAGGCTGCCGTGGAACACGGTCTTCAAAGGCGAGGACAAGTTCTATGCGCTCACAGCCCGTGCCCAGAGTGAAAACTGGGCTGCGTTGCCCCTCGCCCGTCGAACGGCGACTGTGGGCCGGGCGCTTGCCGGAACACGATACGGCAACTACACCCTGGAGATTGACGACCGCGTTGAGGCGCCGTCGGTGAATTTGTACGCGTTGGACTGCTGGACCTTCTATGAGGTGTCGCTCGCCTTTGCCCGCGTGATTGGCACCCACCCTGGGCCGTGGTCGCCCGTCGAGTTGCTCCGGATGGTAGAAATGGAGCGCTATCGAAACGGTCTGTGCGATGGCTCCTACCTCAGTCGCATGCACCATTTGGAAGAGGTGTTTGCCGACAACCAACGGCGCGGACTGGGCACCAATGTGACTCGGTCTCTTGGTGGAGTGCCGGTGCGGAGGAACGTGCGGGAGATGCAGATTGCGTGGCGGAACTATCGCTATCTTCGTAACAACCCCTCGTTGCGCAGTGGCATTGCCAATGTGGAAGGCAGGGTGTCCCGGCTTCCTGTGAGCTACATTCCAAAAAATCGTGTCGCGGGCATCGAGTCCCGGCTCCAGGACGGTGATGTGCTGGCGATCGCCTCCAAGGACGACACGGGCTACACCTCCCATGTGGGGCTGGCCGTTCGCCATGGCAACACCTGCCGTTTCATGCACGCCACCTCCAACTACGACAAAGGACGCTGCTGCATTGTGGATACGAGAATTTCCGCGTACCTGGGCGAAAAATCGGACAATATGGGGCTGATCGTCTTCAGGCCTGTGTAGCGAGGGGCCGCCTGCCCCCGATAAGAATAGGTGACGGAAGGAAGGATTGCCTCTAGCATCCCGCCATGTTTGTGTGGTCTAAGTTGTCATCAGAAAAGTGGGCAGATGCCTGGGAGGAACGTTTCGCCGGGGAGCCCCGTGCTGTCATCACGCGGATCGCGGGCCGCAGCACCATCCGCATTGAAGTCTATTGCGAGAAGAAGAAAGAGGCAGAGGCCATCTCGAAGCAGTTCGGCGGCAGCGTGCGCGAACTGAAGGCGCAGAACTGGGCGGCGATGAGCCAGGAGCAACCGCCGCCGGTGAAAGTGAGGGGACGTCTGCTGGTGGTGGCGGAGAAGGCCAAGACCAAGCTCAAGGAGATCGAGAAGGCCCATCCCAAGCTTCAAGTGATCAGCATTCCTGCGGACATGGCGTTTGGCACCGGCCACCACGCTACCACGGCCACCGTGTTGCGCATGCTGGTGGACTATGCGAAGAGCAAGGAAGGTCAGCCCTGGACGATGTTGGATCTTGGCACCGGTAGCGGTGTGCTCGCCATCGCCGCCGAGAAGCTCGGTGCCAGTGAGGCCTGGGGTTGCGACTTTGACGACAAAGCCGTGCGCGTGGCGCAGGAAAATCTGGTGCGCAATCGGACCCAAAATGTCGTGATTGAAGAGGCCGATGTATTGAAGTGGAAACCCTCCCGTCGCTGGGACTGCGTGGCAGCGAATCTCTTCTACGACATCCTGGAGGACGTGTTCCCCAAAATAGTGAAGTCCATGTCCAAGCACAGCATCGTTTTTGTCAGCGGCATCCTCAGGACCCAGGCGGACGACTGCCTCAAGCTGGGAGAGAAGGCGGGGCTGGTCTTCGAGGAGGTGGTCATCCGTGGAAAATGGGTCACCGCACGGGGTCGTCTGGCGGGGAGGAAGTGAGGCGGTTTCACCCAAAATTGCCTTCACAGATGACCTCATCATTGCTTTACGGTGGTTGACAAAGCCGCCTGCCTCTCCTTTGTACCCCTCCCTCCAATTTTTAAACAGCACGCCCAAATGGACTTCATCTCCAAAAACGTATCTGAACTGGCTCCTTCTCTGACGCTTTCCATTACCAGCCAGGCCAAAGCGCTGAAGAAACAGGGCGTGGACGTTTTGAGCTTTGGCGCGGGGGAGCCTGACTTCAATACCCCGGCCCACATCACGGAGGCGGCCATCAAGGCACTCCAGGATGGCCAGACCCGTTATACAGAGAGCTCCGGGCTGATCGAGCTGCGTGAGGCGATTTCTGCCAAGTTCGAGATGGACAACGGACTCAAGTATTCGCCCTCTCAGATCAGCGTGAACTGTGGTGCCAAGCACTCCTGTTACAACGCGATCCTGGCAGTGTGCAATCCGGGAGATGAAGTCATTATCCCGGCTCCCTACTGGACCAGCTATCCTGAAATGGTGCGCCTCGTGGGTGCCGTGCCGGTCATCGTCGAGACCAAGGCCGAAGACGGTTGGAAAATCACTCCCGAGCAGTTCGAAGAGGCGATGTCTCCTCTCACGAAGATGATCATCCTCAACAGCCCTGGCAATCCGACCGGGTCTGTGTACTCCAAAGACGAGCTTGAGAAGATCGCTGAAATCGCCGTGGGCGAAGACATCGTGATCCTCTCCGACGAGATTTATGAGAAGCTCGTTTATGGTGACAACAAGCACATCAGCATCGCCTCTTTGGGCAAGGAAGTTTCGGACCTGACGATCACCGTCAACGGCTTCTCCAAAGCCTATGCCATGACTGGCTGGCGCCTTGGTTACACCGCCGCTCCGAAGGCCATTGCCGACGCGATCGACACCATCCAGAGCCACACGACCTCGAACCCCACGACCTTTGCCCAATACGGCGCGATTGCCGCCCTCAACGGAGACCAGCAGATCGTGGCGGACATGCGTGAAGAGTTCAATGTGCGTCGTGAATTCATGTTGGGCCGCCTTCAGGGGATCAAGAACATCCGCGTGGTCGAGCCTTGGGGAGCTTTTTACTTCTTGGTGAACATCGAGCCCATCGGCATCAAGTCCGTGAACTTTGCCGAGAAACTGCTCAGCAAGCAGAAGGTTGCCGCCGTTCCTGGCATTGCTTTCGGTGAAGACTACACGATCCGCTTCAGCTACGCGACCAGCCTCGACGTGATCAACGCCGGTATGGACCGCTTCGAAGAGTTCTGCAACCAGCACTAAGACAGCTGGTTGGGTTCGAGGATTTTAGATTGATTTGCAGAGAACGCGCCCTGTGACACGGGGCGCGTTTTTTGTTGGAATGGATGGAGCGCCGTAGAGTTAAAGGAGGCGGGGACTCCGGCCCCGCGTGAGAGCGGAGGAGGTGGTGTGTGTTTGCTGATGGACGGTGTGGCCGGGATTGTCGCGTCAGGGGAACCGCGTCCTGAGCCGCATCAATGCGGTACTCCAACCCTGTAGTTGGACCGGAGAGGGTTGGAGTTCCGCATTTATGCGGGCGCGGATTCAATGCGCGTTCAAAGAACGCGTCTTCTCCCGGAGGCGGTGGCTTCTCTACCCTCTAGGCCTACTCTCTTCCCTACGCCTTCTCCACGCTTGCCACGGCCATGGCTGCCACGCCTTCCTCACGCCCCACAAATCCCATGCGCTCGTTGGTCGTGGCTTTCACCCCGACGAGATCTGGCGTGACCCCCAATGCGGCGGCGATCTTCTCTTTCATCGCCAGGCGATGGGGATTCACCTTGGGAGCCTCGGCCACCACGGTGCTGTCCACATTCACAATCTTCATGCCCTTGTCGGCTGCGATCTGGGCGACTTTCTCCAGGATCTTGAGGCTGCTGATGCCTTCGATGCTGGCGTCGGTTGGCGGGAACCAGTAGCCAATGTCCGGCTCACCCAGGGCCCCCAGGACTGCGTCTGCAATAGCATGGCTTAGCACGTCGGCGTCAGAGTGGCCCTTCAAGCCCCGATGGTGCGGGATCTCCACACCGCCGAGAATGAAGGCGCGGCCTTCTGCATACTGGTGGACGTCGTAGCCTATGCCGACACGGGTGGACATTTCGGTAAATCAGTAAATCGGTGATTCAGTAACTCAGTGGATCAGTGCCTTAAGCCTGCACCTTAGAGGTACGGATTCATGTCGATCTTGCCGTTGGTGGCGACGATGAACATCTTGCCCTCGTGAGTGCGGCTGGGCTGCTCGATAAATGTGCCTCCTGCGCCTTCCAGGATGAGACGGCCAGCGGCCACGTCCCACTCGCTGATCTGCTCCTCCACATAGGCGTCCAGACGACCGCAGGCAATGTAAGCCAGGGCCAAGGCTGCGCTGCCAAGCATGCGGGTCTTTTTCACCGCCAGGGAAATGCGCTTGTAGCGCTCAAAGCTGGCGAGGATGGCCTCCTCGCTCTTGGAGAAACCGCAGGTCACCACGGCGTCGCTGATTTTCGTCCGGGAACTGGTGCGGATGGTTTTGCCATTGAGCGTGGGGGCGGAGCCCTTTTCCACGGCCCAGGTCTCGTCCTGGTTCGGATCGTAAATGACGCCGGCGACCAGTTCACCATTCACCTTCACACCGATGGAGACGCAGAAGTGCGGGATGCCGTAGAAGAAATTCACCGTGCCATCGATGGGGTCCACGATCCACTGGGTGGTGCCGTCGGGATTGCCCGCGTTCCCTTCCTCACCAAGTACCGCATGGTCGGGGAAGTTCTTCAGGATGATGTCCGTGATCAGGGTCTGGCAGCGCACATCGAGATCGAGCTTGATGTCGTACTGCAGCATCTCATTCACGGCGAGGTCGGACCCCAGGTTCTCGCGTTGTAGCTGGCCGGCGGCGTGGGCGGCTTCAAGGGCGACACTCAGGAGGGAACTCGAACTCATGGAGGGAAGGGGACTACTGGGAAGCCAGCGCGACGACCCTTCGGATGATCTCGCGCGCCAGCGTTTGCTTGGACTGTTTGGGAATTAGCTCCGTTTCGCCCGAAGGGAGGCAAAGCATGACTTCGTTTTCCGCGCTGTCAAACCCCGTGTCCTTGCGGCTCACGTCATTGGCAATGACCAGATCGCACCCCTTGCGTTTCAGTTTTTCCTGGGCGTTGGCGACCAGGTTCTGAGTTTCAGCAGCAAAGCCTACCAAATAGCCCTTGAAACCGAAGGCTCCACGCATGGATCCCAGCACATCCGGATTGCGCTCAAGCTCGAGAACCAAGGTGTCTGCCTGCTTTTTGATCTTTTGTTCCGCCACGATCTTTGGTCTGTAGTCGGACACTGCGGCAGCGTGAATTGCCAGTTGCGGTGGAGGTTCACCCAGAGTGAGTTGGCGCACTTTTTCCCACATTTGTTGGGCTGTTTCCACAAAGTGCATCTTCACGCCATCGGTGGGTGGCAGGCCTACTGGCCCACTCACAAGATCCACCAAGTGACCCTCTGCCACGGCGGCTTCAGCCAGGGCATATCCCATCCGACCGGAGGACCGGTTGGTGAGGTAGCGAACGGGGTCGAGTGGCTCACGGGTGGGGCCAGCGGTGATGAGGATCCTCATGATGGCGGCAGGGTAATACGTAGGAGTGACCTGTCCAAGTATGCTAACGCAATACAGCTATGCCTCCTCGGTGATCAAAACTGAACTGCCTCCCGACGCTTACACATCCAGAATTTCCCGGACAACGAGGCGGTTCATATACCACTCCACGAGTTGGGGCCCGTAGAAGAGCCAGATCATCGCTCCGCCTGCGAGGTACGGGCCAAAGGGGATCTTGCTGCTCCATTCCGTCTTGCCAAAGAGGCGGGGCACCACGCCAATGATGCTGCCGAGGACCGAGGCGGCGACGACAGTAAAAAGCACCGCCTGCCAACCAAGGAAGCTGCCGATCATGGCCAGCAGGTAAATGTCCCCGTAGCCCATGGCCTCGCGGGGGATGAGGACCTGGGTGGCCTGGCCTTCCAGCTTCTTGATATCCTCCAGCGTGGTGTGCTGTACCTCGGCACCGGACTCCGGGCGGATCTTCATGGCATTCTCCCGCAGTTCCAACTGGCAGGGGCCATAGCTGGTTTCGTTTACCTTGAGTTCTGTGCAAGTCATGACCAGACGGTCAGAGGGGCGGAAAAAGATGTCGTGCCAGGTGAAGGACTCCTTGGCGATCTCGAAGAGCGGGGGCTCGTCTTCCTTCGGCTGGGAGATCGTCCACGCTTCGGGGGACTGGAACTTTCTTTTGATGCGACCAAAGGCCATTTTCCCCAGTTGAATGATCACCCAGATGAGGGTCGCGCCGATGCAGGCCCCCGCCAGCGAGGCAACCAGGCCACGGCTGCGGATGAACTCACCCATGAGCTGAGGTTCGATCCAGCTGCCAATCAGGCCCACGGCCAGGCCGCCGAAGGTGATCTCATGCGGCAGGATGTAGTGATCGATATCGATGAACGTGCCAGCGATGAGGAGGGCGGCAAAGATCCAGTAGAGAATCACCATGTCACCCCAATCCAGCCGGTAGTCCCAGGAACCGCGGAACTTGATGAAGATCGCGTAGAAGATGCACCCGGTGAGCAGCTCCACAAAGAAGTAGCGGAAGGGGATGGGGGACTTGCAGGCGGCGCACTTGCCACGCAGCGAGAGCCAGCTGATGAGCGGCAGGTTCTGGAACCAGGGGATTTGCTTCTTGCACTGCGGGCAGAAGGACCGCTTGGGATTGTTCACCGAGATACCTAGCGGCAGCCGGTAGATGACCACATTGAGGAATGAACCGATGCCTGCCCCCAAAAAGAAAATCAGCAGGTGGATAAGGAACTCGAGCACAGCAATCCGGGTCATGAGGCAGGGGTGAAGAAAGGGGAAATGTGGTCGCCAGCTTAGCGGAAGCCGCCGACGGGGAAAGTTAATTCATCGCCCGTCCAAAGCTTCCAGGCACCGCTCTCAAACCACAAAGAACGGGCTCAGGAATTCCAGCAGCCTGACGCGGAAGAAGAGCCAGATCACAGCCGCCGCGGCCAGATAGGGGCCGAAGGGGATCTTGCTGCTCCATTCCTTGCTGCGAAGGACCGCCGCCCCCAACAGAGGGATGGCAGACCCCAGAAAGGATGCTCCTACCAGCGTGAACAGCGCTCCCTGCCAGCCCAGAAAACTGCCGATCATGGCCAGCAGAAAGAGGTCACCGTAACCCATGGCCTCGCGAGGGATGACTACCTTCGTGCACTGACCTTTCAGGATCGTCACGGACTCCATGGACTGCTGGACGATGACCTGGTTGTTTCTTGCCCGAGTCTCCAGCCGGTCTCTCCAGACCTTCAGCTCGCATGGGCCACATTGTTGGTCATTGATCGTGAGTTCTGAGCATGACAGGAGGAGCTGGTCGGTAGGGCGAAAGAAGATGTCCTCCCACGAAAGCGTCTCATCACCCAGATTGAATTGGGGCGGCTGTTCCTCAGTAGGTTGGGTGACGCTCCAGGACAGGGGTTCCTTAAACTGCCTGCTCAGCCTGCCAAATGCCAGCTTGCCCAGCTGGATGATCAGCCAGATGAGAAGGGCTCCGACGCAAGCACCCGCGACCGAGGCCAGAAAGCCCCTCCAGGTGGTGGACTCATGCAGCAGTCCGGGCACCAAGGCGGTGCCTGCCAGCCCGACCGCCAAGCCGCCAAAGGTGATCTCATGCGGTAAAAGGAAGTGGTCGAGATCGATGAAGGTGCCTGCGATGAGCAGCGTGATGAAGATCCAATGGAGCGCCAACAGGGGGCCCCACGATGGCCAGGACTCCCACGGGCCCCGGACCGCAGCAAATGCAGCCAGATAGAGTCCGGCTGTGACAAGGACAACGAGAGTCCGACGTCCTGTGCCCGAGCGTGTGGCCGACTGGCCCAAACGGTAGAACGGGAAGGGGAATCGCTCCACCGTGCGGAGGACGCCCACCCCTGCGATCAGCCCCAGGAGAAAAATCAGTGAGTGAGCAAGAATTTCGGTCACGAGGGGGGCGGGATGGTGTAGGAAACGGTTCGCCCAACAAACGAACCCTGATCTGCAACGATTGTAAACTGCCCACGATGGTGAGGACCAAACTAATTGCCCTGGCCGCTTTTTCTGCCTGCTTGCTCACGCATTGTGGCAGCACGCCACCCAAGTCCAAATACACAGGCAAGACGGACGGGAAGAAGGAAGTTTGGCTGGGCGCAGCTCAACTGCATGAAGTGATCTCAGCGGCCAGCCAGCGTGGTCTGGTGGACGTGCGGATTTACATTCCCGACATCCAGTATGACCTGCCGTATCGCACCAAGAAAAATGTGTGCTGGCAGCCGCTGTACCCCCAGGACATGCCGTGCCTGCTGCACATCCGCACGGTGGAAAAGCTGCGGGTGGCCCAGGAGATCCTGCGGTCCAAAGGGTTTGGTTTGAAGATCTGGGATGCCTGGCGTCCGCCCGAGGTGCAGGAGTCGCTTTTTGAACACGGTGGCTACACCGGCATGTTCACTCCCCCCAGTCTCATGTGGTCCCGCCATTGTTCCGGCACTGCTGTGGACGTCACCTTGGTAGATGCCACGGGCCGGGAGCTGGAAATGCCCACGGGTTTTGACGAAGCGGACGCCAAAACGTCGCACAACTCTCCGCTGCCCAGCGAGGAGGTGAAATCCCGCCGCATGTCTCTCCAGCTCGCGATGACTGCGGCAGGGTTCAGCATGCTGGACACGGAGTGGTGGCATTTTGACGATGCGGAGTTCGACAACGGTGGTGTGCCGCCGGTGGTCTTTGCCAGGGACGTCGGCCTCACTCTGCCAGTGATCAAAAAACGCCGCGCATCTTGAGAAGCAAGGACTTGGGGGTATCTTGCGGGATCATCTGTTTCAAAGCCCCCAATGCAAAAAACTGCTGTCAGCATCGTCAGACGTCTCGTAGAGGCAGGCCATCAGGCCGTCTTTGCGGGCGGCTGTGTCCGTGATCATTTGATGGGCAAGGAGCCCAAGGACTACGACATCGCCACCAGTGCGCGACCTGACGAGGTCCAGCGCCTCTTTCCCAAGTCCTTTGCCGTGGGCGCGCATTTCGGAGTCATTCTGGTGCGGGAAGGGCAGCATTCTTTTGAGATCGCCACATTCCGCAATGATGGTGAGTACGCTGACGGTCGGCGGCCGGAATCTGTGACCTTCACCACGGCGGAGGAAGACGCCCACCGTCGTGACTTCACGGTCAATGGGCTGTTCTACGATCCCATCAATGACGAGGTGCTCGACTATGTCGGGGGGAGGCAGGATCTTGCCCGGCAGGTGTTGCGAGCCATCGGCGATCCACGGAAGCGGTTCGAGGAAGACCACTTGCGCCTCTTGCGGGCCGTGCGCTTTGCCACCGTGTTGGGTTTTGAGATCGAGCCGGGGACTTGGGCCGCCATGCTGGAGATGGCTCCCAAGATCACGAGCATCAGCGCCGAGCGCATCCGCGAGGAGCTCTCGCGAATCCTGCTGCACCCGAACCGCGTGCGTGGGTTCGATCTGCTGGTCAGCAGCGGCCTCATGGCTTCGGTTCTGCCCGAGATTCTCGTGCTGCAGGGGTGCGAGCAGCCACCGCAGTTCCACCCTGAAGGGGATGTGTTCATCCACACCCGCATCATGCTTGGCTTGCTGCCTGAGCAGGTTTCCCTGTCGCTGGTGTGGTCGGTCCTGCTGCATGACATTGCCAAGCCGGCCACCTTCAGCAGGGATCCGGACGGTCGCATCCGCTTCAATGGCCACGATAAACTCGGTGCCGAGATGGCGGAGGAAATCCTGCGACGCCTGAAATATCCGAACGACGTGATCGAACCGACCGTCGAGGCCGTGGCCAATCACATGGTCTTCAAGGACGTGCAGAAAATGCGGATTTCGCGCCTCAAGCGCTTCATGGCCCGCCCCGGGTTCGAAGACGAGATGGAGCTGCACCGCGTGGACTGCCAGAGCAGCAACGGCTTTTCGGACAACTACGACTTCATCCGGCAGAAGCAGGAGGAGTTCGGTCATGATCCGCTCCCGCTCATCCCCAAGCCGCTGATCAACGGTCACGAACTCATGAGCTTGGGCATCCCCAAAGGGCCCCAAGTGGGAGAGTTGCTCACGGCCGTGCAGAATCTTCAACTGGAAGGTGTGCTCACCTCGTCCGAGGAGGCCATGGCGTGGGTGAAGGAGAATTGGAAATCGACTCCGTGAGGAGGATGAAGCAACTGCTTGGCGATTGGGCGGAGATTGAGAAACGTGCGCCGCGCAGAGGCTCAGTCGAAGCTTTTCCTCGAAGAGGATGGTGCCATAAGCCCGACGTTGGTGAGCTCTGTGCGAGCCTACGTCGGGTGTAGTCGTGACGGGCATTTACTCCGAAGGAGTTTCGGCGGTCTGGCTGGCTGAGGGGGATAATCATTGTAGGGTTGGGCATGTGACCCCGCGGCGACTGAGCCGATGGGGACCATCGGACTACACCCTCGGCGATGCTGAGAAGTCGTTCTGGCTCTCCTTGACAGCCCCGGATACTCTTTCCTGCATCTCACCCCGCATTCCAGGCCGCAATTTTTCTTATCCTGTCGAAAATTCCCCCAAATCCACCTTGTGCGGGCGTTCCTCGCATTGATAAGGTGGCGCGATGAAAAAATTCTTTCGACTCCTTGGTGCCGTGACGGCGTCGCTCTTCCTGGCGAGCTGTTTTGAGCTTTCTTCCGTTGTGACTGTGAACAAAGACGGCTCCGGCGTGGTGGAAGAGACCACACTCGTCAGCGCTCAGCTCAAGGCCATGATGGCCGCAGGCGCGGGTGCCCAGGGAGGGGAAGGCGGTCCGAAAATGGACATCCTGCCCACCAAGGAGAAGGCTGGCGAGAAAGCCGCGAAGCTGGGTGAGGGGGTCACGCTCAAGTCCTACGAGGAAATCAAAGCTCCCGATGGTCGCGAAGGTGTGAAACTGACCTATGCCTTCCCGGATGTGCGCAAGCTCAAGTATGCGCCTGGCGATGTGAAGGATGACGAGAAGTCCATTACCTTCGGTATGGAAGGTGACACCCTGACGGTGAACCTGCCCCAGGACAAGCCCAAAGAGGCTGACCCGAACGCACCCAAGCCGGAAGTGCCCAAGGATCTTGAGGCCCAGATGGCCATGATGAAGCCCATGTTCGCCGGCATGCGTTTCCACTTCGCCTTCAAGTCCGCCAGCGGCATCGCCAGCACGGATGCCACCCACGTGAGCGGTGACACCGTGACGCTCATGGAGATGAACATGGACAAGCTTCTGGAAAAACCGGAAGGCTTCAAAAAGTTCGCCGAGCTCATGGACAAGAAGGACATGACCCCTCAGCAGGCTGCTGAAGAGTTCAAGGGCTATGATGGCATCAAGATCGAAGGCAAAGAGAAGCTCACGATCAAGCTGAAGTAAGCGCGAGCGGGAACTGCATATTCCACAACTTTGAAGGCCGGAGCACATAGCTCCGGCCTTTCTGTTTTTTTGCAAGATCGCGTCGCCGCATCGCAATTCTGAATGCAACGATTTGTTTGCAGCAGAGGCCGAAAGGCCCGCTTGCCGATGAGGGGTGGGTAAATTAAGAATACATGCGGATTGAGAAAAGCCCTTCCCGAACCAACTCCTTGGATTGGCTGGGTTCATTGGTTCGATGAAACAAGATTTCCCCTCTTCATGATTGCAATCTACACGGATACGGTGGCAAGGCGGAAAATCGTGCGGTCGGCCGTAGCCGGACAAGCTGAAAACCGCGCGTCGGACGATCTCCGAAGGAAGAGACCTCGGGAGCAAGCAAGCCTGTCATGGCTGCTGAAATGCTTCATGGCCGTTTCGATCTTTCTCATGCTTGGTGGCGCTGGTGGAATCAATGCCCAGACGCTGAGTTCCAGAAACATTGCGGCGGGTAGCTCGCATACGGTGATGCTGAAGAGCGATGGTACCGTTTGGAGCCTCGGAGGCAATTGGAATGGTACGCTGGGAGACGGAACTTCCAACAGCAGCAGTGTGCCGGTGCAGTCGGTTGGATTGACTGGAGTGATTGAGGTCGCTGCAGAGGAGTCTCACTCGGTAGCGGTCAAAAGTGACGGGACTGTGTGGGCATTTGGGGCCAATCATCTGGGGCAGTTGGGGGACGGAACAACAACAGATCATTCCACACCGACCCAGGTTTTGGGAATGACCGAAGCGAAGTCCGTAGATGTCGGAGAGGCGCATACCGTGATCCTGAAGGTGGATGGAACCGTGTGGACTGTAGGGGGTAACGGCCTGGGGCAATTGGGAGAGGGTGGCACGGTGGAATACAGCACAGTGCCAGTGCAAGTTTCTGGATTGAGCGGAGTAGTTGGGGTCGCTGCAGGTGCCTGTCACACAGTTGCGGTCAAAAGTGACGGCACCGTTTGGGCATTTGGTTCGAACGAGGCTGGGCAGTTGGGAGATGGAACGACAACAGATCGTGTGTCTCCCGTACAGATTGTCGGGCTGAACAACATCGTGGCGGTTGAGGCAGGGGAGTGCCATACTTTGGCACTTCGAAACGATGGAACCGTTTGGTCCTTTGGTTCGAATGAATGCGGTCAATTGGGGGACGGCACGACCTTAGACCATCATACGCCGGTGCAGGTAATGGGTGTGACTGGAGTGCGGGAAATTGCAGCTGCCGAATTTCACACGCTGATCATTGCGGGCGATGGATCGGTATGGACGTGTGGGAACAACGACCTGGGCCAGTTGGGGGATGGAACGCGCATCAATCGATCATCTCCGAGAAAAGTTGAAGGAGTTTATGATGCTGTGGCCGCTGCTGGGGGGTATGCATACAGCGTAGTCCTTACTAGTAGCGGAACGATTTGGGGCTTTGGATATAACGAGACGGGGATGTTTGGCCAAAGCTTGTCGACCGAACAGGGCAAGCCAATAGAGGTTAGCAGCTTGGAGGGCATAAGGTCGGTTTCTGGAGGATCGGCAACCTCTTTGGCGATAAAGGAGAATGGAGACCTGGTTGGGTTTGGCAATAATGATAGGGGTGGCCTGGGCGATGGTACAAATGTCAGCCGCAGGTTTCCTGCAAAAGCGGAAGGTTTGAGCAGTATCATCGCGGCTTCAGGGGGGGGGGCGCACGGTCTGGCTCTTGCTAGTAGTGGAGAGGTATTTGCCTTTGGGGGAAACTTCTACGGTCAGATTGGAAATGGCTCTGTAATCGATCACTGGCTCCCTGCTCAAGTACCCATAAGCGGCAATTCAGTGTCGGTGTCCGCAGGCGGTGGCCACAGCCTGGTTGCAGGAGAAGATGGCAGAGTTTGGGCATTTGGGTTCAATAGTGAAGGGCAATTGGGAATCAACAATTTCATCAATCAGCTAACTCCTGTGCAGGTGCTGGGACTTTCGGACGTGGTGACGGTTGCCGCAGGAGGCTATCATTCCCTGGTCCTAAAATCAGACGGTTCGGTTTGGGCCTTTGGTTCAAACGGGTTGGGGCAATTGGGCGATGGCACCTACACGACGAGGAGAACACGTGTGAGGGTGACTGGACTGGCTGGTGTGACCATGATCTCAGCCGGTGGTGATCATTCGATGGCGTTAAAAGACGATGGCACCGTTTGGACTTTCGGTGGCAATATCGCTGGCCATTTGGGGGACGGCACGACAACCGCACGGAACGTTGCAGCTATGGTGAACGGGTTGGACGAAGTGTCAGCAATTTCTGCAGGTCTTAGACATTCTCTTGCTCTTAAGAGAGACGGTACGATCTGGACATTTGGGGAAAATGCCTCGGGACAGCTTGGTGTGGGTGGTATGTCGCATTCGTCGGTACCTGTGCAAGTACCGGGCATGAAGGGTGTGGTTGGAATTGCGGCAGGCAATACGCATTCGGTCGCACTAAAAGAGGACGGACATGTCGCCTGTTGGGGGGAGGGGGCCGGTGGGCAGTTGAGCGAGGCTGTTTCTTTGGATTTTCCCCAACCCATCTGCATCCTTGGCTTCAGCTTGATCCATTCGGTGCCAACGGCAGCGATCAATTCGCCAAGTGGGGATGTCACCATCGCACTGGGCTCGAGTCAGGTGATTGGTGCCACCATGACAGGTGGGGCGACTCCGCACTCCGTGGAGTTTTACCACCACGGTGTGTTGCTGGGTTCGTCCTCCACCGCGCCGTTCAACTTCAACTTTGTTCCCTGGACCTGGGGCGACTTTGAGATCGCCGTCGTCGGAATCGACGTCAACGGGACTCGTTCGCTTCGGTCATCGCCATTCACCATCCATGTTCCTTACGATCATGACAACGACGAACTGCCAGACTGGTGGGAACTGAAACATTTTGGAAATTTGAATCATGGCGCAGCTGACGATGACGATGGGGATCTTCTCACTACCATTCAGGAGCACCAAAGCGGAAGCGATCCAAGCAACTACTACAGCCAGGGTAGCAATCTGATCGTCCCAGTACTGGAGGTGGTCAGTGGTGACAATCAGCGAGTGGCTCCCGGGAGTGCAGCCGCTGCGCCAATGGTCGTCCGTGTGGTGAATGCAGCGGGAATGGCAGTATTGCCGAACGCGCCGGTAACGTTTCGGGTCAATGCGGGAGGTGTCATCGCCACCTTGGTGAATGGGGAAAGCGGCTATGCCGAATCTCAGGGGGTGCGCTCAGGCGGAGATGGAAAATGCCAGATCTTCTTCAAGCGTGCGTCCCAGGCGGTGCCAGGGTGCCAGGTAGCGGCCACGGCTGGCAGTGGCGCCCCCGTTGTCTTTGAGATCCCGCTGCCAAGTGTGTATGCGACGCCCAGCCCCATTGAGACTGTGCTCTCTGCGGGGAATTCTGAGATCATCACGCTGACTCTAACCAACCAAGGAACAGAGGCGGTCGAGTACGAGATCTTTGTTGAAAACGCTTCAGCGGAGACTGCCAAGGGCAAGTCTTATCAATGGGCAGATTCTGACGCGGAGAATGGCCCGCTCTACCAGTGGAATGACATTAGTGCGACGGGCGTGCAGTTGGTCCCCGATGTTGCGGCAGGCAGGAATTTCCAACGTCTGGAGCTTGGTTTTTCATTCCCGTTCTATGGACGTGAGTATTCAGAGGTCCATGTCAATGCCAGTGGCTTTGTCACGCTGGGGGCACCAGGAAGTTCGATCCAGGGAGCATCCTATGGGAATGCGATGCCCACTTGGGATTTGCCACAGCACATCATCGCACCACTCGCGGGCAAGATTGATGCTCTTGCCGGGGGAAGTGTCTATGTATTGGACTACGGTACTTACTGCATCATCCAGTTTGAGAATGTTCCGTTTCACGGCGTTGCTGGTGCGGCAACCTTTCAAGTGGTGCTTAAGAAAGACGGTTCAATATTTTTCTACTACAAAACCATCTCCGGTCCGGTTGACAGCGGTGTGGTGGTGGGAGTTCAGGATGATTCACAGCATGGACAGACGGTGGCGGCAAATGAAGCCTATGTGAAGCCGGCGTTGGCCGTCCGTCTGGCTCCTCAGCATGAATGGCTGAAAGTTGCGCCTTTGATGGGGAGTGTTCCTGTAGGTCAAAGCGAGCAGCTAGAAGTGATCTGTGAATCTGGGCCTCTCGAGGGAGGGACTTTTGAAGGGGTAATCCGGGTGTTGCACCATGTTCCTGGACTTGCGGATGTGGTGGTGCCGGTGACGATGGAAGTGGACCCCATTCCCACCGTGGCACTCGTCAGCCCAGAGTCGGATGTCGTCTTCAATGGTACCTCAAGTGTCGCACTTGAGGCGGTTGCTTCGGATAACAGTGGCGTGATCGCCAAGGTGGAATTCTACGCAGGGGAAGTACTACTGGCCGAGGACAATTCCGTTCCGTATGCTCTGGAGTGGTGGCCCAATCTGCCCGCCGGTGAGCACATGCTTACAGCTCGTGCCTACGACAACATCGGCGGGTATGGAGTGTCTGAGCCGGTGAGAATAGTTCTGGAAGAAGGGTCTCGGCCGCAGATGGCCATCGTGGCCGGCAATAATCAAATTGGCCAGTCGGGACAGCTTCTTCCGGTGCCGATGGCTGTCCGGGTCACTACGCAGAGTGGCTTGGCTGTTGTAGGACTCCCTCTCAATTGCCTGGTCACTCGGGGCGCTGGGGAGATTCAGGGGGGCGCGGGCCAGCCATCGGCACTGGCAAATGCGACTGACGTCAATGGGGGGCTTTCATTGAGCTACACCCTTAGCTCTGACACCATCCAGAAAATCGCTGTGAGAGCGGGCACTATTCCGCCAATTGCATCGGAACTGACGGCTTATGTATCTCAAGGCACTTTGGGTGGTGACTCAGGAGGCACTGTGCCCAACCCAAATGCTCCCCCCAACCCCGGCGGCAACGGCCTGATCCCGGTCATGGACCCTCCAGTCTCGCCTCTTCGTGTACAGACCATTACGGTGTATCCCACAGATCGGGAAGATTGGCCACCGACGGAAGGTGGTGACTATGATGCCACGAAGGTGACGGTGCGATGGGACGCATCCGCTCCACCGCAGCCGGATCTCCTGTATCTTGTTGAACGCAAGGACGGTGCCGGATCTTGGAGGGTAGTGGCCACCAAAAGCAGCTCTGGAGACATGGAGTTCAGTGACTCGGGACTGCTCTCCGGAGTGCGCTATCACTACAGGATTGTAGCCTCTCTGAGGGGATATCGTGCTGAACCGTCGCCAGAGGGGAGGTATCGATTGCCGTTTGTCAAGAGCGTGCTCTACAAGCAAGCTGGGACCGGAGGGGAGAAGATGGGATTCTGGGAACTCACGAATCCATCCTCGCCACCCAAAGTTTATCTCAGGGAAGTTCGCCGGGTGTCGTCTGAAACCGAAATAGACCACACGATTACAAGCGTGAGCTTCTTTTCTGAAACGTTGATAGATCCAGCGCCAGATCCAGCCACTGGGCGGCTTCAGTACCTGACCCTGTTTGATGGAGATGCGACCATCACGACTAGAGACACATGGCCAGATCCTGATGAGGTAACTGTAGATAGTTATTACATGGATCCATTCGAGGGAGGGTGGTATGACGGAGCTGGCCAGTACTTCAGGGGCTATTGGGACCCATCTGTAGGAGGTGAAGTAGTTGCTACGCCGACACATTTTGTGTCGCATCGAAATGATCCCGACGTTTCTGGCGATGAGGAGATCGAATTATCAGATGAATATCTGCATGAAGACTTTATTGCAGACGTTCTGGGACTGATGCCCGACTATCCGGCGGAATGGCAGAGATTGTGGGGGTCTCAGTCGTATGATGACACAGGCTTGGCGCAAGGAGCGGAAGGAGACTATATTGCCTTGGACAGGAGTGAACTCGGAGGAGTCGTGGCATCCCGACATTTGAGTCCTGGTTGGGAAATTTTTGGGGTGCTGAAACTCAAATACAAAATAGAGTTTAATCCTTCAGGTTCGAGGACGATCGAATGGTATGAAGTGTTCGAAGAGGAGTATGATCCAGAGAATCCTCTCTCTCGTGAACAGCGTACAACCATCGTCGCCAAGCGAACCTTCGTCGCAGGTGGAAGTTCGAATCCGGAAACTCAAGAGTACGAAATCGACCCGACGCATTCTCAGAAAAATGGACGATACTACCTGGCGCGGGCCCAGAGATTGGAAGTTTGGGACCGGAGCGGAACATTGGATTTGGAGGAGCGTGAGGCTGAGGGTCGCAGAGTCCAGACTACCGTTCTAGAAGACCTGGATGAGATTGTAAACGGCAGTCCAGGGTTTTCGATTGAAGGCGGGAGGATACCTGGGACGACGGTGACATTGACCTGGACCAATGCCAGTCGCTTTCATCTGTATGCTGGTGGAGAAATATCCAGCGGCTACACCGTCGGAAATTTGGGATCACGCGTGCCGCTGTCGATCCGGGCTACTGAGGATGCAGTACATGGGGAAAAGTTGGTGCTGACATTGACCGTCCGCGCAGCGGATGGCACGGTGATCGGCACGGATGAGATCACGTTCTATCACGAGAAACTTCGTCAGAATCTCAGTGTGCCGTCTGACGAAGCTTCGGGTGCACGCTATCGTAAGATAGCACTGAACGGCAGGCCGTTGCCTGACAGCAAGCCTCAAGCTGAAGCGGAGGACGATCAGCAATCAGAAGAAACCTTCATCGATGCCATGACCTTGGGATTCCGCCACCAGGTCACGGATGCCTTTGTCTCAGTGCCGGGAAGTGAGTTGCCCCTTGAGGTAAGGCGCAGCTCCCAGTCCGAAATATGGAGTCTGCGCAGTGGCTTGAGACCGCATGAGCGGCCCGATCTTCCTTTCGGAGCGGCCTGGGGGTCCAACTTGACTGCTCATATCAAGTTTGTGGGCGCCACAGCTACGGACCCGGGATTTGCCAGCGTGACGGATGAAAATGGCTCCACGCACCGATTCGCCATGTATTCGGAACTGGTGAATCAGCAGTACAAGACGCGGTACGTTCCGTTTCCAACGGCCAAACACGAGCGTTCCACGTTCCTGACCAGTCTTGAGGAAACGGCCGATGGGAATCTGATTTTCAAAAAGAAATTTGGTTCTGTCGCCCTCTTCACTCCGACTTCTTTGAACTATCATATCGAGGCAGACCGGCTCACTGGGGGGAGCCTTCCTGATTCCTCCGTATTCTATCGTCTGGCTTCCGTGACAGACCGCCTGGGGCAAAAATTGGTCTACGACTACCAGTCTAGTCATACACTGGTTCCCAAGGTCATAAGCGTGGAGGGCAGATCCGACCAGGCCATCTTTATCAGTCAGAATGATGCGGGGTTGATCACTGCCATTTGGGATCCCAATTGGAACAAGACGGAGTTTGAGTACGAGCAATTTGTCTATGCAACCAATCCCAATCGATATGTCTGGTTGTTGAAAAAGGTCACTGACGCAAATGGTGCAGACACTCGCTATACATATAACGTTGCTACAGAAGACGACCTGGCACCACGACCTCCGGATTCCACCGATCCCGGCATGGCCTACCTGCACTGTGATATGGCCTCGGTGCAGGACTCCAACGGCAATCGCTATGAGTTCGAGTACATGTTCAATCATGATGGGAACAATCTAGGGAAGGGGAAGTATGCCTTTCAATGGAACTCACAAGACATGTCGCTGAACGGCTACTACGTGACCACCGGGCTCCCCAGGATGATCAAGAAGGTGTTTCTGCCGGATGGGTTGGGGACTGCGGAATTCCAGAACTATTCTACCACGAAGATTGAGCGTGATAACCTGGGGTTTGCCCGTCTTGCTGGAGACAGCTTGCGTAAGACCCGGGTCATCGACGCTGAAGGGCACGCACGAAGCTACGAATGGTCGGATGGGGTGGTTTGTGAGATAGGCAACTTCCATGAGTATGCTCCCATTGGCAGCTCCATTGCCGATCCCAAGATTGTTTACTATCGGAAGATGAAAGTCACGCATGAGGGGCATGGCTTTGAAGAATTTACGTTTGATGAAGAGGCCGGGCTTTCCTTGGTGATGGCCCGTGACTTGTCAGGCAATATCACGACGTATAAATACGAGGACGTCTGGAATGCCCCCCAGACTTACCGTCAGATCCTTCCGTTGCTGGAAACCGGGTTAAACGGGGTTTATGACGATCCCACGGAGCAGACCAACGCCTTGGGCAAGAGCAAAAGATTTGAATATGATCCCCGGCGCATCATGACCAAGGTGACCGATGAGGAAGGGCGGGAATCCCGCTACCTCACGGACCATCTTGGCCGCCGTACCCGGGAATCCATCTATGGCAGCAATGGAGCGCTGGCCCAGCAGACAGACTTTGAGTATGGGAACTCGATCTTCCCAGGCTTTGTCACCAAGCGCATCGTGCGCAGCGCTTCAGGGGATCCTGGCTGGGCATCAGACCTGATCACCCGTTTCATCCCAGACTCTGCGGGACGCGTCGCCAGCGAGGTTGTTGAGATGGACGGACCTGATCTGGTCACGGTCTATGAATATGCTTCCAACGGGAACAAGGTCTCCGCTACAGACCCTCGCGGGAAGACCACGTACTTTGAATACGACCGGCGAAACCGTCTGAAGAAAGTCACCTACCCTGGAGGCGCGGACAAGGAGTTTGAATACGATCTGCGTGGGAACAAGACGGAGGAAACGGATGAGAACAATCGCCTCACCAAGTGGACCTATGACGCGCTTAACCGGATTGATACCGAGACGCGTGTGATGGATGGGCCCGATCTGGTCACCACGAAGACCTGGAATGCGGTGGGTTCCTGCGAAAGTTCGACCGATCCTGAAGGAAACACCACCAGCTATGTCTACGACGGGCTGCAGAGATTGAAGGAAATTCACGCCCCGCTGAGCCAGGTGACTGTGTATCAGTATGGAGCCAACAGCGGAGGCGGAGTGTTTGCTACCACTCCGTTCAAGCCCACCCGTACGGAGGATCCCCGGGGCTATGTCTCGGGTGTGACCTATGATGCGCTCTACCGGCCCACTGAAACGCGCGTCCAGTACGGAGGGGCTGGCATCTTTGCGACCACCATCACTGACTATGATGATGTGGGCAATGTCACTGCGGTCACAGATTCGCTCAACAAGACAACCCACACTGCCTATGACGCTCTCAACCGGCCCAAGCAGGTTACATTTGCGGACTCGACCACCCAAAAGATGTTCTATACGGGAACGGGACTCAAATGGAAGGTGGAGGATGAGCTGGGTCGGCAAACGGTGACCGAATTCGACGGGGCGGGCCGGCCAGTGAAGGTGACGCAGCCATCTGTGCTGGATGCCATCTCCGGAGAGAATAGAAATCCAGTGATTCGTAGTGAGTACGATGAGGCGGGCAACGTCGTGGCAGCAGTCACTGCTCTGGGACAGCGCACGGATATCGGGTATGACTCACGCAACCGAAAAGTGTGGGAGCAGCAGCCTGAAGTGTGGGATGCGGAGAATGCTGTATTCATGCGGCCTACTACGTCTACAGGATATGACGCCGTGGGCAATGTCGTAGCGGTCACAGACGCGAGAGGGTTCACCACGGACACGGTCTACGACGAGGCCAACCGGGTCCATACAGTGACGGCACCTCTCGTGATCAAGCCTGACGGCACCACGGCGAGACCTGTGGTGACTACGACCTATGACAAAAATGGCAATGTGAGAACGGTCACCGATCCCAATGGCAAGGTGACGACCAATACCTACGACGCCCTGAATCGACTGCATACAACCACGGACGCTGAGGGCATGGTGGTGACGAATGAATACGATAAAGTGGGGAATCGCACCGCGGTGATTGATGGCAAGAACCAGCGCACGGAGTTTGAATACGACGGGTTGAGCCGCAACACTGTCGTCCGGGACGCTTTGAACAGAGAGACGGTCTTTGAATACAACGATCTAAACAAGGCCGCTCGTGTGGATGCCGAAGGGCAACGGACAGAGTACGGCTATGACGACCGCCACCGGCTGCAGACGGTGACCTATATAGGGCGCACGGTGGACAATCGGGTCTATGGCTACGACGCGGTGGGCAACTTGCTCACCGTGACGGAGGCGGGGAAGGGCGGCAAGGCCGATGTAGCCTACACCTATGATGCACTCAATCGTCCGCAGAGCGAAACTTCCGGCGGCGTTACTCATCAGTATCGCTATGACTTGGCAGGCAATCGAACCCTGGTGACCTACGGCGGTACGGGCCGGGAGATTGTAAGCACCTATGACTCACTTAACCGGTTGGCCACGATGACGGAAAACGGCCGAACCACGAGCTATGCCTACAATGCGAGCGGGGCGGTATCCATTCGCACTCTGCCCAACGGCGATGCCACTACCACCCTCTATGACGCGCTGAATAGGGCGACACAGATTCAGGGGCTGACTGTTACTTCTGGCCTGCTTTATACGCAGACCATTAAGCACGACTTGGTAGGCAATGTCGTTCAGGTGTCCGAGGTCTATCCCTCCGGTCTGGCCAATCGCACCGTGGTCAACACCTATGATGATGTCTATCGCCTGGTGAATGAGTCCACCACCACGACCGGCAGCGGGACTGTAACGACGGCCTACAGCTATGACACAGCCAACAACCGCTCGTTGCGGGTGATTACCGGTGGTTCAACACCAGGGACAACCAGCTATGCCTACAACGCTGCAAATCAGTTGACTTCGTCGACCACGGGGGCCGATACCACTGTCTACACCTATGATCTCAATGGCAATCGCCGGACCCGGGAGTTCGCCGGGGAGGATGACGCCGAGTACGACTATGACTATGAGAACCGACTGGTGAGGGTCTATGATCCAAGGGCAAACGACAGGGAGTTCCTGCATGCCTATGACTACCGGACCCGGCGGGTGGAAGTGGTTGAGATCGACGGTCCCACAACCAAGACCAGAAAAGTCGTCTTTAGTGGTGGACTGGCTGTGCAGGAGTTTGAGGACGCGGTATTGAGCGTGGAATACCTTCGTGGGAATGGAATGGGGGGCGGCGTGGGAGGCATGCTCTACAGTCTGCGTGCCAGCGTGCCGAGCTACTCGCACAACAACGTGCGGGGTGACATCATCGCCAAGACCGATGAGGGGGGGGCGCTAACCTATCAAGCCAGCTATGAGGCCTTCGGAACGCGTACCGTCGAGGCTGGCAGCACGTTGGATCGGCAAAAGGCGAATTCGAAAGATGAAGATCCGACAAGGCTGCTGAATGAGGGATTCCGGTACCGTGATCTGGAGACGGGTACATTCTTGACCAAGGATCCTGCGGGGTTTGTGGATGGCCCCAACTTGTATGCGTACGTGCGGCAGAATCCGTGGACGAGCTTTGATCCAGAGGGACTATTGGAGGTGGAAGCTAGTGGAGAGAAGGTCGACGTGCCTGATGGTTCGAAGGTTCGTTGGACGATTGACGACAATGGAACGCGACTAGATTGGACGACTCCACACGGCTCACGGCATGAACACGCGTTTGGTTTTGAGAATGACGGCAAGGCTGGAAGACAGATGTATTCTACGGTTAGTGACGCTCTTCCTTTTGCGGGGTCAGCGAAGGGAGTGTGGGAGACGGTAACAGGTTCAGACCCACTTACGGGAGAGTCAGTTAATCAATGGGTGAGCGGGGGTGCCACTTTGTTGGGTGTATTGCCTTTCGGTAGAACTGTGGGCAAGAAGCTAACTGGATTGTTCAGGCACGGTGATGACGGGATAAAAGCTGGAACCAAGCGAGCCGCAAAAGTAGCTTCTGATAGGATCGCCGCGTCGTTCGAAGCGTTTGCGAAGGGACGAACCTTTGCAAATCCGAAAGAGGCGGAAAAAGCCTGGGAAGTATACCAAAATGCCAGCAAAGCAAAATCCGGGCTGGTCATAGGGCATGGCGATTCAGCAATTGAACAGGCCAAGGACGGATGGCAGGCGCTTCGAATGGCCGATCGTGATTGGACTCCGGGAATCAACGATGCGTGGATCGATGGTGGCGTTGATGCAGGTCTCCCTGTGAGGCTGGTGACTCCTTTTGACGCTGTGCGTAGAGGATCCGTTACCTGGGGAGAGATAAATCGTGTTCTTAGTCGTGGTGGTAAATTGATTTCTGAGTAGAATGTACCCATGCGTACAGATGCGGATCTCAACTCGGCAATTGACCAATGGGCTAGTTCTCGGCCAAAATGTTATGACTTTCCACTTGGCGAAGGGGTTGAAATTCCATTGGAAGTGGAGATTCAGCTTGCCCGGGCATTTGAATTGCATGCTCTGGACAGCGCTGCGATCCTTTTGCTGCGCGGAAAATTGGATCCAGAGCAAGCATATGCATTTGTCACATTTGCCGTCCGCATGTCAGTGCTTGCAGTGAGGAAATGTGAAATTAAGTTGATTAGAAGCGTGCTTGTCTGTTTGATTCTGGATGATGCGTTGGTGGATTCAAAGGACATCCTGAGGGCGCTTGGTATTATTGATGACTGCTGTGGCCGCTTGGATCTTGATTTGGCGAAAGAGATGGAGGAATTGTCAGTCATAGCAGTCCCCAGGCGCAGGCATACATTGATCGACGGTTATTTTTCGAGATCACCCGACATGAAAGGGGCGCTGATTATGGGTTTCGTGCCAGCAGGCGAGATGGGTCAATTTGGATATGTTAGGAGGTAATCTTTGCGCGAAACAGTGGCACGGACGAGCTAAAAAGAGTCCAAAACTAATTGTGGGTTGTCGGGCGGTGCTGGCAGAGGCTAAGCAATCCTGACTCGGCATTGTGTGTTGGCGAAAATTCAGCTTGTCTGGTGCAAACCGCTTCGCCCGGAGGCGCGATGCACTTGGGTGCATCGCGAAGCGGTGGCCAACGCACTGGTGAAGGATGGCAAGGTCACCGCCTTTGAGCTGGTGGATGCCGGTGCGGGCTATAGCTCGGTGCCCCAAGTCACCGTGGATGGGGTGAAAGATGCCCAGGCCAAGGTGGAACTTGCCTTTGGCAAGGATCTGGCCAAAAACGGCTCCGTTGTCGTCCTCAAGGCGCAGGATGGCAAGTAGTGGAGGCAAAGACTGCCCCGGATTGGCTTTTTTCCAACGCTGGGTGGGGGATTTCTCACTATAAAACGTCCCTGGATCAGGGATTTTGACCCTATGCGCACCACCCGCTTCCTCCTCTCTCTCGGCGCTCACCTCGCGGCTGCCCTGGGAACCCAGTCGGCTGCCAAGGCTGCTGATATCAGCAAGGTCCCGACGGCACCCGAAATTGCAGCCATCAAGTCCCTGGGGTGGAATACGGCGGCGTTCCAGTTGGGCGGCGTCCTGCGCACGGGGTACAAGTCCACTTCGGGCACCGATCCGGCGTTTGGCCGCTGGCGTCGCATTCAGCAATGGTGCGCGTTCCTTGATCAGGCGAAGTATCCCAAGGACGGTACGGCTGAGATTCCCACGGCCATTGTGGATGAGTTCATAGGGGACGAATCGCTGAGTTATCAGCTGTTCGCCAATCTTCGTACCGAGGACGATGCCTCCAAGGTACTGGGAACGCTGGCCGCCATTCGCCACGCCAAGCCGGAGGCCTGGAAGGTGTACAAGGCGCTGGCCATTGCGGTGGCCGTGGTCTTTGACCGGAACCGCCCTGACTCATGGCCTCACCATCAAGTGAAGTCGTCCGCAGTGCCGTTGGAGTCGGACAGCGTCACCAACGTGGACCGTTTCAACTTCTGGCTGGAGAGCGACACGGCAGGCAAGCTCATGCTGGATATCAAGAAGCTTGAGGTGGAGCAGATCAAGTTCATCGTGGACACCTGGATCAGCTTCGATGAACTGCGCTGGGCGCAGAAGAACGTGCGTTTTCCCCGGAATGATTTTGGTCGCGCCTTCTCGTGCATCAACTACGACACTCCGCGGTACGAAGAGGGCAAGCTCTCCTGGTTGGGTGAAAGCTACAAGCTGGTCGATATCGAAAAGACCGGCGGCATCTGTATTGATCAGGCTCACAGCCGTCCCACAGCGAAACAAAAAGGTGACTGGCGGCCTACCCCACACAGGGTAGGCCTGAGATGAAATTCAAACCAGCCAAAGTCATTGGAAGCGTTCTGGGGCAGCTTTGCAAGCTCATTCCCGGGCACTTGGTCGCGAACCTCTGCGCTCAACACCACCACGGCAGCCAGCCGCGCACCTTCAGTTCCTGGAGTCACGTGGTCAGCCTGCTCTACGCGCAACTGACACACTCCATCAGTCTCAACGATGTGTGCGACAGCTTGAGGCATCATGCCGGGGCCCTCGCTGCCATCCGCGGAGCGACACCGCCAGCCCGCAACACCCTGTCCCATGCCAATAAGAATCGGGACAGCGACCTGATGGAGACCCTCTTTTGGAAGATGTTGGATCATCTCCAGCATCGGCACCCCGGGTTTGGCCTGCGCTATGAAGGACTGCCCCGGCGGTTTAGACGGGCCATCTACGCCATCGACTCCAGCACCATCGCCCTGGTGGCCAACTGTATGAGTTGGGCCAAGCACCGGCAGCGCAAGGCGGCGGCCAAGCTCCATTTGCGTCTCAACCTGCAAACCTTCCTGCCAGCCTTTGCCATCATCGAAGAAGCCTCTCATCATGATGACTCGCGCTCCCGCGCGCTTTGTGCCAGCCTCAAAGACGGGGAAATTGCCTTGTTTGACAAGGCTTACATCAACTTTGCCCACCTCTGGGAGTTGACTGGGCGGGGCATCTTCTGGGTCACCCGTGCCAAGGACAACATGAGCTACCGGGTGACGCGCAAGCTCCAGGCACGGCCGCAAGGCAAGGTGCTGCGCGATGACCTCATTGTGCTCAAAGGAGCCAGGAGCCTTTCGCAACATCCCGGCCCGCTGCGCCGGGTGGAGATGCTCGTGGAGCTTGACGGCAAGGAAGTGCGCATGGCCTTTATCACCAACCAGACAGAATGGGCCGCCAGCACGGTAGGAGAACTCTACCAGAGCCGCTGGGGCATTGAAGTGTTCTTCAAGCAGATCAAGCAAACGCTCTGCATCTGTGATTTTTTGGGACATAGCAAAAACGCGATCCGCTGGCAGCTCTGGGCGGCCCTGTTGCTCTATGTGCTGCTGCGGTTCCTGGCACAAGTATCGGGCTGGCCGCACAGCTTCACCCGCCTCTTCACGATGATCCGAGGGGTGACTTGGAGCCGGGTGGATCTGCTCAGATTGCTGGCGTTCTATGGGACAGCAGGCGGTCCATGGAAGATGCGAGCCAGCCCGCAAAGCGTGTATCTGCCTGGGCTGGAGCCCCCCGTCTATGGGACAGCAGGCGTCGCATAACGGAGCAGGACCGCCCCGTTTGAGAAATCACTTTCGCAAAAGGCACTTCAAAACATCACCAACTCAAGCCTCTGGCGCTGCTTTTGCAGGGCTATGGGATGACTGTGGATCAGGCTTACTTCGCCTGGACCTCAGGCAAGGCACGGGGGCTTCCCTCCATTCTTTTTGTGGGGGAGGGCAATCGCGGAGCTCATGCTTGGTTTGGCTACATGAAGTCTGACGATCATTGGGAGCTCAACGAGGGGCGTTATTCCTACGACAACTATGCGACTGGTTCCGCACGAGATCCGCAGACGGGGAAGAAGATGACCGATCACGATTTGCTGTATCTGGCCAGCCGCTTCCGTAACCGTCCGGAGTATCTGACGGCGCGTTTCCATGTGGAGATGGCGGATCTATTCAAGGCGTCCAACGATCTGCCTCGGGAAAAGGCTGCCATCGAGACGGCGATTGGGCTTTGCCCCAATGATGCGGATGCTTGGGACCGTCGGACGGACATCCTCAAAGGCACCGGGGCAGTGCCTGCGCAAATGACCCAGCACTACGAGGCAGCCATTCGCCAGTTCAGTCGCAATGCAGACCTGAAGGCCGAATACACCACCAAGTACGTGGCGCTGCTGCGGGAAACCGGGCAGACCGACATGGCGGACAAGCTGGAGCGTGGTGTGGTTTCCGCGAACTCCAAGGAACGCACTGACCTCAGTCTGGACACTGCCAACCGGAAGATGAAAGAACTCATGAAAGAGGGCAAATGGGATGAGGCCTACAAGCAACTGGACTGGGCCATGGGCAAGCTGGGTAAAGCCAGCAGCGGTCCCGTCTTTTCAGACATGCTGACGCCTTTCGTCCGGGAGTCTCAGAAGGCGAACCAGCTTGAGCTGGCCTGGAAAGCGCTTCGGACAGCGGGGCGGGCACTCACACTCCAGAGTGATGACTATCGCGATGAATACGCCGCGATGGAAGAGAGCGTCAAGAAGGCGATGAAGGAGCAGAAGAAGGGCGCGTAGGGAGGGGGGCGTTGCGAACGAACTGCGAGATGACTTGGCCGCAGAGTACAGGAGGCGGGGGCTCCGGCCCTGCGGTCTTGTTGGTGTGCGGAGCGGGAACTGGAGCAAGAGACGTTTGGAGCGTGAGCGGGGCTGGGAACCACCGCCTCCTGTACTCACGAACAAGCTGCGAGGCGACTTGGTCGCGGAGTAAAGGAGGCGGGGTCTCTGGCCCCGCGGTCTGTGGGATGGGCGAAGCGGGGACGGGATCAAGTGTCGCTTTCGGCTTTTCTCCAACTGGCCCTTTCAAATCACCACCACGCTTCGCAGCAGGGTTGGAGTACCGCTTTTAAGCCAATACCATCAGGGAAAGTGTGGCGAGGCTGATGATCCTCTTTGCGAAAGAGCTGAGGGCTGAAAGCCCGGAGTCATAACAGCCTTGGGCAACGCTCAAGGTTGGCGTTGGTTTTAGATGTTGAGGGCTGCAGGCCCGGCGTCGTGCAGGGATGCTCGTCGTGCGCAGGCTTGATGAGGCCGGGCCTACAGCCCTGAATGTATTGAGGAATCCCAAACCCTGGGCGCTGCCCAGGGCTGGTATGAATCCGGGCCTTTGGCCCTCAGCTTCGGCTCCGTCACCGCGAATCAAGCCGCTTGGTAAATGCCATGCAAAAGCCAGATGCTAGCTTTGATGCGATGATGGAACCAAGGCTCCGATTTCCCTGATGGCATTGGCTTTTAAGCGGAATCAGGAGGCGCGTGTTCTCTGATTTTGCGTCGCTGGGATGCGCAGGACCGGTTGGCGATGACTGGGTATTTTGGGGAGATATTCACTTCAAGGAACATGTGAGGCGTGATTCCGCTTTAAAGCGGTACTCCAACCCCGGCTCGGACCTCGATCCGCCACATGGAGAGTCCAACGCCCTGTTGGTGTTCTGGTAAATGCAAGCCAACCCCGCTGGCGAATGTTGCCGATTGCCAATCGACGGCACAGCAGATTGCCAATCTGCGCTACGGGGTGGCATCGCCCCCCCGGCGTCAGGTCTTGCGTCTTGTGTCTTCTAGTCTGGAGTCTCCCGCGCAGCAGGTCTCACACAAACCCGGGCACGCTGGCGGCGCTGCTGGTGCCGAAGGTGTCGCCTTCGATGCCCATCTTCTGGAGCATCTGCACATAGAGGTTGCAGAGCGGGGTGTTGTCCTTGGCATCGCGCGCCACGTGCTGACCGTGTTGGAAGCCACCGCCGGCCAGCAGCACGGGCAGGTTGCGCCAGTCGTGGCTGTTGGCGTTGCCGAGGTTGCTGCCGAAGAGCACCATCGTGTTGTCCAGCAGGCACTTGTCACCTTCCTTCTTCTGCTTGAGAGCGCCGAGCAGCTTGTTGCAGGCGTTCATCTCGGCCTTTTCCACCAGCTCAAGCTGGCGGATCTTTTCGGGATCCTGGCCGTGGTGGGAGAGGTTGTGGTGATCGATGCTCACGCCGGGCACCGGTGGCACGTCGCCGCGTCCTTGCACCAAGATGGTGATGAGGCGGGTGCTGTCTGTCTGAAGGGCGAGGGGGACCAGTTCAAAGAGCAACTGCATGCGGCCGATGATGTCGGCATTCTCTGCGATATCGGAGGGAGCCTTGGCGTCGATCACGGGCTTGGGCTTCTGCACCCATTCCTCTTGCTTGGCCAGGCGCAGTTCCATCTCCCGCACAGAGGTGAAGTACTCGTCCAGCTTCTCGCGGTCTGAGGAGCCAACTCGGGAGCCGAACCGTTTGGCCTCTTCGCGGACGGTATCCATGATGCTGCGTCCGTCCTTGAGCTTGCGCATCTGCTGCTGCACCTCCCACTGGGAGCCGTTGGTGAAGAGCTTGGCGAAGACGACGGAGGGGCGCGTCTCTGCCGGGATCATCACGCCGCTGCGGGTGTAGCTCTGGCTGACATTGTTCGTGCCCAGTGTGAGCGAGGGGTAGCGTGTCTCCACACCGATCTTTTCCGCCACATACTGGTCCAGAGAGATGGTGTTGCGGAATCCTCCCAAGCCGGGATGGCGGGCGGAGGTGAGCCAGGTCATCTCTGAGGAGTGGCCATCGGCGCCAGACTGGTCCGGGTGGGAGAGCCCGGAGAAGACGGTGAAGTCATTGCGGTGCTCCTTCATCAGGTCCAGGTACTCTGTGGCGACATAGCCGCGACCGGCCTGGGTGGGGAAGAAGGCCGGGCCGTAGATGCCGAGACTCGTGCAGACGGCCACCATCCGCTTGGGCGATGCGGCAGCGGCAGCGGCAGCTTTGTGAGGCAACATGGCGTCCAGGAAGGGCAGAGCCAGGGAGACGCCGCTGCCACGCAGGAAGCCGCGGCGGGAAAGGGGGGATGATGGGCGGTTCATAGTGGCGGTGGCGGGATCGGGTGGGCGTCTTACTTGGACTGGAAGAGCGGGCTTTGCACAATTTCCTGAACCAGAGTGCGGAGTCCGCCGCCCTGTTCCTCCGTTTTGGCAACGATGGCATCAATGGCGGGGCGGTCGGAGAATCCGATGCCTGCGCCGGTGGAATAGATGACGAGCTTTTCAGTCAGTGCACGGACCACCGGTTGGGGATTGGCCATGAGCAGACTCTTGAAGTCGATGATCCCGGTAAAGGCGGCTCCATCCGCCAGTGCACCGCTGGCATCCACGGCTGGGCCGAGCTTGATGTAGAGGCGCTTCTTCCGGGTATTCGACACGGTGGCAGTGTCACCTTTGTCCTGGGAACGGTAGCGGTCCCGGAAGCCGCCGATGACATCGAAGCTCTCCAGCGCGAAACCGGGTGGGTCGATCTTGCTATGGCAGCCCTTGCACGTTTCCGAGTTGCGATGCTTGTCCAGCTGCTCGCGCACCGTGGTGGCACCGCGAGTGTCTGGCTCCAGGGAGCCGACGCCCGGTGGGGGTGGGGAGGGAGGCTGCCCCAGCAGCTTCTTCATGACCCAGGCACCGCGCAAGACGGGCGAGGTGGTGGTGCCGTTTGCCGTGACTTTGAGGACACTGGCCTGGGTGATGATGCCGCCCCGCGGACTGTTGGCGGGCAGGGTGACCTTGCGGATCTGCTCGCCATCCACACCGTCAATCTGGTAATGCGCGGCCAGCCGGCTGTTGAGCATGGCAAAGTCTGAGTGGATGATGTTGGTGACCGGGAGGTTCGAGGCAAGGAGTTCGGTGAAGAAGGCCTCGGTCTCGTCCACCATGGAAACCCGCAGGAGCTCGTCCGCCTCGGGATAGAGCTTCTTGTCCGGCGTGGTGGCGTCGATGTTGCGGAGGTCCAGCCACTGGCCGGTGAAGTTGGTGACAAAGGCCTTGGCCCGTTCGTTTTTGAGCATCCGCTCCACCTGGCCCCGCAGCACTTGGGGATCACTGAGTTTCTTCTCGGTTGCCAGCTTGAGCAGTTCTTCATCCGGCATGGTGCTCCAGAGGAAGTAGGAGAGCCGGGAAGCCAGGGCGTAGTCGGTCAGCTTGCCGGTGTGCTCCTCAAGGAAAAGGAACTGCGGAGCGGTGAGAATGGCGCGAAAACCGATGCGGATGGCGTCGAGATAGCTCAGTTGTTCATCCAGCGCATCCGTCGTCAGCTTCACATAACGGTCTGCCTCACCCGGTTCCAGCGGGCGGCGGAAGGCCTTGGTGGCAAAGCGTTCCAAAACCGCCTTGGCGCTGGCCTTGGGATCTTCCGGCTTGATTTCATAAGCCACCCGTTTGTCGCGGTTCTTGCGACCTTCCTCGATCTTGGTGATCGGCGTGTCGCCAAAGAGGGCCTCCATGCTGCGGGGAGGCCAGGTTTCTTTGAGCGGGCCTTCCACCTCCACCCACTGGATGGCCAGGCCCGATCCTCCAAACTCCTTGGCCCCAATATTGTACACGTTCTGCCCCTTTTCATCCACGCCCGTGTTGGTCGGCTCGATGCGCAAATGTTCATTGGCTCGGAGACGGCCCACGAACTCCACCACGCGAGGCTTGTCGGCCGGCATGTCGAACCAGCCTAGGAGCTGCTTGTCCTTGAAGTTATCTCCGTAAACCCGCATGGGGATGCTCTCGCCCTTTCTCTGAAAGCCGTAGGCGCTCACGCGGATGCGGAACAGTCCGGCCGGATGGCGCTCCACCTGGCGAATCTGCGCCGCAGGATAGCCCTGATCAAAGAAGACGATGGCCCCGTCCGGCAGTTCCCGTAATAGCTGGCGGTGCTTGCTTTTGGGGTCATTGGGGTTGGTCAGAGTGCCTTCAGGAGTGTCGATGTTTTTGCGCACGCCCTCCTCGTTCTTGACCAGCCAGTGGCCGCTGATGGGAGCGGGTTCTGGTCCGAGATTGATCGCAGCATCGACGGCGGCGTCCGCGGCCTCCAGGTACTTCTCCATCTGGAGGGTGGAGAGGCGCAGGCCCTCTGATACAGTGTCGAACCCGTAAAGCGGCGTGTCGGCTGGCAGCATGGCCGTGAGAGGGAGGCTGATGCTCAGCAGATCCTGCACCGTCCGCTCGTACTCTTCGCGGTTGAGTCGGCGCAGAACGGTGCGTCCATTCGCGGCAATCTTCTGCTTGTCCACCGTGCTCAGGTTGTCACCGAGGTCGGTCAGAAAGGCTCTGGAGGCATCGGCAGCGGGGCGGTCTTCCTTCTTGGGGGGCATCTCACCCTTTTGCACCACGTCGTAAACTTTCACCCACTTGTCGTAGGCAGCTTTCTCATTCGGAGCCCAGCGTAGTGCCTCCAGGTCCACGCCGCCTTTTCTGGTTTCCGTATCGTGGCACTCCAGGCAGTGATTGCCGAAAAAGGCCTTGGTATCGGGCGCAGCCTGGCACAACGGCGCGACGCACATAGAGCTGAAGACGAGTCTTTGCAGGGTCACGGTAGTGGGTAGGGCAGGCATCGCCTGGTGCCTACGGCACCTCCGGCGGGACAAGGCTAAACGGAGAAGCGGTGCCGATTATTGGGGACATTCGGACCAAACTCATGGAATTTGAGAGCTTGGGCTCTCCTGGGTTAAATGGTTTGCTTGGCTTGAGGTAGGGAAAAGCCTGTATTACGGGGCGTGGTGGCCAGTAAGTCGGCAGACCCTCAACACCAGACTTTTGCATTTATCTCGTACATCCAAGTTTTTGTATGAATTCCCGGGAAAATTCTGTTCTTATTTGGCCCCTCCCCTAGCCATGTTGACCACGACACGCTTCTTTGCCGCCTCCCGTTGCTTGATCCTCGCCTCCGTCGGCGTGATGTCATCGCTACCAGGTTTCGGGCAGTACTTCGACAGCAGCAGCGCTTCTGGATTAACACCTGCACCCACGGCGGTAAACTGGCAGAGCAACGTTTGGCAGTCGTTTGACTCTCCTGGTACCACGCCGCCAGGTGCATGGGCAGACGGCGGGGACGCCTACTTCCAGACAGGTGGGACGAATTTGGTCAACATCACGAATGAGGTCAATGTCAGGGATTTGACGCAAAGCGTCACGGGCACCTCCACGATCTTGGGTGGCAACGGCACCCTCACCCTCACGGGAGCCGCAGTGATCAACGGGAGTGGCTCCAATCTCCAGTTCCTGTCTGGCTTGTCTCTACTGATTCAGCCGACTGGGCTGTCGTTTGAGTTCCGGGCCTCCTCTTCGGACATTCTGATCGATGCGGTATTGAAGGGGGGCAGTGCGCTTGAAAAGACCGGCAGTGGGACATTGTACCTGAATCGTGCCAATGTCTTGACGGGCAACATCACTCTCTCAGGTGGTGTGACCGAAATCGGGTCTGCTGCGGCGCTTGGCACAGGTAGATTGATCATCAATGGAGCGACGCTTCGATATGGGCGTGGTGTGGCCGATGATGTATCTGACCAGTTGGACCCCATTGGCGCAGGTGGAGCTGTGATCAACACCAATGGAGGATTGATCAACTTTTCCAGTGCATTGTCTGGGAGTGGCACGCTGACCAAGCAGGGAACCGGAATCCTGGTGCTCAACGCGGCGAGCCCGAGCTACACCGGGCAGATTGTGGTGAATGAGGGTACTTTGGCCATCAACCCAGCTACTACGGGTACGACGGCTACCATTCTAGGAACTTCAGGGAGCACGGCGGTCAACGGGGTTCTTGTGAAGAATGGGGCCACCTTGGACCTTTCCGGCGGGGGAACCGCAAATGAGCCCTTCAATGAGTACATCGCTCTGGAAGGACGCGGGGTGAACGGGCAGGGGGCCCTCATCAAAAATGGCGGCCAAAACCAGAGCGCCATGAACGTGTACCTGACCGGACACACGACCATCTTCAACAACTCCCGCATCGATATGGACAACGTCTTTGACGCGGCAGGGTTCAGTCTCACCAAGTTGGGAACTGGGGAACTGCCGCTGGAAGGGGGCAACACCAGAAACCTGGGCAACGTCTTCGTGAAGCAGGGGACGCTGAACTTCAGTGGCGGCGCGGACATGGGCTATGATGCCAGTGCCACGTTTGGGAACACGATCTTCATCAACACGGGAGCTGTCCTGCAAACCTACGACAAGGGAAGCGACCTGAAGCGGATCACTCTGAACGGTGGTACGCTGCGCCGCGGCGGTGGCAGCACCAACGTCAACGTCACGACGATCGGCATAACGGGAGGCATCACCCTGAACGCTGGGGCATCCAGCATCGCCCGCAACTCAACCGTCCACGGTTTGATCTGGGGGCTAAACGTGATCAATCGCAGCGTGGGGGCCACAGTGGACCATGACGTTCTCGTGGTGGGCCCCACGACCTACAAGACTCTTGCCACCACCGACACTCGCAATACCAATGGAATCTTGGGCGGGTATTTTACCTACGGCGGCACCACCTGGGCGGTGAACGGACCGGACACGGACGATGGTGCCATCGGTGGACTGGTGGATGCTTCCTTCCAGACGAGCAGTGATTCTTCCACATGGCTGGCGACGGAGAACGTCAGTCTGGCGGGTGATCCTGCGGCCAGCATCTCCACCCGCACCATTCATTCTCTGCGTTTGACCGCGTTGGCGAATCTGACCATTGGAGCGGGGGAGTCGTTGACTCTTGGGAGCGGGGGGGTGCTGGTTACCGGGGCGGGTGCGACGAGTATCGCCGGTGGCTTCCTTCAAAGCGGTAATTCGCAAGATCTGGTGGTGATTCAGAATGCATCACAAGCGCTCACGATCAGTTCAACCATTCGCAACAACGGTGGAGCCACGGCATTGACCAAGTCGGGCACGGGAACGCTGATTCTTTCCGGCACCAATACGTACAGTGGGGGCACTTACATCAACGGTGGCAACAACAGCGGCACCATCGGCACTGGAGTGGTTCAGGTCACCAACGTGACGGCGAGTGGGAATGACAACCTCGGGGACAACAGCGCGACCAATGATCTCTACTTCAACAACGGCACGCTCCGCTATTCGAACACTAGCGCGAATGGCACGATCAGCCGTGATGTGAATCTGCTCTCAGGGGGCGGAGTTTTGGAGGTGGTCACTGCCGGGGTGACGGTGGAAATCTCTGGAAAGATCTCCGGAGAGGCCCTCGCCGCGGATGAAGGATTTTTCTCCTCACAGGGTACACTGACGAAAACCGGAGCTGGCACTCTTGTCATCAGCAATGGGAACAATGACTACACTGGCGGGAACATCGTCAATGGCGGCATTTTGCGCCTTAGCGGGGCTGGCAAACTGGGAGCCTCAATCGGATACCTCACGGTGGGGGCAGCGGGCGTGGTGGATCTTAATGGCACCAGCCAGAGTGTGGGTCTCTTGTCGGGATCAGCAGGTGCCATCATTAGAAATAACGGCGCAGGCAGTCAGAACCTGACGTTTGGCAATGGCAATGCGTCCAGCGTCACAAACCTGACTTCTGCGTCCAGCACAGGCTACGCCGGGATCATCCAGGACAATGATGGGACAGGATCCGGTGCGGTGTCTCTGACCAAGGTCGGCACGGGGACGCAGATCCTTTCTGGTGTGAATACCTACACTGGGACCACCAGCATCAATGAAGGCACTCTGCAGATGGGTGCTGGGACGGGATCGGCAACCAGCACGGCTCGTTCCGGAAGTGGTGCTGTCACGGTAGCAGCCAGCGCCACGCTGTCCGGCAACGGAATTATCGGGGGCAATACTTCCATCGCGGCCAATGGTCTTCTGAGCGTGGGTGTCTTTGGTCAAACGGTGGCCCAGACACTGACTTTCGCGGGCTCACTGGTGAATGATGGCGTGATCAGTCTGGATGTGTGGTCGGCCAGCGGCATTGATCAAATCAAGTTCACCGGCTCAGGCACCGTGGATCTCAACGGCAGGCTCATCGTCAACAACAACGCGGTCTCCTCGAACCTCTGGACCGCGAACCAGTCACTCAAGCTTTTTGACTGGGGGACCATGTCGGTCCTGGATCGCAGCATCGCCGATATGCTGCTGGATATCGGGGCGATGAAACTTTCGGATTCCGCCAATACCTATTGGGACACGAGCCGTCTTCTGGTGGACGGCACCATCGTGGTGCTGGCCAATGCTCTGGTCTGGGATGCGAACACCGGTACCAATGGTGCTCAAGACGGAGCAGGTAATTGGGCCGTCACCCCGAACACGAACTGGTGGACTGGCAGTGCCAACACGTCTTTCGTTTCCGATGGCACCCTGAACGTGATTTTCGGCAGCGGATCAGGTGCCGCCGGGGCGGTCAGCGTCCAGGCGGGTGGAGTTTTGGTCAACAACATCACCTTCAATGATGCTGGGAGTAGCAACTACACCATCCAGGGCGGAAATGTGACGCTCACTGCCGGGGCCTGGATCGCTACCAATCATGCCTACTCAGACACGGCGGGCACCACCATCACCGCGATTCTGGCCGGGACCAACTGGACGAAGTCCGGACAAGGACGTCTCATTCTGAACGCCAACAACGCCTTCACCGGAACGGTGACAGTTGCGCAGGGCGTACTGGACGTCCGGCATGCCAACGCGCTCGGACCGAATGCCAGCAGTACCACTACTGTGATGAGCGGGGCCACCCTGGAAATCCGTGGGGGTATCACCGTTAATGAAAACCTGGTGATCAATGGGTCTGGTCATCAATCTGGTGGTGTCTCCCTCGGAGCCATTTCGAACCAGTCCGGCTCCAACACCTTCTCCGGGACCATCAGCGTTGCCACCAACTCCCAGATCACTGCGCAAGCGGGTACGGTGTCGCTTAGTGGCGTCATCAGCGGCAGTGCCGGCCTAGTCATTACGGCGGTGGATCCTGCTGCGATCGTGCAGTTCACGGGCAACGGTTCCAACACCTACACAGGCGCCACCTCCGTCAATTCAGGCATCCTTCGGCTGGCCAAAACGCAGTTCCTCAATTCCATCACTACGAACACCCAGGTGAACATCGGTGATGGAGTGGGCTCTAGCAGGGACATCCTTCGTCTCGGTACGAGCGACCAGATTCATGACACGGGCACGGTTCTGAGCTTCAAGGGATCAGGAGCAGGCGGTGGCGTGTTTCAGCTGTTTGGCTTTAACGAAACGGTGGGGACCATCCGGAGCACAAACGGTGATGGCGTGATCGAAAATGGAGGCTCGGGGGTCAGCACGCTTACAGTGAACAATGTCACCAATGATGTCTTCTCCGGCATCCTGCAGAATGGTGCGGCCGGAACCTTGGCGTTTACCAAGATCAACAATGGCATCTTGAGTCTGACAGGTGCCAACACCTATACTGGGGCCACCAGCGTCCGCGCGGGTGTGCTGGAGCTCTCTGGTGGCGGTACCTTGAGCGGTACGACGGCGATCCAGGTCGCCTCCGGGGGCACTCTGCGTCTGACCAATACCAGTGGCGCAAATTCTGCGAACCGGCTCAACGACAGCGCCGCGATTTCCATGGTCGGTGGCAAGCTGGAGTTCTCTCACAACGGAGGCAGTGCGAGTTACTCAGAGACCGCAGGCGCCCTGAACTTGGAATCCGGTGCCAACAGCATCTCGAGCTCGCAGGCAGCAGGGGGATTTACCTCCCAGCTCACATTCGCCTCTCTGAATCGCCTGAACTATTCCACAGTGGATTTTGTCGGGACAGGATTGGGCGGAGATTTGCAGAACCAGATCCGGTTCAATACAGTGCCTTCCACCCAGGATCATGGACTGATCGGAGCTTGGGCCACGGTGGGCACGGAGTTTGCCAAGTATGGCTCCTTTGGTGTGACCGCCATGTCTGGGGCTGACTATGCGCTGAACACCGCTGTCAGCACGTGGACCTTCAAGCAGAACATCAAGCAGACGGCAAGTTCCACGCTCACATCCAGCCGCAATGTGAACTCCCTGAACCTCGCGCAGGTTGGGGCCACGACTGTGGATCTGGGCGGTAACACGCTTCGGATTGAATCAGGCGGATTGTTGGTGAGCGGTAACTTTGACAGTGCCATCACCAATGGCACCCTCACAGCGGGAACCAGTGCCAATACGACCGGTGAACTGGTGGTGCATCAGACTGCTGCCGCCTCCACATTGACCATTGGGGCATCCATTGGGAACAACGGAACTGGTGAGGTGGCTTTCACCAAGAGCGGTGCAGGGGCGGTTGTTCTCGCGGGAAGCAATACCTTTACTGGCGGGATCACTGTGAATGCCGGAACCTTGCGCTTGGGCAACGCCCAGGCAGTGGCGGTGGGCAACCGGCTTGCGATTGAAGGCGGCACGCTGGACCTCAATGGGTACAATGTCACAGCAGGAGCGCTCTCGAGTGCCAGCCCTCAGGCCACACTGGGCGTGATCACGAACACGGCCGTCACGCAAGCTCTGTTGACGGTGGGTTCCGGGGATGCCTCCAGCAGTTACTACGGCACCATCATCAATGGTACCGGTGGAATAGCGCTGACCAAGGTGGGGCTGGGAACGGTCACACTGGCTGGCAACAACACCTTCACGGGAGCGGTGAATGTTGATGCTGGTAAACTGGTGGTGGGGCACGCCAATGCGCTTGGAACGACTGCGGGAGGAACCGTTGTGAAGGATGGTGCGACTCTGGAGTTCACAGCGGAGGGCACCTACACGGAAGCCATCACGCTTACTGGCGAAGGGTACAACCGGCAGGGGGCGCTTTCTCTGGCCAACGTCACTTCACTACGTGGTGGGGCAGACCAGGTCCGGGTAAACAACGTCATCCTGGCAGGAAACACCACGATCAACACTAGCACCAAACGCTTGGACTTCGATGGTACGCTATCTGCCGCAGGATTCGCCCTTACGAAGATCGGCTCGTCCCAGGTCACTTATGAAGGCGGGGGGACGACCAACTTGGGAGATCTCTACGTCAAGCAGGGCGACTTCACCTTTGGCGGTGGTGCCAACGCTCTCGGCAATGCCAGCAACACTATCTACATCAACTCCAATGCGACACTGAGGTTCTACAACGTGGCTGCTGTGAGCAAGGGTATCACGCTGCGCGGAGGTAACTGGATCCGGGACGGCAGCAGCAACGCCACCACCTTCCGGGTGGCCGGTGGGGGCTTGCGCATTGAGGCCGGGGCTTCCGCTCTGACTCACACTGCGACAAGCCAAGTGATTCACCTTGATGTCATCAACCGCGCTGTCGGTGCCACGTTGAACATCACCAATACCTCTTCGCCGGTGGTTGCGTTCACGACCAGCACCCTCAACACCAACGGTATCATTGGCGGGTATGCGACCTGGGGCGGCAATACCTGGGCGGTGAGCGGTGCCTCCGGCACAGATATCACCATTTCCGGGTTGTCCTCCTTTCAGACCAATTCGTTCACGGTGGCGGCGAACAATGTGGATATCACCAGCAGCCAGGGTCCGGCGGCAAACTTCACCATCAACAGCTTGCGTTTCAACACCGCAGCAGGTGTCACCCTGACGCTTCAGGGATCCAACGTCATCAGTTCTGGAGGTATTCTGGTGACCTCCACTGTCGCTGGGAACGCGACGCGCATCACGGGCGGAACCCTGATGGGATCTGTCAGTGGTGATCTTATCATTCACCAGAACAACGCGGGGGCAGACTTTTTTATCGAGTCCATCATCGCCGACAACACGGGTGCTACGGCGCTGACCAAATCAGGAGCCGGGAAGATGGTTCTCTCTGGCAGCAACACCTACTCTGGGGGGACCTACATCAATGGCTCTTCGGGCGGTGCCACCAGGGGGATTCTCTCTGTCGCAAAGATTTCTGACACTGGCGACAGCAACATTGGCCAGTCCACAGCGGGATCGAACGGTCTGTCGTTCAACAACGGTATCCTTGAGTACACTGGGTCAGCGGGTGCGCAGACGAGCAGAAATGTTCGCCTGTATTCTGGCGGCGGTGAATTCCGGATTGGGACGGCAGGTGTGGAGCTTGAATTGAGCGGTGTCATCTCCAGCGGTGACACTGAGACCAACGATGGTTACTACAATGCGGAAGCTGGGCTGACAAAGAGCGGCAATGGCATTCTGGCACTTTCGGGTACTGTCGCCAACACTTACACAGGTGACACGGTGATCAACGCTGGCGTCTTGCTCTTGAGAAAGTCCGCCGGAGTGGATGCAATTGCCGGATCCATTGTGGTCAACAACACTGGGATCTTGCGCCTTGGTCAGACCAATCAGATCAACAACAGTTCCGTCCTCACTCTGGTTCAGACCGGGATGTTTGATCTCGATGGCTATTCAGAAGCGGTGGGCGGCCTGTCAGGCGTGGACGCGACCAGCTCAGTCAGAAACGGAGGCTCATCGGCCTCTGTATTGGGTGTTTCAGTGGCTGCCGGGCAGACTTACAAGTATGCAGGCAAGATTGAGGATGGGGTTTCGCCCCTCTCCATCGAGAAGTCTGGCGCGGGCACGCAGGTGTTGTCGGGCCTGTTGACGTACTCCGGATCCACATCCGTTTCTGCCGGGACATTGCAGTTTGGCGATGGCGGGGCCACCTCCGTCGTTCTTGGCGGGGCGGTGCAGATTGCCACCGGAGCCACACTGGCGGTGAACAGTTCTGGAGATGTGGTGCTTGGAGATGTGGGAGGAGCCGGATCGTTGGTGCAGGCGGGATCGGGTACCACGGAGGTGTCCACTCGGTATGCCTTGACGGGCGAATCCAAGGTGACTGCAGGGAGGCTGCTTGTGGATGGCTACTCGTCTGGAACCGTAGCTGGCAGGATCAGCGTGACCGGTGGTCAGCTTGGCGGCAAGGGAACGATCAACAGCAATGTGGTGGTGAGTGAGAGAGGGGTGATCAATGCTGGCAGCCGGCTTTCGGAAATCGACCGCTTGACCTTCGCTGGAGATCTCATGGTCAAGCGAGGTGGTTTGTCTGCCGAGCCCCGGTTGTTGTTCCAAGTCAGCAGCTTCGAAATGCTCTACAACGATTCGATTATTCAGACGCTCAGCGAAAGCGCCATTGCAACTTACTTGGCCGGGCTGGACTTTTCAGACATCGACGGATCGGGGACAAGCTTGCGTGAGCTTGGGCTGGGTGCTCATGACCAGCTTGATATCAAGGGCACGCTTACGCTGGAAGCAGGGGGGCTCATCGTGGTTGACGGCGGTACACGTACCTTTGTGGCTGGTGACATGCTGGATCTTATGGATTGGGCCACGTTGGCCAACCCCCTGACGACGGACGGGCAGTGGGATGTAAACTTGGATCTCATTCTGCCAACACTCGGAACTGGATTGAAGTGGGATCGCAGTCTGTTCCTCTCGGATGGGGTGGTGGTCGTCGTGGTGCCAGAGCCATCGAAGGCCTGCTTGCTGCTGCTCGGGCTGGGCTGCCTCTTCTTGCGGCGCAGAAGACGGTAGTCGGGTGGGACTATGATCCTGGGGGGGGGCGGTGGCTGTGCCGTCACTCTCCTTTTGTAGAGGTCACATAGTAGATCCCGTCCGCTATGCGGCGGGAGAAGGGCGGGGAGTGGAAGATACTTCGTTCGCCTGGATCGCTCGATTGCGCTGACCCCTCCGATCACCTCGTTGGTTGTGCTTGAAGCACAAAGCGCCGCTCCTTGGACTGATCAGACCACCCCATGTGAGGTCCCGGTTCAGTCGGGATGAACTCCTGCCTGCATTCATAGCTCTATTTCGCCGCTCAGTCGGCGTACGTCTCTTCCCGTAAAATGAAAAAGGGAACGGCGGAGCTGGTGCGCCGTTCCCTCTGGTGCCGGAAAATCACTTGGTGACTTACTTCTTGTAGTCCTCAGGCTTCAGACCTTTTACGAAGCCCTTGAAGCCGTAGAAGCTGCCCTTGAAGTCGCCGACGAAGCTGACATCGGCCTTGGCTGGCACTTCCAGTCCGGTGGCCCAGTAGGCACCGTTGATGATGAGGCGGCGGAGGTCGTCGTTACGGAAGTCCGAGGAGGAGCCCATGGTCGTGGTCAGGATCTTGGCGTCCTTGCCGGACTCCGTCTTCACTTCACGCGTCCAGACCACCGGCATCATGGGGCTGTTCACATCCTGCTCGGCTTTGTCGCTGGCGCGCTTTTTGGAGTAGCTGGCGGCGGGGGACTCGGGAGTCATGCCATTCAGCACCTGACCACGAACCAGGATCTTGGCATCCGCTGGGGGATAAGCTTCATAGACATCGGTGTCGCCGAAGATGTCCTTCACGCCGCGCAGCAGCGCATTCTGTTCCTGGCCGGGCTCAATGATGCCCTTGGTCGCCTCAGACTTGTGTTTGCCCCAGTGGGAGACCCACTGCTCGCCAAGGACTTTTTTGCCGAAGCTGTTGAAGGAGGCGTACTGGCCTTTCAGACCGTTAAACGCATGGGTGCTGGTGCGGATGGCGATGATCGGCTTGCCAGAAGCGGCGTAGGCGGCGAAGTGCTTCATCTGCTCATCGGGCCAGGTGCGGAAGCGCAGGAGCATGATGCAAAGGTCGGCGGAATCCAGGGCTTCCAGGCCGGGATTGTTGCCCTTGGCTTCGGGATCCACTTCGCCGCTGGCGGGGTTGATGGAAAACACGACGGTGGTATCGAAGCCATGTCGCTCGGACAGGATCTTGGCCAGCATGGGCATCACTTCTTCGGATCGATACTCTTCATCCCCGGCGAGAAGGACGATCTTCTTGCCCTTGCCCGGGCCCTCTTTGCCCTGGAAGGAGATTTGGGCGGAGGCCAGAGTGGCCGTGAGGAAGCAGAGGGAGAGAATGAGGAAGGTTCGCAGTTTCATGGGTTGCAACAGGGAGAGAGCACAATGGATCGCTACAAAACGCCGGATTGGGACAACAATTAGCTGCCAGTTGAAGGGGAATGTCTTAGAAACCTGGATGGAGATGAAATTCACTTCCTCATTGCGTCCCCGGGCAATCCGTAGGAAGGAACCGATTCACCGCAAACTCGATCATGAGTGTCTGGACCCAAGCCAATCCCCAACTGAAAGACCTGGTCGCTTACAAGCCAGGCAAGCCGATTGAAGAACTGGCCCGCGAACGCGGTCTGCAACCCGGGGACATCATCAAGATGGCCTCCAATGAAAATCCCTTGGGGCCCTCGCCCAAGGCGGTGGCGGCCATGCAGAACGCGCTCACGGAGGCTCACATCTACCCGGATGGAGCCGGCTATCGCCTGCGCGAGGCTCTGGCCAACAAGTTTGGCGTCACCCTCGGTCAGATCGTTCTGGGCAACGGCTCCAACGAAATCATTGAACTCATCGGCCACGCTTTCCTGCGTGAGGGCGATCAGGTGGTGACGGCCGAGCACGCCTTCGTGGTGTACAAGCTCATGGCCACGCTCTTCGGTGCGGAAACCATTGAGGTGCCCGATCCGGGCCTCGTGCATGATCTGGATGCCATGCTGGCAGCCATCACCCCGCGGACTCGCGAGCTCTTCATCGCCAATCCCAACAATCCCACTGGGACGGTGGTGAGCATGGAGGCGCTTGATCGCTTCATGGACAAGGTGCCCGACCATGTCGTCGTGGTGCTGGATGAGGCCTATTACGAGTTCCTCGACAACCCGCCGGACACGATGAAGTATGTGCGTGAGGGCCGGAACGTTATCCTGCTGCGCACCTTCTCCAAGATCCAGGGCCTGGCCGGTCTGCGCATCGGTTACGGGATCGGACCCGAGGAGCTGATCACCGTGCTGCATAAGACCCGTCAGCCCTTCAATGCCAACGCCATCGCCCAAGCGGGTGCCGTGGCAGGTCTGGCCGACGAGGAGCACCAGAACCGCACCAAGCAGATCACCGATGAAGGTCGCACCTATCTCCAAGACGAGTTTGGCAAAATGGGCCTGGAGTTTGTGCCCAGCTACGCCAACTTCGTGCTGGTGAAGGTGGGAGACGGCAATCTGGTCTTCCAGAAGATGCTGGACAAGGGTGTCATCGTTCGCGCCATGGCAGAGTACAAGCTGCCCGACTGGGTGCGTATTTCGGTCGGTACCATGGAGCAGAACCAGCGCTGCATCGCCACCCTGAAGGGCATTTTGGGGAAGTGAAAGTCGCTTTCGATTCCCTTAAAAAGAGTTAAATGTGTCTGACCCGGTTTGAGGAGCTGCTCTGGCTCATCTCAGGCCGGGTCATTCTGCCTTGGTCCAGTACAGTCAGCCCAGTTCATGCACGATACGATCGCCGCGATCAGCACTGCCTTCGGTGAGGCAGCCATCAGCGTCCTGCGCCTGTCAGGGGAACATGCCCTGCAGGTGGCCCAGCGGGTCTTTAAGGGGAAGCGAGTCCTGGAGGCGCTGGAGCCTCGCGTGCAGCACTTTGGGAACATTTTGGATGAGGAAGGCGCGGTGGTGGACTCTGTTCTGCTCAGCCATTTCCGGGCCCCGGCCAGCTACACGGGCGAGGACGTCGTGGAAATCTCCTGCCACGGTGGCATCCTGGTGACGCGGCGCATTTTTGAGTTGCTCATGCACCATGGCGCGCGCGCTGCCGAAGCGGGTGAGTTTACCCAACGGGCCTTCGTGAATGGGAAGATGGATCTCACACAGGCCGAGGCGGTGATGGATCTAATTCACGCGCAGAGCGAAATGGCGCTCAAGGCGGCGACGCAGCAGCTGGAGGGGCGCTTGGGCAAGGAATCCGAGCATCTGCGGGCGGACTTGATCGAACTTCTCGCTCACGTGGAGGCCTACATCGACTTCCCGGATGAGGACATCGATCCCGACACCGGTGCTGCCATGCAGAAGCGTCTGGCATCGATCCATCTGCGGGTTGGATCGTTGCTCGACACGGCCCATCACGGTCGCATCCTCCGCAGCGGGGCTCGCACCGTGATCTGCGGGGAGCCCAATGTGGGCAAGTCCTCGCTCCTCAATCTGCTCAGTGGTTTTGACCGTGCCATCGTCAGTGCCGAAGCGGGGACGACACGGGACACGATCGAGGAAGTGCTCCATATTCACGGGCTGCCGTTTGTGCTGGTGGATACTGCCGGCATCCGCGAGGGCGCTGGCAGCATCGAGCAGAGCGGGATCGACCGGACCAACCGGGAAATGGCTCGTGCGGATGTGATCCTTGAGGTCGTGGATGGCAGTCTTCCTCGCGACGCTGCCCGCCGCGTGCCGGGGCTGGAGGATCGCCGTGGCTATCTGCTGATCTTGAACAAGAGCGATCTGGGACTTCATCCAAGCTGGCTGCCTGATGTGGAGCGCGGGGCGATTCTCTTATCCTGTGAAAACCAAGAGGGGCTTGATCCTCTGCGTGCGGCCATGCGCGATGCCGTATGGACCGGGGCAGGGGCGGGTAATTCCCAGATGGTAGCGATCAATGCCCGGCATCAGGCTTGTTTCCAGCGTGCGGCGGAGTCGTTGGTGCATGGAGCTGCGGCGCTGAAGCGGGGAGAGGCCCCCGAGTTTGTCGCGGTTTTTCTCCGTGAAGCGATGGAGGCGGTCGGCGAAGTCACCGGTCGGGTGGACGTTGAGGAAATCCTCGGAGCCATCTTCAGCCGTTTCTGCATTGGCAAATGATGGGAATGACCCCGTCCGTCCGCTATTTGTTTCCGTAAAGTTCACTTTCCAATCCGGCAAAATGTGTCCACAATCGGCCCTCTTTAGAGCCAGTCACCCTCGCCAGTTCCCTACAATCCAGAAATGAGCAAAAAACTCCCCCCGTGGTCCATCGAGGAATCCGCCACCACCTACGGCATTCGCGACTGGGGCAATGGATACTTTGACGTCTCCGCCAAAGGCGAAGTCGTGGTGAATCTGAAGGATGGGACAAAGACGAAACCGGTCAGTCTGCCCGACATCGTTCGCGGCATGCGCGAGCGTGGCATGCAGCTTCCCGTGCTGATCCGTTTTGGTGATCTGCTTCGCTGGCGGATTGAGGAGCTCAACGAGAGCTTCAACAACGCCATCCGTGAGGCTAACTACAAGGGCGTCTATCGTGGCGTCTATCCCATCAAGGTAAACCAGCAGCAGGAGGTGATTGAGGAAGTCACCCGCTATGGTCGCAAGTATCACTACGGTCTCGAGGCTGGCAGCAAGCCGGAACTCATCGCCGCCCTGGCCTACATGCAGGATCCAGAGGCCTACATCGTGTGCAACGGGTACAAGGACGAGGAGTTTATTGATCTCGCCCTGCGTGCGCAGAAGATGGGCCTGCAGGTCATCCTCGTGCTGGAGATGCCCAGTGAGCTTGATCTCATTTTGGAGCGATCGAGGCTGCTCGGCATCACGCCGCAGCTCGGTGTGCGCATTCGACTTTCCACGGAGAGCGCCGGTCACTGGAGCGAGAGCGGTGGGGACCAGAGCGTCTTTGGTCTGAACATCAGCCAGGTGATGCGGACCGTGGACGTCCTGCGCGAGAAGGGCATGCTCGACTGCCTACAGATGCTTCACTACCACCAGGGCTCCCAGATCCCGAGCATTCGCGCCATTCGTAACGCGGCGGTGGAGGCTGCCCGCGTCTATGTCGGCCTGGTGCAGGAAGGTGCCAAGATGGGCATCCTGGACCTCGGCGGCGGTCTGGCCATCAGCTATGACGGACTGAAGTCCAACGAGACCAGCAGCGCCGACTACGGCATGAAGGAGTACTGCGCGGACGTCATCGAGGCCATCAGTGAAGTCACCGATGAGGCTGGCATCCCGCACCCCAACATCATCTCGGAATCCGGTCGTGCCATCGTGGCCTACTATTCCGTGCTCGTCATCAACGTGCTGGACATCAACCGCTACGAGGCCTCCGGCATCAAGAAGCTCCCGGCCAAGTCGCCGCCGCTGCTGAAGAATGTCTTCGAGCTCTGTGAACGCGTGCGCAAGAACGGCCAGAAGCTCACCTCAGAGTTCCTTCAGGAGATCTACAACGATGCGGTGTACTATCGTGACAAGATCCGCTCCGAGTTCGGCTCCGGGAAGGTCAGTCTCCGTCAGCGTGCACAGGGTGAGGAGCTCTATTGGGAGATCCTCGCCTGGATCGCCCAGCACGTGAAATCGGGCAACTTTACCGCCGAGCAGATGGCCCGGCTGGATGCGGTCCTCACAGACTTTTACTACGGGAACTTCAGCGTCTTCCAGTCCCTGCCTGACTTCTGGGCCATCGACCAGCTTTTCCCGGTCATGCCCATTCACAGGCTGAAGGAGAAGCCCACACGCACGGTGGTTCTGAGCGACATCACTTGCGACTGTGACGGCAAGATCGACCGGTTCATTCATGACCGCGAGATCAAGTCCAGCCTGCCCCTCCACGACATCAAGGTAGAGGACGAGTACATGCTCGGCATCTTCCTCGTGGGTGCGTATCAAGAGACGCTGGGCGACCTGCACAACCTCTTGGGCGATACCAACGTGGTCAGCGTGCGCATGGAGAACGGCAAGCTGAAGTACACCCGCGAGCTTGAGGGGGACACCGTCAGTGAAGTGCTGAGCTACGTGGAATACGATCCCAAGGAAATGGTGCGCCGTTTCCGCGTGCTCGCTGAGGACGCGGTGGTGAAAAAACGCATCACAGCGAAGGAGCGCTTCTCCATCATGGAAGCGTATGAAAACGGCCTGCGTGGCTACACGTATTTCGAGTCCTGACTGATTCCGGACGGGCGGCGGAGTGATTCGCCGCTGTGATTTCCTTTAACTTCTCTTCTTTTTCCCATCATGTCCCACAGAGTCCTCATCATTGGTGCCGGCGGTGTCGGCCGTGTCGTCACCCACAAGTGCGCCCAGCTTCCGGAAGTTTTCGGGGAGATCATGCTTGCCAGCCGTACGAAGTCAAAGTGCGACGGCATCGCTGCCGAGCTGAGTCGCCCCATTCAGACCGCCGGTGTGGATGCCGACAATGTGCCCCAGTTGGTCGCCCTTCTGAAGGAGTTCAAGCCTGAGGTGGTGATCAATGTCGCACTGCCCTACCAGGATCTTACCATCATGGACGCCTGCCTTGAGGCGGGGGTGCATTACATCGACACCGCAAACTACGAGCCGCCAGATGTGGCCAAGTTCGAGTACCACTGGCAGTGGGCCTACCAGCAGAAGTTCAAGGACGCTGGTCTGACCGCGCTGCTGGGCTGCGGGTTCGACCCCGGCGTGACCAACGTGTACACCGCGTACGCGCTGAAGCATCACTTCAGCAAGATCGACACGCTCGACATCATCGACTGCAACGCGGGCGACCATGGCAAGGCTTTCGCGACCAACTTCAACCCTGAGATCAACCTCCGCGAGGTGACCGCCAACGGGCGCTACTGGGAAGATGGCAAGTGGGTGGAAACTAAGCCGCTTGAGATCGGGGGTACCTTTGATTTCCCGGCGGGCATTGGTCCCAAGAAGATCTACTGCCTGTACCACGAAGAGCTGGAGAGCCTGACGAAGCACATCCCGATCCGTCGTGCGCGTTTCTGGATGACCTTCTCGGACAACTACATCAAGCACATGGAAGTGCTGGTGAACGTGGGCATGACGGGCATCAAGCCCATCAAGTACCAGGGGGTGGACATCGTCCCCATCCAGTTCCTCAAGGCATTGCTTCCTGAGCCGGGAACGCTGGGCGCAGACACCAAGGGCAAGACCTGCATCGGCAACTGGATCGAAGGCACTGGCAAAGACGGTCAGCTCCTCCGCTACTACGTGTACAACATCTGCGACCATGAGGAGTGCTATCGCGAGACCAACTCCCAGGGTGTGAGCTACACCACCGGCGTCCCTGCCATGATCGCCGCCCGCCAGTTGCTCACGAACCCGGCGGAGTACCGCCAGCCCGGCGTGTGGAACGTCGAGCAGCTTAATCCTGATCCGTTCATGGAAGACCTCAACAAGTACGGTCTGCCCTGGGTGGAAACCTTCCCGACCGAGTCGCTGGCGGTGTAAGGGGCGGGTCCAAGTTCTGACAGAGATCGTTTTGAGAAATGGAGGGCATGATGCCCTCCATTTTTTTGTGGTGTGGATGCGGAGCAAAGGAGGCGGGTCTCCGGCCCCGCGGTCTGTGGGGTAGGCGGAGAGGGAAGAGGATCAAGGGACGTTTGGAGCGTGAGCGGGGCTGGGAACCCCCGCCTCCTTTACTCGGGAACAAGCTACAAGGTGACTTGGCCGCGGAATACAGGAGGCGGGGTCTCTGGCCCCGCGGTCTGTGGGGTGGGCGGAGCGGGAAGGGGATCAAGGGACGTTTGGCGGGTGAGCGGGGCTGGAAACCCCCGCCTCCTGTACCCCGGGAACAAGCTTCGAGGTCACATGGCCGCAGATAAAGGAGGCGGGGTCTCCGGCCCCGCGGTCTGATGGGTAGGCGGAGAGGGAAGAGGATCAAGGGACGTTTGGCGGGTGAGCGGGGCTGGGAACCCCCGCCTCCTGTACCCCGGGAACAAGCTTCGAGGTCACATGGCCGCAGATAAAGGAGGCGGGGTCTCCGGCCCCGCGGTCTGTGGGGTGGGCGGAGCGGGAAGGGGATCGTGGGACGTTTGGCGGGTGAGCGGGGCTGGGAACCCCCGCCTCCTGTACCCCGGGAACAAGCCTCGAGGTGACGTGGCTGCGAGTAAAGGAGGCGGGGTCTCCGGCCCCGCGGTCTGTGGGGTAGGCGGAGCGGGAAGGGGATCAAGGGACGTTTGGCGGGTGAGCGGGGCTGGGAACCCCCGCCTCCTGTACTCACGAAAAAGTCTCAGGGTGACATGGCCGCAGAACAAAGGAGGCGGGGTCTCCGGCCCCGCGGTCTGATGGGTGGGCGGAGCGGGGAGGGGATCGTGGGACGTTTGGCGGGTGAGCGGGGCTGGGAACCCCCGCCTCCTGTACTCACGAACAAGTCTCAAGCTGACTTGGCCGCAGGATAAAGGAGGCGGGGTCTCCGGCCCCGCGGTCTGTGGGGTGGGCGGAGCGGGAAGAGGATCAAGGGACGTTTGGCGGGTGATCGGGGCTGGGAACCCCCGCCTCCTGTACTCACGAACAAGTCTCAAGCTGACTTGGCCGCAGGATAAAGGAGGCGGGGTCTCCGGCCCCGCGGTCTGTGGGGTGGGCGGAGCGGGAAGAGGATCAAGGGACGTTTGGCGGGTGATCGGGGCTGGGAACCCCCGCCTCCTTTGAAGTGCTCAGCCCTTTGTGCCTTCGTGCCTTTGTGTGAGTCAATCGCTCCGGTGCCACTACAGATGCCGATTGCCAATCGGCGGCACAGCAGATTGCCAATCTGCGCTACGCTGTCGCATCGTGACGGCCCTCCTTTTTTCGTGTCATTTCGCCAGAATCGTCGAAAGTTCGATTTCCTCCGCATCCTCATTCTCACGCCGATCTCTCTACTGTGTCTGTTCCTGCCCAATTCGTCTATTCCACCTGTCGTGAAGGTTCTGAACGCCTCTTGAAGGCGGAGGTCGCGCGGCGGCATGAGGGGCTGCTGACGCCCGCTTTCATGCGGCCACAATTCGTGACGTGGAAGGCCACAAGAATACTGCCTCCGGGCTTTGAGCTGGGCTGCGTGTTTGGCCGGGCGTCCGGGACTTCGGTGGGGTTGTTCCCCGAGGAGAAAGCGCTGGTCCAGAAGTTGGGGGAGATTGCCGATGGCCGCCCCTATCACCTGCATGTGTTCCCAAGGGATTGTCATGAGGACGGGGTGTCCACCTTGCAGTGGGCGGATATGGATGCGATTCGCGCCCGGTTGGTCGGTCTCGCCCTCGGGGCGGGGTTGTCCGCTCCAACCGAGAGTCGGCCGAACCGTGGTGATCTTATTTTTGACGTCATGGTGGGAGACAAGGCCACGGAACCTCTCTTCTTTGGCCGCCATCTTCACAGTGCCAGTCATCACCCACTCGCAGGCGGGTTGCCGCGTTTGGAATTGCCCCTGGAGGCTCCCTCACGGGCGTGGCTGAAGATGGAGCAGGCTCTGGCTTGGTCGGGCCTGGACGGAAAGCAGTCCTTGCAAGGGCAGGTCGTGCTGGAACTTGGCAGCGCGCCGGGCGGAGCCAGTTATTCTCTCCTCCAACATGGCGCTCAAGTTTATGGCGTCGATACCGGAGTGATGGATCCGGATGTGCTGGGTTTCCATGATGCCACGACGGGTGCGAGGTTCCAACACCTGCGTATGGCGGTGGGCACCCTGGCCCCGCATCACCTGCCGCCGGAGGTGGATGTCTTGGTATCTGACATGAATCTCGCTCCCGGGGTGGTGATCCCGTATCTTGAGAACTTGTGCCGCCGCCATCGTCCTGCGCTGCTCATCCTCACCCTGAAGATGACCGACGAGCGATTGGAAAGCAAAGTGGGGGAGATCTTGGGCTCGTTGCGCCGGTTCGTGCCGACGCCTCTGAAGGCAACTCAACTGCCTGCCAACCGCCGCGAGGTGTGCGTGGTGGCGGGGGGGCTGGGGGCGGTGTGAGGGGGGGGGAGTTAGGGGTTAAGAGTTAAGAGTAATGGGTTAGAAGTTATGGGCTGCTTGCAATGGGGGGCGCACTGGCGGGAAGTAGGTCTTAAACGAGATTCGATGAGCTGGAGGGACTGTAGAAGAGCCGTCCCGGCTCTTGGTTGCGCGGGAGAATGCGGGTGACGATCGTGGGGGTGTTGATGACGATGGGGAGGAAGAGATGTGTGGCGGCCTCCACACCTGATGCTCTGCCCCATACCAACCCCAGGGTGTGACTCGCTTAGGGCTCGTCCAACCCTGGGCGGAGGTAGATATCCCCTACAGCGTCAATAACCGATTAAAATCGGAACAGTGTTCCAGGGAAGTCGAGATGCCGGAGGCGACGTCGCTGGCATCCGCTCCGGGATGCAATACTGAATCTGATGTTCCGGAGGTATCAGTCGCTACGCTCCTTCAACCGTCCGTCTAATGGCTTTGATGCCTCCGGCATCGGGCAATCCGGGCTGGAACACGATCAGATCATCAAAGTCGACAAGCCAACTTCCCGATGAGGGATAAGCTTCGGCTATGCGGAGGCGGTCAGGGAAGCACGGGGAGCGCACGCATCCTGCGTGTTGTTTCCGGCGTCTTGCCGGGAACGTCAGTGACGTTGCAGGTTGTTAGGACACTTAGGCCGCAGTCGGCACCGCGCTCCCCGATGCGATGTGCATCGTAGCGCGGGAGTCAGGGGAGAGGAAATACGAAGCCTGCTTTGGTCGTGCGATCACCCGGCGCATGCCTTCCGCAGGATGCGGAAGGCGGCACGCAGGATGCGTGCGGTCCCCATGAATTTCGCTGTGGCGATGCAACGCGTTGCCTCGAACTCCCGCCCATCACATCCGCCTCATAACCCATAACTCCTAACTCGCCCCTTCCATCAACCCCCGATAGCAGTCCTCCAGCACCTTGATGTTCGTCGATCGGTCAAACATCGCCTCGACGCGAGCTCTTGCTTGCAGCGCCATGGCCTGGCTTCTTTGGGGATCTTTGATCAACGCGAGCAATCCAGCCGAGAGACCCGCGCCGTCGTTCTCCCCCACGAGCCAGCCGCTTTCGCCGGACTCGACCGCCTCAGGGATGCCGCCGTGCTTTGTGGCAATGACGGTCGCCCCGCTGGCCATCGCCTCCAGCATGGCGTTGGGTACGCCTTCGCGATTCCCATCGCTCGTCGTCCGACTGGGGTGCAGGAAGAAGTGCGAGGCGGCGACTTCTTTCCTCAAATCCGCTTGATCTAAAAACCCGGCAAATCTCACGGACTCCGCCACTCCCAGGCGGGCCGCGTGAGCTTCCAGCTCCTCCTTGAGCGGACCGTCTCCCGCGATCGTCAGCGTTGCATTGGGAAACTCCCGATGCACGGTCGCGAAGGCATCCAGTGTCAGGTCCAGGCCCTTTTTGGCAATGAGACGACAGCTCTGGAAAAGACGCCAGACACCGTCTGCGGGAATTTCGCGTGGAGTGAAGGTCCATTCCTCAAGGGGGATGCTGGTCCGTTGCACGCGAACCTTCTCCGCCGGGCATCCCAGCTTGATTAGGTCATCCGCCAAGCTTTGCGACCGTGCCTGGATGAGATCGGCGGCGGCGAACACCTCCCGCAGGGGGGAAAGGTGAGATGGTTTGTGCACGTCCACGCCAGCATCGGCTCCGTGAAAGGAGACCACCACGGGGTGGGGGCAGGCCTTGATGAGGGGCAGGAAATGGATGGCGGTGTGGCCAAAATAGATGTGGAGCAACTTCGCCTCTGCCCGCTCAAGCTCCAGCAGGGCGTGGCGTACCTCCCAGGTGTAGAGGTGCCAGGGGGCTTTTTTGAGGTTCTTGTGCACCCAGCGCCTCCACCAGCGTAGTTTCGGCTTGGGCAGCACCACTAGACGCTTCTTGGGGAAGGGGAACCGGGCTTCGTTTTCCCGTTTGTGGGTGAACACCCAAGGCTCCAGATTTTGTAATCCTGTGACCTGCCGATACACATGCAGCATGTCAGACTTGAGGAAGTCAGAGACGTAACTGGCAATCACAGGCTTTTTCGGCATTGCGGGCGGGTGGGGATTCTCTAGTTTGGCGGGAGGCATCCCTAGTTGAATGCTGGCCCCTGTCACCATGAATTTTCCTGAGAAAGCACGTCGCGTCATCGAGCTGGAAATTGAAGAACTGAACCGTCTGCGGGACCGCGTGGGGGAGAGTTTCACCGAGGCGGTGAATGTCCTGCTGGGCTGCCTGACGGCCACCCGCAAGATCGTGGTGTGCGGTGTGGGCAAGAGTGGAAACATTGGCCGGAAGCTCGTGGCGACGCTGAACAGCACGGGGGCCACGAGCGTGAACCTGAATGCCCAGGATGCCCTGCATGGGGACTTGGGCGTGCTGGATGATGGTGATGCGGTGGTCCTGCTCAGCTACAGTGGGGAGACACAGGAACTGGTGGATCTGCTGCCGCATCTGCGGCGTCATCGGGTGACGCTGATCGCGATCACCGGCGGGCTCAGCAGCACCTTGGCACGCAATGCCGATGTGGTGCTGGACGTGCACGTGCAGCGGGAGGCGTGCCCGCTGAATCTGGCACCCACCTCCAGCACGACGGCGATGCTGGTGCTGTGCGATGCCCTGGCCATGGTGCTGCTGGAGGCGCGTGGCTTCCGCGAGGATGACTTTGCGAAGTATCACCCTAGTGGATCGCTGGGCCGCGCCCTGCTCACGAAAGTGGGCGATGTGATGCGTACCGGCACCTCCCTGGCGCTGGCTACAGAGGAATCGACGATCCAGGAGGCTCTGCAAGCCATGACACGAGCTCGCTGCGGTGCCGCAGTGATTGTGAACCCGGCAGGGATGCTTGCGGGGGTGTTCACACATGGAGACTTTGTGCGAGCCTTCCAGGCGGATCCAAATATCGCGGGGCGGCCGGTGGCGCATTTCATGACGCGAAATCCGGTCAGCATTGCGGAGTCCAAGCTGGCTGCGGAGGTCCTGGCCGTGCTGGAGCACCACCGGGTGGATGATCTGGTGGTGCTGAATGAAACGGGACAACCCGTGGGTCTGGTGGACACCCAGGACCTCACCCGCATGAAGCTGGTGTGAGGTCAGGGTTCCCACGGCATCACTTGATGTAGGATTCCATGTCGCAGCCGAACTTCCGTTTGGGCACCTGGGCGATCACTTGGCGGTAGGCTGAGCCGTCCCACACAATCAGGTCGAGAGGGGCTTCGGACTTCATGTTCCGGAGGACAAGGTATTGCTCCAGCGTTTGCACACGGTGCCCGTCCAGTGCCACGACAATGTGCCCCAGTTTTAACCCGCTGCGGACCAGCAACTGGCTGGTAGAGGTGAACTCTACCCCATCGACCGGGGCATCCTTGAAGTCTGCCAAGGTTGCGTCTTTTATTCCATCTGGAAAGATGGGGGCGAGGGCCTGTTTGTAGGCTTCCGCGAGCTTGGGATCCCGTTCCTGATTGCGCTCCAGGAACGCGATGAGGGGAGCATTGTCATTGTACCGTTCGCCGATGGCTGCGAAGTGCTTGGCGGCATCCTCCCACTTTTCCATGCGCTCCATGAGCCTGGCCATGGTCTCCAGACCGCGGTAGGAGTAAACCTCCGCGGCGGCTGTCGCTATTTTCACGGCATCGTCGGTGCGCCCGTTGTCAAAGTAGTAGTTCACCAGCCAGTCAGCATGATTGGCCCATGCTACGCGGTCGGTTGCCGTTTCAAACGCCGCCTGATAGGCAAATGCGGCATCTTCCTTGAACCCTTTTTCCACCAGATACTGGCCCAGGTCGATGAACTCATCCGGGTTGAGCTGGCAGATCCGGGTCATGTAGGCCATGTAGGCCTTGGGGTCCCCCTTGAGGTTCGTGCTGATGTGCTCCATCACAGGCAGGTGGTACTCTTCCAACTTGGCGTACACCTGGTGAAACTGCTCCAGGGTGGGGGAGTTGCCATGCTTTTTGTACAGATAGGACCGGGTCACATCATAGTGGTAGGGGGCGATGGCGGCCAGTTTGTCCCAGAACCCAATGCTGGCATTGTAAAGCGTGCCGAGATCGATGTAGCGGG